>NZ_JBHULY010000025.1:0-164342 GCF_042684665.1 Hyunsoonleella rubra | reverse complement strand
GGTTTGTCTTTGATAGAAATATCAACAATATTAAAACTAGCATTATTTAAAATGCACAACGGGTTTTGAATTATTAATGTTTATGATATAAATACCACTTTTAAAAGTTCTCGTATCTACTACCTCTGATTTGGAACTGATAGTTTTAGACCACAAATTAACTCCATTGAGAGCATATATTTTAATACTTTTTTCTTCGTGAGTTTTAAAATTTAGATGTAGAAAATCAGAAGTGGGATTGGGAAAAAATGTGATATCATCTTCAATTACTTTTTCAACACTTAATACGCTTTCAGTTATAGGGTTATAACCATTTCCTGACATTATAAACATATAAATAGCTCTTAGTGTGGCTCCAAAATATGCAGATGTAGATTGATTTTTTGTTTCTGTATACCCATTATTGACAAAACTTTGATCTGTTGATGACATCGCAGCCGTTGCATATGCACCTGTAAAGGTAGGGTCTTTATAACCTGTATTTTCTGGAACACCCAATTGACTGTATCCTGGATAAATTTGATTAAAACCGCCTTGATTATTTACAAAACCATTGCACAAATTCAAATAATCTAGAGCTTTAGTATTTCCATACCAAATGTAATCTACCGCTATTCGCCAAGGTGTTCTTGCGGCATCATAATAATATGATTTTCCTTTGTTATGCGCCCAATCCACTTGAGTAGAATAGTCTCCATCTGCTTCACACCAATCCGAAACCAAATTATAAACTGCGTTATTTTTACTAAGATTTGCATTAATAATATCATAACTTTTATTTGCTACTGCAGTCCAGAATGTTTCATCATTGGTATACTCTCCAAAAGCCCTAAAATATCCAGTAGCAAAATAAGATGGATTAGTATTATTACTTCCTCCCCAGGCATCACCTGGCTTTAACACATTTGTTCCAGATTCTACCTCGTGAGCCTTTATTTTACTTATTAATACTTCAGCATCACTTTTGTAGTTTATAGCACCTGTATTTCCCCATTTTTTATCAGCTATCATGAGCGCCAATGCGGCATCTAACTCTGCATCCGAAGCACCGTTTTGCCCAATTACAGTTGTACATCCATTAATTTTCCAGTTCATTACGCCGTTTGCATTAGAAAAGTCTTTATAATACAACCATAAACCATCAAAAAGTTCCTTATCGTTTGCATAAGCAGATAGTAGCATCCCATAAGCAACACCTTCGGATACGGTTTCAGAAGGAGTATCAAATTTTATTCTATATCTGTCATCGACACAAGTGGTTGCAAATGTATTACGCCATGAAACATATACATTATAGACATCATTTGACTGAACATTTGTAGGCTTTATGCCATAAGGGTAATCTCTATTTAAGAAATCGACATTGGATATTTGCGCAATACAAAAGCGTGTAGTTAAAAATAGTAGAAACAATAAAGTAGGAAATTTTATCATGACTTGCGTTTTATTTTCCTAATATACGACACCCAATACTTATGAAGACCATCACTACTATTACTTTTCGATAAACTACATGTTTTTTTTAGGATAAACTATTAAATACCGCTTATAAAACTGCCGTATGGATCCTTGAACTGGATACCTTGCTTAAAGCGGTTTTTGCTCAGTTGTTTGTATTCTGCTAGAGCCCATAACACAAATTCCTTTACGAAGTAACTTTCTTCTTTTCGCAAGTTTGGCTGGTAAGCCCCTAATAAATCATCCAAAGGCGAAACACCGTCCAACAAGGATTGGTATTCCTTATCCCTCAAATCATCTAAAAGTTCGAAGCCATCCTTTTGATTAAAAAACCAGGATACAATATCGTCATAGGGTGTTTCCTCATCCTGCTTTTTAAGTTTTTCAATTTTAGGGAAAAACTCTTCGAAAAGACTCTTTACCGCCTCTCCAATTAAATTATATGCAACCACGGCCGCACCCTCCTGCTCTCCTTCATACACCAGTTCAACTTTTCCTGTGATAGAGGGAATTACTCCCATAAAATCACTTAAACGGACCATGGTATTATTATCTCCGGCCAACAATACCCTGCGCTCGGCAGTGCTCAATAAATTCTCGTATGCCGTAATACTTAAACGGGCACTTACTCCACTTTTCGCATCTATGTATTCGCTTTCCCTGGCCTCAAAAACGATTTGCTCCAATAGGTCTTTTGCCAAACTTGGCACTAAAATATGTTCCTTTTGACTTTCCACCACTTTGGCTTCTTGAGCAGTGATAGTTCGGGCAGTTTCGATATCTTCAGGATAATGCGTTAAAATTTGAGACCCAATTCTATCTTTTAAGGGGGTGACAATACTACCTCTATTGGTATAATCTTCGGGATTTGCCGTAAACAAAAACTGAATATCCAAAGGCAACCTCACTTTAAACCCACGAATTTGAATATCCCCTTCCTGCAAAATATTAAATAGTGCTACTTGAATCCTAGCCTGTAAATCTGGTAATTCGTTAATCACAAAAATACAGCGATTGGCCCGTGGAATCATGCCGTAATGAATGACACGGTCATCTGCATAGCTCAATTTCAAGTTGGCCGCCTTGATGGGATCCACATCGCCTATAATGTCAGCAACCGTAACATCAGGCGTTGCTAATTTTTCTGCAAACCGTTCACTTCTGTGTAACCACGAAATTGGGGTATCATCACCCCTTTCTTTAATCATTTCAATGGCATATCTCGAAATCGGATTGAATGGATCATCATTAATTTCTGAACCTTCAATCACAGGAATGAATTCGTCCAATAAATTCAACATCAAACGCGCTAAGCGTGTTTTGGCCTGTCCTCGTAATCCCAAAAGGTTAATGTTATGTCGGGATAAAATGGCACGTTCCAATTCAGGAATCACAGTGTTTTCGTATCCATGTACGCCTTCAAAAGTGGTTTCCTTGTTCTTAATTTTATAAATGAGATTGTCCCTTAATTCATCTTTAATGGATTTGGATTGGTATCCAGTATTCTTTAGTTCACCTAGTGTTTTTATGTTTTTCATTGACTTTTCTAATCTTTTGTTTTATTCTTAGGGATTTTTATAACCCTCCGAATTCCAATTCTCAAGGAATTGGAATCCACCTCCCTTTCAAAAAGGGAAGAACTTGATATAATTATATTTTTGCTGATTTGAATATCCTATCAATTTATTTGTTATCCACAGGCTCTCCTCTTAAATTTAAGAGGAGAATGAATTCTGATTTTCCAAAAGAAAATCAGAAGAAAGAGGAGTTTTATTTAAAATTACTTTGAATTTCCATAAAAACTGAAGCCAAATTCTCAAATACCAATTTGTTTTCAAATCTAATTACAGTATACCCCAATTCCTCTAAATCCTTTGTTCTTTTCTCATCATTTTCTTGAGCTAAAGCATTATTATGGACTTCGCCATCCAATTCTATTATTAACTTTTCCTTGGCACAATAAAAGTCGACAATATAATTCTTAATGCTGTGTTGCCTATTGAATCGTCTTCCATTAAACTGTCTTGCTTTCAAATGTTTCCATAAATATGCTTCTGCAGGTGTTAAGGATTTTCTTAATTCTGCACGTTTCTCTTTTAAATGTTTTAATGTGTGTATTTTTTGCTTCATCTTATTCTAAATTTTTAACCCTCCGAATTCCGATTCTTATGGAATCGGAACCCACCTCCCTTTTTAAAAGGGAGGAACCACTGTTGCGTGCTTACTCAGCGCTTTATTACTAATTTTTTTCTCCTGTTGAGTATTCCTCCCCAATGGGGAGGTTAGGAGGGGCTTTTCATCCCCTAATTCTCTTTTTCCGATTCGTTTCATAATCCTCAAAAATCATTTCTCCTAAACCTTTCAATCCGGTATAAAATGCTTTGCCTTGATTGGCATAGGTAAACTCCCGTACAAATTGCATCAGATAGCTATCCTTTGCAATCATAAATGTGGTGATGGGAATATGCAATCGTCTTGCTTGTTGCGCCATCATATAGCATTTATTGATAATGTGAGAGTCCAGCCCCATGCTATTTTTATAATACTGTCCGTCAGGCAAGCGCAAACAACTGGGTTTGCCATCGGTTATCATAAAGATTTGTTTGTTTGTATTTCTCTTTCGTCTTAGCAAATCCATGGCCAATTGCAAGCCTGCAACAGTATTAGTATGGTACGGCCCGACCTTTAAATAGGGCAAGTCCTTAATTTCTATTCGCCACGCATCATTTCCAAAAACGATGATATCCAATGTGTCTTTCGGGTATCGGGTGGTGATCAACTCCGCCAAAGCCATGGCCACTTTTTTGGCAGGTGTGATGCGGTCTTCACCATACAAAATCATACTATGGCTGATATCAATCATCAGCACCGTACTCATTTGGGACTTGTGCAAAGTTTCTTCAACTACCAAATCATCTTCCGATAGGGTAAAATCCGAAATCCCATGATTGACCTGGGCATTTTTTAAGCTTTCTGTCATTGAAACCTTATCCAATGCATCGCCAAATTGATAGGCCCTAAAATCACCTGTGTGCTCATCCCCTATTCCCGGGCTTTTACTTTTATGATTGCCCTGTCCGCTTCTTTTAATCTTCCCGAAAATATGATCCAACGCTTGTTGACGGATGGCGCGTTCGGTTTTGGCCGTTATCGTCAAACCACTTCCGTTACCATCTGGGTCTATTTCTTCGCGCAAATAGCCTTTCTTTTTTAGGTCTTCTATAAAATCTTCAATGGTATAATCCGGTGTGGTGAGTTTGTATTCCTTATCTAATTCTCGCAACCAATCAATGGCCTCGTCAAAATCACCTGAGGTGTACGTTATCAATTCCTTGAAAATATCGAAAAGCTTTTCAAATGGAGATTGATAGGGCGCTTCGTAAGTCTTAAAAACGAAGCCGGTTCTTAAAACACGGGATGTATTCATAGCTCCATAAAAATACTACATTTTTATAGAACACGAATGATCTCTTAATTAGATTTATCTATTCTTTAACAAGAAAATTGAATAGGCACTATTCCACTCTTCTAAGCGCATTGATGTCCTCTATCTTGATAAATTTTCCAATGGTAGAAATCATGCCCTCTTTTTTAAATTGTGAAAGCACCCTAATAGCAGACTCGGTAGCAGTGCCTACAATATTGGCATAATCTTCACGTGACAACAAAATGCTTAAAGTACCATCGGGATTTACCCCAAAACTTTCGTGGATATAGATTAATGTTTCTGCCAAACGCTGACGTACCGATTTTTGAGCCATATTGACGATAATATCATCTGCCTCACGTAAATCATTGGCCATATCCTTTAGCATATCAAACGAAAACTTTGGGTTTTTTTGAAGGTCAGAAATAATTTCGCTCCGCGGAATAAAACAAACTTCCATATCGTTAAGCGCCGTTGCCTGAAGATTTGCACTTTGATTGCTCACCAAAGAGCGTTGCCCAATCAATTGGCCTTTCACCACCATTTTAACGATTTGGTCCTTGCCGTTTTCGCTTAATTTAGACAATTTACAGATACCATCCTTGACGCAATACACACCATTTATCGTATCACCTTCCTCAAAAATGACTTCGCCTTTTTTTATAATTTTTGAAGTTTTACACGCCGAAATTCTCACTAACTCATCCTTAGTCAGCGATTTGAGCGCATTAAATTGTTTAATAATGCATTGTTCGCATTTGCTCATACCTATCAATTTGTTTGATGTGTAAAAATAAATAAAACATGACAGATATCATATTTATTTTTTGGCTAACTTGTAACCTTTGCACACAGGTAAATGAGCAAATAATATGGAACATTCTACATGTTTCCACTGTGGTCTGGACGCCACATCTTCCAAAATTGTATTCGACGACAAATCATTTTGTTGCAACGGCTGTAAAACCGTGTACGAGATATTTTCTGCAAACGATTTAACCTGCTATTACGATTTAGAGAACGCTCCGGGTGCAACTCCAAAAGAAATTGAGGGTAAATACAACTTTTTGGACAACGAGAAGATTGTAGAAAGTTTGTTGGAGTTTAATGACGACAAAACGCAAATCGTAACCCTTTATATTCCACATGTCCATTGCAGTTCCTGTATTTGGATTTTAGAAAATTTGAACAAGTTGAATCCGTCGGTGAGTTCATCCATCGTGAATTTTGGAAAGAAAACCGTTCGAGTTAATTATAACACCGAAGACTTTTCACTAAAAGATTTAGTGCGATTGTTAAGTAGCATTGGCTACGAACCCTTTATAAGTTTGGACGATTACAGTGTCGGCAAAAAGAATGTGGACCGTTCCTTGATTTACAAATTGGGCATTGCTGGGTTCGCCTTTGGCAACATCATGTTTTTGTCCTTTCCCGAGTATTTTGAAGTGGGCGAGTATTGGTTGGAACAATTTAAACACACCTTCAGGTGGTTGATGTTTACCTTTTCGCTTCCGGTGGTGTTTTATTGCTCGCAGGACTATTTTATTTCTGCCTACAAAGGCTTAACATCCAAACTTTTAAATATTGATGTGCCCATTGCTTTGGGGATAACCGTGTTGTTTTTACGAAGTACTGCTGAAATCGTTTTTGATATCGGGACGGGCTTTTTTGACAGCTTATCTGGTTTGGTATTCTTTTTATTACTTGGTAAATTCTTCCAACAGAAAACCTATAATTTCTTATCGTTTGAACGGGATTATAAGTCCTATTTTCCTATCGGAATTACGAAGATTTTGAATGACGGTTCCGAGGAATCCATTCAGGTTTACGACATTAAAAAAGGCGATAGGTTATTGATTCGAAATGAAGAATTAATTCCCGTAGATTGTATTTTGATTAATGGGAATGCCCGTATTGATTACAGTTTTGTGACCGGGGAATCGGATGCGGTTTCAAAACAATCCGGGGATAAATTATTTGCAGGTGGCAAACAAACCGAAGGCAGTATTGAAGTGGATGTTTTAAAAACCGTAGAGCAAAGTTATCTGACCCAATTGTGGAGCAACGATGTGTTCAATAAAAACAAAGAGGACAGCTTTACGAATCTCACCAATAGAATCAGCAAACATTTTACACTGGCCGTACTCAGTATTGCCATAATTGCAACGAGTTATTGGCTTCTTGTGGACTCATCCAAAGCCTTAAATGTGTTTACCGCGGTGTTGATTATTGCATGTCCTTGCGCTATTGCATTGGCCTCCCCTTTTACCTTTGGTAACTTGTTGCGCATTTTTGGCAAGTTGAAATTCTACGCCAAAAATGCTTCGGTGATTGAACAATTAGCTTCGATTGACACCATTATATTTGATAAAACCGGAACGATTACTGCCAATAAAGAATCTTCAATTTCCTATGAAGGTGAGACGCTTTCAGATACTGAAGAAATCTTGTTGAAGAGTTCCTTGCGAAATTCGAACCATCCTTTGAGCCGCTCACTGTATAGCCTTTTGGAAGACAATGATATATTGACTTTGGATAATTATGAAGAACACGTCGGGAAGGGAATCACGGCAAAACACAAGGACGATTTTATTAAAATTGGTTCGGCGCCTTTTGTGGGCCACCAAACGGATGCGGTGACATTAAACACAGCCGTTCACGTCAGTACCAACAACCACTATAAAGGCAAGTTTACCTTTTATAATAAGTACAGAAAAGGCCTGTCTAAATTATTCAACAGACTTAAAAAAGACTATGATTTGGTGATTCTTTCGGGCGACAATGCTGGAGAACGGGAAAATTTAACCAAGCTTTTACCGGCCAAAACCAAATTGTTTTTTAATCAAACCCCCGAGGATAAATTGGAGTATATCAAGCATCACCAAAATTCAGGTGCCAAAGTTTTGATGATTGGTGACGGGTTGAACGATGCTGGAGCATTGGCGCAAAGCGATGTTGGCATTGCCATTTCGGAGGATGTGAATGTGTTTTCACCTGCTTGTGATGCGATTTTGGATGCAGGCAAATTTAATATGCTGTATAGATTTATCAAAGCCTCAAAATCGGCCATCACTATTATTAAATGGAGTTTTGCGCTGTCGTTTATTTACAATGTTATCGGATTGTATTTTGCGGTTACAGGACAATTAGCTCCTGTGGTTGCGGCGATTTTAATGCCCTTGAGTTCGATAAGTATTGTGGCGTTTACGACGGTTTGTACAAGGCCCCTCCTAGCCTCCCCGAAGGGGAGGAAAACTCAAACTCAAAAACCAAAAGAATGTAAACAGGTGATGGGCTCCTCCCTTTTATAAAGGGAGGTGGGTTTTTCCAAAAGAAAAACTCGGAGGGTTAAACACTTTTGCAAATGACGCGTGGGTTGGCAAATGGCACGGAATATGGCAGATTTGCCCGCGTTAGGGATTGAACGGCATGTTTGAAATCCCCGACGCAGGAGGGATTGAGTAGTGAAAGCCCGACCCCGCTTCGAGAGCCTCAGCGACCGAACGGGGTAACGCCCAAAAAATGGAATGAAACATGACAATTGTCATCTTTTGAATAGAACCTAAAAAGTATTTTTGAACCGTAACTTCAATTAGGTATGAGTGTTATATATGTTTTGCTTGCAGTAAGCATTATTGTGGCTGTTGCATTTTTTGTGGCATTTGTTGTTGCCGTAAAAAAGGGTCAGTTTGACGATAGCTACACCCCGTCTGTCCGCATGTTATTCGAGGACGAATTAATCAAAGATAAAACCGATAAAACGATACTAACCAAGAAAGATTAATAACTATAATTATGGAAATGCAACAATTTCATTACGATAATAAAATCGTTACTAAGTTCCTTTATGCCACCATTGTTTTTGGGGTTGTAGGAATGGTGGTAGGTTTACTGCTTGCCTTTATGTTTTTATTCCCGAATTTGACCGATGGCATCTCGTGGTTGAGTTTTGGCCGTTTGCGACCTTTGCACACCAATGCGGTGATTTTTGCCTTTGTGGGGAATGCCATGTTTGCGGGGGTATATTATTCGCTGCAGCGCCTGTTGAAAACGAGGATGGCGAGCGACCTTTTGAGCAACATCAACTTTTGGGGATGGCAATTGATAATTGTCGCGGCAGCAATTACCCTGCCTTTGGGGATTACCACTTCCAAAGAATATGCCGAGCTGGAATGGCCAATTGATATTGCCATTGCTCTGGTTTGGGTGGTTTTTGGGGTGAATATGATTTGGACGATTTTAAAACGTCGCCAACGCCATTTGTATGTGGCCATTTGGTTCTACATCGCTACCGTGGTTACCGTTGCAGTCCTCCATATTTTTAATAGTTTAGAATTACCTGTAAGTGGACTGAAAAGTTACTCAGTGTATGCTGGTGTGCAGGATGCCCTGGTGCAATGGTGGTACGGACATAATGCGGTAGCATTCTTCCTGACTACTCCTTTCTTGGGACTGATGTACTACTTTATTCCGAAGGCGGCGAATAGACCAGTGTATTCTTATAGATTGTCAATCATCCACTTTTGGTCTTTGATTTTTATCTATATCTGGGCTGGCCCGCACCACTTGTTATATACGGCTTTACCTGATTGGGCGCAAAATCTCGGGGTGACGTTCTCAGTGATGTTATTAATGCCATCGTGGGGTGGTATGATTAACGGACTATTGACCTTACGTGGAGCTTGGGACAAAGTACGCACCGACCCTGTATTAAAATTTATGGTTGTGGCGATAACAGGCTATGGTATGGCTACTTTTGAAGGGCCTACCCTTTCGCTTAAAAATGTAAACGCTATTGCCCACTTTACTGATTGGATTATTGCCCACGTACACGTTGGCGCCTTGGCATGGAACGGTTTTATGGCCTTTGGTATGATTTATTACCTGATTCCACGCTTGTTTAAAACCAAGTTGCATTCCTTACCACTGGCTAATCTGCATTTCTGGTTGGGTACTTTAGGTATTATTATTTATGCCTTGCCGATGTATGTTGCTGGATTTACACAAGCTAGTATGTGGAAGCAGTTTAATCCAGATGGGACACTAGTTTACGGTAACTTCTTGGAAACCGTAACTGAAATCATCCCAATGTACTGGATGCGTGCTATTGGCGGTACCTTGTACATCGTTGGGATGCTGATACTTGTGTACAATGTAATTGCTACTGTAAGAAGTGGCAGCAAAGTTGAAGATGAATTGGCCGAAGCCCCTGCTTTGGAGCGTGTAACCAAAAAGCGTACTGCTAGTGAAGGTTGGCACACGTGGCTGGAAAGACGCCCAATTCAATTGACCTTATTGGCTACTGTGGCGATTTTGATTGGTGGTATTATTCAGATTGTACCGACCATTATGGTGAAATCCAATATCCCAACTATTGCAAGCGTCAAGCCCTATACACCTTTGGAATTAGAGGGTAGAGATATTTACATCCGCGAAGGTTGTGTGGGTTGTCACTCGCAAATGATACGTCCTTTTAGAAGTGAAGTAGAACGCTATGGCGAATATTCCAAAGCTGGGGAATATGTGTACGACCATCCATTCCTTTGGGGCAGTAAACGTACCGGTCCGGACTTACACCGTTTGGGTGGGAAGTACTCTGATAACTGGCATTTCAACCACATGTACGATCCGCAAAGTACCTCATCTGGTTCTATTATGCCGCGTTACCAATGGCTGATAAAGAACGAATTGGACAAATCGCAAACCGAGGCCAAAATGAAAACTATGGTATCGTTAGGTGTACCGTATTCAGATGAAGAGATTGCCAACGCACAACAAAGTATGACAGCGCAGGGCACTCAAATAGAGCAAAACCTGTATAGCGACCCTGATTTTGCGAAAACTTATGAAGCGGATAAAAAATATGCTTCCGAAAACGGAGAGGCATTCGTAGAAATGAAGAACCGCGAGATTGTGGCACTTATCGCTTATTTACAGCGATTGGGTACCGACATTAAAGTTGAAACGGCACAGAATTAACCCTCAAAATAGAGCATCATGTTAAAATTTGTAAAAAACCATATGGAGAGCATCACGGGGATAGAAATCTATCCTATCATTTCGCTACTCATCTTTTTCATCTTTTTTGTGGCCTTATTTTGGTGGGTCGTTTCCGCTAAAAAAGACTATATCAAAAAAGTAAGCAATATTCCTTTAGACAACCAAAACAACGACATATTATGAAACCGACTATTCGAAATTCAAATCTGGACTCGATTTACCTAGGAGGTTACATTTGTCCATTAAAAAACAATAAAACAACTATCAAATGAAAAATTTAGTTCCATCCTGGATTCGCGTTCCTGTAGTTTTCCTGATTATTTTCGGAGCAGTAGAATTCTTTGTAGATTCCGGTGAAAAGCCCGCCTTTATCGAATATCCGGCAGTGCTATTGTTTCTCTTGCTGGTATTGTTGATTCTTATTGCCATCGAAGCTATTGTAGGGGCGTTGGAAAACGTCATGCTCCACAAATTGGACGAAGAGGCCAAAGCTAAGTTTTTGGCAGAAAAGGAAAAGTCGTTTGAGTTTAAATGGTTAAAAGAGACCTACATAAAACTGTTAGGGCAAAAGCCTCTTGAGGAAGAAGGTGAAATTATTTTAGACCATAACTATGACGGCATCAAAGAGCTGGACAACAATTTACCGCCTTGGTGGGTGTATGGCTTTTATGCTACCATCATCTTTGCCGGAATTTATCTAGTCCGCTATCACATTTTTGATGGCGATACGCAACTTGATGAATTGGAAACCGAATTGGCCGAAGCTAGAATTGCCATTGAAGAGTACAAAAAGACTGCTAAGGATTTGGTAGATATCAATACGGTTACTATGTTGACCGAAGCTTCCGACCTTAAGGCTGGTCAGGCCATTTTTGAAACCAACTGTGTGGCTTGTCATAAAGCTGACGGTGGTGGAGGTATCGGTCCAAATTTAACCGATAAGCATTGGATTCTTGGTGGCGGTATTAAAAATGTATTTAGAACCGTTTCCGAAGGTGGTCGAGATGGAAAAGGGATGATTGCTTGGAAGCAGAACTTAAAACCATCTGAGATTGCTCAGGTTGCGAGCTATGTGTTGACCTTCCAGGGGACTACACCGGCAGAACCCAAAGCTCCGGAAGGTGATATTTGGGTAGATGAAAGTGCTCCGGCCGAAGCCGTTGAAGCGGTATCTGATGCAGTTCAATAATTACTGTGAAAAACTAAAGATTTCAAGTACAACATATCAAACTAAACTAAACACTTGAACTCAGACCTCACAGGTTTTCGCTTCGACTGCGCTCAGCGCAAGTGAAACCTGTGAGGTCTTTAAAAAGAAATCTCAAATCATATAACTACAAGGTTTTGGAAACCTTGCAGGATAAGTAAAAAAAGTGGACACCCCAGAAAACGAAATATTTAGAGATAGCATCGCTACCGTTAATGAACAGGGGAAACGCGCTTGGGTGTACCCCAAAAAACCTAACGGGAAATTTTATGAGTACAGAAAGTATGTGAGCTACTTTTTACTGGCTTTCCTTTTTCTTTCACCATTCATAAAAATTGGCGGTAATCAGTTTTTGATGTTCAATGTAATGGAACGCCGATTCAATATTTTCGGATTTCCGTTTTGGCCACAGGATTTCCATCTGTTTGTGTTTTCGATGATTATTGGGGTGGTATTTATCACCTTATTTACAGTGGCCTTCGGACGGATTTTCTGTGGATGGATTTGTCCGCAGACCATTTTTATGGAAATGGTATTCCGAAGGATTGAGTATTGGATTGAAGGCGATAGAAACAAGCAACGCAAAATGGACAGACAGAAATGGGATGCTGAAAAAATCAGAAAGCGAATACTAAAATGGTTTATCTTTTTGGTGATTTCCTTTTTGATTGCAAACGTATTTTTGGCGTATTTAATCGGTAGTGACGAATTATTCAGATACATCATTGATGGGCCAACAGCTCATATGGGAACCTTAATTCCTTTGGTGATTTTTACGGGAGTGTTCTATTTTGTGTTTGCCTGGTTTCGGGAGCAGGTTTGTGTCATTGCTTGTCCGTATGGGAGATTGCAAGGGGTGCTATTGGACACCAAATCCATTGTTGTAGCCTACGACCATAAACGTGGTGAAGGGGAAAGCGGACGGAAAAAGTTTAGAAAAAATGAAGACCGTCACGCTTTGGGTCACGGTGATTGCATCGACTGTTTGCAATGCGTACATGTTTGCCCAACGGGTATTGACATCAGAAATGGTACGCAATTGGAGTGCATCAACTGTACGGCGTGTATTGATGAGTGCGACCATATTATGGAAAGCATCAATCTGCCCAAAGGATTGATACGCTATGCGAGCGAGGAAAATATTGAGAAGAAGGCCAAGTTTAAGTTGACCGCCAGAATGAAAGGCTACATGGGGGTACTGACTATTATGGTAGGTGTGCTGATTGGTATGTTGTTTTTGCGGAATGATGTGGAAGCCAATGTGCTACGATTGCCCGGACAGCTTTACGAGCACAAGGAAGGCAACATCATCAGCAATGTGTTTACCTATAAATTGGTAAACAAAACTACGGAGGATATTGCCGATGTGAGTTTGAAGTTGCTATCGCATAAAGGGGAATTGAAATTGGTGTCCACAAGTGATGAATTTGTTGTACCAAAACAGGGGATTGCAGAAGGGACTTTGTTTATTGAGATTGACAATTCGGCATTGACCGGAGATAGAAATAAAATTAAAATTGGCGTGTTTAAGGGCGATGAAATGATAGAAACGACCACTGCTAATTTCTTGGGGCCGAGGAGTTATCGGTAATTTCAGTTTTCAGTCACAGTCGCAGTTAACAGTAGTTACTCATGTACTCTAAGCGTTCAAGCTTAA
This sequence comes from Hyunsoonleella rubra, assembly GCF_042684665.1. Lineage (NCBI taxonomy): Bacteria > Pseudomonadati > Bacteroidota > Flavobacteriia > Flavobacteriales > Flavobacteriaceae > Hyunsoonleella > Hyunsoonleella rubra. Next base: position 150,593 of record NZ_JBHULY010000025.1, on the reverse strand, counting down.
TTCAAGAGTACGCTTTCCCCTCCTTGGAGGGGTCAGGGGTGGGTTTGAAGCTGGAAGCTTTATGTTGGAAGTTAGAGAAGTGACTTTGGCGGAGAGGCCCGCGTTAGGGATTGCAGAGGAAAGCCCACAGCGGAGCCCCTTAGGGCGGAGCGAGGACTTGGAACGGAAAGCCTGCCTGCCGGCAGGCAGGCCCGACCCGTAGAGACTCCTGCAAGGTTTCCAAAAAAACTTTGTAGGCATGGAACGGAGGGAACGCCCAAAATAAAATGAGATCCTGAATCAAGTTCAGGATGACAAAAAAGTATTAACTAAAAAGAGATTCCTGCTTTCGCAGGAAGTAAGAGTATGAAAATTAATTGGGGTACCGGAATTGTTTTGGCCTTTGTAGGATTTATTGGGTTTATCATGTACTTTATTGTGTCGATGAATATTGACGATAGGTACGACCATGATTTGGTGAGCGAGGATTATTATGGGGAGGAATTGAAGTATCAGGAAGATATCGATAAGCTTAAGAATGCGAAAACGCTTACCACAAATATTAGTTATAGCAAGTCGTCCGAGGGCTTGAGAATTAATTTTCCGAGCGATATTGACTTTAAAAAAATCACAGGTAAAGTGTTCCTATATAGGCCATCTAACAAACAACTAGACTTTGAAACTTCTATTTCATTGTCTAATCCTTATTTGCTCATACCTGACAACCGTTTGGTAGATGGCCGTTGGAACATTAAAATTGATTGGCAATATAGGGGAAAATCTTATTTATTTAAAGAGGCGATAAATTATTAACATGCTTTGGTCGGCGTTCATATTGGGTTTATTGGGCAGTTTTCACTGTGTGGGGATGTGCGGACCGATAGCCTTTATGTTACCGGTGGACCGCTCCAATTCGCTAAAAAAAGTATCCCAAATTGCCATCTATCATTTTGGTAGATTGTTGTCTTACAGTATTATAGGATTGATTTTTGGCTTCATCGGAAAAAGCCTTTACATTTTTGGGTTTCAACAGCAACTATCCATAGCCATCGGCATTTTAATGATTTTGGTGGTACTGATTCCTCAGAGTACCTTTAACCGCTATAATTTTTCAAAACCTATTTATAAAATGATTTCCAAAGTGAAATCGGCTTTGGGTACCGCCTTGAAGAAAAAAACCATGGACACTTTTTTAACTATTGGGTTTTTGAATGGGTTTTTACCCTGTGGTTTAGTGTATATGGCGGTTTTTGGTGCAATGGCGGTTGGATCTGTAGCCCGGGGAAGCATGTACATGGCGGTTTTTGGCATAGGCACCATTCCTTTGATGACCACTGCTATTTACTTAAGTAATTTCCTTAAAGGAAAGACGAGACAGCGCATCCAAAATGCTATTCCTGTGTTTGTGGTTATTATCGGTACTCTTTTTATTCTTCGTGGTTTGGGGCTAGGAATTCCTTACCTCTCTCCCGCTCCTGTTTTTGAGATGGCTTCGTCGGGCATGAGCTGTCATTAGTCGAGTATCTTGATCCAATTTAGAGCGAATTTTTAGAATTTTCGTTTTTTCATATCGTTAATTTCCAAGCATTTATATAAGTTTTCTTCCTAATCCATAAAATATACTTATAAGTATTATTGACAAAATCAATAGTTTTATTTTCAATAATGATAGTATTGCTATTATATTTGCAATCAAATTAATTAATTATGGATTCATTACTTTCAAACTTAAAGATAGCGGTTCCTGAAAAAATCTATGTAAAAGACCCCGAGTCCTCCAACTTGGGCAAACGTATTGTGGAGCACAGCATTCTGCTTATAGATGAAATTGGTTTTGACAGCTTTACCTTTAAAAAGCTCGGTACCAAAATAGGTTCCAATGAGAGCTCCGTGTATCGTTATTTTGAAAGTAAGCATAAATTGTTGTTGTATCTGTCTTCTTGGTATTGGGCCTGGATAGAGTACCAATTGGTTCTTGAAACCCACAACCTTAATCCTTTTGATAAACTACAAAAGGCCATAGAAGTTGTTTCTAGGTCTACAAAAGAAGACTCTAGCTTCTCACATATTAACGAAGTTGTGCTGAATCGTATCATGGTTAACGAAAACTCTAAATCATTTTTAACCAAAGAGGTGGATTTAGAGAATAAAGAAGGTTACTTCGTAATCTATAAACGTATTGTATACAGATTACGCGATATGGTTGCTGCATTAAAACCAGAATATAAATATCCGTCCAGTTTAGCTAGCACAATAATAGATGGTAGTTTACATCAGCACTTTTTAAAAAGTCATTTCACATCTATGACGGATTGTGATTTGGATATTACACCCACTCAATTTTATAAAGATTTAGTATCAAAAACTTTACAATCTTAACTATGGAACAGCCTAAAAAGACCCCTTGGCAACGTTTAGTTGGCTTATTACAATTAGAAAAAAGGGACTTACTTCAAATATTATATTATGCTATTTTCACCGGGGTGGTTGCACTATCTCTCCCTTTAGGGATACAAGCTATAATAAACCTAATTCAAGGTGCACAAATATCTACATCTTGGGTAATATTGGTAATACTCGTAACGCTTGGTGTGGCATTCTCTGGTGTATTACAGTTAATGCAACTAAGGATTATCGAAAGTATTCAGCAGCGCATTTTTACACGTTCTTCTTTTGAGCTGACTTATCGTTTTCCGAAAATAAAAATGTCTGAATTACGTAACTATTACCCACCTGAACTGGCAAACCGTTTTTTTGATACTCTAACCATACAAAAAAGTTTATCCAAAATTTTAATAGATGTACCTACCGCGGTGCTTCAAATAATTTTTGCATTGATATTACTATCCTTTTACCACCCTTTTTTCATCATCTTTGGGTTACTGCTATTGGCGCTTATTTTTGTCGTATTCAAATTTACAGCAATTAAGGGTTTAGAAACCAGCTTAGTAGAGTCTAAGAAAAAATATAAAGTAGCCCATTGGATACAAGAAATTGCGCGTACTGTTATTAGTTTTAAACTCTCTGGGAGCACCAGTTTGGGCTTAAATAAAAATGACGATTTGGTCAAAGGCTACCTAGAAGCGAGAGAAAGCCACTTTAGGGTTTTGATCTTGCAGTTTATTCAAATGATAAGTTTTAAAGTCATTGTTACAGCAAGCTTACTACTTATTGGAGGTGCTTTGGTACTTAATCAGGAAATGAACATTGGCCAGTTTGTAGCTGCAGAAATTATTATTTTATTGGTGATAGCTTCTGTTGAAAAACTTATTCTTGGCTTGGAGTCTTTCTATGACACCCTTACTTCATTAGAAAAACTAGGGCAAATAGTAGATAAGGAATTAGAAGACCAGAATGGAGACCGCCCACAATACGACAACGGTTTCAATATAGAACTAGACGAAGTATCTTACGGCGTAGCAAATAAAACGGCGCATATTATAAAGAATATATCACTAAAAATAAATCCTAAAACACGTATGCTGGTAAGAGGTGAAAGCGGTGCAGGAAAATCAACCCTTTTACGTTTAATTGCAGGTGTTATTGAGCCTACAAGTGGCCATATATACGTTAACGATATGTCTCTAAATAGTATTCAGCTCAACTTTTATCGCTCGCAATTAGGGCTTTCGTTATCAGATGAGACACCCTTTGAAGGCACCATAAAAGACAACTTAACCTTCACCAATGAGAGTATTACGGACGAACAAATCTATGAAGTAATGGAAATAGTAGGTTTAAAAAAGTATATAAAGGAGCAAGCTAATGGGCTAAATACCATCCTGTACCCGGATGGCAAACAAATGTCGTTCACTTTAGCCAAAAAAATTGTTTTGGCAAGAGCCATCTTAAAACAACCAAAAGTATTAATACTAGAAGATGCTTTAGATAGATTCAACCTGTCTGAAACCAACTCAATTATAGACTATTTATCGCATGCAGACAGACCTTGGGCATTAATTGTTGTGAGTAGTAGCGATGCATGGTTAAACAAATGTAGCGAGGTAATAACACTGGATAAAGGAAGTATAAAAAACTAAACATATAAGTTATGCTAAATATAACACATAACCAATTGAATAAAACCTTTAACCTAGACTCCTATAAGTCTGGTAAAATGGTAATGAAAAAAAGGTATTACAAGTACTTTAACAGGTTTTTGTTAGCAGCGGCAATCATTATTCTAATAATACTGTTTTTACCTTGGACACAGAACATATCCGGTGATGGCTTGGTTACTACACTAACACCAAATCAGCGCCCGCAAACCATACAATCGCAAATACCTGGGCGAATTGAAGAATGGTATGTAAGAGAAGGCGATACTGTAAAAGCTGGTGATACTATTTTAAGGATTTCTGAGATTAAAAGTGATTATTTTGACGATCAGTTGGTTGAGCGTACCAACCAACAAATTATTGCAAAATCATCTTCGGTAGACGCTTATGGCGGAAAAGTTGACGCCCTAAACCGACAAATTTCTGCACTACAAAACGAGCGGACTTTAAAACTTGAACAAACTAGGAACAAACTCTTACAATCAAAACTAAAAGTAAAAAGTGATAGTATAGACCTTGAAGCCGCTAAAACCAATCTAAAGATTGCAGAAACCCAATACAACCGTATTGCTACGTTACAACAAGAGGGCTTAAAAGCGATGAAGGATGTTGAGGAAAAACGACTAAAACTTCAAGAAACCCAAGCTAAACTTATTTCGCAACAAAATAAATATCTAGCCAGCCAAAACGATGTAATAAACGCTGAAATCGAGCTCTCTAGAACCAAAGCGACTTTTGCCGATAAAATTTCAAAAGCCCAGAGTGATATGTTTACGGCACAATCCAGTCAGTTTGATACTAAAGCGCAAGTAACAAAACTGGAAAATGCCAAAACCAATTATGAACGTAGAAATAGTCTTCTATATGTTACGGCACCACTAAATGGCATTATCAATAAAGCACTAAGAGGTGGTGTTGGCGTAACCTTTAAAGAGGGAGAAGAGTTATTAGGCATTATGCCAAAACAGTATGATCTGGCCGTTGAAACCTTTGTACGCCCCATTGACTTGCCACTAATACATATTGGTGAGCAGGTGCGTGTGCAGTTTGATGGTTGGCCAGCCATTGTATTTAGCGGTTGGCCCAATGTTTCCTATGGTACTTATGGTGCAAAAGTAGTAGCCATCGAAAACTTTATTAGCGATAATGGAAAATACAGAGTTTTATTAGCACCTGATGAAACAGACCACGAGTGGCCCGAAGCCATACGCGTAGGCTCTGGCGCACAAACCATTGCCCTTTTGGAAGATGTTCCGATTTGGTTTGAGCTATGGCGACAAATCAACAGTTTCCCCCCAAATTATTATCAACCTGAAGGCAGCAAAACGGCCTCAAAAAAGGATAAAAAATGAGAATCCTCATAGTAAGTTTACTATTGCTCTTCAGCGGTTTGGTATCCGCTCAAGACTCAACCTCCGTTATCACCTTAGCTGAGTACTTGGGCTATGTAAAATCGTATCACCCTATCGTGAAACAGGCTAATTTGGTTATCAATGAAAGTGAAGCCAAATTAATGAAAGCACGTGGCGCCTTTGACCCTAAGCTTGAAGTGGATTACGACAGAAAGAAATTTAAGGGCACGGAATACTTTGATAGATTGAACGCCACCTTCAAAATACCCACTTGGTTCGGAATTGAACTCAAAGGTAATTTTGAGGAAAATACCGGTGATTTTTTAAGCCCAGAGGCCTTCGTTCCTGAAGATGGCCTGTACAGTGCGGGAATTTCGGTTCCAGTTGCTAGAGGCCTACTAACAAATAAACGTATGGCCATGTTGCGCCAGTCCAGACTTTACATAAAACAGGCACAGGCCGACAGACAATTATTGGTGAATGATATTCTGTACGAGGCCACAGTTTCCTATTTTAACTGGTTGCGACGCTACAACGAAAAGCAGGTTTATGAGGAGTTTTTGGTCAATGCCGAAATGCGTTTTAATGGTATTAAAAAAAGTTATGAAGTCGGGGACATGTCGGCCATTGACACAGTAGAGGCGCGAATTGCTCTGAACGACAGAAGGCTCAATTTAGAGAAATCCAGAATCAAGTTTGTCAAGGCTACCTTGGAACTGTCCAATTATTTATGGCTAAACGACAACACCCCCATTGAAATTCAAGAAGGTGTCGTACCAGACATCGATACGTTTTTCAATATCGACGAAACCCTAAATACATCGGGATTGGATATTGAAAATTTTAATATTGAGGAACATCCAAAAATGCTTTCACTCGATTACAAATACCAAAGCCTGAACATAGAAAAGCGACTGATGTCGAACAACCTGTTACCGCAAATCGACTTGCAGTATAACTTTTTATCGCAAACCCCTGAGGTGGCGAGGTCCTTTAGCACTTCGCAATATAAAAGTGGTGTAAACGTGAGTTTTCCCTTATTTTTAAGAAAGGAACGTGGAGATTTGAAATTGGCCAAATTGAAACTTCAGGATACAAGATTCGACATACAAAACACCAAAGTAAGCCTTCAAAATAAAATTGATGCCATCAACCAGGAATTGGATTCTTATGTGCTTCAAAATGAAGTCACAGGTACTATTGTTGAAGATTATTCCACAATGCTCACTGCTGAGGAGCGTAAATTCTTTTTGGGTGAAAGTTCGTTGTTTTTGGTGAATTCGCGCGAATCCAAATTGATCGATGCCAAACTAAAAGCCATCGAAATTGAAAACGATTTCTTTAAGACCAAGGCGAATCTGTTTAATGTATTGGCACTTTCAGAGGTTCAAATGGAATAGACACTTGATTTTTCCTGTTTGAAAGTTACTTGACTTTGTGGAATATTTCCGCTACTTTAGTTCCTGCCTGCCGAAAGGCAGGTAACATTCGATAAACTTCATTAAAACGCAAGCTTATCTCCCAGTTGTTCAGAATATTGACAAAGACCGATATGATTAAAAACCTTTCAATAATACTTCTAATTTTTTTCAAAACTCCTGCAATCAATTCCCAAACTTTAGATAATTTAAATGATTCAATTTCTCATTTTAAATTTCAACAAAAAAGAATTCAAAATGAAATAATATTAAAACAAGATTCTCTAAAATTTCTTAATGCAAAAATTAAGATTTTAGAAGAAAAAAAATTACTTAAGAAATTTAAAAATGATGATAATGAGTTGACGATATTTTCTACCTTGAAACGAGAAGGGAAATTGAGAGAAGAAAGTAGTCCACTATCCCAAATTATTACTCGATTGCAAAAAAATGACACAATAAAATTAACGGATTACAGAGATGGATATTGGCTTATCAACAAAGGACCTTATTTCGGATATATTTCCGAAATGTACATTAACGAAAGTTCAGACTTGGAAGTTTTTAAAAGAAAATTAATAGAAGAAAACAAAAAAATAGATTCTATTATAGAACTGAAAAAGAAAGAAAAATTTGAGTTAGAGTATTCCAAAAAACTTGTAATAAAAGAAAAGGAAGCTGAAAAATTAAAGAAGGAGAGGTTGATTTATGAAAATAAAATTATTTCTCAATACGGTAATGAAACAGGAAAGAAATTATTAGATGGATATTATTGGATAGGAATGACCGAAAAAATGGCTAGAATAAGTCTAGGCGAACCTGACAGAATAAATAAAACTGTTGGTTCTTGGGGTGTTCACGAACAATGGATTTATCATGAATTATATTTATATTTTGAAAACGGAAAATTGAGATCTTATCAAAATTCTAGATAAAATGCTAACTTAAGACGAGTATATTCAATTGCTCGCCTATAGTCTATTTGGGAAAATCCTGGCGGATTTTCCATTCAGTAATTATTTGCTACTTAAACTACGCCACTGAAACATACACAAACCCGTTAGACGAACCTCCTCAAAAACTAAGTCAGCTTGCCGACTATCTAAATCTTAAACGTCATCACCGGCAAGGTAGAATGATTGGCCACATCCTCGCCAATACTGCCTTCAAAGAAGTGCGCCAAACCTTTTCTGCCGTGGGTGGGTACCACAATCAAATCGGCCCCTATTTTACTGGCGCAGTTTAAAACGCCTTCTTCCACAGAATAATCATTGATGTAGTGTACATCGGCCATTTTGTCCAAGTTGCGTTCAGCCTTGGCAAAAAAGTTGACTACTTTTTTCTCAATTTCCAAGGAACTTTGGAATCGGTCATTGGGCAAATTCACATGAATCAAATACAATTTCGACCCCATAACATTAAACATTTTAGCCGCTTTTAAGTAAGGCTCAATAGCTTCTTCAGAAAAATCACAAGCAAAGGCCACCACATCAAAATTGATTCCGGCACGGTCATCCTTTACTACCAAAACAGGCACATTTGCATTACGCACCACCCGTTCAGTATTAGAGCCCACAAAAAATTCTGCAATACCACTGGAACCATGCGACCCCATCACAATCAGGTCTGCATTATTCTTCAAAGCTACATCATTCACCTCGCTAAAGACTTTAAAATGCTTAACTATCGGTGTTAATTTTATATCCTTCAGATAGTCCTTTTCTAAAAACTTGTCAAACTTTTGCTGGGCCAATTTTAAAAAGAACACCGCTTTTTCATTTTGCAGACCGTCCGATGCTGACAACATGATATCTGACATTTCCAACATGTGCAAAGCCAATACCTCGGCATTATATTTTTTCGCCAATTTTGAAGCTGTTTTCAGGGCATATTCGGAATGATCCGAGAAATCGATGGGTACAATAATTTTTTTCATGATTTTAGTTTTTATAGACCTATTAGGTTTTTAAATAAAGGAGTTGGGAAGATGAAAAAATGGGTTTTTCCAATTTCTTAACTCCTCTTTCTTTCAATTTTCAATAAAAATTGAAATTCATTCTCCTCTTTTTGTAAAGAGGAGAGCAAATCTTGATCAAAAATTCAGGATTTTTTCGATTTTAACCTAAATTTTTTCAATATCGGCTCCTACCTTTTCCCAAAGGGAGGAAAATTTCGATGTCATCGAAATTAGGAGGGTTCTTTAAATACTCTTCCACACAATTATGCTTTTTAAACTTAATAGGCCTGTTAAAATACTTCTTAAACAGTCATTGAAAACAACTGTGTATCTGGTTTTTTCCGTTGCAATAGCATGTCGAATGCCATACAAACGTTGCGTACAAATGGCCGTCCTTTTTCGGTAACCTGCATGCTACTGGAATCTATTACAAGCAATCCATCCTTTTCCATTTCCTTTAAACGGATTAAAACGTCCGGGAGTTCCTCAAAATAAAGGTGGCTTTTGGTCCAATTCGTTTCAAACTGGCACATTAAGTTCAAAATATGTCTTCGTATAATTAAATCCTCATTATTCAAAATATGACCTCGAAATACGGGAATACTATCGTCTTTTAAAAGATTATAATAGCTTTCAATGTTCTTTACATTTTGGGCAAAACCGTACCAACTATCGCTTATAGAAGATACGCCCAAACCAATCATAGCCTGCGTTTTAGAAGCGGTATAACCCATGAAGTTTCGATGTAACTTCCCATTTTCCATGGATTGACACAAGGTATCCGATGTTAACGCAAAATGGTCCATGCCTATTTCCTCATAGCCCACTTCGGCCAATAATTGCTTGCCCGTTTCGTACTGCTGACGCTTCAATTCGGCCGAGGGCAAATCCGAATCCTTAAATCCACGCTGGCCATTCCCTTTTATCCAAGGTACATGGGCGTAGCTATAAAATGCCAGTCGGTCTGGTAATAATTCCTTCGTCTGCAAAATCGTTTCGGTGACATGCTCCAAAGTTTGAAAGGGCAAACCGAAAATAATATCGTGGCCCACGGAAGTGTACCCAATTTTACGAGCCACTTCAGTAGCTCGTTTTACATTTTCAAAAGGTTGAATTCTATGGATAGCCTTTTGAACGGTCTCATTATAATCCTGAACACCATAGCTTACGCGCCTAAACCCAACATCGTATAATGCCTGCAAATGGGCTTCAGTAGTATTATTGGGATGCCCCTCAAAACTGAACTCATAACCAACTGCTAATTCTGAGGTCTTCAAAATTTCCAGAATCAGATACTTCAAATGCTCTGGACTGAAAAAAGTGGGTGTGCCACCTCCCAAATGCAACTCCTTTATTACTGGCTTTTCATCGAATAAATCCAAATACAAGCGCCACTCCTTCAAAAGTGCTTCGATGTAGGGCGACTCAACGCTGTGCTGTTTGGTGATACGTTTGTTGCATCCGCAAAACGTACACAGGCTTTCGCAAAACGGCAAATGGATATAAATACTAATGCCTTCTTTGGCATTACTTTCATTAAAAGATTGGACTAGAGACGATTTCCATTTTTCCGTTGAAAATGTCTCATTATTCCAATACGGTACCGTTGGATAGCTCGTATAGCGAGGCCCAGCAATATTGTATTTATTGACTAAAGAATTTAACATACCTAACAATTCTACTTCAAAATTAACCCAAACCATTTCAAAAAAACATGATATATGTCATGCTGGATTCTTGCAATTTGTGTAATAATGCCTTAACTTTCCATTGAATAAAAAAACACCAAAACCATGAAAAAATTAAGCATTTTATGCCTTGTATTGGCTGTAACACTATCAGCATGCAAGAAGAAAAAGGAAGATGTAAAAGTTGAGGAAACCGTTGAAGAAACCGTAGAAGTAGTAAAAACCAAAAAGGTAAAAATAGCGCTAAACGCAAAAAGCGAAACCAATGCTACGGGCAATGTAGTTTTTAAGGAAGAAGACGGAAGCGTAACGATGACGGCGATTATCAGCGGTTTGGAGCCGGGGGAACACGCCATTCATATCCACGCAAAATCGGATTGCTCCTCCCCTGACGGAAAATCTGCCGGAGGACATTGGAACCCAACAAATACACCTCATGGTAAATGGGGCGCCATGGAAGGTTATCATAAAGGCGATATAGGCAATTTTATTGCCGATGAAAATGGAAACGGTACAATTTCGTTTACCACCGATCAATGGTGCATTGGCTGTGGCGATCCAAATAAGGATATTGTCGGTAAAGGAGTAATTGTACATGCTGGGGCAGACGACTTCACCTCACAACCTTCAGGTGCGGCTGGAGCAAGAGTAAGCTGTGCAGGGATTATTCAATAATATTCTAAAACATCAAAATTCAAAAGCTACCAGTTTTTGGTGGCTTTTGTTGTTAATATTTGTTACTTTCGGAACACCTAATTGTTATGAATGGACATTGAAGCATTAGTTGATAAGTTTCAAAAAAAAGACGTAAAGGCCTTCGAAACCCTTTATGAAATGTACAGCGAAAGCATGCATGGGGTCATTTACAATATTGTGAGAGACCATACTATTGCTGAAGAAGTGATGCAAGATGTATTCGTAAAAGCCTGGAACAATGCCGACAGCTATTCTTCTAAAAAAGGACGGTTTTTTACCTGGTTGCTGAACATCTCCAGAAACGCGGCCATCGATAAAATTCGCTCCAAAGCTTATAAAACCTCCAAGCAAAACCTCGATGTTGATTATTTCGTAGATATAATTGAAACCAATGAGAATTTGGATAGCAGAACTGATGCCATCGGGATAAAAAAATACGTAGATGCACTAGCTGAAAAATGTAAAAAAATCATTGAACTCCTCTACTTTAGAGGATTTACGCATAGCGAAGTATCCGAAACATTGGATATGCCTATTGGCACTGTAAAAACACGAAATAGAAATTGTATTCAGCAATTAAGGGATATGGTTTTAAACTGATATGGACATAAACGATTACATAGCGTCGGGCATTTTGGAACTTTATGTTGCAGGATCACTTTCTGAAAAAGAAAACGAGGAAGTGTACAATCTGATGCAACAACACCCTGAAATTTTGCAAGAAGTTCTGGAAATCGAAGCGGCAGTTGTAAAATTAACGGCGGCAACTTCACAAAAAACGAACGCCCATATTTTTAATGAGGTTAAAAAGGAATTGGGTCTGGACGACGAAGACGCCAAAATCATTACGCTAACGAAATCTAAGTACAATTGGGTAACCTACACGGGTTGGGCCGCATCCATTTTATTGGCGAGCGGTTTGCTTTGGACTGTTTACCAAAACAACCAGTTACAATCCGATATTCAGGTAGCCAAAACCCAGCAATCCTTGTTGGAAACCCAAATAGAAAATTCCAAAAACAGTTTAGCTGAAGCCAATACGCTGATATCGGTTTTAAGGGACGACAATATTTCTAGAATCCCATTGGCTGGCCAGGGCAATTTTGCCAATACCTATGCTAAAGTGTATTGGGATAAAACATCCAACCGTATATTTTTGGATGCCGAAGGTTTACCGGAGCCCCCAGCCGGTATGGTATATCAAATCTGGTCTTTGACCTTAAACCCGTTGACGCCCACCAGCCTAGGCACCATAGACGATTTTATATCAGATGCGAATAAAATATTCGAGATTGAGAACAACAACGCCAGTGAGGCTTTCGGTATCACACTAGAACCTGCCGGTGGTAGCGAAACCCCAACAATGGACCAATTGTATACACTTGGGGTGGTAGGGTAATCGTTGCATTATTATTTATTGTCAAGCACTTGAGGCACAAACTACATGAATAAAAAAATAGTTTTGATTACCGGAGCAAGCAAAGGAATTGGACTTGCTTTGGCAAAAAAAATGCTAAACGAAAACTTCTTTGTTATTGGAACAAGTAGAACTGGGAAAATTAGCGATATAGAAAACGACAATTTCTACTCTTTAAAATTGGATTTGTCGAAACCTAGGAGTATTGAGAATGCTTGCCGTAAGATTTCAAAAAAGTTTGACCGAATAGACATTCTAATAAATAACGCTGGAATTGGCCCCGACTTATACACTCATAGTCCAGAAATAGAGTCTTTTAAATCGACTTTTGACGTGAACATGACTGGCACAGTTTTCTTCACTGAGAAACTAATTGATTTAATAAGCAATAACGGAATCGTTTTAAATATTTCATCAAAAATGGGCTCAATAAATGTCTGCAAATTGACGGATTCAATAGCTTATCGAATGTCGAAAAGTGCTTTGAACATGTACACCAAAATATTGACAAATAGGCTCAAAGATAAAATTAGAGTTGCAGCTATTCATCCTGGCTGGGTTAAAACTTCTATAGTAGAAACTAACCTAAAAAATGGCAGATTGACATCCGAACAATCCGCAGAAAATATTTTTAAATTTATCAAGTCCAATTTTACGAGTGGTACTTTTTGGAATTCAGAAAACGAATCTGAATTGTTGTGGTAAAAAAAATGAAAGCCCCCAATCACTTTTAAACGATTGAAGACTTTCGTCCAAACAAAAAACCTAAAAACCAAACCTAATCCAGGTCCTTAAAATTTTATATGTTTTTTATGCTTTGTGTGGTCAGTGGGCCCAATTCAAAACTGCTTTCCAGTAATTCCTTTTTTAGCTTTTCAGCCTCTTTTTGGTTGCCGTTGGCCTTATAAATTTCAGCTAAATGATACAGAGATTCAGGCTCAAAGGTTTTGTTAACCACATGTTGCTCCATGATTTCTAACGCAATTCTATTATCTCCGTAATTGAAATAGGTCCATGCCAATAAATCATAAGATTGAGCGGTTGGCCTGTTTTCAATTTCCTTATGGGCAATTTTCAGTGCCTTAGCGGTTTTGGCTTTATCCTCGGCATACAATAGCACATTATATTTGTTATACATATGGCCGTATTCCGTTTTGGCAACGGCATCAAAATAGCGTTTTAATTCAGTAGTTTTTCGAATGTCATCACCTTTAAATTCGGCTATTTCAGCTTTTAAAAGATGATAGTCTGGAGCCGTGTGGGCTTGTGTTACTGCATCCAAAATACGTAAAGCTTCATCTGCATTTTTTTCATGTGAATATACTATCCAAGCTATCCCCTTTTTGGCGTATGCATCATGCGGATCCAACTTCAATGCTTTTAAATAATGGTTGTAAGAGGCTTCAATATTGCCAGCATGCCCGTAGTAATCGCCCAAATTGGTATAGGTCCATTGCATCAATGCCTTATTTTTTGAAGCCTCGGCCATTTCAGTAGCTTTCCTTAGGTATAAAATGGCATCATCCAAATTGCCTTCGTGATCGCTCCATTTTGATAACCGGATTAAAAAATCAAAATCCTTATAGTTTTCGATAAGGCTTAAGTACTGTTTTGCCTTTTCGGTGTTTCCTAATTCCAAATGCACATCAAACAACATTTTTTGAGTAGCCTTTAGTTTTTCGCCATTTCTTTCGGCCTTTTCAAGCACTGTCAAAGCGGCTTTGAATTTATGTTGCGAAATATAATTTCTGGCGAAGGCCCTCAAATAACCGGGTGAATTATAATTGGTGGCTTCATTGGCTTCCACCAATTTTTTTTCGGCTTCAATTAAATTTTCGATGTGTCCCGTTAGCGAAAATATAAGAGATTGGGATGCTGCAGCTTTTGCCAAATACGGAAATTGATTTGGCTCTTTTTCTAGCTTTTTTTCCCAAAATAAATAATCTTGATGTGCAACATCCAGTCTCTTATTGTCTTTTGCAGTTAAATACGAATTGTAATCTTCAACACGGGTCACTAACTTATCGGTTTCTTTAGTATTGCACCCTAGCAGGCAAAACGCCAAACTAAACAGTGCGATATGTAATGTTTTCATTGTTGCGGTTTTTTGTTAAGTGAAATCTGGGCACACCTTGGATGGCATACCCAGAAAAATAGGTTTTACCATGGCGCTGCCAAGTAAGGGAATGAGGTCAAAAATGCCTTGTCATTAGCATCAACATTGTCGTTTGAAAGTGCTAGATTTTCCATAAAATCCTCGCCACCAAAAATCAACAATAATTCTACAGTGATGACATCATCGGCCAGCGCACGACCGGTCAACACATTTGTGCCGTCAAAAAAGGTGGTTGTGCCATCTAAGGACACGTTTAAAACATCCGTAGCCAAAAGCGTGGTAAATGCAGTGGCATCTTGCCCTAAAGCATTTTGATCCGTAGAGATATCAAATGCCGGGCTTAGGTTCATCAAGTTAGTTTCAAACATACTTTGAAATGCCGCATTTTGTTGTGAAGGAATAGTCGTATTAAACATATCCTTGCTGGAAGAAGACACAAATACGGTATTTACGGCCGGTCTTCCCATTTGATCTGCCTGACTGTAGGTTCCTGAAAAATCAGGTCCGGTTGGAGGCATTATCGCATCATCATTATTAGAGCAGTTAAATGCTAAAAATGATAGTGTTATCGTTAGAGTTAATATCTTTAAAGTTTTCATAATGTATATCTTAAAATGAAGTAATCAGTTATTATTTTGTTTTGGTTTCAACCCATGTATTTATGGTTCCGGAACCGCCAATCATAGATTTGGGCACCTCAACCACGATGGACATGACGTTAGTTCCGGCAAAGGTGTCAGAGCCAGGATTGTTAAATCCTGTGGCATTTCCCGCAATAATTTCAGAATACTGAGCAAAATCCATAAAGAAAGGATCGTCTCGCGGACCCGCAAAAAAGCGCATATCGCCATTGATGCCAACAATTGCATTTGAACCATAGGCTGTAATATCTACAACGCCGCCCGCCGTGGCCGTCGTTTGTATGGTACTATTTAAACCAGTTTGTGAGGGTGCTACAGGCCCAAAAAAGTACATTTTGCCATCCCTCGGTATGGCTTGGATTACCAAATCCTCCACGTTATCGCCTGAAGTGTCGATATTAAACTCCACCAGGACACCCTCATCGAAGGTCGCGTCAGCAGTATTTGCCGGACTTATCAAGCCCTGAACGTTGGCAACAAATACCAAGTTATCTGTGTTTTCGCCTTGAAAGGCATAAAAATCGGTGATATCGCTAGACCCACTTTGTACCGCCGGAGCATCGATATGATCGGCCGCAATAGCAAAGAAACTGGCCACTGCCAAAACCCCTGCTCCTAAAATTGTTTTTAAATTTTTCATGATTTTTGTGATTTTTAAATATTTATTTTGAGACTCTCACCCATACCTACGGAAAAATAAAATGAGCGGTTTTGTTAAAATTTTGTTAATGAAAAAATATTCGGGATTCGCTTCAAAAAGTTTAATTTTGAAGTATTAATTTGGAAGTATGAACCCATCATCAGCAGGTTGGATAAAAAAACTGGAGAGCGAAATTGTGTTGAACGACCTTTTTTTGGGATTCGATATTGAAACGTTTTATGACGCTTTAAGAACCTGTGGTTTCATTTATGGAAGCAACCAAGACGTGGTGGCGCAAGTGGTTCAAAAAAAGGACCTGACCGAGGAGGAAATCTGTAAAATCAACCTGTGTTTGGCTTTTTACTACAAGCATAGTAATTCCAAAAGTGGTACGCCTTTTGTAGAGAGTGTCATCAATTTTTATTCTGAAATCAACGAAACTAAAACCTCCTTTTTTAATGAATTGCTCGGAGGAAAAAAGTCGCCGGAACAGCTTGAAAAAATCATTCACAAGCGCATTCAAATAGACGCCAATGTACTGACCAAAAACTTCAACTATTTCATAATTAACGCTCTGCTTTATATTGATGTTTTGGCCTATCAACGTTACTTGGAGCAGGGTACGTTTTCCTTGGATTACATAAAGAAACTAGAGGGTGCCATCATTACAATTTCGTTGGATGTTTTGAATTCCAAAGAAGAAAAAAGCGACTACGATTTAAGTTTGATTAAGCTGTTCCAATCCTCTTTACGATTTACTGAGAACCAAAGTTTAGATTACAAAAAGTCGGTTTCCTATTTAAAGTCGATGCACGAACGCTACTATATTTTGGATTTGGCATGCATGGCCACGTGGAGCGACCAAACGATCGATATTGATGAGCAACATTTCCTTGAAAAGCTGGGGATGGACTTAAAACTTAGCATTTCCAGAATTCATCAGTCCATCAAATCCGTCAACCAATTTTACACCATTCACAAGGACAACATTGCCTTGTTGAGCTCCAAAAATGTGGTACAGAGCTTTTACAACAACTCCAGTAAAATGGTAAAAAAATTGATTACTAGAAACAGCAAAAGGCTGTACCAAGAACTAAAGGACAGCAAGGAGTTGATGGTACTTTTGACGCAATCCACACTGCGGGATTTAACCGAAGACGAACAAAAAAAAGTCCAAGAGCAACTGTTGGATATTTTTAAATCCATCCCAAGTTTGGCTATTTTTATGTTGCCCGGTGGCGCTTTGTTATTGCCTTTGGTAGTGAAATTTATCCCGAAACTGTTACCCTCTGCTTTTGACGAAAACCGCGTGAAGGATTAGTTTTCATATTGATTTTGTACTCATATTCTTTTATCTTAGCTAAGGGTTGAAAGCAATACCCACTGACGATATTAATACTACCAGGGCTTAGACCCTAGTTAGAGTCAAAGTTGCATTAACTTCAAAAAATGAAATCATGAAACGATTTACAATTTTAGTTTTGGTGTTTATTTCTTGTCTCACCTCAAGCGGACAAATAAAAATCAGTCCCAACGGAAAATACTTTAATTATCAAGGAACCAAAATTTATTATGAAGACACCGGTGAAGGAGAACCACTTTTATTGTTGCATAAGTTCTTTGGTACCGCCGATAACTGGAGACCTTATGTGGAAGTTTATTCAAAGCAATTTAGAACAATTGCCGTGGATATGATGGGACATGGTCGATCTGACATTTATAAAAAAGACGATTTAAATTTTAATGACAAGGCATATGCAAAGATTATTATAGCCTTATTAGACTTTTTAAAATTAAACAATGTTAATGCCATCGGTGCAAGTGGTGGTGGCACGACACTGCATTATCTGAATGTAATGCAACCTGATAGATTTAATTCTGTTATCACAATTGGAGGACATATTTACTATAGTGTAGAGACTCGAGAAATTATAGCAAGTGCTGGAGGCTATAAAAGTTTTTTGAGTGCTTCAGAAATCCATGGCCCTGAAAAACAGGAATATTTAGCAAAGGCCTTTTGGGAGTATAGAAATGTTACAGACAACAATCCCTGCTTTACTCCGGATAAGTTGAATACCATAAAAGCCAATTGGTTAGTGGTATTGGGAGATAACGACCCTTATGTTCCTTTGCGACTTGGTATAGAAATGCATAAAGGCATCCCTAACAGTTGGCTTTGGATTGTTCCTAACGGCGGACATACACCACATCTGAATACCCATTTTCAAAAGGAATTTAAAAGGGTATCAATGGAATTTCTATCTGGTAAGTGGAAGAAAAAAAATTAAAAATATATGCATTTGACAAAGAACTGAGTTAAAAACCAAACCACATGAAATTCACCCTAAAATCAACATTTAACACCACAGCAAAAGAGCTATATCTCAGTTGGTTGAACAGTGAAAAACATTCCAAAATGACAGGTGGATTGGCCGAGTGCTCAGAAAATATTGGGGAACGTTTTACCGCATGGGACGGTTACATCTGGGGGAAAAATTTGGAGTTGGAGCCTTTTCATCGCATTGTGCAGTCCTGGAGGACCACACAATTTGGTGACTATGAAAAAGACTCCCAGATAGAAATTCTGTTGAAAGAAATAAAAGACGGGCAAACTGAATTGATATTGATTCACACAAACCTCCCTGAAAGTGGGGAACACTATAAAAAAGGTTGGAAAGACCACTATTTTGAACCCATAAAAGCTTTTTTTGGATAAAAAAAACAGCAAGCTAGCTACCGTTGCCTTTTCCGGTCCTCAATATAATTTTTTATAGCCTCTTTTGTGGTGTACCAGTTTCTGCCTTCTTTGTGGGCATCAATTTTCCCCTGTCGAGCCAATAAACTTATATATTCTTGACCGTAGTGCACATCGGGCTCCTTCACAATATCTGAAATGATTTGATACTCATCGGTACTGTCGGGCAAAGCACTGATGTAAATATTTAAAGTACGCTCAAGCGACTGGCACATTAACAACATCAACTTGGAATAATTGCCGTTATTGGCCTGGTTTAAGGCATCGTAGTATTTTTTTCGATCATTTTTTAAGATAATAGCCGGAGGAAAACCCGCTTTCATCAAAATAAGGTTCATGGCCAAACGCACCGTACGCCCATTTCCATCAAAAAACGGATGAATCCAAACGAATTTATGATGAAACACTGTAGCCAATTCAATTACATTCAACCCCAAAGGATTATCAACGACAAATTGAACCAAGTCGTCCAACAACCCGGAAACCTTTCTAGCATTTGGAGGCACAAAATTAGCACCCGAAATACGCACCCCAGCATTTCTCAGCCTACCGGCAAAATCATCTTCAATAGAACGAAGTACTAAGCCATGCAAAGACAAAATGTCCTTAGCAGAAAACATCTGATTTTTATCCACCAGAGTGTATAAATACTCAATGGCCGTTTCATGGTTTTTAGCCTCGAAATGCTCCCTTAGGGATTTACCCTTTATCGTTACGCCTTCTTGAAGCACCATTTGCGTTTCCCGCAAACTTAAAGTGTTGCCCTCTATACTGTTGGAATTATAAGTCCATTCGATAGACAGAGCTTCCTTAATTTTTTGAAGGGCAATATTGGGCAAAGGCCTTGCCTCTACTAAAGTGCTTGTTTTATCAAATAAACGCTCAAAAGTAGTACCCAGCTCTTCCCGATATGTTGTATCAACCTCCCACACACCCCAAAGTTACAAAATATCGTTTAAACCTAAAAATAAATATATCCGATATTAAGGATTTTTACTCCAACCAAGCCCTGAAGTCCTTAACCCGCTCTCTGGCGACGATAACCTGCTGTTCGTTATAGGAGTTTAACTTTATTTGCAAGCGCGAATTGGTATAACTTACCATATCCTTGATGGCATTGATATTTACAAAAAATTTACGATTGATCCGGAAAAACGTTTGCGGTTCCAATTCATCCTGAAGGTGTTCCAAAGTGGTGTCCATCAAATAATTTCTGCCATCCACAGTATGTAAATAAGTTCCTTTGTTTTCGCTGTAAAAGCATTCGATTTCGTCAATGTTTATCAACTTTAGATGTTGCCCTACCTTAACGGAAAAGCGCTTTTTGTATTCTCGGTCAATTGGGTTGACCAACAATTTTTTGATATCGTTGAAGTCCAAAGTAACGGCCTGTTTTTTAGGCAGACGTTCTTGGTATTTTTTTACGGCAGTTGTTAATTCATCTTCATCGATGGGCTTTAACAAATAGTCAATGCTGTTTAATTTAAAAGCCTGCAGCGCATATTCGTCGTATGCCGTGGTAAAAATAACGGCAGATTTAATATCTATAGCTTCAAAAATTTCAAACGACAAGCCGTCGCTTAGCTGAATATCCAAAAAGATTAAATCGGGATGGGTGCTGTTTTTAAACCATTTGATCGATTCCTCGACGGAATGCAACAGCACTTCTGCATTTAAATCTAAACTCTGGAGCATCCGTTGTAATCGCCTGGCTGATGGTTTTTCGTCCTCAATAATTATTACGTTCATTTTTAAAACTCTTGATTGTTTCTTAGACTTCTAATTTATATATCGATATTTTGTTTAACGTTCTGCGCTGCGTTAGGGATCCCCTCCTAGCCTCCCCAAAGGGGAGGTAACCGAAACGCAATTACATGGCGCATGTCAGTCTCTCCCCTTTGGGGAGGTTAGGTGGGGAGAAAGCCCGACCCTCCCGATAGCTATCGGGAGTGGGTAACGCCCAAATAGAATTACTTCCACAAAGTGGCTGAGTTTTTAACTTCTTTCAAAAATTCCTTTGCTTTTTCGGTTTCCCATTTTTCACTCAAATTGACGTCTATCCTGCTCTTCCTTTTCCATAAACTCACGGATTTTTCGTTCTTCCCATTTTTTGCCAAATGCGAAACGCCTACCAAATACACCAATGGCGTGAAATCCCAGGCCGATGCCCCAAAACACAGGGGTGGCCCATGTGCCAAAATGGAAAAAACTACCTCCGTTATAAATTATCATTCCAACGATGAAGATGTTAACCGCCACGTACCAGAAGGCGTGCCAGTAAAACCCCTTCAATTCCTTTAAGCGCTTTTCTGCCCTTAGGTAGGCCTCTTCATTACTATAATTCTTTTCGCCATATGGCTTTATGTCGTAATTTTCCATTGTTGTTAAATTTAATTCCATCCATTCTCTCGTTCTTCACGTATAAATTGTTCTATTTTTCGTTGTTCCCATTTATGACCAAAGATTGGGTTTCGGGCATATACACGGTAAGCGTGAAATGCAATTCCGATACCCCATCCTATAGCCGAAAACAAGAACCATTTAATTTCCCAAAAGGTTTTATAATTGATAAAAGCCAGGAAGGGAATCACAAGGCAATATGCAAAAATATTGCAGTAGAAACCTTTTAGCTCTTTAACACGAAGTCTTGCTCGTGTAAATCTGTCATTCTGTTTTTCGATTGATAATTTTTTCATAATAATACATTTAATTCCATCTGCCGTTTTCCTGTTCCTCCTCTCGCATAAACTGTTCTATTTTGCGACGCTCCCAATTGCCCCCCATGGCCTTATCACTTACAAAAACCTTAAAAGCCTGAATGGCCAAACCTAGACCCCAACCAAATACAGGAAACCAAAACCATTGGAAATTCCAGTACGTTTTGTAATTGATAAAGATGAGGAAAGGAATCACCAACACATAGGATATTAAACTGAAATAAAACCCTTTAAGCTCCTCTACATGCTTTTTAGCGCGTAGATAACCGTCGTCCAATTGATTTGATGATTGTGGTCTCATAACCGATATTTGTTTGGTGAGCATCGGGATGGCTACGGCAAACTGATTTGCTCCTTTGTCGATATTGATTTTTCTTTGTGTTAATAAACTGTAACGTTGCATAATGTTGCTTAAGCCCACGCCACTACTCTTTTTTACGATTTGTTTGGGTTGCAAATTGTTTTCAACTACCAAAAATCCATCTTCTTCATAAATTTTAATATGAAGCGGTTTACTGGACATCACCATATTGTGCTTTACCGCATTTTCCAATAGCAGTTGCAAAGACAATGGCACCACCTTACTTTCAGGATTTTGGGCCCTGTCCGGTAGGGTAAACACAATACTATCCTCAAATCGCATTTTAAGCAGGGACATGTAGGTTCTGGCAAATTGCAATTCCTCGTCCACCGTTACCAATTCCTTATTCTTTTGTTCCAAAACATAACGATACACTTTAGAAAGCGAGGTGGTAAACTTTTGCGCTTGATTTGGGTTTTCCTCAATCAAACTGGTCAGCACATTCAAACTATTAAATAGAAAATGGGGATCCAACTGATTTTTGAGAGCATCGAACTTTGCGCTGGCCGTACCGGCAATGACCTTTTGTTCCTTAATGCGATTTTGTTGGAACCTATTGTAGAAATAAATGACGTGAAACACACCAACAATAGCCAAGGTAATCCACATTCCAAATTTATAGTAACCAAACTTTTCGTTGGACAAAAATTCATCAAAGGTGTAACCGAGATAAAACACATACGTTCCTGCCCTCAGCAAAAACAATCCAGCAAGTGTAAGAACTGTCGATCCAATTACCCCTGCTATAATTCGCTTAAGCGGGTTATTTTTGTTCCAATTGAAACGCTCCATGTAATCAAAGAAATACATGTTGGAGTATCCCAAGACGAAGGCGTATAACTGGTAGAACGAAAACTCGATAAAAAACTCATTGGCATCCTTATAATCAAATCCATCGTATAGAAACTGTGCTATGAGATAAACAACGCACCCAATAATAAAGGTGATAATGATTTTTTTAATCGAAGCTTTCATAATGTATTCGGTACTTAAATCTTATTTTTCGCAAGATTTCAAAAGCATTTCAACACGGTCCTTACCCCAATTAGGGTGAAATGGCGACTCTGGTTTAAAATTAGCAAAAAGTTCCTTTGCTCTTTCCAAATCCTTGCAAAACGGCGTGGTATCCTGTCCAAAATATTGGGCACTTCCAATATTCCATTCCGCATTCGAGGCTACTACCCTCGGATTTTCCGGAGCTATGGCCTCTGCCTTGGCATATAATTCTACCACTTTTGGTGACAATGTCATGCCATAAGTAGCCCCATCCGATGCAATCCAAGCTGTGTGCAGCATGGCCTGCATTACCATAATTTCAGGGTTGTTTTTGGAAATTGCCGTTGCATCGTTCAACAAATCTTGTGCTTTTTTCAATTGCGCGGCGAGTTTGTCTTTGTCCTTTTCTCCAAAACTGGTGACAATATTGATTTGGGCCGCCCAATAGGATGGCAACCAATTATCGGGTTCTGCCGAGGCTATACGTTCAAAGAGGTTTACAGCTTCGCTAGGTTTGCCATTGCCCCACAATTCAAAGGCTTTATTCATACCTTTTTCATAGTTGCTTTGCGCAATGGTTACTGTTGAAATTAAAAGTGTTGCAATGATGATTAACTGTTTCATTCTGATTGATTTTAAAGATTAATATTTTGCGTTACTGATTTATTCTTTACTTCGAACTTGGCATCCTCCCATTTTGGAGGCCCCATAAATCCTGTGGCATTATTGGAACATCCGTATGCTTCTTTTGGAATGCCAAACATACCCGTATCCATTTTGTCATTTCCGTTTTCATCGTGAAATAAAGAAATGGCATAAATACCGTTAGGGACATTTTTAAACACAACCGTACAACTATTATCTTCAATTTTTGAATTTACATGCTTAAAGCCCTTTCCCAAGAAACTTTCCTCGGTATTGTAGAGCCCGACAAATACTTTTCCAGCGTTGCTTTCTAAATTTGAAACAACAACGGTAATGTCGTTTTGGGAGCTAGCATAAGAAGTGAAAACAACTAAGCAACAAATAGTCTTAAAAATGCGGTTCATTATTGTAATAGTTTTTAATGATGAAACAAATATCAGTGCAAAATCGAAGTTATTAAAACTATCCTTACCGAATTGTTAAATACCCATACTGAATTGTAATTAAGTAGGTTTTTATATCAAATGAAGAAAAAGAAAAGGCCGAAAATATCTTAAATTAAGACATCTTCAGCCTTTAAAGCACAATAACCGCTTAAACCCAAAAAAGTCAGTTATGTATTTTATTATTCGGCCATCACAAAATTGATAGGTAGACTAAAAGGTACGCTCACAGGTTTGCCTCGCTGTTTACCTGGAATCATTTTTGGCAATTTACTGATGATGCGCTTAGCCTCATTCTCAAGCATTTTATCTGGTCCGCGGGTTCTTACTTTGGTAATGCTACCATCGGGCGCAATCACAAAAATGACATATACCCGTCCGCTAATACCCATTTCCAGAGCTACTTCTGGGTAGTTAAAATTATTCGAGACATGGGCATTTATCATTTCCTGAAAGCAGTTTTTACGTTCCGGTTTCGCAACATTCTCGCATCCCGGAAAAATCGGAGCATCCTCAATAATGGCAAAAGGTACTTCAACGTACTCCTCAACAGCTTCCACATGCACATCTTCAACCCTAACTACGTCCCGAATTACTTCCTCCTGACTGGTCTCAGTGCTTTCAAAAACGGTTTCCTCCACTTCCTCGGTGTCCTCCACAATGGTTACCGACTCCTGTGTTACCGCTGGTGGAGGTGGCGGAGGTGGTGGTGTGTCCATAGTAACCAGAGGAATTTCCTCTTCAATTTCTACATCCATTTGGACAATATCCGTTACAATCTCTTCCTGTTCATAGGTCTTATACTCCAATGCCTGCCATGATAAAAACAGCATAACATTGAGTCCTATGGCAAAATAGAGGCTGCTATTCCGGCCTACCTCTAATTCTGGGTTCTTTTTAGGTATCATGCTTTTAATTTTAATGGTTAACACCTCAACAGAATGGTTATCAAAATCTACCATCTGGAACGTTCAAATTATTACATTAAAGCTACTTCAATCTATCGTAAATTACTATGATAATTGTCATATTTTTAACTGTAACAGCTTATGAATGAAAATATTAAAACACAATCTCGTATTTCATTGAATATTTTAACATATTCAGAATTTAGAAGAAAACAGTTTTAGGTTTGTGATACGAAAAAGGAAACCTTAACTTACCAACTCATTTTAAAACTTAACTATGAACATCAATCTTGCCGTTTTAATTGATGGCGACAATATACCAGCTGGCCATGTAAAGGAAATGATGGAAGAAATCGCAAAGTACGGCAACCCTTCCATTAAACGTATTTATGGCGATTGGACCAAACCCCATTTAAACAAATGGAAAAACGTACTCCTAGAAAATGCCATTACTCCGGTACAACAATACAGCTACACCATTGGGAAGAATGCAACCGACTCCGCCATGATTATCGATGCGATGGATATTCTATATTCAGGCAAAGTAGATGGGTTTTGTATCGTGTCTAGTGATAGCGACTTCACGCGGCTTGCCCTAAGGCTTCGAGAGGCCCGTATGCAGGTGATTGGCATTGGCGAACGAAAAACACCTAATCCATTTATAGTAGCTTGCGACAAATTCATTTACATTGAAATTTTAGGAAGCAGAACCGAAGAAAAAGAGGATGCTGAGAATGGCGATGACAAAAAGGAATCGAAACCCTCAGTTGACAAAATTACCCATAAAGAAATCAATTTGATACGCTCATCCATTGCCGATCTTTCGGATGAGGACGGTTGGGCATTCCTTGGGGATGTGGGAAGTTTGATACAGAAAAAACGCCCCAATTTTGATTCCAGAAACTACGGCTTCCAAAAGCTGACACCTTTGATAAAATCCACTGGAAAATTTGAGATTGAAGAGCGCAATGCGCCCAACAACCCCAGATATAAACATATTTATATTAAGAATATTGAAAAGCGACGGTATCAAAGGCGGAAGAAGTAACTTAAACTAAAGTTCTCCAAAGCCAGGCAAAATAGCCGTACAAAAGGAAGAAAATTCTGCATATAAATAAGTTGTCAAACATTTGAAAAAACATTACGATGAAAATTAAATTTAATGAAATCGAAAAGACGATTGAAATAAAAGACGGATTAAAAAAGCAATATTTATTAATGAATGTATCGCTGATTTTTACGCTTATTAATTCTGTTCTTTTTCCTCTATTTGTGTTGGACGAAAAACAAATGGAATGGATGGGTTTTATTTGGATAATTCTTGGTAATTTTTCAATCGTTTTGTTTACATATCAAATTCTTAAAAAAACAGCATCTGAAAAATTGAATATATCCGAAATCAGCTCGCTTACCGAAAAGCAAGTCTTTGGTCGAAAAAGGTTCAGTCTGAAATTGAAAAACGGAAAGTTTCGAGATTTAATGGAAATGAAAAATGAATCGGATATTATAAAAACTAAAGAGATGTTTGAAAATATAGGAATCCAAATTAGTTGAATAAAAAAATGATTTGCCAACAAAGAACTGAGATAAAAGCCACTTAAGAAGTATATAAACACTGGCTAATCTCAAAACCCCAAAACCAACCCCGGATCAGGGCAATTCCCCAAGTAAAACGCCAAATCCGCTTTACAACACACCCCGGGGTAATCCCCAAAATACCCCTGCAAATCCCTAATAATTTGAAAATGCAGATGAGGAGGATAATCCCCGTTTATGGAGACATCACCTAAAGAAGCAAACACCTCCCCTTTTTTTAAAACCTGCCCTGCACTTAAATCAGCAATGGATTCCAAGCTTAAATGCCCATAAAGCGTATAAAAACGAGTGCCAAAAATGCTGTGCTCTAAAATGATAGTGGGGCCATAATCCCCAAAATTGTCGTTATTTTTAAAACTGTGCACTTCCCCATCCAAAGGCGCATAAATTGAAGTACCGGCGTCGCACCATAAATCCAAACCCAAATGGATACTTCGCCTTTCGGATTCACCTGTATTAAAATGATGGCTCCGATTATAAATGGTTCTCACCTCATTATAACCACCATAGGCCACAAGAGCGTTATGTCGTTTTAAACAGGAATCAATATATTTTGAAAAATCTGCAGAAGAAGCAGTGTTGACGTTTTGGAGTTCAAGGTTGCTTTCGGAAAGGTCCAAATGCACATATTTCGACTTGGGAATAGAAACATCTAAAACATGAAGCGGTTTGGGGCAAATGCTTTTAAGAAAGGTTTGAAATTCGTTTGGGGTCATACCAGATCGATTTCCCCAAATCTAAGAAATCTACTCTAGAATCACCCTGCTGTATTTTGCATTTACAACAACAGTTTTGTTACTATCGGGGTGGCTAATGGAAAATGAAGATGCGTTTTTCCCATTGGTATTATCAGGGTGAATCACCACGGCGTTTTTTCCCTTGTAGTTTAAGTTATAGTTCACTTTTGGCAATACCACATAAGCCTTGTTATTCTGCAAAATAAAGTTCAAATTGGAAAAGGTATCATTGACGTTTAGAATTTTAACGTCGCCAATATTGCTATCCACAATGGCACTGTTGACCACATTATTGATTTTTACATTGGAGGAATTGGCATTAAGCACCACATGCTTTACGGTCTTTAATTGCGCATCCCGCACATGGTTTAAATTAAGCTCGCCTAAATTCCAATCGGAAACATACACCGGGGCATAAGAGGCACTAATGGAAGTTTTGCTTCCATTAATGCCTAGTGCTTTAAACTTGGTATAGTTCAAATCCGCCTGAACATCGTCCACCACCGAAGCAAATTCCAGTTCACCATGCCTTACGTTCACCTTCAATTTTGCCTTTTTCGGCATTCTTATAATGATGGTTTTCTTTACATTGGAATGACTGCCTTTATTCAACAGTTCTTCAACCAAAACGCGACGTTCCTCAGAAAGTTTTCTACGTTTCTCGGCATGCTTCTCACGCTCTTTATGTCGTTTTTCCATGGCCTGGGCTCTGTTTTCCATGGCCTTGGCTCTTTCCTCCATGACCAAAGCTCGTTTTTCCTGAATGTCTTCCATGCGCTCGGCACGTTTTTCCATTTTTTCGGCATAGGCCTCGCCCCACTCTTCCATCTCCACTTCAAATTTAGCTTCCCATTCATTACCAAACTTCTTGCCCCATTCTTCCATCTGCTTTCCAAACTTTTCGCCCCATTCCTTTCCGAATTTATCGCCCCAAGCTTCCATTTTCTTGGCATAGTCCTCGCCATACTGCGACTCAATCTCCTTAGACCATTCCTCTAAATATTTATCGCCATCCTTTTGGTACGCCTTATAGTCAAATTGAAGCTTATGGATACCCTCAGGCAATGGCGGCAATTCTGGTAACGGTGGCAACGGTGCCATTTCGGGCATTTCAGGCAACTCTGGTATTTCAGGAATCTCAGGCATATCAGCCAGATCGTGCTTTAGCTCATCCATTATCACCCTTACATCAACGTCATGACCGTCGTGGTTGTACACCCAAACATTGTGCCTTCCACCTTTATTGGAGTTGATAGTCACCAAATTCTGTGACCCATCAACATCCAACGCCCAACCCTTTAGGGCCTGCTCCATCACTTCCTTGGAAAGGTCTTCAGCTTCAATATAGGCTTCAATGGCCACCTCGTTTTTGTTCCAAGTGTCGATAACGATATTACAATAGCTCGTATTCAAATCTATGGTTACATCCTTGTCCACATTAATGGACTGCGACACCTTGGTCATTTTATCCTGTGCGCTAAGCGTCGATGCAAAGCAAAGTCCCAGCACCAGTATTTGTAATCTTATGATTATTCTATTCATTTTTTGATTTTTAAGTCGTTTGGGATGTCTCTTCAACCAGGTCGTCCGAAACATCCAAAGTGTTCAATTGTTCTTTTAAGCGATACAACAAGTGCAAACGAAATTTCAAATTATCAATAAGCGCATTTACCGTTAACTCTGTCGGTCCGTTTTCGGTCAACTCCGCAGATAAACGCTCATATTCCTGATTTAAGGTTTCCAACTGCTCCAAATACCCATCAAAAATGGCTTTGGTTTCGGGGGTAGGTTTCATCTTGGACAGCTCCAAATTGATACTCGCCAAATAGTAATCCTCAACCTTTTTCAGTCCTGGGGACACATCCCCCAAGGTTTTGGTCTTCACTCCGGCCAATTCAACCTTCCCCGGTTTTTCGGCCTGAAAATAATTCAAAGCCCTAATACCCAAGCCAATGAGCACCACAACACTCGCCGCCATAAACCACCAATGGGTTTTTGTAGCCCGCTTATCTTCCGGAAACGCCACGTCCAGCTTTTCCAAAAAACGCGCCTCGTGGCTTTCGGGCATCGTCTCGCGTGCAACGTTGTCTTCCTTAAATAAATCTCTAATATCCCGTGCCATTTTTTTCTGTTGTTAAAAGTTCCTGTAATTTCACTTTGCCTCTGGATAATTGCGTGCGGGACGCCACCTGCGAGATATTCAAAATCTCCGAAATCTCTTGATGATCGTACCCCTCAATCAAATACAGCATCAACACATATTGATATTTATCGGGCAGTTGATTGATCGCCCGCTTCACATGGTTTACCGTAATTGCATCGTCTACTAACCATTTGTCATCCGTATCCACAACTTTAAGGTGCACCTCGTCCAATTCTACTAACTGTTGTTTTTTTGATTTCAGAACGTCGATACTTTTATTAATGACAATACGTTTCAACCAAGCCCCAAAAGTCACCTCAGCTTTGTACTGATGCAGTTTCGAAAACGCCTTTATAAACGCTTCCTGCACCACATCCTCGGCCTCGTGCGCATCCTTCAAAAACCGTTTCGCCACAATGTACATCCCATTGCAGTACTGGTTGTACAACTGCAATTGTGCCTTACGATCGTTCTGTTTACATTGTTCAATAATGTCAACTTGAAACATGCGGTGTGCTTTTGGACTCAGTTAGTTGTTCATTTCTAAAGACGACAGAAAAAGTTGAGTGTTGCAAAAAACTTTACTTTTCTTGAAAATTAGTGTCACTTCGAGTGATTTCGATTTTTGGAAATCGGAATCGTATCGAGAAGTTGGGCGTTACCCTTCGCTCATACCTACAAGGTTTTTCACTTCGACTCCGCTCAGTGCAAGTAAAACCTTGCAGGATCGCTTCGGGTCGGGCTATCCGCTATATCTTTTTTTGCATGTCACCTTGAGCGCAGTCGAAAGGCAATTCGAAAAGCAAAAAAGGATGCCGCTTCTATCCCTAACGCGGGCCAACCCGCCAAAGCCATTTGCCTAACCCAAACTACATTTCGCGTTTGCCAAAACCCGTACAACAAATCCGTCAAAATCCCTGATCCAACCAGCTATCGGGACGTGACCAATCCAGATACACAACAAAGCTAAATAAAATAGCGTTTCCATTTTATAAATCATCGTTTATCGAGTATATTTAGTGCTCCAAAAATTGCTCTCACATGAACACTTTTTTAAAGCGTGTTATTTTTATTTTAATACTGGCCGCCGGCTTCGTTTTTGTGTATTCCTACATGAACGACGGCCTCCAAAAACGCAAAAGCCCGAAGAAAACCGTAGCCTTCAAAGTAGATGATTTAAGCTTAAAAGTATTCTACAATCGGCCGTCAAAACGGGGGCGAGAAGTATTTGGAGCCCTGGTGCCTTTCGGCGAAGTATGGCGCACCGGAGCTAACGAAGCCACCACCTTTGAAACCAATCAAGCCCTAAAAATCGGAAACGATTCCCTGCCCAAAGGCAAATACACCCTTTGGACCATCCCAAACGATACCCTTTGGGAAGTGATTTTCAATAGCAAACAATACCCATGGGGTGTTGACCACCAAACCTTAAAACCCCTCCGAGAAGCACAATTTGACATTATCAATTATAAAGTTCCAGTAGAAACATTAGATACGACAGTGGAGCAATTCACCATCGCATTCGACAATTCAACCGATAGGCTTTTTATGACTTTAGCTTGGGACGACGTTCGGATAAAAGTGCCTTTGCGATAACAGCATATCGATTAAAATATTATCTTGGTATCACATCCCTTTTACCGTGTCCAAAAAAAAGAAATCAGCATTACAAGAACAAGAAGGTGTTTCTGAACCAAAAATCATCAACACCGCCTCCATTTCCGATTTCAAATCCAAACGACTTAAAAATCTGGATTCAGATAAACTTGTAAAAGGTATTTTAAATCAAAATATCAGCGACTTAAGTCGCGCCATTACGCTTGTTGAAAGCGCCAATCAAAAGCACACCAAACAGGCCAATGCCATCATAAAACAATGCCTTCCCCAGGCCAACAATTCCGTCCGCATCGGCATTACCGGAGTACCGGGTGTGGGCAAAAGCACATTTATCGAAACCTTTGGGACGCATCTCACTAAATTAGGAAAACGGGTAGCCGTTTTGGTGATTGACCCCAGTAGTACACTCACTAAAGGCAGTATTTTAGGCGATAAAACCCGAATGGAAACATTGGTAAAGGACAGAAATGCATACATCCGTCCATCGGCCTCAGGAAATTCATTGGGTGGGGTGGCCAGAAAAACGCGTGAAACCATAATCCTATGTGAAGCTGCAGGGTTTGATGTAATCATAATTGAAACGGTCGGTGTGGGCCAAAGTGAAACTGCCGTGCATAGCATGGTAGATTTCTTTTTATTGTTGAAATTAGCAGGTGCCGGAGACGAATTGCAAGGCATAAAACGCGGCATCATCGAAATGGCCGATACCATTGCCATCAATAAAGCTGATGGGGACAACCAAAAACGGGCGAAATTGGCAAAAGTAGAGTTTAACAGGGCTTTACATCTGTATCCTAAAAAAGCATCCAACTGGACGCCAAAAGTCACCTTATGTAGTGCTTTGCATAATGAGGGCATTGCCGATATCTGGAAATTGATTTCCGAGTACTTCGAACTCACTCAAAATAACGGCTATTTCAACACCAAACGCAACGAACAAAACAAATTTTGGCTCATCCAAACCATAGAGGAGCGCTTAAAATCCGATTTTTT
Organism: Hyunsoonleella rubra; assembly: GCF_042684665.1. NCBI lineage: Bacteria > Pseudomonadati > Bacteroidota > Flavobacteriia > Flavobacteriales > Flavobacteriaceae > Hyunsoonleella > Hyunsoonleella rubra. Next base: position 118,720 of record NZ_JBHULY010000025.1, on the reverse strand, counting down.
CAATCAACCCAAAATCAAAAAAGCCTTAAAAGAACAACTAATATTAGTCGAAAACAATGAGACTACGCCATTTGTCGCGGCGGAAGTTGTTTTGGAATTTTTCGCGCAAAGTCGCTGAGGCGCATAGTATAAAGTTTATAAAATGATTTCCTCTATTCTTTTGGGTTTATCAACGAAATTGAATTAAGAGGCAACACCTTTCTTTCACACACCCCTGACTCCCCTCTACTTAGAGGGGACACTCATACGCAGCAGTTTCCCTACTACCAATGAGGTCCCGATAGCTATCGGGATAAGGGAGGTGCAGAACCAAAGCCCCCCTATTTATGCCAATTCAAATCGCCTCAAAAGTATTTGCGACAACTTATAAAACAAAAAACCTGATATTGCCCCAAAGGTCATCCCACAAACGATATCCAAAGGATAATGCACACCAACGTAAATCCTACTATAGGCTACAATAGCACTCCAAAACAATAAAATAAAAATGAGGTTTTTATAATGGGAACGCAAAGCCAGACCAGCAAAAACTGCAGCTGCCATCGAGTTTGAGGAATGCCCAGAAAAGAACCCATATTTACCGCAATAGCCTGCGACCATTCGCGCCAAATCCTTAACACCTTCGGCTCCACATGGCCTGGGGCGCTCAAAACCTCGCTTAAATACATTGGTAATTTGATCCGTAAAAGTAATCATCAAAGCCACCACAATCACAAAGACCAACAAGGGCTTTGCCCCAAACTTTTTGTACAGTAAAAACAAAAGAATGGCATACAGCGGAATAAACGTCAATTTATTAGTGATCACCAACCAAAGTGTATCCCAAGTTTCGGAACCAAGGTTATTAAGGTATAGGAATAGTTCTTTATCGTAGTCTATTAGCTGGTCAATCATTATGGATTAATCTTCGTATTTAGCGATTTCGGCATCGTAAAACTCGCTAGCGAGTTTGATGGCATTTTCGGTTTCGGATTCCAGTTCCTTTTGGTCTTCGGCATCAAATTCCTCAAACCACTCCACCTCGTCATTTTCCAAATTGATGATAAATCTTGGGAATTCGGTGTGGATAACGAATATCGCATTAGGATAATCCGAATTATCGCCTAGTATGAATTTTGGAAGGGTCATTTCTAAATAGTCTTTAGTCTTTAGTCTTTAGTCTTTAGTCTTTAGACAAAATTAGTTTTTTCGTCAAATAATTAAATCGAAGATACAATAAAATCGCAGCAACGGTCAATCCGGCCAAAAGGCCAATCCAAATCCCCATGCTTCCCAAAGCCTCGGCCTTCCCTAAAAACCAGCAAATAGGAAACCCGACTACCCAGTAGGCAATGAACACGAGTATCATCGGGATTTTAACATCCTGCAACCCTCTCAATGCTCCCAACACCATCACTTGAATACTATCGCTAATCTGAAAAACTGCAGCTACCAATAATAATTTAGATGCGATTTCCATAACCTCTTTATTGTCCAAGGCATTTTCCACATCGTTATAATCCAAATACAATTTAGGCAATTGTCCATGAAAGGCAAAAAACAAAATAGCAAACCCCGAGGCCAAAATAATTCCGAAAAAAAGGATAGAAAATGCTATTCGGCGTAATTCGAAATAGTTCTTTAAACCTTTTTGATTTCCAACACGAATCATGGCGGCCACACCCAATCCCATGGCTACCATAAAAGTCATCGATGATAGGTTAAGTGCAATTTGATTGGCCGCTTGAGGGTTCTTTCCCAAAAGGCCACTTAACCAGATGGCAGCAGTAAAAATAGCCACCTCAAAAAACATCTGCATCGCACTTGGCATGCCGAGGTTGACGATTTTTTTCACCATGGATTTATCTAAAATCAAAAACTTTATGTTGGAAACATAATATTTCGATTTCTCCTTTTGCTGTAACAAAAACCAGAGATAGGCCACCATCACAAAACGTGATATCAACGTGCCATAGGCAGCACCGACAATACCCATTTGGGGCATCCCTAACTTCCCGAAAATCAAAATATAGTTCAAAATGATGTTGATGATATTGGCCAATAATGTGGCGTACATCGGATGTTTCGTCATGGAGAGCCCATCGCTAAATTGCTTTAACCCCTGAAACATAATGAGCGGAATTAAAGAAAACGCCACCAAATCTAAATAAGGAATTGCGAGGGCGACTACCTCATCCGGTTGCTTCATGAAATACATCAAAGGCTTAGCGAAAAAAACCATAAGAAACAGTAATACCCCCAACACCGTACATAAAAAAAGACCGTGCTTAAAATATGATTTTCCATTTTCGAAATGGTTTTCAGCATCAGCCTCGGCAATTAAAGGAGTAATCGCCGTTGAAAACCCTATACCTAAGGACATCGCAATGAACATGAAACTATTGCCCAAAGAAACGGCCGCCAATTCGGCTGTACCCAACTGCCCAACCATGATATTATCCATAAAACTAACAAAGGTATGCCCGAGCATACCAAGCATCACAGGGGATGCCAGTTGCCAGTTATATTTGAATTCTTTGGTATACTGTTGCAATTGCATTCGGCAAAAATAAAGTTTAAGGGTGGCTTTACCGAATTAGGTAGTGCGCATTTTTGAAATTTACACTTATTAACATATGTTAATAATTTTAGTTAAAAAGTCGCACACAAAGCCTTTGTTTTATTACCTTTGCCCTAGTAATAAACGTCTCAAAGAAACTAATAGCATAAAGGAACTACTGGCTTTCATTTTAAAAGGGATTTAAAAAATAAGAGCTCGAGTTTCGATATTTGAAAAGGGAAAATTTAAATTTTCCCTTTTTTATTTTAAAATTTAAAATGCTCCGGATTAGTTCTTGCCTCCTCAAATTCGCTCAAAATATTCCGAATAATAGTTTCAACAGGTTTTATATCATGTATCATCCCTGATATTTGCCCAATCTCCAATTCGCCTTCCTCCAAATCCCCTTCAAACATGCCTTTTTTGGCACGGCCCCTTCCAAGGAGCCCCCTCAACGCTTCAACACTTGGGCTTTTTTTGTACAGTTCCTGGACATCCTGATAAAACTTATTTTTAATCAATCGCACAGGTGCGAGTTCCTTTAAAGTCAATTGGGTATGCCCTTCCTTGGCATCAACTATGGCTTTTTTAAAGGCTTCATGCGCCGAACTTTCTTCACTGGCGGCAAATCGACTTCCAATCTGAACACCATCTGCTCCTAAAACCATACAGGCCAACATGGCGCGCCCGGTTGCAATGCCTCCCGCCGCAATTAAAGGAATCTTAATCTGCTCTTTGACCATCGGGATTAACGTTAGCGTAGTCGTTTCGTCCCGACCGTTATGCCCACCGGCCTCAAAACCTTCGGCAACAATGGCATCCACGCCAGCTTCTTGGGCTTTCAGCGCAAACTTTACACTGCTTACCACATGCACTACAGTAATACCTCGTTCCTGCAACCAACCTGCCCAAGTTTTTGGATTTCCAGCGGAGGTAAAAACAATTTTAACATCTTCATCGACAATGATATCCATGATTTTTTCGATGTCAGGGTAAAGCATTGGCACATTCACTCCGAAAGGTTTGTCAGTCGCTTTTTTGCACTTTTGAATGTGCTCCTGTAACACTTCGGGATACATAGAACCAGCGCCTATTAAACCCAATATCCCAGCATTACTTGAAGCTGATGCCAAACGCCATCCACTGTTCCAAACCATACCGGCCTGAATGATTGGGTATTTAATATTGAAAAGTTCTGTTATGCGATTTGGCATTATTGCTTTATGATTTTGAAGGTTTTAGAAACGGTTTCAAACTGTACTTCAGCCAAATATATCCCTTTAGCCAGATAGGACATATCAAGTGTATTCCTATTCGAAATCAAAGCATGTGTTCTAAGGTATCTACCCGAAATATCAAATAGTCGAAGACTTCCCTCTCCCGATGAAAGTTTGATAAAAAGTTTATCGGTGACGGGATTGGGAAAGATGTTGATACTGAATTCTGCAAGAACATTTTCATCAACGGATAAAGCAGTATCCAATGCCGATTTTAAATTAGGAATGCCGTGACCCAGAAAATTATCTGGCGAATTGAATTGGGATGAAGATTCCCGAACCAATTGCATGATTTCGGCATTGGTTTTATTGGGCAAAGCTTGCCACAAACAGGCCACGCCTCCGGCTAAAATTGGTGAGCTAAACGAGGTCCCATTTGCAGTGAAAATAATATCGTTTTCTGAAATCACATAACTGGCTGCACCTTGCGCCGCAACATCCGGTTTTTGTGTAGGCTGATGGACAGTCCCCACAGAACTAAAATTGGCATAAGTCCCTGAAGCATTCACGGCGCCAACGGTAAGTACATTAGGCGAATCAGCAGGCGCAGTAATACCCCAAGTCCCAGAATTACCAGCGGAATTCACACACAGCAACCCTTTTTCAAAAGCTATGTTCGCGCCTCTAGTGATAAATGTAGTTGTCCCATTCATATCTGCTTGAGAATAATCGTATTTGGTTCCATCAAAATCTGAGTAGCCTAAAGACGTATTTACAATATCCACTCCCAAACTATCGGCACGCTCGGCCGCTTCTACCCAATAACTTTCCTCTACGGGAGTTTCACTTGTAGCATCTTCAGTAATGAATAAATAATAGGAGGCGTCAGGAGCAGTACCCACAAATTGATTTTCAACATAACCAGCCATATCGCTGAAAACCAATGTACCATGATTACTGGTTGTACCCGTGTAAACATCAACATCCCTGCCTACAAAATCGTAACTGCCCAAAAGATTGCCCGCATCCCGTAGTCTTTGGAAAGAGGCCATTGTATTGACATTGGGGTACCCCGCATCCAAAAGGGCAATAGTCATGCCCGATCCCGTGTAATCATCCAAATGCAAATCATCCCCATTAAACATTTCAATTTGATTGGCGGCATTGCCGTAATTGAAAGTGGTCAGCTCCTTCTCTAATTTCGATTTCTTTTTTATCTGGGTGAATTTACTGGTGTTCAAACTTCTGTCCGCAAACTCCACCGAATCCACAAAACTAAAGTTTTCAAGAGCTTCAATATCGGTTTGACTTCCTCTGACGTGTACGGCATTAAACCATTTGGATTTCGCCATCACGGTAATTCCTGCGGAATTTTTTAATTGTGTTATATAATTTTCGTTTACCGGAACATCGCGGGCATCTATGCTTACTCCATGGCGATTTTTTCTATCAATGGCCTTCTGAGTTAAAATGGAAATGGGGTTGGCTAACGAAGCTGTTACATTTTCTTTATCTGACAAATATACCCAAGCTTCCTCTTGAGAATTGACCGCAAACGAAGTGAAAAAAAAGAGAGTTAGATATAAGATAGTCCTCATAACAAAGCGATTTGGAATCACTAAATTACGAAATTACTCCAGAACCTATAAGTTCCTCATCAATATACCACACGGCAAACTGCCCTTCTGTTATTGCGGATTGAAATTGTTCAAATTCAATATACAAACCATTTTCAACCTTATGTAAAGTAGCTTTTTGTAAAGGTTGCCTGTATCTAATCCTGACCTGAACCTGCATCGTTTCACTTTCTTTTAAAGCCAAATCCTCCCGTATCCAATGGAGTTCATCATTACTAATAAACAATGCTTTTTTCAACAATCCAGGGTGGTTTTTGCCTTGGCCCGTGTAAATCACATTCTCCTCAACATCAGTATCAATAACGAATAACGGCTCTGGTGTGCCACCAACAGCCAATCCTTTACGTTGCCCTTTGGTGAAATAGTGGGCACCTTGATGTTTACCGACGATTTCGCCATCTTTAATGGAATACTCAATCTTCTTCGATAGATATTCCAGCTCTTCTTCTTTTGAGGCGAAGTCACTAACTTCATTTGAATAAAGTCCTTTATCTTCCGACACCTCAACTATAACTCCACACTTTGGCTTTAACTGCTGTTGCAAAAAATCGGGTAGTTTTACCTTTCCTATAAAGCATAAGCCTTGCGAATCCTTTTTTTCAGCCGTAACTAAATCCAATCTGGTAGCCAGTTCCCTAACTTCGGGTTTTGTCAATTCCCCTATTGGAAATAGTGCTTTGGATAATTGTTCTTGCGACAATTGACATAAAAAATAGGATTGGTCCTTATTATGATCCGCGCCTGATAATAACCGATATAAAGTTTTTCCATCTTTTTGAATCGTCCCTTTTCTGCAATAATGGCCTGTTGCCACGTAATCGGCTCCCAACTCCAAGGCAATATTCATAAAAACATCAAACTTGATTTCCCTATTGCACAACACATCCGGATTGGGTGTTCGCCCCCTTTCATATTCAGCAAACATATAGTCCACGATACGTTCTTTATACTGCTCGCTTAAATCAATAGTCTGAAACGGAATTCCTAATTTTTCAGCCACCAACATGGCATCATTACTGTCGTCCAACCAAGGGCACTCGTTGGAAATAGTCACAGAATCGTCGTGCCAGTTCTTCATAAAAAGGCCAATCACCTCATAACCTTGCTCCTTAAGTAAATATGCAGCAACGCTAGAATCTACACCTCCGGAAAGTCCAACAACAACGCGTTTCATTATGGATTATCAAAAATTTTAGCCCACAAAGATACACAATTTCATAGGTTTTGTTTAACTGAAAAACATCGATGAAATGCACAAAATTGACACTTTGTTTAACTTTTTGAAAATTTTATGAAACATTATTTGGATTTTTGTTTAACTTATTTATATTTTTGCTAAACAATTTAAAATTCTTATGAAAATGAATGCATTAAAAATCTTAAAAAAATTATCGTTAAGCCTCTTAGCTGTAACATTTTTAGTATCGTGTGATCTAGATGATGACAACACGGTTACTTTTACTCCAGAAACAATAGCCGAAATTGCCCAGGCAAGCCCAGGCTTAACTACTCTTGTTCAAGCATTGCAACGCGCGAATCTTGTTGGAACTTTAGATGGTTCAGGGCAATTCACTGTTTTTGCGCCCACAAATACAGCTTTCGACGCATTTTTGACAGCTAATAATTTCAACTCCATCAATGATGTTCCAGTAGATGTATTGACTCAGGTGCTATTAAATCATGTAATAGATGGTGAATTTCCATCTTCAAGTTTAAGTACATCTTACATAAAAACATTAGCTACTCAAGAAGGAACTGGTTTAAACCTAAGCATGTTTGTAGATTTATCGAGTGGTGTAACATTAAATGGGGTTTCCAATGTAGATTTAAATAATGCAAACATTGATGCCACAAATGGTATTATTCACGTTGTAGATGCCGTAATTGGATTACCAACAATTACCACATTAGCTACCGCAAATTCTAATTTCAGTACTTTAACAGGAGCCCTTACCCCTGATTTAGTAACTGTGCTTAGCAGCCCTGGAACATTGACTGTTTTGGCGCCAGATAACAATGCTTTCAGCAATTTGCCTGCCATTCCATCTGGAGATGCTTTAGTGAATACCTTACTAAACCATGTGATAGGGGATATTGTGCAAGCTTCCGATATCATTGGTACAGGTGCAGGTTATACCAACACACTAGCTACTGGTCCTAATGACGAAAATATTAGTTTGTATTACAGAGTTGTAGAGGGTGAGGTGATGTTTAACGGCATGTCCATGGTAACAGCCCCTGATGTTGTAGCAACAAATGGAATTATCCATGGCATAAGTGAAGTAATCACTATTCCAACTGTGGTAACCTTTGCTTTAGCTGATCCTAATTTCTCAACTTTGGTCTCAGCGTTAACAACGCTAACTCCTGGAACTCCTTTTGAGCAAGTATTGGCCAGAACGGAAGGTGGAAACGGTGATATGCTAAATCCTCCATTTACAGTATTTGCGCCCGTTAATGATGCTTTCGCCGCAATCACAGTGCCTGAAGAGAGCGTATTGACACAAGTGCTGTTGCATCATGTAGTCGGTGGTGCAAATGTGCAGTCTGGAGATTTAGATCCATCACAAACGGTAGCTCCAACACTGCAAGGTCAGTCTTTAACCATCAACTTGCCTGGCACAAATGGAAACATTGCTGATGTAACGGATGGTGCGGAAAACTCCGATATCGGAATAGTTGCCGTAGATGTACAAGCAGGAAATGGTGTAATCCACGTATTAAATAAGGTAGCTTTACCTAATTTAGATTAAGATATTTAGTTTAGTTTGGTTTGTTTAGTATAGGCAAGTTTTAATAAGAATTGTCTATGAAGAAGGGTCCCTTAAAGCAATTTAAGGGGCTTTTTATTTTGGCTTATACTTCCCTTCTACGGTAAAATTCTTAGTATCGCTTAACTCCCCGTTTTCATAGTAGTTCCAAATACCATGCTTTTTACCTTTTTTGTACTGCCCCTGCACTATCAGCTCTCCTTTGGGATTATAATATTTTGATGGCCCGTGTAGCTCACCATTTTCATAAATAAAGGTTTTTAGAACAATACCTTTCAATGAATAATTAATAGCCTCTCCATGGAGGACACCATCTTTGTAATGCTGTTTTTCAGCTACTTCTCCATTTTCGTAATACACAAATCGTTCGCCATGCAATTGCCCCTTGTCATTGTAATGCTCCAGTATCAATAACTTATCCGAATCCTTTTGATAGTATTTCCAAGTGCCGATATAGATTTTACCGTTCATTTGACCTTCGCTGATAACTTTTCCTTTGGAAGTAAAGAATTTCACGTCTGCGATTGAACTGTCTTCTTGAAACTCTCGGGTAGCGGATAACACCGGTTTCCCTTTGATATTTTTATAGAATTTGAAAGCGCCAATTTCCTTTCCGTGATGAAACTGGCCTTCGTAGCGCAGTACTTCAGTGCCTTCAAAATGCTTTTTCCAAATCCCGTGGCGTTTGCCGTTGACATCAAATTGATTGCTATTTTGGGCACATAATAATGTAAAACATAATGAAAAAAGAAGAATTAGAAACTTTTTCATTTCAAAAGATATTTGAAATAGTAACGAAAAGATTTAAAAGTTCTTATAGAAAATTTGATAAATAAACATAATAATTCCCCTCTAACAAGAGGAGATTAAGGGGCGTGTAAAATATCTAAAAGCTCTTTCCCATAAATCATATTGAAAAATGTGAAAAACACCTCCCTCACTCCCTCCTTAATAGGAGGGAAACTGAAACCTAAAAATCTTTTGCTGGAATTTACTTCTTTCGTTTCTGTTGTGCCTGCTTCTGTTGTTCGGCCTGCTCCATCATCTGTTTCATCCTAGCCTGAAACTTGCTTTCCTTTTTCGGCTTCTTTTTATTCTCCTGAATTTGAGCATGGATTTTATCCTCGTCCAAAATATAATTTTTAATCACCAAAATGATTCCGATACTAATTACATTGGAAATGAAGTAATACAAACTCAATCCAGAGGCATAGTTGTTAAAGAAAAACAACATCATAATTGGCGAGAAATACATCATGTACTTCATCATCTTCGCCATATCGGGCATACCCTCCTGTTGTGGTTGCGCTTGCATATTCTGTCCTGTCGTCAATTGCATGTAAAAGAAGATAGCAACCGAAGCCAAAATCGGGAACAAACTGACATGATCTCCATAAAATGGGATATTAAACGGCAAGTTCGCAACCGTATCATAAGACGACAAATCATCCGCCCAAAGAAAGCTTTTTTGCCTCAAATCAAAGGCAGAAGGAAAAAACTGGAACAGCGCATAAAACACCGGCAATTGAATCAAAGCCGGCAAACAACCTGCCAACGGACTGGCCCCTGCTTTGGTCTGCAACGCCATTGTTTCCTGCTGTGCCTTCATTTTATTGTCCTTGTACTTTTCACGGATGGCATCCAATTCCGGTTTAAGGATTTTCAATTTTGCCTGAGATAGGAACTGCTTGTACTGCACGAAAGACAACAAAATCTTTACTAAAATGGTCATCACGATAATCGCAATACCATATGGCATAAATCCACCTAAAAAGCTAAATAACGGCATGAAGACATATCGGTTGATCCAACCGAAAATACCCCAGCCCAACGGCACCAATTCGTCTAAGTTTCTATCGTAGGCATTTAATATTTTAAAATCACTTGGGCCATAATACCAATCCATGGTTTCGTTCAACTCGCCACCCTTTAATTCTAGTGGAATGGTTGAGGCAAAACTTTTGGTGTACAGCGTATCGACCGCCTCATCTTCCACCAAATCCTTGGACTTAAGATTGACCGTTTTAAATGGTGTGTCGGTCAATAGTACCGAGGAAAAGAAGTGTTGCTTATAGCCAATCCAAGTCACGTCTTCAACGGTTTCATCTGCGTCACGGGGGCCAGTATAATCGTCCTTTCCATCGTCGTAATCGTAATGGATATCGGTATATCTGTTTTCATAGGATATACTTTTCGCATGACGATAGCCTTTAAGCTTCCAATCCAAATTGATGGCATGGGAACTGTTCAACACATTGGCCAATCCTTGGGAACGAATCGAAAAATCGATCATATAATCCCCATCCTTGATATCGTAACGATACTCCAAAAATTTCGAGTCCGAAACTTTAAGCTTCATGGACACTATAGTACTGCCTTCATTTTTGGTTATGGATGGTTCAAAATATAAATCCTTGGTATTTAAAATACGGTTGTCAGTGGTTCCAAAATTGATATTGAAAAGGGCATTGTCATCCTTAATTAGATAAATAGGATCAGATTTAAAATCCACAAATTCCTTTAATTTTACTTCTGAAAGATAACCGCCTTTGTTGTTGAAGGTCAGTGCTAAAAGGTCACTCTCCACTTTGGTACTTTCATCAGTGGCATGAATGGCGGAATGCGCAAAAGCGCCTAATTTGTTTGTAAGTTCAATTTGTTGAAGCGAATCCACTGCCCCAACTTTAAAATCTTCAGCAGTGGTTTCAAATGTAGTTTCTGCTTCTTTGGCTTTTTGTTCGGCTTCAACCTGTTCCTGTTTTGCTTTTTCTTGGGCTTCCAATTCTTCAGGAGTTGGTTGGTTTTGCCAAAGCATGTACGCCAATATTCCAAAAATCAGCACAAAACCGATAATGGAATTAATATCTAATTTCTTTTCTTCCATAATTTTAAATCTCTCCTCCTTTTGAAAGTGACATTAAAGACAGGCTTAAGATTAATACCCTGAATAACCTCTCCGTCCTGCGGACACCTCTCCGTGAAAAGGAGAGGAATTAATATCGTGTGTCAAAAAACTATCCAACTTATCTTAATATGACACAATGACACTACTTTGCGTTTTTATGTTTTTCGGCTGCCTTTACAAAATCTACGAACAATGGATGCGGATTGGCGACGGTGCTTTTATACTCTGGATGGTATTGCACACCGATAAACCAAGGGTGGTCGGATAGTTCAACAATCTCCACCAAGTCTGTTTTTGGGTTTAAGCCAGTGGCCTGCATCCCTCCTTTTTCAATCTGATATCTGTAATCGCTATTGAATTCGTAACGGTGCCTGTGGCGTTCCTTAATATGTTCTGTTTTATATATTTTTTCGACTTTGCTTCCGGGCATCAATGCACAATCCCAAGCGCCTAAACGCATAGTTCCACCTTTATTTTTAATGTTTTTCTGCTCCTCCATCAAATCGATGACTGGATGCAATGTGTCTGGATCCATTTCAGTTGAATTGGCACTTTTTAGGTTAAGCACATTTCGGGCAAATTCGATAACTGCCATTTGCATGCCCAAACAGATACCTAAAAATGGAATATTGTGTTCCCTAACATATTGAACCGCAGTAATTTTACCTTCAATCCCACGCTCACCAAATCCTGGGGCTACCACAACGCCATCCAAATGAGATAGCATAACGTTCACGTTGTCATCGTTCAAATATTCGGAATGTACGGATTCGACAACCACCTTTACGTTATTGGCCGCTCCGGCATGGATAAACGACTCTAAAATGGATTTATAGGAGTCCTGTAACTCAACATATTTCCCAACGAGGCCAATGTGTACTTCGCTTTTCGGATTTTTAAAACGGTGCACAAATTTGTTCCAACTAGCAATATCCGGCTTGGTACTTTCTAAATTCAGCTTTTCCAATACCACCTTGTCCAAGCCTTCCTTCAACATCAAATTAGGCACATCATAAATGGTAGAAGCATCTATGGATTGGATCACAGATTCAACGGTAACGTTGCAGAACAATGCTAATTTTCGCTTAAGCTCCTTCGGCAGATGATGCTCGGTTCTACACACCAAAACATCCGCTTGAATCCCACTTTCCATTAGGGTTTTTACGCTATGCTGAGTGGGTTTTGTTTTTAATTCGCCGGCAGCAGAAAGGTATGGCACCAAAGTCAAATGGATTACAATACCATTGTGCTCCCCTAAATCCCAACGCAACTGACGCACGGCTTCAATGTAAGGTAGAGATTCAATATCACCCACGGTACCACCGATTTCAGTAATCACGATATCATAATCCCCAGACTTCCCTAACAGTTGCACTCTACGTTTTATTTCATCCGTAATATGTGGCACCACCTGAACCGTTTTGCCTAAAAATTTACCCTCACGCTCCTTTTGAATAACGCTTTGGTAAATGCGGCCCGTGGTTACGTTATTAGCTTGGCTGGTCGGCACATTTAAAAAGCGTTCGTAATGCCCCAAATCCAAATCGGTTTCAGCACCATCCTCGGTCACGTAGCATTCCCCATGCTCGTAAGGGTTAAGCGTACCCGGGTCCACATTGATATACGGGTCCAGCTTTTGTATGGTAACCCTGTACCCTTGTACCTGTAATAATTTGGCTAACGACGCGGCGATAATGCCTTTACCTAATGAAGATGTAACCCCCCCGGTTACGAAAATATACTTTGTGTTGGATGCCATGATGCGCTTATAAACGCAGGCAAATTTACAAAATTAAAACAGTTAATAAAGAAAACCTTTTTAAACATTTGGCGGGAGGTTATTAACAGTATGCAAAGCCGAAATTATTTACGCTTGAATTGGTTTTGTAGAATTTTTTTGCAACTTCGTTCAAAGGAAAATTAACTTCTCAAGTGTCAAGCGTGTTTCAAAAGTAAATTAACCCCTTGTCAATTTAAAGTGGTTCACTTAATAAAAAGAAAAAGTATATTGTAGAAAAAATGAAAAATATATTTGTTATTTTAATTTTACTCTCAACCATAAATTTGTATTCTCAACAGAACATTTTCGGTGTTCCTCAAAATAGTGCTACAACTCAAAGTAAAATGGATTTGGCAAGTAAAAATATTAATCAGGCCTATGTAGCATACTTTGAAGGAAACATAGAAAAAGCAAAATATTTTGTTGACCAATCTCAGAAACATGGCTTTAAAAGTGGTGACTTTTATTTTCTTCTTGGGGCTTATATGTATAAGACAGATGAACTCAAAGCCGCCAAAAGATATTGGAAAATTTCCCATAAAGAAGGCGGATGTTGGGAATGCAAACAATACCTAGAAAAATTAAAAAATAACGAACCAATAGATAGTCTAATTTTAGAAAAAGTAAGACTTTATGTTTCTGGTTTGAAAAAGTAAAAAATGATACTTGCTAGGCTCAAAAAATAGGCTCACCGCATTATTCTTCAAAGTACTAGTAAATTTACTTTTAAGTCTATCAAACGTACTCTTTATAAGGCAACCCGTTATATGACGGATTATTAAATATTGACCTAAAAAAAACCCAATCACACTTTCCCCTACAACCCAAACTGTTTGTCATTCCGCACTTGATGCGGAATCCAATTAGTATGCATTAATGAGATCCTGAATCAAGTTCAGGATGACAGTTAGTGATTAATTTTTTTCCATTGTCATCGGAAGAAATAGAAGCTAGAATTCATAACATTTGCAATTGGAGGTATTAAAAATTTCAATTACCTTGAATCCCACAACTATGAGCCCGAATAAAGCATAGCTTCAACCTTGCATTTTCGCTAACCAACCTAAACAAAAATGTCAAAAAAAGACGAAAACAATACGTTAAGCTTCCTTCATGTTTTTGGGAGAATCGTGAAACTTGTTCCTCAATTACCACGATTCGTAAAAAATATCAAAAAGGCCAAAAGCATCACCCCAGAAAGTCTTCAATCCATTGGCAAGATTATCGAATATAACGCCGAAAACCATGGAAGTACCATCGCACTTCAATTTGAAGACCAAACCTATACCTATAAGCATTTCAATGAAATCTCCAATAGATATGCCAATTACCTTCAAGAATTAGGCGTTAAAAACAACGAAACGATTATTGTCATCTTAGAAAACAGGCCTGAATTGTTGTTCTTAATTACGGCTTGTGCTAAAATCGGCGCCATCATTTCGCTGATCAACCCGAACCAAAAAGGAGAGGTACTTATCCATTCTATCGAGCTTGCGACATCGACCCACTTTTTTATTGGGGAGGAATTGATTTCGAATTTCGAAGATGTGAAATCGTCGCTTTCTCAGGCTTCAAACCACAAGTATTATTGGATTAGCGATACCGGTTTGAATGATTGCCCAACAGGTTACGTGAATCTAAAACAGACTTTGGTTAATGCTAATTCAAATAATCCATCAAACACACAAAACATAAAAGCAGGCCAGGTGTATGCCTATGTATTTACCTCAGGTACTACGGGTTTGCCCAAGGCGTCAAGACAAACACATAAAAAATGGCTATCGGCCTACTATTGGTTTGGCAAGGTAAACATGAACCTTAACCCCAATGATGTTATGTACGTGCCACTGCCTTTTTACCACACCAATGCACTAATAGTTGGTTGGTCAATAGCACTTTCGGGACCTTGCGCTATGGTAATGCGAAGAAAATTTTCAGTCACTCATTTTTGGAAGGATGTCAGCAAGTATAACGTTAGTGCCTTTATCTACATTGGAGAATTGTGTCGCTATCTTCTGAATGCCCCGGAATCGGATTTGGATAGTGCGCACTGCATTAAAAAAATAATTGGAAATGGATTGAGGCCGGATATTTGGCATCAATTTAAAAAACGATTCAGTATTGATGGTGTTTATGAACTGTATGGGGCGGCGGATGGTAACGTTGGGTTTACTAATACCCTGAATTTGGATTGCACGGTAGGATGGTCGCCACAAAAGTTCAAAATTGTAAAATACGATGTGGAAAATGACAGCACGATTAAAGACCACGACGGATTCCTCATTCCGGTAAAGAAAGGTGAAACCGGACTATTGATTTCTGAAATAAGCGAAACCTTTGTCTTTGACGGCTACGTGAATAAAACGAAAAATGAAGGTAAAATTCTTAGGAACGTATTTAAACCGGGCGACCAATGGTTTAACAGTGGCGACCTGCTTCAGGACATTGGATACAGGCATGCCAGGTTTGTGGATAGAATTGGGGACACCTTCCGATGGAAAGGTGAAAATGTAGCCACAGCGGAAGTTGAAGGTGTGCTTTGCAACTTGGAATGTGTGGAGATGAGCGCTGTTTATGGCGTGCAAATTCCAAACAACGACGGAAGGGCGGGGATGGCAACTATTTTAAAAGATCAGAATGAACCATTTGATTTAGAAGCAATAGCCGATTACCTGTTGAAAAAGTTGCCGAGATATGCCGTCCCGATATTTATTAGGGTGAAAGACGAAATGGATTTTACCCATACCCACAAAATAAAAAAATCGGATTTAAAGAAAGAAGGCTTTAATTGTGATGACGAAGTTTATGTGATGCTGCCAAAAAGCAATTCTTATGTAGGTTTGGATGACAATCTTTTAAATATAATTAACAACGGGGCTTATATTTTTTGATCCCATCAATCTCCGAAATCCTATCTTTTTGTCATTCCCCACAGACACTGAACGTAGTCGAAGTGTGACGTGGCACCTGCCAAGAATGTGTTATTGAGATCCTGAATCAAGTTCAGGATGACAGCTGTTCAATTAAACCCTTCACCTCCCCAAAATTCAAACTGCTTGTCATTCCGCACTTGATGCGGAATCCATTACAGAAAACTTATGAGATCTTGAATCAATCCCGATAGCTATCGGGACAGGATGACAATACAGTTAATTGATTAAACCTTTAACTTCATCAAAATCCAAACCGCCATAATTCCCCGAACTCATCAGCAACAAGGCTTTGTTGTTAAAATCTTGAGAAAAGAGAAACTCCTTAAAATCGTTGGGGTTGGTATAAATGATTAAATCGTCCCTTTGAAAGGCATCGGCGATTTGTTGGTGTGTGACCTCCTCTAACTTTTTAATTTCTACTGCATGTGGCGAATAGAATACAACTGCAGTATCCGCAGCATCCAAAGCGCCTTTGTATTCCTTTAAAAATTCGGCGTTGAGACTGCTATAAGTGTGCAGTTCCAAACAGGCAACCAAAGTACGGTTTTGGTATTGCTCCTTTACCGCTTTTGTTGTGGCCTCCACCTTACTTGGAGAATGGGCGAAATCTTTATATGCCACACTATTCTTACTCTCCGCTATTTTTTCCAGGCGTTTGCTGGCGCCTTTGAATGTAGAAATGGCTTCATAGAAATCATCTTCATCCACGCCCATGTGCTGGCAAATCCATTTGGCGCCGGCCAGATTATTGAGGTTGTGTTTTCCGAATATTTCAATGGGTAAATCGCCTTCCGGAGTTTCCAAGAGGGTTTGTCCGTTTTCAACTTTATATGCGGGCGTTTGGTATGGAATTTTCCGAATAGTGTTAGCGCTGGCTTCCACTACCCGCTTCACTTCGGCATCTTCTTCATTATAATTGATACTGCCCCCGTTGACGATGGAGTCCACAAAAATGCTAAACTGCTCCACATAATTATCATACGTTGGGAATACATTAATATGGTCCCAAGCGATGCCACTTATCAGTGCTATATTCGGTTTGTACAAATGGAATTTCGGCCTGCGGTCAATCGGGGAGCTTAAATATTCGTCACCTTCTAAAACGATAAAATCATTATCCTCGGTGAGTTTTACCATTACGTCAAAACCTTCCAATTGGGCACCTACCATATAATCCACTTCCCTATCGTGATAATGCATCACATGCAAAATCATGGAGGTTATAGTAGTTTTGCCATGGCTTCCGCCAATTACCACTCGGGTTTTGTGTTTGGATTGCTCGTACAAAAACTCAGGATAACTGTATATTTTTAGTCCCAATTCCTGGGCCTTTACCAACTCCGGATTATCCGCCTTGGCATGCATTCCCAATACGATGGCATCCAAATCCTTTGTGATTTTTTCTGGAAACCAACCGAATGTTTCGGGCAACAACCCCTTAGCTTCCAACCGGGATTTTGAGGGCTCAAAAATAGTATCGTCGCTACCAGTGACATGGTATCCTTTATTGTGAAGGGCTAGGGCTAAATTGTGCATCGCAGCACCGCCAATGGCTATAAAATGTACGTTCATGTAGCAAATATCAAACTCTCAGTTTAAAGTTCAAAGTTTAATGATTGAAAGATGGATGCTGTATTTCTGAAGAAGGAAGTTTCTTCTGCGTTAGGGATAGAAACGACATCCTTTTTAAAATCTTAGCAAGTAGGTCGTCATTACGAGGAGGCACGACGAAGTAATCTCTTAGCCATGAGGAGATTGCTTCACTACGTTCGCAATGACGTGGGGGACAAGACGTTTTAAAAAGATATAGTGGAAAGCCCGACCCCTTGTGGGTAACGCCCAAATGCTATAACTGTAAAATTTTTTCCTTTTGTACTTTGAATGGTTTAATCTTCGGCAATTCGGCCAGAGCCAATTCGATATGCTCCAAGGCTTTCGATTTATTGCTTTTATGCGTATGGATTTGCGCCAAACGGTAATGCGCCCAGGCCTTCGGCACACCGTCTTCGGCCGAATAATTCCTAAGATAAACCCTCAAACACATCTCCCCTTTTTCCAACTCCACATTGTACTCGGCGGCCACTTTTCCGATTTGGTAATGCAATGCGTTTCGTTGGTGTTTTTTATGCGCTTGTTCAATGTTCTTAATAGCACTTTCGGGTTGGTTTTCCTTTTTATAAAGTTCGGTCAGTTTATCAAAACAGGTGAGCGAACCACCTTCGCGAATGGCCATTTTATAATATTTCTCTGCAAGTATGGGTTCGTCATCATACTCATACACATAGCCCTTTGCCAAATACCCATCCACTTTGGACAGATTTTCCAACTCGTTGGCATATTTAAGGGATTTATCTCTACTACCCCCCAAAATCCCGGGTAATTGCATATACAATTCTACTAGAGCCCAACGTGCATTGATATGGGTTTTATCTAGTTCGGCAGCTTTGAGAAACGAACTTTTAATATCCCCAATAAAAGCAATAGCCTTAAATTTATTCTCCAAGGCTTTCATCCCCAAAACCCCACCATATTTATAGTGATAATTGGCTACATTTGGTTTTGCCCCAACCAATTTTTCGTATTCCCCCAATGCATCATCCCATTTTTTTTGATGACCATAAGCATCTCCTAAAAGTTCAATAGCCTTTAAATTAGTAGGATGCTTTTCCAAAGTCTTTTTGATAAGAGTTTCTGCTGTTTTAAACCGCTTATTCTCAAAAAGTTTTTCTACCTCATCCAAGCTTTGTTGCGAGACACATAACAGAGGTAACAGCAAAAATATTACAAAGCGCATCATAAGTTTTGAGGTAACAGGCACAAAAATAAGTGTTTTTCTGATTAAGATAATCTTAAGATTTATCATTTCGGTAATACCAACTTCTGCAGTTTTAAGGTCAAAATGATTAACTTCACTCATCCAACGGAAGCTTTCACCCAATTATTGTTTTTTGGAACGGCTTTTGAACGTAGTTTGGTACATATTTAAACAGATACTGAAATGAATTCAGCACTAGTGAAACATTCCCTTTTTTTATTTATGATGCTATTTTTTTCTATCGTTTCGCGAGCCCAAAGCCCTGACTATCTCGATTTATGGCAGCAGGTTGAGAAACTGGAAGCCGATGGCCTGCCGAAATCAGCCCTCAAAATTGTCTCGAATATTGAAAAATTGGCGGAAAAAGACGAAAATCACCCACAAATCATCAAAACCAAACTTTATAAAGGCAAGTTTGCTTTGGTTTTGGAGGAAGATGCGCAATTGAACATTATTAAGGGGCTTGAACAAGATATTGCTTCGAGCAAATTTCCTGTCAAAAATATCTTGGAAAGCATAGTAGCCAATCTTTACTGGCAATATTTTCAGCAAAACCGATGGAGGTTTTACAACCGCAGTAAGGTGTCTGAGGTTCTCGAAGACACCACAGAAGGCAACTCTGGCATTTCGAGAGCCTCAATGCCCAATGATGATTTTAGAACATGGGATCTGCAAACACTTTTTGAAGAAATTCATCTGCATTTTCAAAAGTCTTTGGGAAATGGTTTGATGCTCCAGCAGGAGGATTTGAGCACATACGACACATTGCTTCACGAGCAAAAAGATTCAAAAATTTACCGTCCGACACTTTTTGATTTTTTAAGCCATAATGCGCTTCAATTTTACAAAACGGATGAAACCCACATCACAAAGCCATCTTATAAATTTGAAATTGATGATCCAAAGTTTTTGGCGGACGCCAAAACGTTTTCTTCTCTGGAAATCAATTCAGAAGATACAACTTCATTGCAATTGAATGCCCTAAAAATATATCAGAGTTTAATTAGATTTCATTTAAATGACGAAGTACCAGAGGCATTGGCAAATGTCAATATCGAACGTATAAAATTTGTACATCAACATGCCACCTTTGCCGATAAAGGTGAGATTTTATTAGAAACTTTAAAATCTGAAAGTGTCCGTTTGCAAAATGATGCTGTTTCAGGATTATACAATTTTGAAATCGCTTCGAAATACTACGAACAAGGCAAAAATTACATTCCCAAAAGGCAAGAAGAACATAGATGGAAAGCCAAAGATGCCATCGAGATTTGTAACAGCGTTATGGCTAAATTCCCGAAAAGCAAGGGTGCCGAAAACTGCAGAATTTTAAAAGCGCAAATCGAACAGCAAACATTTCGATTAACCAGCGAATTCTATTTACCAATTCAAAAGGATGCACGAGTTTTAGTGCGCTATAAAAACTCAGACTTTTTACGTTTTAAGGCGTACAAGTTATCTCCGCGGGAACTCGAAAAATTTGGCAAAACCTACCGACAGGAGGAACAATGGGCGTTCATTCAAAAATTAAATGCCACAAGGTCGTGGGAAAACAAACTTAAAAACGAGAGGGACTATCAGCAACATACTACCGAGGTTCTGTTTCCTAAATTGGACAATGGCAGATATTTGATAGTTGCCACAACCCGGGAAAACAATGAAAACGAATTTACCTTTGCGCAAGTTCAGGTTACCAATCTAGCCTTAGTGGAAACGGAGACCCAAGCATTTAAAATCTTCCAAATTATTGATAGAAACGATGGTAGCCCCATTGCGAATGCCTCCGTGCGAATGACGTATTACAAGAGTGGCTCGAGAACTGAGCATTCCAAGAGTTACACTTCGGATCAACTGGGCCAATTCAAAATTGGAAAGCATAACGATTGGTATAGAAATGTGAACCTGAAAGTGACCTTTGCCAATGAGGTAGCCTATTTTGGCGATTATTATTTGGACCGATATTATGAGGATAAAAAGGAAACCGTAGATTATAAATCCTTTTTGTTTACCGATAGAAGTATTTACAGGCCCGGGCAAACCGTGCATTTTAAATCTATTCTAATAAAAAAAGACGGGCAAAAATCAGAGCCTTTTGTGGGTGAAACGGTTTTTGCAACGCTATATAATACCAATGGCGAAAAAGTTTCAGAGTTGGATTTTGAATCCAATGATTTTGGTTCAATTGCAGGGGAGTTTATTCTACCAAACAATGGGCTTAACGGTCAATACTATATTGAAATTTATACTACAAGAGGCATTAGGAACAACCATTACTTCTCTATTGAAGAATACAAACGTCCAAAATTTGAAACCAAATTTAATCCTATAACCGATACATTTAAGGTCAACCACTCAGTAACGGTAAAAGGCAATGCTTTGGCCTATGCAGGCAGTAATATTACAGATGCGAAGGTGGTGTATCGTGTACATAGAAAAGTGCAATATCCGCGCTGGTATTTTTGGTACCGCCCTTGGTTTCAAACTGAGCCACAAGAAATTGCACATGGAGAAACCGTCACAAACGACAAAGGCGAATTTGAAATTACCTTTAAGGCCATGCCGGACCAAAGTGTAGACAAAACTAGTCTGCCTATTTTCAATTATGAAATCACCGCCGATGTTACCGATTTGAATGGTGAAACCCGAAGCGCAACTACCATAGTAAATGTAGGCTATCATGCGATGACCGCCAATTTGAGTTTGGCCGACCGTTTGGACAAAACCAAAAAAGACCACCAACTGAGCATTGATACCAAAAACCTCAACGGTGAATTTGTGCCAGCAAAAGGTGTGGTGAAAATCTACAAACTGAAAGCCCCTGAAAACGTTTTGAGAAAACGCCCATGGCCTGCTCCCGATTACCAGACCTTTTCAAAAGAAGAATTTAAAAGCCTATTTCCGCACGATGCTTATGCCGATGAACACAATCCCAATAACTGGGAAAAAGGCGAATTGGTTTGGAAAAAACCCTTTGATACTGGTGATTCCAAAAGATTGAAATTAGGCAAGATTAAGAAGTGGCCATCCGGACAATACCTTATCACTTTAGAAAGCAAAGACAAGTTTGGGCAATTGGTAAAAGATGAAACACGAACCACAGTATTTAGCAACGACGATAAAGCCCCTGCCGACAACGAATTGTTTACCATTACTGCGGATAAAAACAACTACAACATTGGTGACACGGCTCAAATAACCATTGGTTCATCTGCCCAAAATGTAACCGTTACCCTTTCGGTGGAAAAGGATAAAAACATCATCCGAACTGAGGCAATTCAACTCAACAATAATAAAAAAACAATTACGATTCCAGTAACCGAAAATGATTTGGGGGGCTTTGTAGTGCATTACAGTTTTGGGGTGTTTAATAGTTACCAATCGGGTTCGAAAAGTATAAACGTACCTTACCCAAAAACAGATTTAGAAATTGAAACGCTCACGTTTCGGGACAAATTACAACCGGGCACAGATGAAACTTGGTCGTTTAAAATTAAGGGGCCGCAAGGCGATAAGGTAAGTTCAGAGTTATTGGCCAGTATGTATGACGCGTCATTAGATCAATTTAAACCACATCAATGGCAGTTTAGGCCTATTGATCAACCTAACTATTATGCCTTCAGTAGCAACAATGCGAACCGTAGTTTTGGCACACGGAATTTTAGGGTGTACCAAGATAGGTTTCGCCTGAATTATAAGAATCAAGGCTATGATCAATGGAATTGGTTTGGGTTTTATTTTGGGAATGGTGGTATAGCTCGATTTAAGGCATCGAGACAATATGCCAGAGTCGCAAGTGTTCCAGGAGTTCAAGTTGAATCAAATATAGTTGAAGAAGAAGTGGTTACACCTATGATGGTAGCCGATGAAGCCGATTTAGAGGAAAGTGCGGTTGTTGGTTATGGCGTAAAACAAAAAGAAGCCGTCAATACTGGAGCCACAATCAAAACAGAAAAACCAAACTTCGACAATATCAAAATCCGTAAAAATCTGAAGGAAACCGCCTTCTTCTTTCCGCAGTTGCAAACGGATGTCGAGGGCAATGTGAGTTTTAGCTTTACCACACCCGAGGCCTTAACCCAATGGAAACTACAACTATTGGCGCACACCAAAACCTTGGAAAGTGCTACAAAAAGCTTAACCGCAGTCACCCAAAAGGAATTGATGGTTATGCCCAACGCCCCAAGATTTTTACGTGAAGGTGACCAAATTACCATCAGCACGAAAATTGCAAACCTTTCAGAAAAGGCACTTTCAGGTGAAGCTAAATTGATTCTAACGGATGCGATTTCAGGGGAAGACATAACGACTGAACTGGTGTCTGAGGCTCTCGAAGACACTGACAGCAGTAAAGCAAATCAAAATGAGGCTTCGAGTACCTCAGCCACCAAGCCATTCTCAGTTCATGCAAAAGCCAACACCCAAGTATCTTGGAGTTTATCTATTCCAGACAACGTACAAGCCGTACAATATAAAATCCTAGCCAAAGCAGGTGATTTTAGTGACGGTGAACAAAATGCGTTGCCCGTGCTCTCCAATAGGATGTTGGTTACGGAAACCTTACCCATGTGGGTGAAAAGTAATGAAACCCGAACTTTTACTTTGGATAAGTTGAAAACCAATACCTCATCCACGTTAAAGCACCATAAACTCACTTTAGAAATGACCTCCAACCCGGCATGGTATGCAGTGCAGGCCCTGCCCTATTTAATGGAATATCCACACGACTGTAATGAGCAAACCTTTTCAAGATATTATGCCAATGCTTTAGCGAGCCATATTGCGAATTCCAATCCAAGGATTCAAGAAGTATTCAATCAATGGAGAAACTCGGATGCTCTCATTTCAAATTTGGAAAAAAATCAGGAATTGAAATCCATTTTAATCCAGGAAACTCCCTGGCTTCGTGATGCACAAAGTGAAACGGAGCAGAAAAAACGTATCGCCTTGTTATTCGATTTGAATAAAATGAACAATGAATTGCAATCCGCTTTGAACAAATTAAAAGCCAATCAAATGCCTTCGGGGGCTTGGGCGTGGTTCAAAGGTGGACGTGAGAACCGTTACATCACGCAACATATTATTGCGGGATTCGGACATCTAAAAAAACTCAATGTCATTCAGAGCGATAGCGAAGAATCTATGATTTCAAAAGCCATCAACTATCTTGATGAACAATTCCTAAAAGAATACAAAGACATCCGAAAATACAATTCAAAAATCGATTTAAATAAAGACCATTTAAGCTATACCCAATTGCATTACCTCTATATGCGAAGTTTTTTCCCCGAAATTAAAACCTCGAAAAAAGTGGACGAAGTGATGCAGTATTACCAATCCCAAATTCAAAAGTATTGGCTTAAGCGACCTTTGTACGCCAAAGGTGTGATGGCCTTGGTGTCTCACAGAAATGAAGATGCGAAGACAACTTCAAAAATTTTAAATTCACTAAAGGAAACAAGTATTTCCTCCGAGGAATTAGGAATGTATTGGAAAACCAACACCAACTCTTGGCACTGGTATCACGCCCCAATTGAAACACAGGCCTTGTTAATTGAAGCTTTTACTGAAGCTGGAGGTGTCATTCAGAGCGAAGCGAAGAATCTGGAAACCATCGACAACCTAAAAATTTGGTTACTCAAAAACAAACAAACCAATCGATGGAAAACCACAAAAGCGACCACCGAAGCCGTTTATGCACTTTTACTTCAAGGTAGTGATTGGATATCAGTCACGGATATGGTGGATGTGGTTTTAGGCGGTCAGCAAGTTTCGCCTTCAAAATTAGAAAATGTAAAAGTTGAAGCTGGTACGGGGTATTATAAAACATCTTGGGCAGCCTCAGAAATCACTCCAGAGATGGGCGAAGTCAAAATCTCCAAAAAAGGAAATGGTATAGCTTGGGGCGGTTTGTATTGGCAGTATTTTGAAGATTTAGACAAGATTTCTTCTGCTGAAACACCTTTAAGTTTGAAGAAAAAATTATTCCTAAAAACGAATACCGATACTGGTGAGGAAATTTCAGAAATAGCGGAAAACATAACATTGAAAGTTGGAGATTTGGTTCGCGTACGTATCGAATTAAAAAGTGATAGACCAATGGAATTCCTTCATATGAAAGACATGAGAGCTTCTGGCTTAGAACCTGTTAATGTATTTTCTCAGTACAAATGGCAAGACGGTTTGGGTTATTATGAAAGCACCAAGGACGCTTCTACCAATTTCTTTTTTGACTATTTGCCAAAAGGCGTTTACGTGTTTGAATATGATTTACGGGTGAACAATTCAGGTAACATGAGCAATGGCATTACAACGATTCAAAGTATGTATGCCCCAGAATTCAGTAGCCATAGTGAGGGGGATAGAATTGATGTGGAGTAATGACTTTTTGTCCTTTGAGGAACCGTAACTAAATCTACTCCAACAGCTCTTTTTTTATTTTATTAACTTTGTAATTCATTTTTAAGTTGCTTATTTAAAGAGACATGTATTGCGGACGCCCCAAAACCATTAATACAGCCAAGCCATTGATAATGCTTTGGGTTGCATTCTTATTGTTGTCCTGTGGCCCCAAAATCAAATCTTCAGCAAATACAAATACCACAATAGAACAACCTCCTCAACTCATTTTTTTGAATTATAGTATTGCCCAAAATTCAAACGGGATAAAAACTGTCAAACTCCTTAGTTCTAAAAAAGTAGAAGGCAAAATTAAAGGCGGGAAATTTAAAAACAATATAACCCAAAACGATTTGATTTGTTATCAACTTAAGAATAAATCCTCCGTGATATCCAAAATTGTTATTGAAGATCCACTGCATAAACGTGTGGAATACCTCGGCGAATCCCGAAGTTTTAAAGTTGCCCAAATTGAGTCGGATAGCGCGTACTTTTCCATAAGGTTGCAATTAAACCCTGAGACAAGGTATATTGCCATAGGAGATAATACTACCGAAAACTATTTTTTACTTTCTAAAGTGAAGTCCCTATGAAGCGGCATCTACTTTTTTTAGTTTTCCTGTGCAGCTTGAATTTGATTTCGGCACAGGTTTTTGATGTGGAAACCCTTAAACTTTCGGGATCGAAAGATAAGCGCATTAATCTAGTTATCATAAGTGAAGGTTACCAAAGTAGTGAACTCAACCAGTTCATAACAGATGCCTCAAAAGTTAGCAACGACATGTTTTTGGAATCCCCATTTTCAGAATATGCGGATTATTTTAATGTTTTTGCCATAAAAGTACCTTCCAACGAAAGTGGAGCAGACCACCCAGGGACGAGCACAGACCCTTTGGAATCTACCATTTCACCAGCAGTTCCAATACAAACCGTGGATACCTATTTTAATGCCACCTATGATTCCTTTGGGTTCCATAGATTATTATATTACGAAATTGATGGCGCCAATGCGAACAATACAGAGGCCAAAATAATGATGGTTTTGGCTGACAACCTACCGGAATACGATGCTGTTGTACTTCTTGTGAATTCTGATGAGTATGGAGGTAGCGGGGGGAATTTTGCTATGAGTTACTCGGGATTTTATGCCCCCGATGTAGCCATGCACGAAATGGCGCATTCTCTGTTCTCATTAATAGACGAATATTTTCCTATAGATGAAACCTTAGCGGTTGAAGGTATCAACATGACACAAGAAACTGACCCGAACTTGGTTAAATGGAAAAATTGGATAGGCATAGACGGTGTTGGGATATATCAACACGAGGACGATGATGGCAACCCCAAGCCCTGGTACAGGCCACACCAAAGTTGTAAAATGAGAAGGGTAGATTGGGATTTTTGTGCAGTATGTAAAGAAGGAATGATTGAAAAAATTCATGATTTAGTGTCCCCAATTGAAGCTTTCACTCCAAATAATATCACAGTGAACAATCCCACCTTACCTTTAGACGTGGAACTAACCTTAATTAAACCCATTCCAAATACTTTAACAAGTCAGTGGACGTTAAACGGATCGAATTTTGCCAATGATGTTGACGATATTTCTCTTACCTCCACGGACTTAACTGAAGGCACAAATACCCTAACCGTTGTTGTTCATGACGATTCATCTTTGCTAAAAGTAGATAACCATGATATGTCCTCTCATGTTTATACGGTAACCTGGACCATTAATTATTCGTCGTTGGGTATCGAGGATATTCAAAGTGAAAGAGCTGATTACTCAATTTCGCTTTACCCCAATCCGGTTTCCAGTATCCTAAATTTAAAAGTGGAAGGTGCCAATACAGAAGAACTCAAAGTTGACATCCTAAGTTTGGAGGGCAAAACAATAAAGAAATTTCGAATTTCGAATGTTTCGGGAGAAAGGGTTATTGTTGACGATTTGAGCCAAGGGATTTACCTGATTAATTTTTATGCGAACAACGCCTTAATCGACAGCAAAGAATTCGTAAAACAATAATCTACTTTGAAGGTGGCGCAGTTGGCCTCACCTCAATTTTACTTGGTAATGTACGTGGATGCATTTCCAGTAAATCCACAACCAATTTCCCGATGTCCTCAATTTGAATTTTCCATGCGTCCTTCTCAGCGGGTTCATTTCCATTGAAGAATGTAGAAACTGATCCGGGCATTATTGTGCTCACTTTCACGCCCTTCTGCCGCAAATCCAGCATGACAGCTTGCGTAAACCCGGTAACCCCAAATTTGCTGGCATTGTAGGCCGAACCCCCAGCAAAAAAATTGGTACCCGCTAAACTTGAAATCGTAATAAAATAACCTTGGGATTGTTTTAAGGCCTCCACCCCTGCTTTAATAGAATAGAAAACTCCCGTGAGGTTGGTATCAATCACTTCGTTCCATTCCTGAACAGACAAATCCTCGATACTTCCAAAACGCCCCAAACCGGCATTAGCAATCAAAACATCTAGTTTACCGTAATGCTCCAAAACTTTGGAAACGGCCTCCTGCTGACTTTCAAAATCCCGAACATCGGCTTGTATTCCGACTGCCTTTGCGCTTGAAGCACTATCTTTATTTAATTGGTTTGAAGCTTCGTTGGCAGATGCTTCACTCCTACTCGTAATGCCCACATTAACGCCTTTTTGCATTAAAGCTTCGGCAATGCCATAACCAATGCCCTTTGAACCTCCAGTGATTAAAGCGACTTTATTTTGAATTGCATTCATGAATTTTATCTTTTGAAGTAAAGCTACGAAACTAATGGAAAATATAGATTGAATTATTTAGATTTAGGCGGATACTTTTTAAGCACCTTTTCTACAATCGCCATAAAACGAGCCTCTCTTTTTTCCGGAGTGCTTTTAAGATTAAAATTGGATTCGCTTTTGGCCTGCCAAAACAATTGGTTATTTGAGCTGTCCACAAAATCAAACACAATTTCCCGAGTCATACTGCCTTGTCCAACTGGGATGCCAATAGAAATACCACCACCAACATTACCACCTCCACCGCCGACACCAACGCCAACCGTTTCCCGCTGTGGATTTTGATATTCTACACTTTTGATGTCAATGAGAAAATCTGGATGCTCAGAAATACTGAAACCATTCGCTTTCAACCTTTCATCCAGAACGTCCAACAAGCGTTTGGCGTCCAATTCACTTAAGCCCGTATCCATATCCCCGAAGTATTGGTAGGTTTTATATTTTGAAAAATCAGCTGTCTTTTCGTAATCATAATTCACATAAATTGGTGCGCAAGACATTAAGAAAAGTGTGATGAGTATGGATAGAACGTATTTCATAACTATTGATTTTTCACTAATAAATGTAATCAAAAATTATTCCAAGAGCTTTTACCAGTTCATTGTTAATTCTCCTCGACCTGCAAGGTTTTGTTAACCTTGTAGGTCTTTTCAACTTCGGGGCTCACACCTACAAGGTCTTAAAGACCTTGCAGGAAACCTAAATCCTCTACTAGTTTTCCTCTGTAGTATGTTGATTTTTATCCACAGACTTTGTCAATGCCGAATAAATAATTCCAGTTGGAATGGCCACAATGCCCAAGCCAATCATCAAAATAATAAAAGTAAATACTTTGCCTCCAACGGTAATCGGATAAACATCACCATAACCTACCGTCGTTAATGTAATTATCGCCCACCACAAACTATCAAATATGGACGAAAAATGTTCGGGCTGCGCTTTATTTTCAAAATAATAAATACCCACAGCCGAAAAATAAATTAGTATCAAGGTAATAAACAAAAAGAGGAAAATCTCTTCCTTGGCAGATTTTATTGCTGTAGTAAAATGATTCATCGCCCTATTGTAGCGTACCAGTTTGAATATTCTAAAAAGCCTAAGAAAACGCAAAGCTCGTAACGAACGTAGATCTACACCAAAAGACAGATAAAAGGGCAAAATAGCGAGAAAATCGATAATGCCAAAAAAGCTAAAAATGAACTTTGGTTTACTGTCTGCTACATAAATTCTCAATAGATATTCAACAGAAAATATAATAACGCTAAACCATTCAATAATTTGAAGTATGGTTTTTGTTCGCGGTTTTAAATTGGGAATGGTTTCAACAGAAAATGTGATAACGGATATTAAAATAAGCCCCTGAATAAAGAAAGCAAAATATCTACTCTTTTTATTGTCGTTAATTTCTACAATGTTTTTCAGGTACTGTTTCATCCGAAAACTTTATTGTAAAAAAACGAAAAAAATGCTTGAAATAAAATTCAGGGCAATTAATCGTTCAACATTTTCCATAACTTATCTTTCAGTTCGGTAATACCTTTTTGGGCCACTGAAGAAATAAATAAATATGGAATAGGGATTTCATTATCCAGTTCAGCCTTAAGCTCTTGCTTTAACTCATCATCCAGCATATCACTTTTTGAAATGGCTATCAATCGATCTTTGTCCAACATTTCAGGGTTATACCTTCGTAATTCATCCAAAAGGATATCGTATTGCTTTTTAATATCATCGGCATCGGCAGGAATAAGAAACAACAGGACGGAATTACGTTCGATATGGCGCAAAAAATAATGACCCAAACCTTTGCCTTCAGCCGCACCTTCAATAATCCCGGGAATATCGGCCATTACAAACGTTTGAAAATCGCGATACTCCACAATGCCCAAATTAGGCTTTAAAGTAGTAAACTCGTAATCGGCAATTTTTGGTTTGGCAGAAGTAATCACAGAAAGCAATGTTGATTTTCCTGCGTTAGGGAACCCCACTAACCCAACATCAGCCAACACTTTAAGCTCCATGGTAATGTATTTTTCTTCCATGGGCAGGCCGGGTTGCGCATAGCGCGGTGTTTGGTTAGTCGAGGATTTAAAGTGCCAATTACCCAGGCCGCCTTTACCGCCCTCTACAATAATTTTTTCCTCACCGTGTTCGGTTATTTCAAAGATGACATTATTGGTTTCAGTATCCCTAACCACCGTGCCCAAGGGGACATCAATATACGCATCTTCGCCATCGGCTCCAGTGCTTCGGCTACTGCTACCATGCTCTCCATGACCAGCGCGTATATGCTTTTTGAATTTTAAATGATGAAGTGTCCACAGATTCGAATTCCCGTGAATAATGACATGCCCACCACGACCACCATCACCTCCGTCTGGGCCTCCTTTAGCAATATATTTTTCTCGATGTAAATGTGCAGAACCCTGTCCTCCTTTTCCGGAAGCCACATACATTTTTACGTAATCGACAAAATTTCCTTCGGTCATATTCGAGTTTAAAGTTTCAAGTTCAAAGTTTCAAGTTTCAAGTTTAAACTCCCGCAAAGAGCACTATAATGCGTCTATTACGCTACTTAACCTTTTGGTTATCTCCTCGATACTACCCACACCATCAACACCGTAATATTTATCCTGGGCAGTATAATAATCCTTCAAAATTGCAGTTTCGGCGTAGTACACCTTTATTCTATTTCGGATAACGGATTCGTCAGCATCATCTGCCCTGCCACTGGTTTCTCCGCGTTTTAAAAGACGTTCAACCAAAATTTCATCATCAACCTCCAAGGCAATCATGGCATTGATCTGCGAATCCTTGCTATCCATCAATTTATCCAAGGCTTCAGCCTGTGCATTAGTCCGTGGAAAACCGTCAAAAATAAACCCATTGGCATCCGTATTTTTTTCAACTTCGGCATTTAGCATATCGATAGTAACTTGGTCCGGCACCAAAGCACCTTTATCAATATAAGATTTGGCCAGCATACCCAAAGCGGTTTCATTTTTTATATTGTATCGAAAAACATCACCCGTAGAAATATGAACAAGGTTATACTTTTCCTTTAAAAAATTGGCTTGCGTGCCTTTACCTGCTCCCGGAGGGCCAAATAATACTAGATTAGTCATGTGTTGCGTTTCTTTTATTTGATATATTTCTGGTAAATCCCTACCCAAATGGTCATAATCCAAGCCGTAGCCAACTATGAATTTATCAGGAATTTTTATACCTACATAATGTAATTTAAAGTCTTTTTTGTATGCCTCGGGCTTGAAAAAAAGTGTAGCAATTTTCAAGGTTTTCACCTTTTCATTTTTAAAGATGCGGTATACTTCTGCTAGGGTTTTCCCCGAATCAATTATATCTTCAAGGATTATTACCGTCCTTCCAGTCAAATCCTGTGTTAATCCAATTAATCGCTGAATGTCTTCGGAGGATTTCAAACCTTCATACGAAGCCAATTTAATAAAAGTAACTTCACAGGGCTTGGGATATTTCTTCACAAAATCACTGGTAAACATGAACGACCCGTTCAAAATCCCCACAAAAACAGGAACTTCGTCTGCAAAATCGTTTGCAATTTCAGCCACCAATCTGTCCACCGCGGTTTCAATTTCTTCGGCAGAAATAAATGGTTTAAAAAATTTATCGTGAAGTTGAATCACCTTTTGGTTAGTTTGAAAGATGCAAAGATAATTAAATGATTTGCGATTTGCGATATTTTCGATTTACGATTTGTACCCAACAGTATTCGTATGAATTGCTATGAAACAAAAAAGGCCACAACATCCAAGTTATGGCCTTTTTAAAAATTATTTATTTCGAATTTATCTTTTGAAGAATTTTACGGAACGTTCGCTATCTATTCTCAGAAAGTACATTCCACTTTTTAATGAGCGGACATCGATTTCTCCATTTGTACCAACTGCACTTCTCATTAATTGTTTGCCCAAAATATCATGTACACTAAAAGTTCTATTGGCAAAAGTTTTCGACAACTTAATATAGTCTGATGTTGGGTTTGGGTGCACGCTCAATTTATTTTG
The DNA here is from genome assembly GCF_042684665.1 of Hyunsoonleella rubra. NCBI lineage: Bacteria > Pseudomonadati > Bacteroidota > Flavobacteriia > Flavobacteriales > Flavobacteriaceae > Hyunsoonleella > Hyunsoonleella rubra. The sequence continues at coordinate 86,892 of NZ_JBHULY010000025.1, read as the reverse complement.
ATCCAAGTCATCAGAAGAGAGGGTTGTACAAATCTCAGCTAACCAAGTCCCACTTAATCCTTCAAATGGCATCCCCGGTAAATTAAAGTTTACGGCTAACAACAATCCAATTTCCGCATCCGAGGTAATTACTGGAGGGGATGAAATAAATTGTTGGATTAAAACCTGAGCCAGTGGGTCTTCAAACAATGCAAATTCACTGATGACAAATCCACCCAAATCCTTCAAATTTCCTTTAATGGTTGCAGGGTTGACAGTACCCATCAGGCCAGCCAATTCTACCAGGTTGATCTGAGTAGAAATTTCCGCTACCCCGTTTACATACAAGGTGATCAGACCAGCATCACAGACCACTGCAAGATGGTGACACCCGGATTCCAATGATGTGTGAGATGTAATCTGGTAATTTATGGCAGGGATACTAAAATGTAACCTGAAATCATCGGTAATGGTGATAGACGAAAAGACCTGCCCTTCTTCATTGGACCAGGTAAACAAGTTAGACCCGGCAATATTGATCTTTATTTTTGCCATTACCGTAAAATCCGGAGTCAATGGCAAATTATAGGGCAAGTTGTTTTCATCAGCAAATACCGTGTTCTTTCCGTAATCAGCTATATCTTCCTTCCCAAAGCTAATTCCAGTAAACAATAGCATCAAACAAAATGCACCGAAATATTTTAAAAAAGTAGTTTTTTTCATGGGGTAATTTTTAATTTAATGGCTTAATTAATAGTATATTACAAACCTAGCATTAAATCGGAAAATTATATCCGAGTTTTTATTCCACTTATCGAATATTACACCCAAGTTTTTCGTCACATTATCGATAAACCCAGTGTTCACCATGGATTAAAGAATTCTCTTCATCTTCTGGAACTTCACATTTTTGGTGCTGTACGTTCCATTTTTAAATGTATTTTTGCAGTAGTTTAAAATTCAGATTTCAACTAAAATTTTACGATGAATTATTTCTCTTCAAATTTCAAACTGGGTATTTTAGGAGGCGGTCAATTAGGCAAAATGTTGCTATACAATACCCGGAAATTTGATATTTATACCTGTGTTTTAGAAGCCAGCGAAGACGCCCCATGCAAAATAGCATGTAATGAATTTCATTTGGGAAGTTTAATGGATTACGATGCCGTTTTCAACTTTGGCAAAAACGTGGATGTTTTGACTATAGAAATTGAAAACGTCAACGTAGATGCGCTTGAAGCTCTTGAAAAAGAAGGCGTAAAGGTGTATCCTGCATCGAAAACTTTGCGCACCATTCAAAACAAAGCCAAACAGAAGTTGTTTTACAGGGACAATGATATCCCTACTTCCGATTTTACACGATTTGCATATCTTTCCGAAATTGAGGATGCCCTGCAAAATGGTGGATTGGAATTGCCTTTTGTTTGGAAGGCGGCTCAATTTGGATATGACGGCAATGGGGTAAAAATTGTAAGGACTTTGGAAGATTTGGACGGCCTGCCTAAAGGAGAATGCATTGCTGAAGAATTGATTCCGTTTAAAAACGAACTTGCTGTGATTGTAGCAAGAAATGCCTCTGGCGTCACAAAAACCTTCCCTGTTGTTGAAATGGAGTTTCACCCAGAAGCGAATCAGGTGGAATACGTAATTTGCCCAGCTAGGATTTCGGGTGATGTGGCCATGAAAGCGCGTGAAGTCGCTTTAAAGGTTTCCCAAGCTTTTAGTCATGTTGGTTTGTTGGCGGTAGAAATGTTTCAAACCCAAGAGGACGAAATTCTTGTTAATGAAGTAGCTCCAAGACCCCATAATTCTGGTCATCAAACTATTGAGGCTAGTTACACTTCGCAGTTTGAACAACATTTACGAGCCATTTTGGATTTACCTTTAGGAAGAACAGATAGCAAAGTGGGAGGTGTGATGGTAAATTTGGTGGGAGCTGAAGGATTCACCGGAAATGTGGTTTATGAAAATATTGAAAACATTATGACCATGGAGGGTGTTACACCTCACATTTATGGTAAAAAACAAACCCGCCCGTTTAGAAAAATGGGCCATGTAACCATTGTAAATGAAGATTTAAATGAGGCCAGAAGAGTTGCTGAGGAAGTTAAAAAATCGATTAAAGTCATAAGTGAATAAACCCACGACAAACAATATCTAAAATATTGAATTTATGAATAAAGTAGGCGTAATCATGGGAAGTAAAAGCGACCTTCCTGTAATGCAAGATGCGATTGACATCTTAAAAGGTTTTGATATTGAAGTTGAAGTAGACATCGTGTCCGCCCACCGTACTCCAGAAAAGCTTTTTGACTATGGCAAAAATGCTCACACTAGAGGTTTTGCGGTAATTATTGCTGGTGCCGGAGGTGCCGCCCATTTACCAGGAATGATTGCATCTTTGTCGCCTCTACCGGTCATCGGAGTGCCCGTAAAAAGTAGTAATTCTATTGATGGATGGGATTCTGTGCTGTCCATTTTGCAAATGCCCGGAGGTGTTCCCGTAGCCACGGTAGCCCTTAATGGTGCAAAAAATGCAGGGATTTTAGCAGCACAAATCTTAGGTTCGAATGACTCCTGTGTTTTAGACAAAATTATAGCTTACAAGGAAGGATTGAAGGTAAAGGTAAACGAATCTGCCAAAGGCCTAAAATAAAGAAACCCCGACGAATCGGGGCTTCATTAGCTATTAACAATAATTCTTACGAGTCTTTCAACTCCTCTGAAAAATCTGGGCAAAAATATATAAAATTTACAATGCCTGCATAATATAATTAAACTTTAACATTTTTTTATTATCAATGAATTCAAACGCTCTGCTCCAACCCTTCAATACACCATACGACACTGCTCCCTTTTCAAAAGTAAAGGACGAAGATTTTTTGCCCGCCTTCAAACAGGCTATCGCCGATGCTAAAATTGAAATTGACCAAATAGCACAAAATAACACGGCGCCGTCTTTTGAGAATACCATTGAAGCCTTGGATTTTTCAGGGAAGCAATTAGAACGTATTTCGAGCGTCTTTTTCAATTTGAATGCGGCCGAAACAAATGAAAACATTCAAAAAACAGCGCAAGAAGTCTCTCCCCTACTTTCAGAATTCAGCAATGATATAACCTTAAATGAAGATTTGTTCAAACGTGTAAAGGCAATTTACGATTCAAAATCAAGTCTCAATCTGACCATCGAACAAGAAACCCTTTTGGACAAAAAGTATAAAAGTTTCTCCAGAAATGGAGCTAATCTTCCGAAAGAGAAAAAAGAGCAACTGCGTGAAATCGACAAAAAACTGAGTCAGTTAAAATTGAAATTTGGCGAAAACGTTCTGGCGGAAACCAACAAGTTTGAAATGCTGATTACCAATGAAGCAGATTTATCAGGATTGCCCGAAGGCGCCAAAGAAGCCGCTAAACAATTGGCAGAATCAAAAGACAAAGAGGGTTGGCTATTTACCTTGGATTACCCAAGTTATATCCCATTTGTCACCTATGCTGATAATAGAGAATTGCGAAAAAAAATAACGCTTGCGGCTGGAAGCAAATCGTTTAAAGGTGATGAATTAGACAACCAAAAGAATGTTCTTGAAATTGCAAAGTTACGTCACCAACGCGCTAAGCTTTTGGGTTATAAAACCCATGCGCATTTTGTGCTGGAAGAGCGCATGGCCGAGACTCCTCAAAATGTTCAAAAGTTCCTCAATGAACTCTTGGAAAAAGCAAAGCCTGCGGCAGAAAGGGAATTTAAAAAGCTCCAAGAGTTTGCAAAAGAATTAGATGGGATTGAACAACTTCAAAAGTGGGACGGCTCATACTATTCTGAAAAACTGAAACAAAAACTGTTCAGTTTGGACGATGAGCTATTGAAGCCCTATTTTAAATTAGAAAATGTTATTGATGGTGCTTTTACAGTTGCAAACAAGCTTTTCGATTTACAATTCGAGGAAATTTCAGATAAAAATTCCATAGACTATATTGACAAGTATCACGAAGATGTTAAAGTCTACAAGGTTAAAGACGACGGTGGATTACTGGCTATTTTATATGCTGACTTTCATCCTAGAAAAGGTAAACGTAATGGGGCGTGGATGACAAGCTACAAGCCACAGATGATTGAAAATGGGCATAACCACCGGCCACATATTTCCATAGTTTGCAATTTTACCAAGCCGACAAAAACCAAACCTTCGCTTCTTACTTTTAATGAGGTTACTACATTGTTCCATGAATTTGGACATGCCCTTCACGGGATGTTGGCCAATACAACTTACCCAAGTTTGTCAGGAACTAGCGTGTTTTGGGATTTTGTGGAACTGCCCAGTCAAGTAATGGAAAACTGGTGTTATGAAAAAGAGGCTTTGGAACTCTTTGCCAAACACTACGAAACCGGGGAAACTATCCCTATGGATTTGATTGAAAAAATAAAAAAATCATCCACGTTTTTGGAAGGCATGCAGACGTTGCGCCAATTGAGTTTTGGCTTGTTGGACATGAGTTGGCATGGGCAAGATCCGGGCGGTATTGCCGATGTTAAAGTACATGAATCCAAAGCTTTTGAGAGCACTACTTTATACCCCAAAACTAAAGAAACCTGCATGAGTACAGCCTTCTCGCACATTTTTCAAGGCGGGTATTCCTCTGGTTATTATAGCTACAAATGGGCTGAAGTTTTGGACGCCGATGCGTTTGAGTATTTCAAGGAAAATGGGGTTTTTAACAAATCCATCGCTGACAAATTTAAGGAGCATGTATTAAGCAAAGGGGGTACTGAAAACCCAATGACCCTTTATAAACGTTTTAGGGGGCAGGAACCCAGGCCTGAGGCTCTGTTGAGACGTGCCGGCCTATTGGAAGAAGTGTCCTAAATCACAAATTTTTAATAAAGCTATACATCTTCTCTCGAGTTTTTGCATCTGGCATTCTACCGAAACCTGCCATCATATTATCCAAGGCATGTTTCGGTTTCGAGGTTCCAGGAATCACACAGGTCACCAATTCATTCGATAAAATAAACTTCAGAAAGAATTGTCCCCAGCTTTTGATATCATAATCCAGGCACCATAAGGGCATTGGCTTGCCTTTGGTTTTTCCGAAAAGCGAACCACTTTCAAAAGGGCGGTTGATTAATACGGCCGTGCCATTTTTTTCTATCGTATGAAACAATGATTTTTCAGCGTGTCTATTCCTAATCGAATAATTGAACTGCACGAAATCAGGCTTTTCGGCTTGAATCACTTTTTCCAATGCCTCATGGGCCGAATCTAAATAATGTGTAATCCCCCAATACCGGATTTTCCCTTTTTCTTTCCAATCCCTTAAAGTTTTTACATGGGTTTCCCAATCCACCAAATTGTGAATTTGCATCAAATCCATTTGTTTTCGTCGCATTAACTGAAATGATTTTTCCATTTGCTGTATACCTTTTTCCTTTCCAGAAGTCCAGACCTTTGTGGCATAGAAGTAATTATCGGCAATACCCATTTTTTTCGTCAGATCACCTACTACTCCTTCTGATCTACCATACATCGGTGATGTATCAATGACACTACCCCCTTGTTCCCTTAGGATTTCTAGGACCTTTACCAGTGGGGCATCAACTGTAGGTGAGCTTTTAACATCAAAGGTTTGCCAGGTCCCCAGTCCGATTACCGGCAGTTTTTCATTAGATGAAAAAATCGGGCGCTTTAACATTGTATTGGATAAATTAAATGACATGGCATTTTGCGACATTAAAAGGCCCAGAGCCGATAGGCCTGTCAATTTTGCCATTTCCCTCCGGGTGTATATTTTTGAATTCATTGCAAATTATATTTGGTCGAAACTTCTTCAATTTAATAAATTAAGACAGGACAAATTAATATACCTGAAACCTTTAAGAAAATTTTAAGGGTTGGATAGGCAATCAAAAAATATGAATATGAACATATTAATTGGAAGTGTTATACGTTTAAAAGTCAAAACGTTTAAGCCATTGTGAATCTTCTTAAGTTAATAAAACACCTTTTTATTTTTACTTTCCTTACTTGCCTCACTCAGATTGGTGGGTTGATTTGGTTGCTTAGTATTGGGGTTTCAAAACACATGAGCATTCGAAAACGATTTGTGTTTCCAATACTTTATTTACTTTTCAATATCGCTATAATACCCCCTATCGCTAAATCCTTTGGCAGGGAAAAATTACCAACCTTCAGTAAAGAAATAAAACCTAGAAACTGGTGCTACCCCTTATTGTTCAGAAATTATGTCGCACCCAACCTAAAGAAACAATTGCAAAATGACGCATCGGTTTTTTATAAATCTACTAGCATGCCCATCACCTATCTGGATGCCAACTTCCCATTTATTGACGGCTTCCCTTTGTTTCCGCATTTAAGTCATAACGATGGTAAGAAAGTTGACCTTTCCTTGATGTATTTAGATGAAAAGAAAGAGCCTACGGACAAAAAGCCATCGGTTTCAGGTTATGGGGTTTATGTAAATTCTGAAGATAATTATACTGTAAAAAGATGTCGAAACAATGGATATCGGCAGTACGACTTTACCAAATACCTTTCTTTTGGAACTATCCATGAATTGGATTTCTATCAAGAAGGAACCAAACACATTTTGCAACAGTTACTTTCCAATTCGTCAACTCAAAAAATATTTATAGAGCCCCATTTGAAGCAGTCGCTAGGATTGTCAAATGAGGCTCGAATTAGATTTCATGGCTGTCAAGCTGTTCGTCATGATGACCATATTCATTTGCAAATTAAATAATGCTACAAGACCCACAAGGTTTTAAAAACCTTGTGGGTCAGCTAAAAATTTAAGTGGTGTAAAAGAAAAATTACCCCTGTTGCATCGGTGTAAAAAAGAATTCCTCGTGCACAATTTTGCCATTCTCAACTTGATACAAACAAATTTCTTCCATGGTCATTCTTGGGGCGCCCTTAAAGGTAACATCCATTTTCATTCTGCAAGAAAAAAACTTGTCCGCCACTACTGGATCTGATACTTCATTGCCATGGACTTCCTCTGTCATTTCCTGAAATTGTTGTCCTTTTGCAATCACAGCCTCTATGCCTTCACATACTTTTACGGGCGCCCCATCGGGCTCAATACTTACGATATTTGGTGAGTATAACTCTTGTACTGCCTCGGCGTACAGCCCTTGTCTACAATAATTTACTAGCTTTTCAGCAACTTCTTTTGTTGTCATAATGTTCAAATGTATTGATGAATATTTATTTCTTTGTTTTGACTTCCTTTCAAAATTATAAAATCCTCAAATCGATTACAGTGGGCAAATTTGACACTTTAGGGTGTTGATTATGACAGATATATGTGCTACTTTTAAAAGCCACTTTTACAATCATTTATAATGACAAAACATGTAACAATTTTGGTTCCTAGGGCAAATGCAATTCTAAGCAGTGTGGTTGGGCCTTATAAAATTTTTAGCGCCGTCAATGATTTTTATACCCAATCCGGACAGAGCACATCGCCAATGTTTAAAATCGATTTGGTAGGGATACACAAAGAGTCCATATTGTATGATGGGGCATTTTCCATTCATTGTACTGCCATGCTTGAGGACATCGAGAAAACAGACCTCATCATCATTCCGGCCGTGTTGCCCCACAATGTAATTCAAGATGTAGAAGCCAACTATGATTTTATTCCATGGATCCGACAACAGCGATTGGTACACAATGCCGAAATTGCCAGTTTGTGTATGGGTGCTTTTTTCTTGGCAGAAACCGGTTTAGTCGATGGTAAGCAATGCGCAACGCATTGGGCGGGTATCGAATTGTTTAAGCAGCGTTACCCCCATATTGATGTGAAACCTGAAAAGATTGTAACCGACCAAGAAGGCATCTACTCCAGTGGGGGTGCCTATTCTTTTTTGAACCTCATTGTTCATTTGGTTCAGAAATATTGCGGTAAGGAAGTGGCCATTTATATCTCGAAACTTTTTGAAATTGATATCGACAGGGACAACCAAAATCAGTTTGCCATCTTTATGGGACAAAAGGAACATTCCGACACTACAATTCAAGAAGCGCAGACTTACATTGAAGAGCATATTGACAAGAAAATTTCTGTGGATGCCCTATCAGAGCAATTGGCCGTGAGTAGAAGGAATTTTATTCGCCGTTTTAAAAAGGCCACAGGCAATACCCCTTTAGAATACATACAGCGTGTAAAAATTGAAGTAGCTAAAAATGCATTGGAATCCTCCCCTAAAACCATCAATGAGGTAATGTATTCAATTGGGTATTCCGACACCAAAGCATTTCGTAATTTATTTAAACGACATACAGGGTTAACACCTGTAGCCTACAAACAGAAGTATAATAGGGAGTTGGTGAGTTATTAAATTTAATCTAAAATATTTGGGCTAAAAAATTCGATTTTTTAGTGTATTTTTGATTTTCGAAAAAAAATTCGCTACTCGAATGCCCGAGCATCAAATAAATCCGAATAAGTGGATTGACCTATATTCCGATTACCTTTTCAATTACACCATTACACGTGTAAGCGATAGGGAAATTGCGCAGGATTTGGTTCAGGATACTTTTTTTGCAGGGCTGAAATCCATGAAAAACTTTAAGGGCGAGGCCAGTGAGCGTACTTGGTTAATTTCAATCTTAAAACGGAAGATTATCGACCACTACCGTAAAATCAATTCCAATAAAGGCAAGGCCGAGGTAAGGATTAATTATAACGACGCCGAAAGTGAGGGAGATTGGTTGGAGGAGCGCGTAGCTGACCCCTATGACAAAACGGCTGAGGACACACTGCAAAACAGCGAACTGGGCGATGCCATTCACAATTGTTTAGGCAAGTTGCCCCAAAAACAGGCAGACGTATTTAAAATGAAAACTATTTTAAATTATGAAACCGAAGTTATTTGTAATGAACTAAATATTACAGCGTCTAACCTGTGGGTAATTATCCATAGGGCAAGAACCGCTATGGCGGATTGCCTTAAAGAAAATTGGTTTTAGTTATGGGTAAAATGAAGTTTATGATTCCTTGCGATGAAGCAAACCATGTATGTGACAAAACGCAGTACAAGGAGGCCACTTTATGGGAAAAGATTAAGCTGAACCTCCACTTATTGTACTGCCGGGCTTGTAGGGAGTACACAAAGTATAACACCAAATTGACAAAATCGATAAAAACTTCGAACGTGGAATGTTTGGACAAAACAGCAAGAGAGACCATGAAAAAGGATTTTGAAAAGGCCCTAGCGGAACAGGAGTAATAATCCCAGCCAAATTATTGGCAAACTTTCCACCCAAAATGCACTATAATATTTCCCTTGACTTACCTTTGAAAACGCTACAAAGATTCCTGTGATAATAGCAATCACGAGCATAACAAAAATGTAGGACAAACGTGTTTCATCCTTAAAAAATTCCAGTACAAAAAATAGTGCCAATAGAAAAACACCTAATCGCTTTGCTCCTTTTATCCCAAGCTTTTGAGGCAGTGTGGCCAATGATGCAGTATCATATTTTAAATCCCGAATTTCAAAAGGCAACATCAGCACCACAATAAAAAGGAAACGCTGTAGCATCATCAAAACAATATCTGCATTCATTTCCAAATTCAATTCCACCACAGGCAGCATTACCGTTACACCTGCCCATGTGAAAGCAATTACATAAACTTTTAAGCCATTTATATTTCGCAAAGTAAATCTTCTGTTGGAAGACAAGGGAATGGCGTACAGAAATGTCAAAACACTCATAACAAGGCTAACCGCAAGTGTTTTCAATTCAAGATAAAACCCATAATAACACATCAGCACAAAGCAGATGAATGAGAACACTTGAATCCACTTCAAATAATCTGCCAACCGCCTGTGATGGAACCTGGCTATCCCAAAATACTTTACAAAGTTGTAGCCTGTGATAGAAGCATAAAAAATAAAATACAATAGGTTTTCATTATAATCCACTCCCAACTTCAAAAGTGTTATCCATACCAAAGCATACACGGCCAAAGCCACATGAATACTACTATTGATATAGAAATTAAAAAGTTGTTTGAGGAAAGACATGCAACAAAAATACTTATACTTTACCGTTAGTAAATAGGTAACCGGGAAAGATCGTCTTTCATTTTATGATAAATTTAAGATTATTGCTTAATGATGTTAATAAAGCTTTCAAAAAGTTAAAAACTTTCGTTTTTACACAATAAAACACCGCCTTTATTACTTAATTTTGCGAATTACTCAAATACAAAATTGCAATGAACACAAACGCTTTTGCTCTGCGTCATATAGGGCCAAGGGAAGAGGAACAAAAATTGATGCTTGAGGCCATTGGTTTAGATACTTTGGATGAATTGATTAATGAAACCATCCCCAATGAAATCCGTTTAAAAAACGGTTTGAATTTGGAGGAACCTATGACCGAGCACGAGTACTTGTTGCATATCCACGAGCTTTCAAAAAAGAATAAAGCGTACAAGACCTATATCGGTTTGGGGTACCACCCAACCATTATGCCGGCCGTAATCCAGCGCAATATTTTGGAAAACCCAGGTTGGTATACGGCGTACACACCGTATCAAGCCGAAATAGCACAAGGAAGATTGGAAGCACTTTTGAATTTCCAAACTATGGTAACCAACCTAACGGGAATGGAATTGGCCAATGCTTCTCTTCTGGATGAAAGTACTGCGGCCGCAGAAGCCATGAGTTTACTATTTGCCGTGAGGGAACGAGACCAGAAAAAAGCTGGAATTAATAAATTCTTTGTTTCGGATAATATTTTGCCACAAACCCTTTCATTACTTAAGACACGGGCAACACCTATAGGTATTGAATTAGTGGTAGGGGATGAAAATAAATTTGATTTTTCACCAGAATTCTTCGGAGCCATCTTACAATACCCCGGTAAAAATGGTCAAATTTCGGATATCAAATCTTTCATTGAAAATGCCAATAGTTCTAGAATTAAAGTAGCTGTTGCTGCCGATATTTTAAGCTTGGTAAAATTGGAAGCGCCGGGTAAATTTGGTGCAGATGTAGTGGTTGGCACCACCCAACGTTTTGGCATCCCCATGGGCTACGGTGGCCCACATGCGGCTTATTTTGCCACTAAGGAAGCCTACAAGCGGGAAATCCCCGGTCGTATTATAGGGGTAACTAAAGACACCAACGGCAATAGAGCCCTAAGAATGGCGCTTCAAACTAGGGAGCAACATATTAAACGGGATAGAGCTACATCCAATATCTGCACTGCCCAAGTGCTTTTGGCCGTAATGGCTGGAATGTATGCGGTGTACCATGGGCCAAATGGCTTACAGTTTATTGCCGATCAGGTTCATTATAAAGCTGTTGTTGTGGCCAAAGCGTTAGAAAAATTAGGTTATTCCCAAGTGAATACCTCTTATTTTGACACGCTTCAAATAAAAACGAAAGCGAAAGCCATTAAAAAAGTAGCTACTGAGAAAAAGGTCAATTTATGCTATCCCGATAAGGAAACCGTTACCATTTCTATCAATGAAGCTACTTCTGTTAGGGATATCAATTATTTGATTTCTGTGTTTGCTACTATTGCCAAAACCGAAACGATTGTGATTTCTTCTATCGAAGAGGAAAATCACATTTCAAAAGGACTACAAAGAACATCGGAGTTTTTAACCGAACCTGTCTTTAACAGCTATCATTCGGAAACCGAATTGATGCGATATATTAAATTTTTGGAACGGAAAGATTTGGCATTAAACCATTCCATGATTTCTTTGGGATCTTGTACTATGAAATTGAATGCAGCCTCAGAAATGTTACCATTAAGTTGGTTCAAATGGGGAAACATCCACCCTTTTGCGCCTCTGAAACAGGCCAAAGGCTATCAAATCGTTTTAAAAGAATTGGAAGACCAGTTGACAGAAATTACTGGTTTTGCTGCTACTTCCTTACAACCCAATTCAGGCGCCCAAGGTGAATTTGCGGGCTTAATGGTCATCAAAGCCTATCATGAATCCCGTGGTGACCATCATAGAAATATATGCTTGATTCCATCCTCAGCTCATGGTACCAACCCAGCCAGTGCGGTAATGGCCGGAATGAAAGTTGTGGTCACGAAATCTACCGAAGAAGGTAATATCGACGTTGATGATTTAAGACAAAAGGCCGAACTTCATAAGGACAATCTTTCGGCCTTGATGGTTACCTATCCATCGACCCACGGTGTCTATGAATCAGCCATAAAAGAAATCACAAAAATAGTACACGACAATGGCGGGCAAGTTTATATGGATGGCGCCAATATGAACGCTCAAGTAGGATTGACAAATCCCGGAAACATTGGTGCTGACGTGTGTCACCTCAACTTGCACAAAACTTTTGCCATTCCTCACGGCGGTGGTGGCCCTGGTGTTGGCCCTATTTGCGTCGCTGAGCAACTGGCACCTTTTTTACCTGGCAACCCTGTACTTAAAACTGGTGGAGAAAAAGCAATTACAGCAATTTCTGCGGCGCCCTTTGGCTCTGCCCTGGCCTGCTTAATATCATACGGATACATCAAAATGCTTGGTGCAGAGGGATTAACGGAAGCTACCAAAGTTGCGATTTTGAACGCCAACTACATAAAACATAGACTGGACGGCTACTTCAATACACTGTATTCTGGAGAAAGAGGAAGGGCTGCCCATGAAATGATCGTGGATTGCAGACCTTTTAAAGTAAACGGCATAGAAGTAACAGATATCGCTAAACGATTGATGGACTATGGATTTCACGCTCCTACAGTATCCTTCCCAGTGGCAGGAACATTAATGATTGAGCCTACGGAAAGTGAAAGCAAAGCCGAATTGGATCGTTTTTGTGATGCCATGATTTCGATTAAAAGTGAAATTGATAGTGTCTCAAAAGAAGATGACAATAATGTTTTAAAAAACGCACCTCACACCTTAGAAATGATTACTGCTGACGAGTGGTATTTTCCATACACAAGAGAGGAAGCCGCATTTCCATTGGCATATATACGTGAAAACAAATTTTGGCCAAGTGTAAGGCGTGTAGATGATGCCTATGGCGACAGAAATCTTATTTGTACTTGTACCCCGATCGCGGATTACGCTGAGGTGTAAAAAGTAGTTTGGGCATCGTAAATTATTTTTGCAACTGATAAGCATTACATCAAAAGAAAGTATATTGCTATCAATCGATTAATTAATAGCAATTTTCACATTTATGTCTATCAAGATTACGGGGACGGGTAGTTATATTCCGTCAAATATCGAAAAGAACAAAAACTTTCACAACCATACATTTTTAAATGCGGACGGTTCCTCCATCAATTCTCCAAATGAGGTGATTGTTGAAAAGTTTAAATCTATAACAGGTATTTCTGAACGTCGATACGCCGACAACGATTTAAATTCCTCCGACATAGGCTCCATTGCGGCCGAAAAAGCAATTACCGATGCCGATATCGACCCTGAAACCATTGACTATATCATTGTGGCTCATAACTTTGGAGATGTAAAACACAATACCATACAGAGCGATATGCTACCGTCTTTGGCCTCTCGGGTAAAGCACAATTTGAGAATTAAAAACCCAAAATGCGTGGCTTATGATATCCTTTTTGGATGCCCAGGTTGGGTTGAGGGCTTTATTCAAGCCAAGGCGTTTATCCAGTCGGGAATGGCGAAACGCTGTTTGGTTATTGGCACCGAAACTTTATCTAGAGTGGTGGACAAACACGATAGGGATAGTATGATTTATTCGGATGGAGCGGGTGCTACAATAATCGAAGAAACCAACGAGTATGGTGGTATTTTGGCCCATGAATCGGCCAGCTACACATATGACGAAGCCTATTACCTCTTCTTTGGACATTCCAATAATCCGGGGCTAGACAAGGATACACGCTACATTAAAATGGACGGTAGAAAAATTTATGAATTTGCACTCACAAATGTGCCCAAAGCAATGAAAGCCTGTCTGGACAAAAGTGGAGTGGACATTAAAGATGTAAAAAAGATTTTCATCCATCAGGCCAACGAAAAAATGGATGAAGCTATTCTCAATCGATTTTATCGACTCTACAGAACCGAAATTCCTGAACATGTGATGCCGATGAGCATCCAAAAACTAGGCAACAGTTCAGTAGCTACCGTACCCACCTTATATGACTTGGTAAAAAACAATAAGATGAAAAATCATAGCGTTGAAAAAGGGGATATCGTTATTTTTGCCAGCGTAGGTGCAGGTATGCATATTAATGCTATTGTATATCAAGTTTAACTACTATAGTAAAGCTAATTTCTTAGAAATTATTTGTCCATTGAAAGAAAGCTTTACGAAATATATCCCTTTTGCTTGTCTTTTTAAATGTATATCAGAAGCATGAGTACCGTAATAAACACGCTCTCCTAAAGCATTAAATATGGCTACTTTATCAAAATCAATGCTAGACTTAATTTTTATGACTCCAGAACCAGGAATTGAATAAACTTTTACATCTTGTTCTACTTGCGAAAAATTTGAAGTACTTAAATAAATGCAAAGGCTTTCCACTTCTATCTGCGTTAACTCTCTATTCCAATATCTAAAATCGTCCAATGCTCCCTTAAAATAATTTGCAGGAATACCAATATCTCTGTCATGCCTTCCAATACTTCCAGAGGTGTCAGAATACTTCAACTCTCCTCCAGAACCAGAATATGTACCACTAATTTAAGCACAATCCACATATATCTTCATATTTAATCCCGAACTTACGATAACAACAACATGATGCCATTCACCTACTTCAATAACAGAATTGGAAACGTAAGTTTTCCTGGTCGCCGAAGTGTAGTTACTTGAACCATCCCCATAATTTACAGCATACTTACCCGTTGAAGCCTGAGAATTAAAGACTACTCCTGAGCTTTCGTCTTCTTTGAAAGAGGTGTTAAATACATCTCTATCCTTGTAATCATTACTATCATATCTTATCCAAAATGAAAAAGATACTGGTAAAGCAGGTTTTAACTCCAATAGATTAGGTAAATCAATATAGCTGTCAATTCCGTTGAAAAAAGCGGCCGAAAAGGGGTTCCCAAATCTATCATTTACAAAACTTGTTCTATAATTTGTTCCGTGATACCCATTTCCACTACTATCATCCGCATTTCCATCAAACTTATATTCAAGCAATAACCCATTATTTATATTTTGCGCTAGCGCACCCGTACCTAAAAAAATTAATAACAAAATAATTTTATTCATCTTCTTTTTTCTATGAGGTTTTAATACTTTAATATTGTCAGATATATACTAAAACCAAAATATTAGCTCAGATTTCTTTTATCAATTTTGGGGAATCAAAGTTCTTCTCTAAAATATGGAACTCAAACAAATCATTTACAAAATAATCTACCAAAGGCAAATAAATTATGTCGTAAGAAACCTACTTCTTATACTAAGGTTCATTCTGCCAAAACATTTTCTGCTCCCGCCCGCTGGAAATCTTAAAATAAATTTAGACTTCGGGAAAGTAAAGTTGGCAACTAACCAAACAAGCCATCTTACACAATTGCTTTTTTGGGAAGGGTATAAAAATTTTGAATATTAACAAATATCTGAGAGTCTTTTAAAAAAAGACAAATTTTTAGTGTTATAAGATCAAACATTGGATACCGTTCATTAATTGCTTTGAAAGAAAATCTCCAAATTAAAACCTAAGACTTCGTGCCTTCATTAGCTCCAAATTTCATCTCAGAAAAATTTCATTAAAATATTTAAAATAAAATATTAAGCCTCTTGATGTTGCACTTAGCAGAGCATTAGGAAAAGTTGATTTTTATGAAGTTGACAATGTAAAGCACCTAAATCTTAATTTAGCTGAAGATCTCAATGAAGGCAATAAAAACATCATTATTACCCAATTTAGAATTAAAACCGCCAGATAGCGAACTTATTTTGGTTTCGCCTAATAATAAGCTCATCAAATTTAGCGCCTCCTTGTTTTTTGTTGATTTGATTTAAAGCCTACAGTTGTGAATGTTTCCAATAACCTTTATTTTCGTTTACCAAACTATTCCAATAAAGCGCATTACTTTTCATACATGACAAGCAAAAAACCAATATAATGAATGCAAAATTCTTTATTAATACATTGAAATGCGTATAGGGGTTGTTGTAGATAATGAATTTGAGAATGACCATCGTCTTCAGAAGGAAATTCGGCTATTGATTACCGAAGGCCATACCGTTTCAGTTTTATGTTTTGATTTCGGAAAAGCTTATAAAACCTACGATAGTATTAACGTAAAGAGGGTTAAAATTCCAAAAAAAATCAAGGACTTGCTCGTGTTGCTGAGTACAAGATTTGGGCTATACGAGTGGTTTTGGGAAAAGCATATTTCGAACTTTATTCAGGAATTTCAAGTAGACGCACTACACGTTCATGATTTATACATGGCCAAAGCTGGAAAAAGAGGTATCAACAGAAGTAAATTTACCATTCCCCTTACCTTAGATTTGCACGAAAATTACCCAGCGGCTATTAACTCTTATCAATGGGCTACAAAGGGTTGGCGAAAACTTGTTGTGCAACCCAAAAAATGGTATAAGAAAGAAGAAGCGTATTTGAATTATGCAGATAATCTCGTTGTTTTGAGTAAGTCTTTTAAGGAAAATCTGATTACCCGATTTCCTTCATTAGAAACGACACCTTTTTTTGTCCATCCAAATATGCCCGATTTTGAAAGCTTTCAAAGTTTTGAAAAAAATGATCTTGTTGTCGATTTTGAATCGGAAACACCAACACTTTTTTATTTTGGAGTAGTAGCACAGCGAAGAGGAATTATCGATATACTACCTTGGATTAAAGCATTATTAGAAGGTGGCAAAGAATTCCACACCTTAATAATCGGCCCCGTTGATAAAGCGGACAAATCGGAATTTTACCACTTAATAAATCAGCCTATATTAAGTAAAAACATTACTTATATCCCTTGGGCAGATGTGAAATTCCTTCCTGCTTATCTTAAACAGATAACCATTGGTTTGGCTCCTTTTAGGGTTAACGAGCAACATAATTCGGGTGTGGCCAATAAATTATTTCAATATATGTATGGTGAAATCCCAATTTTGGCAACCAAATGCAAAGCCCAAAAAGAACTAATTGAAAGTGCCAATTGTGGACTTTTGTATGAATGCAAACAAGAGTTCGAGACACAACTATCCAAACTTTTAGACGATAAAACATTAAGGCAGACTTTAGGTGCAAATGGCAAAAAGAAACTTTTGAAACTTTATGAGCTTGAATCGGATAAACAATTTTTGAATATTTATAATGGCCATAAAATTGATTCCCAAAATCAATGATAGAATTTTTATTTACTCTATTTCTTTAAAAGTTGCTTACTTTTATGCACGGATAAACTGCGGAATTAATATCTCTAAACATTAAATTTTGGATTCCCAAACAAATTATTTTGCACACGCTACAGCCGTAATTGACGATGATGTCCAAATTGGTTCTGAAACGAAAATTTGGCACTTCACTCATATAATGGGCCATTCTAAAATTGGCAAACGATGCAACATTGGCCAAAATGTGGTAATATCACCTAAAGTGATTATTGGCAATGGGGTCAAAATTCAAAATAACGTATCAGTTTATACGGGCGTAATTTGCGAAGATGATGTGTTTTTGGGCCCTTCGATGGTATTTACCAATGTTATTAATCCAAGAAGTTTCATAGTTCGGAAAGAAGAATTTATGGAAACCTATGTGGAGAAGGGTGCAACAATTGGAGCAAATGCTACAGTGGTATGCGGAAATCGGATTGGAGCCTATGCTATGATAGGAGCAGGAGCAGTTATCACAAAACCAGTGAAACCCTATGCCCTGATAATAGGAAACCCGGGGAAGCAAATTGGTTGGGTTAGTAAACATGGACACAGGCTTGATTTTAAGAGCGCTGACATTGCCATTTGCCCTGAAAGTGGCTACTCATACAAATTGCATAACGAAACTGTAAGCCCAATTTAGATGATGAAAAAATTTGCAATTATGGGTGTTGCAGGGTTTATCGCCCCTCGCCATTTAAAAGCCATTAAGGAAACCGAAAACGACTTGCTTGTAGCATTTGATCCAAACGACAGCGTAGGCATTGTAGATTCGTATTTCCCTCAAACTCATTTTTTTACAGAATTTGAGCGATTTGACAGGCATCTTGAAAAATTGCGGTTGGAAAAAAATAACCCTATAGATTATGTCTCCATTTGCACACCGAATTACCTACATGATGCACATATCAGATTCGCTCTGCGGAATAGTGCAGATGCGATCTGCGAAAAACCCTTAGTATTAAATCCATGGAATGCGGAAAAGCTTTTGACAATTGAAGAACATTCTGAAAATCGAATTCATACAATTCTACAATTAAGGCTGCATCCTTCCATCATTGCCCTTAAAGAGCGAATCGATAAGGGTGCCGAAGACAGAATTCACGATATTGATTTGACATATATCACTTCCAGAGGCAATTGGTATTACGCTTCTTGGAAAGGGGCATTGGAAAAATCTGGAGGTATTTGCTCAAACATAGGTATTCATTTTTTTGACATGCTGATTTGGATTTTTGGAGATGTAATTAAAAGCACTGTGCATCTTATGGAACACGACCGGGCATCAGGTTTTTTACAATTGAAGGGAGCAAACATAAGATGGTTTTTATCCATAAACCCTGAAACACTACCAAACCATATTAAAGAGGTTGGGCAACGTACTTTTAGGGCCATTACCATTGATAAAGAAGAATTGGAATTTAGTTCGGGCTTTACAGATTTGCATACGAAGTCCTATCAACATATTTTATCTGGTCAAGGTTTTGGGGTAGAAGAAAGTCTAAAATCCATCGAATTAGCCCACTCTTTAAGACATACTCAAAATTCACCAATCATTGGAGAATTTCACCCTCTTGCAAAACTCCCACTCTCAATTCATCCATTTAGCAAATAATTAAAACCCCCACCCTTTATAACTACTAGAAGCCTCAAGTTCAGTCTCAATTTCATCTTCTAACATAGGAAAAAAATCTATTCCGGTAAGCTTTTCAATGTAATCTACGGACTCTACAAATTCATACAATGGCCTATTAGAATCCTTGTGGGGGATTAAAAAGCCAATCATTTTTGGTTCACCGCCATTAAAATCTAAAAGCACTTTATAAAAATAATTAGGAACTGAAACTTCTTCTCTCCCAATGGTCTTTAAATCATCTTTTAAGACACCTCCCGTCACCACAAAAACACCATCATATTTCGAGGCCCAATAGCGCACTTTTTGTTCTAACCTGTTCCAAACACCAGAATTAAATTGATGTTCCTGCGGACTAATATTACTGGTTAAAAATGTTTCATCATGGGCTGATTTGCTAAATCTCCTATCTCCTGCCGGACACAAATGCCCCTTATCAAATCCAGAATTTTTATAGTTTCTCCAACTGGCCGCTCCTGTTTTTACTGCCTTATCAATTTCGAAATACGGACGTTTGTGATTAGTATTTGAAAGATGGGATTTCTTCAATTCATAAGCCACCCATTCCGCCTGCTCATGGGCTTCGCTATAAGATAATGAATAGGTTTCGTGATGCACAATTTGCCCGGTAGTACTTGAGGGCAAGAGGAATGTATTCGTATCAGCTTTAGTTTTTTCACCCTGGCCGACGGTCTCTTTTTTCTCCTCTTCAATCAAAAAATACTCGAAAGCATAAATGCCTAGAATTATCAGCAAAGCGACTAAAGTGAATAGCGTTCGTTTTCTCATTACTTAAAAACAAATTCCAATGGTTGACCTGTAGCTCCATTTGGAAATGCGATGTCCAAAAGCGCGGAAATGGTCGGCGCAATATCTGGTATTACGGTCTTTTGAAGGGTCTCTCCATGCTTGATACCTTTTCCAAAAAACAAGAGGGGTACATGGGTGTCATAATTAAAACCTGAACCGTGTGAAGTCCCTGTTTTTCTAAAATAGATATGACTAGGGTTTGGAACAATCAGAACATCGCCAGAGCGCTTTTGATTGTATCCATTTTGTAATAATGCCTCTACCCCCACAGTAAAGGATGATCTGCTAATTGTAGTTGCAGAGTATACTTTATACACTTCCGTATAACCTATAATTTCATTCACTATGGCCTCCTGAACTTCAATCAAATTCAAACCTAAAGTCTTTATTTTGTCCCTATTCAAGAATATCTGATTGTTGCTCATATTTTCAATTAAATCATCGGCTTGAAACTTACCTTGAAGAAAAGCCTTCAACTGCTTTCTTAAATCTGCATATCTCACATATCCCGCAGGTATTTTTTCGGATTTCAAATAATTTGGCACATGAACGGCACCGTGATCAGATGTCAAAAACACGGTATAATTCCCAATACCAACCTCCTCATCAAGGGCTTTCAGAAAACGCTCCAAATCCTTATCCAATCTCAAATAAGTATCTTGAATTTCTTTTGAATTCACTCCAAATCGATGCCCCACATAATCCGTACTCGAAAAGCTTACCGTTAAAACATCTGTATCGTTATCTTTTCCTAAATTTTCTGCCTTTAGGGCTTCGATGGCAAAATCGGCAAGTATGCTATTTCCAAAGGCGGTCTCCTTTAAAATATCATATCCCATATTTTTATCCATTAACACTTTTAAATCATATGGGAATGTTGGTTCATCCTTTCCACTAAATCCACCTTCAAACTCATTAGAATCAGCTCCACTTTCGGTGTAAGTCGTAATGTCATATAAAGTATTCCACTCTTTAAGATAAGATTCAACGGCACCAGACCTATTAAATTTTTTCACCCATTTTGGCAGTTCTTTCATGTAATAAGTACTCGAAATAAACTTACCTTCATTTTTTCCTCTGAACCAATACGCAGCAGTCGCAGTATGTCCCGCCGGAAAAACAGCACCCCTATCTTTTATGGAAATGCCTATGGTTTTACCACGCATTTGGGTGAATAATCTGTTTTCATCCGCAAAAGTCGTCGTTTTCATTCTGTGGGGAGACATACGCTCTTTTTCCGAAGTACTACCAACCGCCAAAACAGAATCATCTTTTGCGCAGTACACCATTTTTTTTAGTTCCTTATCATAAAAATCATTGGCAATAATACCATGATTCTTAGGGGTAGTCCCTGTAAATATGGATGCATGCCCCGGCCCTGTATAAGTAGGCATATAATTAAAATGATTGTTCTTGCAATTAAAACCTTCTCTCATCAACCGCTTAAAACCACGTTCTCCATATCTATCATAAAACCGAGTGAGGTAATCATAGCGCATTTGGTCAACCACAATTCCAACCACCAACTTCGGCCTTTCTTCTTGTGCCAAAACAAGAAATCCCCATAAAAAAAGTACTAAAACTGAAAATAAACGTTTCATTTTTTAAGTAGATATTTTGAATTCAAAAATAACATATTTAGGGCATCATTATTTTAAATAAAGATTAAATACCCCTAAGTTTTTTTTACTTTAGCACCAATAAAAGGACGTATGACCTACCTGCACAATATAGGCGCATATTTTTTGATGATTGCTGAAATGTTTCGCAAGCCAACCAAGTGGTCAGTAATGCGCCAATTGATTTTGAAGGATATTGAGGACCTTATCATTGGCTCTCTTGGTATTATTGCATTTATTTCCTTTTTTGTTGGTGGGGTAATTACAATTCAAACGGCGCTGAATATTGACAATCCTTTGATACCAAAATACCTGGTAGGATTTGCTACAAGACAGTCGGTGATTTTGGAATTTGCGCCTACGTTTACCTCCATTATTATGGCCGGAAAAGTGGGATCTTTTATCACCTCCAGTATTGGAACGATGCGGGTTACAGAGCAAATCGATGCTTTAGAGGTTATGGGGATCAATTCTTTAAATTATTTAGTTTTTCCCAAAACCATTGCCTTAATGCTCTATCCGTTTGCCATTGCCGTGGGTATGTTTTTGGGCATTTTGGGCGGGATGGCCGCCTGCGTTTTTGGGGGTTACTCTACGCTTACCGACTATATCACTGGGATTCAAACCGATTTTGATACTTTTCATGTAACTTATGCATTTATAAAAACCTTTATTTTTGCTTTTGTACTGGCCACAATCCCTTCATTTTATGGCTATTATATGAAAGGTGGAGCTTTGGAAGTCGGGAAAGCAAGTACCACGTCCTTTGTATGGACCAGTGTGGTTATTATTTTGATAAATTATATTATTACTGGAATGCTATTAGGCTAATGATTGAGGTTACAGATTTACATAAATCGTTTGGAGATGCCCACATTTTAAAGGGTATTACAACCACCTTTGAAAAAGGCAAAACCAATTTGATTATTGGGCAAAGCGGCTCTGGCAAAACGGTGTTTTTAAAGTGTCTTTTGGGGCTTTTTACTTATGAATCTGGCTCAATCTCATATGACGGGAAAGTTTTTTCCAACTTATCTGAAGGCGAAAAGCGGGATTTACGGGCCGATATTGGTATGGTATTTCAAGGTAGCGCCCTATTCGATTCAATGACCATTGCTGAAAATGTGATGTTCCCTTTACGGATGTTTACCAAAATGAGCAAAAGTGAAATGGAAGATCGAGCAGATGTTGTCCTGAAACGGGTCAACCTTCCTGATGCTCACCTTAAGATGCCCAGCGAAGCCTCTGGAGGCATGCAAAAACGTGTTGCAATTGCACGCGCAATAGTTAACAATCCGAAGTATTTATTTTGTGATGAACCCAACTCGGGCCTTGACCCAAAGACGGCTATTGTGATCGATAATTTAATTCAAGAAATTACGGATGAATATCAGATAATTACGGTAATCAATTCCCATGATATGAACTCCGTTATGGAAATTGGAGAGAAAATTGTCTTCCTAAAACATGGGATTAAAGAATGGGAGGGTTCGAAAGACACTATTTTTAAAACAGACAATCAGGCGGTTACTGATTTTGTTTACTCCTCAAACTTATTCAAAAAAGTACGCAAGATGTATATAGATGAAAATCTTTAGCAATTAATTCCCCCACTAAAAATTTTCACAACTCATGACAATACAATCTTTTATTGTCTTTATTATTTAAATTTTCAAAAAGAAATATTTGTGATTATTATCAATCAAAGACTACCCCAAGGTCTTTTGGCGGTTATATAATTTACCCATCCACAGGCCAACACCAGCCCATATTGCCGCAATACCCGCCCCAATTACACCTACTGCGGTAAATCCAAGTCCCAATCCTTCAGTAAGTCCAGTAAAAATCCATGCGGTAGTCATATCTCCACCTCGATAAACCACAATATCAATCACTGGTTTTGCCTTAAATCTTGTTTCCTTGTCCACTTCGGTAAATAGCATTTCACGCGCTGGTTTGGTAACTGCATAGTTTCCTGCCCTACGTGCTACTTGAAGTGCCAAAAGTACCACTATTATTGGGGCAAATGCCAAAACCAAAACGCCGATACATACTATTAAGGGCATAAGTGCAAGCGTAAAACCCATTCCTATTTTTTTGACAAGTCTGGACGTTGCAAAGAATGCTATGGCGAAAGTTAAAACGTTGACAATCCAGTCTATACTACCCAAAATCTGGGTTCTGGTAGGCCTATCATATTCGGCCAGTAAATTCTTCTGTTCAAAATACACAAACGTACTTATCATGGTATAAAGCAAAATAAAGATTCCAATGGCTAAGAGATAAGGATTAGTTACAAAATATTTAAACCCAGCAAACGGGTTTCCGCCAATTTTGTACTTGCTTTTATCTGTTGCTTCATCTTCATTCTTTAATTCGCTAGCTTTAAGCCTAGTTAAAGTGAGTATAATTGGGATCGGAATTAAAAGCAACAATGTTGCTACCAAAATGAGATTGTCCGTTCCTATTCCAGCGAACAAGGTTGGAATCATTGGTCCAATTAAAGCTCCGGCACTGGCACCTGCCGCAATGGTTGCAAAAAGTCTTCGTGCCTGATCCTTATTGAAAATGTCAGACATAAAGCTCCAGAATACCGAAAGATGGAACATGGCAAATACACTTAACCAAACATAAAAGCACTTGTCCACCAATTTACTATCGTCCATAGCAGACATCGAGCAATAAAAAAGAATAAAAGTAATGGCAAAAAACACATAAACACTGGGCACCAAAAACTTAAAGTTCATTTTAGAAACTGCAATTCCGTAAAGTGCTACAACTCCCGTGCTAAGAAAGAAATTTAGTGTCCACAATTGACTCACCTCCGAATCAGACCAATCACTGGCCATGGCATCCCTAGCTGGCCTCAAGATATAATAAGCCAACATTAGAATAAAAACAAATAGAAAAGATAATACCGTCGCTTTTATTTCGTGCGCTTTTATTTCAGAGGTCTTGTTTAGAATACTTTTTAGCATTTTAATCCAATTTACTTAAAAAAACCCTATTCAACTGTCAAAATCCTTGGAAATTGTCATTCCAAAAACTTATGGTGCTTTCATATTGATCACTAATTCCAATACATCGGTATCACTCCTTCGATTCCTAGTTCACTTTTTTGGATTTCGATAAGACTCCGTTTGCAAGCTAAACGAAAAAATATGTGCTTTCAATCCATTGGAACGATACATAAAGTTGTATCGAATTACTATAGCATTTAATAGTCTCTTTCGCTTTAAACTATTGTGCGGGTTCAATTTTATGCCTAGTCCTGCGTTGTAGGTTTGGAATTCTGAAAGGTCAAAGTCAGAGGTATAGAATTCCGAATTGACATCATGCTGCATGAACTCATCAAAATATTTAGAACCCTTTTGCGTATAAAATCGAATGTTGGGCAATAATTGAAATTCCGGTTTAAGTTTAATGACAGTTTCATTTTCAAATGATACGGCAACTATCCCAAAATTATCTGCATACCCGTTCAGTACATTTTTTAAAATGATATTCCCCAAAAGAAATCTGTTCCATTTTACTGCCAGGGCTCCTTTCCAGCGTTCATCTGGCAACTGCTCCACCCCTAATGTGCCATCCGAAAAATAAATACGATGAAACGGCGTTGCCAAAAGGCCTTCCTGATACGTGATTTCGGGATAAAAACCTAGAATGTTCTTTTTATCAATCGGCTTTGATATCCCGAGTCTTAAATTGAAAGAATTCCGTTTTACTTCATCGTACCATTCTTGAAATCTCAATTCTTCGGGATATATCAAATTTGAGGGACCGTAGCTTGTTTTAGAATTCAATCTACCCCAGCGTAAGTCGTCATTGAACATTTGAAATTGAGCGGAATAAGTAGTCAAGGTTTTTTTATCCTCCTTTACCAATCCAATCTTGGTTCCAACGGAAAAATAATCGCTCTCTATAGAAAAACCAATACCGCCGTACAGTAGCATGTTGTGAACTGGAAGATTCTTTTCAAAAGAAGTAAAGGCATAAGTCCTGGCATCCAATCGCGATGCGGAAGACATAATCATATCAATATTATCGGTGGAAGCGGAGGAAATCACATCCGTCCCAAGATTAAAAGAAATGGTATTGGTTTTCCAAGATTTTTTCATGGTGAATGAAGGACCATACACAATTAAGCGCTCCGTACCCACCCCACCTGTAACGGCCGAATTATCCCCATATTGAAGATAATGGTTGTACACCAACTCCACCTCGGTTTTATTCAAACGCTCCTGCTGTGCATTCTCTTTTGCCTGCGCCCTTGCCATCAATTGCATGAAAGCAAAACTCCCGACCATCAAAAGTTTCTTGTTCATACCAAAGTATTAGTTACAGCCACATCCTCCACTACCTTTGGCGCTTCCAGCTGGGGTTGCTCCCTCTCGAATGGATTGCACATAAAGATTGAAATTTTTCCCCGTATCATTTTGCATTTGCATTTCAGGGTCACTTACATATTGCTGTTCATAAGGTTTTACCGCTTTGCAGGACGACAGCAATATTGCTAACAAAAGACTAAGCCACATGATTTTCATAGGCCATTTTTTTAGAGAAAAATAATTGGTTGTCGTCATTTATTATGATGCAATGGGTTTGAGGTAATTGATTAATAAATTCTAATCCCTTGGCAACCCCTTTAACATAAACCGCCGTGGCCAAGGCATCCGAAAGTTCAGCGCTTGGGGATATGACTGTTACACTTTTAATGCCCGACAAAGGCATCCCGGTATGCGGGTTGATATTATGAGAATAACGTTTCCCTTTCCATAAAAAATGCTGTTCGTAGTCCCCTGATGTAGCTACCGAGGCATTGACCAGCGGAATATTCAAAAGAGCTTGGTTCTTCGTATTTGGATTGGCGATACCGATGTTCCAATTAGAGCCATCAGGCTTTTGCCCAAAAGCCGTTAAATCCCCACTGGCATTTATAAATCCGGAGGTAACACCGTGCCCTTTCCATAGCTTTTTTACCCTATCGGATGCATAACCTTTTCCAATAGCATTAAAGCTGATTTTCATAGCTTCTGCTTTAAAAGCTACCTCTAATTTTTCTTTATTCAAACTAATATTTTGAAATCCAACCGAATCCAAAGTCTTTTTTATCAAACCATTAGATGGCATTTCAAAATCAGTGTTCTTAAAATTGAACAGTCTTTTTAAAGGACCAACAGTAATATCAAAATCACCTTTGGTTAATTTTGAAATCGCAATACTTCGCTCAATAAGCGCAAACGTCTCATTATCAACCGACACTGGACGCTTTTCTGCAAAAACATTAATTTTTGAAGTGACCGATGTAGTTTTGTATTCAGAAAGTAAATCCTCGATTCTCTTAATTTCATCAACCCCAATTTTGAGCCAATGTTTTGCCTCTTGCTCATCTTCTGCCACAACGCCCAAACTGAATGCCGTACCCATCAATTTTTCCTTGTGGACAAAAGTTTTCATTTCAAGGCTTTAAGATGAGTTAATATAAGGTCTTGCATTCCCTTAGAATCCTGCTTTTTGTTGTAGAAAAGTTTTCGATAGAGTAAGGTATCGTTCCTCGAAAGAATCAAAGTGGGGAAAATACCATCAAAATTATAACGTTCCGCCAATAGTTCGTTGTTCTTTTTCACTTGACTGTTCTGTTTTGTTCTTTGAGGAAAGTCCACCCTAGTCAGTGTGATTTGTTTTTCATTTAAAAATGAAATAAAAGTTGTATCTGACAGAACATTTTTTTCAAGTCTTCGGCAATTAACGCACCAATCAGAACCCTCAAAAACAAAAAGAGTGAATGTATTTGAAGAGAGCGATGGGTTTGAATAACTACTGGTAGTCATCCAAACTACAATGACAACTACAATTAAAACTAGATTTTTAATAAGGTATCGGGTTTTTGGTCGCCTTAAAATTAAACCTTTTTCTTAAAACGAAATATGGACTGACAATTTTATCCTAGTTCAACCTTTTAACGACTAGGGTATCCAAATCCAATTTAAACTTCAGCCAATTTTCTAGTTTTGATTTATCTTTTGCCCGTGATTCATTATTAGACAAAGAGTCCACCCATTTTACCTCAAAAACCGACAATGTATCCATCTTTGAAAAATTGGAACTGATAACGTTTGAATAGGATATCCTTTCAATGGCATCATAATTTATCTTCATTTCCTTGGTCAATTCATCAAATGCAAAATAGTTTTTTTCTAAAACGGACAATTGTTTCACCTTACTTTCTAAAAAGGCGATCTTTTCGCTTTGCGATAGAATATCCAAAGAATCCCTAGCCCGCAGTTCCTTCATATATTTAAAATTGTCCAGGCCAGTGCTTCTGCTTTGGTTAAATATCAATTGTGTATTTGAAGCCAAGGATGGATAGCTGGACAACCTAGTTCGTAAAACGTCTATTGTGGTTTCAGGGATTTCATCCAAGCCAAAGGAATTTAATAAAATCTTGCTGTCTTCATCACCACCGTATTTATATGACGAATTATTTTTGATGTACTCTGCATGAGGCAAAGCATTCAATTCTTCATCAATAAAAAGTGCTGCATCTCTCTTGAAATTACTTTCTTTATATACATCGATAAACGTGAAACCTGCCGGAATCATGACCACGATGGCTAAAATTGTAGCCACCCTTGAAATCATCCTTCGCTTTTTAGAATTGGCATATCGCAACATTGGAAATCGTAATAACTTCAACACCAAAAAGGTGGCCAAGGCAATAAAAATGGTATTTATAGTGAACAAATACATGGCCTGTCCAAAATAGACGAAATTGGCCTTGGCAAGTCCGTAACCCGCCGTACACAAAGGAGGCATCAAGGCTGTAGCAATGGCCACGCCAAAAATCACAGAGGCAATAGTCCCCTTTTTCGTTCTAGCAATGATGAGTGCCAAACCGCCAAAAAAAGCAATTAAAACGTCCCGAATATCCGGTTTTACCCGGCCTAAAAGTTCTGATGTATCTTCGCTAAGCGGAAAAAATCTGAAGAACAGAAATGCGGTCAATAAACTCAACACAATCATTATAGCCAAGTTGATTAACGACCGTCGCAAAGTGTCAATATCATTTATGGCAATTGAAAGCCCTACGCCCAAAATAGGTCCCATTAAAGGAGAAATTAGCATGGCACCGATTACAACGGCTGTAGAATTGGCGTTGAGTCCCACGGAAGCCACAAAAATGGAACATATTAAAATCCAAGCCGTGGCGCCTTTAAAGGAAATATCACCTTTTATGGCCTGAATGGTGGCATCCCTGTCGGTATCTTCCCTGAAATCTAAAAGTTCATTCAGAAATTTTTTGGTGCTGGCATATAATCCCTGGGCACCTTTTCTAACTTCCTCTTTGGATTCCTCTACTTTTTGCTCGCTATTTTTTTCTTCTGGCTCCTCAGAAAAATTGAATTTACTTTCTTCCATTGTATTTAAATTGGCTCATACCTCACGAATATAAGACAATTTAAAATACAACGGACTTAAAAAAATGTTAGGAATTACCCATATTTCTCGCCAAACTTGTCCTTAACTTTTTGCAGTGTTTTTTTGATGTCCTGCTCCTTGGCTTTGGGATAAATAAGCAATACGTCTTCTTTATCGACAATAATGTAGTCGCTGATGCCGTCCACAACCACTATTTTTTTCTTTTCCGTTCGAATCATATTTCCGGAGGCCTCTTCGGCCAAAACCTTGGCATTAACTAATGCATTATCGGATTCACTTTTATCCAATTTATCGTAAAGGCTACCCCAAGTACCGAGATCGTTCCAGTCAAATTCAGCGGCAATCACAAATACATTTTTTGATTTTTCCATGATGGCGTAATCCACAGAAACGTTTTCCGCCTTTGGGTAATTTTCAGCAATAAAATCCTTTTCGGCATCGGTATTGTATGCCGTTATCCCATTTTCAAACAATTCGAATAAATTGGGTTGATTATTTTTAAAAGCATTCACCACACTCTTCACGCTCCACATGAAGATACCAGCATTCCAAAGAAAATTACCTTGTGCAATAAATTCCTTGGCGGTGTTGTAATCTGGTTTTTCCCTAAACTGATTTACGGGTTTTATCTCTGTGGAAGACGATTTATCATATTCGATATAGCCATAGCCCGTGTTTGGAAAAGTTGGTTGAATGCCTAAAGTCATCAACGCATCGTTTTCCGAGCAGAACTCAAAAGCCTGTGTTACATTTTTGGCAAAGGCTTTCTCATCTTCAATCCAATGGTCGCTCGGTGCCACTATCATTACCGCATTTGGATTTTCCTTTTGGATTTTCAACGAGGCATATAAAATACAAGGTGCCGTATTGCGCATCGCTGGTTCCAACACAACTTGGCCCGGGTTTAATATAGGTAGCTGTTCCAAAACCAAATCGTTGTAACGTTCATTGGTCAATATCAGAATATTTTCCTTTGGGATAAAACTTGCCAACCTGTAAAACGTTTTTTGTAACAAAGTATCCCCAGTCCCCAACATATCGTGAAATTGTTTTGGGAAATCCTGGGTGCTTACAGGCCAAAAACGTGAGCCTACACCTCCGGCCATTAATATGGCATAATAATTTTTATTCATTTTTTCTAATTTATCAGTTCGACTTCTGCGTTTGGATTAAACAGATATATTTTGCCCGTTTTGATCTCAACACATTCAAAACGCTTTGTACGTTTCTTTCCCATTTGAAATACTTTGCCGTTATATAATTTAAATGTGCTGCCAGCAGGTAATTCAAAAATATAAGTTTTATCATTAGGTGCATCAAATTGTTTCAATGCTAACGATAACTTAACATCGGTATCGCTACTCGCTTTTGGGTTTTTGAAGTGGTTTGCCAAAAGTGGCAACAAATCATTTGGGAACACTTCCGGATTTAAAAATGGGAGCATTAAGTACTGAAAAGTAAGTTTCCATTCCCTGCCGTGGGGCTTAATGAATCTACCATGTTTTTTATATGCCTCAAAATGGGCAATCTCATGGATTAATGTGATTAAAAAACGGTAAGGATTTAAATTGGAATTGATGGTAATTTGATGCTTCCCGTTTAGCAACGGCCTGTAATCGCCATGTTTAGTTTTACGTTCATTCTTAATTTTGACCAGAAGATTATCATGTTCCAAAAGCCTGACAACTTCAGGTTGGGCTTTATTTGGGATATAGCTTTCCAGAGCGGTTTGCATCAGTACAAAAATAGCCAATTTCATCGATTTTCAAGGCTGAATTAGGTTATCTTTTTAGTAGGATTATTCATAAAAAATATAGAAATTGCTATCTTTAAATTCTTAATTATGCCCAGGAAGTTTTGCTCCATATTTTTTGT
Source organism: Hyunsoonleella rubra (assembly GCF_042684665.1). Classification (NCBI taxonomy): domain Bacteria; kingdom Pseudomonadati; phylum Bacteroidota; class Flavobacteriia; order Flavobacteriales; family Flavobacteriaceae; genus Hyunsoonleella; species Hyunsoonleella rubra. The sequence continues at coordinate 56,180 of NZ_JBHULY010000025.1, read as the reverse complement.
TTCAGCACTTACCCTAATATTTAAAACCACTGCATATGCACAACCGCAAAAAGGAAGATTTATAAATGCCTCCATTGGAATAGGTATCACTTTTCCTTATGATGATTTTGATATTTCCGGATCAGGTTTTTATGCCCAAGCTGAATACGTAATGGGCATAAAAACCTGGTTTGGCGTTCGCCCGTATGCAGGGTTTATATTAACATCTCCTGCGGATTCGGACAATCCCAATTTAGCCGATTTTAAAGTATCATCAAAGGCCTTTATGTTTGGTGGCAAGGTAAGAGTTGTGGCACCTATTCCTTGGGTAGCTCCTTTTATTGAAATTGGAGTTGGTGCATCTATTGGAGCTTTTGAAACCTTTACACCTTTAACCAATATTGATGAAAGTGGGGCTTTTATTCATATCCCCTATTCGCTGGGGTTGGCTTTAGGCCCTAAACATAATGTTGAACTCGCTGTAACCTATTACGAACACCCTTCCTTAGAACAGGTGAATGGAGGTGTTGGCATAACGCTATCCTTTCCTCTAAGAAATTAAAAGAATGGATTGATAAATTAAATCATCCCCAAAAGCTTATCCATACTATCGAAAGTTTGTGTAGCCAAGGCTTTAAGTTCATTTTTATAATCATGTTCGGTATAGCCAAACACATCAAAGCCACCAGCCTTTGCCGCCTTTACCCCTGAAACACTGTCCTCAACCACTAAACATTCCTCAGGCTGAAAACCCATAGTTTCTGCCGCCCATAAAAAAATATCGGGCTCTGGCTTCCATTTTTGGATGTCGTAACAGCTAAATATCTTGCCATCGAAATAAGGCAACAGACCCGTGATTTCCATATTTAAACGTATTTTGTTGGCGGGGCCGCTGGATGCGGTACAAAATGGTATTTCTAGGTTTTCAACCACTTCCTTAATCCCTTCAATGGGTTTAATATCCTTGCGGAATGCCTCGAATGTGTTGATACGATAATCGGGTTCAAAATTAACGGGAAGCGGTTTTCCAATACGCTCAGAAATCAACGCCATACAGGAGTTTAGCGATTTCCCTTTTAAATCAATCAAAGAGGTTTCAAAGTCCATTTTTGCTCCCAAATCATTCGCCATATCCACCAAAACGCCGATGGCGATGGATTCGCTATCAATTAAAATACCGTCGCAATCAAAAATGATGCATTTGTATTTGCTCATAAATTATGGTGTAGAATTAGATACCTGAAGTAATTTTCCGTTGTAGTATTTGTTGCCGTTCAAAGAAAAACCGAAGATGTATTCTGCCATTTCTGGTGCTGTGATTGGGGCTTGATATCCCGGGAAAGCTTCTTCCAGCATTTCGGTTTGTACAGCACCCAAAGCCAATACGTTGAATGAGATACCAAAATCTTTATATTCCTCAGCCAATAATTCCGTTAAGGTGATAACTGCGGCTTTGCTGGAGCTGTAGGCCGCCAAACCAGGGAATTTCATACTCCCTTGAACCCCACCCATGGAACTTATAGTTACTACATGACTTCCACCTTTCATAAATGGCAAAACGACTCTTGTTAATTCGGAAACTCCATAAACATTAGTTTTATATACGGTTTCGAAATCAGAAATCGTAGTTTCTGAAAAAGGTTTGTTTAAAAGTGCTCCCGCATTATTGATGAGCACATCTACCTGACCCCATTCCTTTTCAATAAAGGCTTTTACATTTTGATAGGCTTTGGAATCATTCAAGTCAAAAGAAAAACAAGATACATTTTCAAGATTTAAATCTTGAATAGGCTTTTCATTCCTCGAAAGTGCCAATACATTGTGCCCTGCTTTGGCAAACAATTGTACCAACTCAAAGCCAATGCCCCTGCTTGTTCCTGTAACTATGATATTTTTACTCATTCGTGATTTTAATTTCCTTTGTTGGTGTGTTACTCATGGTTTCAATGGCTAGAATGGTTTTATTTATCAAGTTTGCCATAAAGTTAAAATCTAATTTATCGACTTCATCATCCACGTGATGGTAATAATCAAAATTAGACATATCACACGAAGAAATTGTCTGACAAGGGACTTTAAATTCCAAATAAAATGGATAGTTATCCGACCTTTTAAACAATTGATATTTTACGGCAACATCAGACTTTCCAATTAAATTTGATCCCACATAAGTATTGATTTTTTCGGCCATATTGGACGTGTCATATCCCGTTAAAAACGCCTCATAATCCCTATCCTTAAAAGGCACTCCAATCATTTCAAAATTGACCATTGTATAAAGGTTTAGCTTATCTTCCTTCAAGCGTTTTGCCAAATGTTTTGAACCCAACAAGCCTTTTTCTTCGGCTGAAAACAACGCAAAAATGATACTTCGTTTGTTATTCTTTTTGTGAGTAAAATATTTTGCCATTGCTATCACTGCACTAGTTCCGGCGGCATTATCATTGGCACCATTGGCGATAGAATCTCCTTCAATGTCTTTTTGAAAACCAATATGGTCGTAATGTGCTCCTAAAATGATGACTTCATCCTTCAACGCTTTATCACTGCCTTCCAAATAGCCCACAACATTAAATGCGTTGAGGCTATCTACTTTGAAGTTGTCACGATAGCTCTCAAAGTATGGCTTCACACCATAAGCTTTAAATCGTGTTTCAATATAAGTAGCTGATTTATCGATGCCATCGGTACCTGTGTTTCTTCCTTTTAAATTATCTGAGGCCAAATAACCAACTATTTCTTGAATTTCTTCTGAGGTAATTATAATTGGTTCAGTTTTAACTTCACCTTTACAACAGTACATCAAAGCAAAGGGGATCAAATAAAATATTTTTTTCATTTTATGGTTTTAAAAATTTAAAGATAAAAAAAACCTGTTTCAGCGAATGCATGAAACAGGTTTAAATTGGGGACTTGACTATTAACCTAACTCAGGGCCACGAATATCAAGCTTATCATGACGCCGTAGAAAAGGGTCATAAAGATTTCCAGCTTATATTTTTTTAGTTTTGACAGCATAGCCATTTCCGATTCTTGTCTTTTAACTATTAAAACCTACGTGATTTGCCCCTTTACAAAAGAATTTAATTTTTGACTAGCTTTTTTAAGACGCTTCCCTTGTCCGTTTGTATATTCACAAAGTACATACCTGACATTATATCCCTAATGCTATAATCCTCTAAATTACTTTTGAATGTTTTTATTTGTTTTCCAGAAATATCCATTAACAACACAGCATCAACTTTCAAATTTGAACGTATTGAAAATGTATCATTAGCCGGGTTTGGAAAAAGTACAATTTGATTATCTAATTCAAAGGTGTCTGAAGATAATGTAGGGTCGATATATTTCCACAGCTCCCTTCCAGAGACCCCATCGTCTGCCGAAAACACTAGCTTGTTGCCGTCCATTACTACCAATTCACTTGGATCTGAAGAACCTGCCGTATTGATATCTGCGGTCATCAAGGTACTAAAAGCTGTCCCGGAAGTTTCCCAAAGTTCTATGCCGTTTATCCCATCGGTAGCGCTAAAATATAACTTACCGTTATACACTTTTAAATATTCGGGATTAGAACTTGACGCCCCAGAGGCAATGTTGGAAGCTAAAATAACGTTTCCAGAAGTGGTCATATAAAATAATTCCGTACCCAACGATGGGTGCAATGCTGAAAAATATAGCCTATTGTTATAAATTGTGAAATTTTTAGGGTTACTTCCTTGAATTCCAGAGTATAAATCAAATACCAATTGTGTTCCTGCATTTGTCCCATCTGATTCCCATAATTCAGTACCATTGATGCCGTCATCCGCTGAAAAATAAATTTTATTATTGAACACAATTTTTTCTCCAGGATTACTACTTCCAGCATTGATATTTATATCCTTTACTATAACAACTTGGTTGCCACCATTGTAATCCAGTTCGAATAATTCATTTCCAACATTGCCATCCTCTGCAGAAAAATAAATCTTGTCATTTAAATTAATAAAATGATTTGGGTTGCTGTCTCCCATCGGGTTTGTATTAATATCAGCAACTAGCGTTCCATTAGAGCCATCATTCCATTGGTAAAGTTCCTTTCCAGATCCTGATTGATTGTTCCCTGAAAAGTAAATAATGTTATTGGCTGTTTCAAAATAAAGATTTTCGGGTTCGCCATTCAATGCCCCAGTTCCAACATCTGTTATACTAAAACTGGCGGTATTAACTATTTCTGTACCATAATCAATAGAAGTTAATGTATGGCAAGATGCGAATACACCATTTGTACCATTGGAAACTAGTTCGGTAGGGTTGCTACCTGTGCTTCCTGCATAAAGATCAAAATAAAGCGTTGCTCCAACACCGTTAGTGTACCATATTTCCCTTCCTGTAGTGCCGTCATCTGCAGTAAAATATAACCTGAAGTTTCCTGCTTTAGTCAGCGTTTTCGGAAAACTTCCTGTTCCCGTGTTGGGATTTATATCAGCCAAAATTGTTGTTTGCGCCGATGTGGCATCATTAGATTTCCACATTTCATTACCTTGGGCAGTTGTGGTTGCCGTAAAGTACAGCGTATCATCAAATCCGTTGTTGAATATGGTTAAGTTTTCAGGGTTACTTGAAGCTGACCCAGAGTTGATGTCCTTAACTTGGCTTACTTGAGCGTAGTTAAGCAAGTAAGTGAAACTTAATAAAATAAGTAGTTTTGTTTTCATGATAAATTTGGTTTAAGATTTAAGCCAAAAATCATGAAAATTCTATCCAAAAAACACCAACATTATTTACTGTAAAAGGGCGTTATACAGTCGTTACAACATAATATATAAGTGCAATTTACTGTTGATTGTCCAATACCTGAAGTATATGGGCACGTTTTCTGTGGGACACTGGGATACGGCAATTGGTTTCCATTAGTAAAGTACCACCATTGGTTTTATCAAAGCGAACGATTTTATGGCGATTAATAAGATGCGAATGGTGAGGCCTTATAAAACCATAAGGCTCCAACAATTTTTCGTATTCCTTTAGGGATTTTGAAATCAGTATTTTTTGTGAATCGCTTAAATGAAACTGCGTGTACTGTCCGTCGGATTCGCACCGAACGATGTCGCTTACCTTTACGAAATAGATGGAATTGATATCTTTGAGCACAATTTTCTTATCGTTAGCCCTTATAGCGTTTAAACTTTGTTTTAAAATTTGCAATTGTTCTGCTAAATTCTCGTTCCCAATTTGTTTTTTGGCCTTGTCCAAAGCGTGCATCAAATTATCAGTATCAATAGGTTTCAATAAAAATTCGATGGCACTAAACTTAAATGCATCAATGGCGTATTTGTTATGCGCTGTAATAAAAACGAGCTGAAAATCGATAACATCGAGTGATGATAACAAATCCATTCCTGTACCGTCCTCCAGTTCTACATCCAACAATACCAAATCCGGTTGTTCTTTCTTAATAGCTTCCAATCCAGATTGCACACCATAAGTATCGCCTATTTCGGAAACATAGGGACAAAACGCTGTAATCATTTTTTTTAGCCCTTCCCTGATGTTTAATTCGTCATCAACAATTAAAACTTTCATATTTGATATAATTTTGGTAACTCAATTTCTATTTCAAACCCATCAACCTTTTGACTTACAATATATTTAGCATTGGATTTATGCTGTACATTGAACAAATAAAGCCTGTCTTTTATAATCTGCATTGCTCTAGATTTGTACTCTTTTTCTATTGGTTTTGTTTCAAACCCCTTTCCGTTATCACGTACCGTAATTTGAATGACATTTTGAAGGTCTTTAAAACCAACGTTAAGCATACCTTTAAAGTTAATATTCTTAAACCCATGTTCTATGGCATTTTCAACAAAAGGTTGCAGTATCATTGATGGCATATAAAGTTCATCGATTTCTAAAGTATCATCAATTGAAAATTTAAAATCGAATTTGTCGGGATAGCGCAATTTCTGTATTTCCAAATAGTGTTTAAGAAAATCAATTTCATCCTCCAATGGAATAAGGTCTTCATAGGTGTTTTCCAAAGATTGTCGCATTATTTTTGCGAAACGGGAAACAAATAGTGATGTATTTGGGCTATTTTCCTCCAAGGATAAATTTTGTAAGGATGCCATGGCGTTGAAGAAAAAATGCGGATCCATTCTGGCTTTGTTCAACCGTTGCTCCGTAAGCATAATCTTATGTTTATTTTTTAATGCTCGTTGCCTAAACAGCAAAATAAACGTTAGCAAGGTGAGTAGACTTCCCAAAATCAAAAACAAATAAAACTGCTTTGTTTTTTCAAGCTGAACAATCTTGTTTTCATTGGCTACCTTGTTATATTTCTGCTCCATATCATTCACCTTTTCAAGTGTTTTGATATTTAAGACACTGTCTTTTAGCGAGGCGTATTTTTTGTAATAATGAAGTGCTTTGTCCCTTTTTCCTATGCCTTCGTAAATTGCAGAAACTTCATGGTAAAAATACATTTTACCTCCTCCACTGGATTTATCATATTTTAATGCTGAATCAAGGTTTTTATTAACTTCCTCAACTTGCTCCATTTCTAATAAATCCCAAGATTTATAGATGTATAATGGTCCTAAATTTACATTGCCTTTAATGGTTTTGGCATAATATATCGAAGAATCAATATAAGTTACAGCATTGCTAAAATTTTTCTTGTGGTACGCACAGCCCTCCAATACCTTGTAGGTTTCTGATAGTTCCGCATTCATATCATATTTAAGTGCAATTGTTTTAGATTTATTGATAAATAGTAATGCGGAATCAATTAAGGTTTCCCGTTCGGTTAACGTATATTTTGTTTCGTATTCTTGGGCAAGCCACCTCAAATAGGGCGCGGTTTCTTTTGAGGGTTTTAAGACTTCTATTAACTTTTGTGCTCTTTTTATGTAGCTCCAATTTTTATCGTCTTCGTTTAATCTTGTAAACACGAATACAATATGCTGAATAGCATCAATTTCTTTCTTGGGGTCTTTTAAGCGCTCAGCACTTTCCAAAGTTTTAAAAGCAAAGTTCGAAAGGTTTTCTAAATCGTTAATCGCTCTATAGTATATAGACTTATTGTTAAGTAATTGATATTGAAATTGTCCCTTGCAACTAAATGTATTCAAAAGCTGTTCTTGTCGATTTATAATGCTTAACGCTTTGTCAAAATCATTGTTATTTAAATAAAAGTGAAAGAGAATTGATTCTCCTTTAAATTTACAACTTTCGGTTTCCGAACTCAGATATGCGTTTGTTGCATGAACAACAGATATGGAGTCCATCGAATAATAATTGATTTCTGGGTAAGGCATGTCACACCTACAGCGTTCTTGAGTATGAAGCGAAATTGACCAAAAGATAATATACAAAAGCATTGCAACTCTTAAGAAAAGCTGAAATCCTACTTTAAATCTAAAATTATCTAACAACAAAACACTAATGAAAACCTGAATGGTTATTAAAACTAAATTAAGCAATAATTTGAAAGTTCAGTCTTTGAATGAGCAATACAAATTGCAAAAGTTATGTTCATTAAATAAGTGTCATTAATTTTCAAACAAGTGTTATCATTGAATACGTATTTGAATAAAAAAACCTGCCTCTAAAAATATATAGAAACAGGTTTAAAATTGGGGACTTGACTATTAACCTAACTCAGGGCCAAGAATATCAAGCTTATCATGACGCCGTAGAAAAGGGTCATAAAGATTTCCAACTTGTATTTTTTTAGTTTTGAAAACATGCTTAACCGTTTTCGTTTACATCCAAAATATTGATGGTTAGCGTTGCTTCGGTCGTATCGGTTCCATCCGTTACCGAGATTGTAACCATTATCGAGGTGTTTTGCTCATAATCAAAAGCACTAGCATTCATAATATACAATTCTCCATTTACTGAGTTTATAGATACACTATTGGCGGGAGTTTGAGAGATAATGGCGTAGGTTAAAGTATCCTCATCAGCATCGGTCGCCGTAACGGTCGTTAACAAGTCGGATGTTGGATTTTCATCCATATTCATAGTTCTGTCCTCTAAAACCGGAGGATTATTTGTTGGGCTATCATCGCTATCACAGGCTAATATCAAAGCCAAAACAGCGACAAAGCCTAAAGTTTTCATTAATTTCATAATTAAAAGATTTGGGGTTATTAATCTGTTTCAGTAAAATTAGATATTATCCTATTTTATTGAACCGCCCTTAGTGGGTAGTATTATTTTTTGATAAGCTTTTTGGTTACTTCTCCTTTTTCAGTTTGAATCTTTACGAAATAAATTCCAGATACAAGGTTTTCGATTCTATAGTCTCTTTTTATTCTATCATAACGTAATACCTCTTTTCCTGAAAGATCATGTATTGCTATTTGTTTTATATTTTCGTTTGAATTAATCGAAAAACTATTTCGTGCTGGGTTGGGATATAAAGCTACGATATCTTCATCAAACTCATTTGTACTTAAAGAACCGCAAATGGTTTGCCCACCGTCTGTGATCGTCCAGCCATCGCTATTTATCATATTTAAACGTTGCGTGGCAGAATTACAATATAAGCTGTTTCCTCCATGAAATACAACATTGGGTTGCAGGTTTAGGGCATCCCATGCTATCAGTGTATCATCATAATTTTCTGTTGACAAAGTTACATTTAAGAACATGTTTGTCATGTTGGTAACACTACTCACATCCCAAGTATTTAAAGGCTGGTTAAAAGCGGTAGCATCTGAAAACATACTTGACATATCGGTTACATTATTTACAACCCATGTAGTTAAAGGCTGATTGAATGATGTAGCTCCATCAAACATTCTTGACATATCGGTTACATTGCTAACAATCCAACCGCCCAAACGTCTGTTAAATGAAATTGCATCTGTAAACATTCGATTCATATTTGTAACTGAACTAACATCCCAATTATTTAAAGGTTGATTAAAACTTTGGGCATTAATAAACATAAAAGCCATATCGGTAACATTTCCAACATTCCAACTGTCAATGGGTTGATTAAACGATTGCGCAGCTTCAAACATACCTCGCATGTTCGTTACACTGCTTACATCCCAATTATTCAAGGGCTGGTTAAATGAGCTTGCTGAACCAAATGAATTCCACATATTAGTAACACTACTAACATCCCAACTGTTTAGAGGTTGATTAAAAGCGATAGCAAAATAAAACGTCCCAAACATACTAGTGACGTTGCCAACATCCCAGTTGTCCAAAGGCTGATTGAATGCTGAACAGGCATTAAACATGTAAGTCATATCAATAACATTGCTAACGTCCCAATTATTAAGTGGTTGGTTAAAAAAGGATGCTCCACTAAACGTATTTGACATACTTGTTACATTACTTACATCCCATGAATTTAATGGCTGGTTGTATGTTGAATCAAAGAACATAGCGGCAATACTTGTAATATTACTAACATCCCAATGGTCTATAGATTGATTAAAGGAAGTACAACTACGAAACATAGAAGATAAATCATTTACATTTGATAAATCTGGAGCATCACTGGCATTAATAACCAGATTAGCACAACCGAAAAAGGCTCTATTAAATGAAGTCCAAGCAATGTCTCCCCATTGCTCAATGGACAATATTTGATTTTTACTCCCTCCATTATTAAAATAGATTCTGGGAAAATCTCCTCTAATTGCAATAGTATGAACACCTGAATTAGGATAATTATGAGTAATGTTTCCGGTAACTCCTAAATCATCAAAAGTACCATCGTTTTCCCAATCAATATCGTAGTTGTATCCTGTTCCTATCGTTGGTATCGTTATAGATTCATTTGGAGTAGTAGTTTGCCATGTTGTCACAAAATGATTCTGTGATATTGAAAAAATTGGAACAATGGCAATCAAATAAAGTAAAAGTCTTTTCATCATAAATAGGTTTAAAAGTTTGATGTAAAAGTAGATTCACCCCTTTTAAACTGTACTACCCCTTTGGGTGGATTTTAAAAATGAAAAGTCTTTAACTAAATAAGATTCTCCTTATTCGCCTTTTTTATGGCTTCAATATTGCTGTTTACCTGAAGCTTGATGTAGATATTTTTAAGGTGAAATTTTATGGTGTTTTTGCTAATAAAGAGCGCCTCTGCTATACTGTCATAACTATTACCTTCTGCCAAAAAAGACAAAACTTCTTTTTCACGTTTTGATAATTCTATTTTACTAGGTTCTTTTTGAAAAGAGCTTACCACCATCTTCGCAATCTTTATACTCATAGGAGCACCGCCAGCGATTGATTCGTTGAGCGCATCTATTAATTCTTCCGGATCGATATTTTTGGTTAAATACCCCGTTGCACCTGCACATAAAGCATCAAAAACAATCTCTGAGTTTTCAAAAACAGTAACCATTATAATATTGGCCTTTGGCAATTGTTGTTTAATAAGCTTTGTACCCTCAACACCATTCATTCCAGGCAGTTCTATGTCCATCAAAAAAATATCGGCAGTATCATATTCTAGTCGTTCAATAGCTTCTTCGCAACTATTGTAACAATTAGTCAATTCGAAATTTTTAGTAGCTTTTATAACCTCGGCAAACCCTTCCTGTAAAGGCAAATTATCTTCTATTATTACAACCTTATGCTTCATTTAAATGATATCTTCTTTTAAATTACCTTTTAAAATAACCGCAGTACCTTCACCAATATTAGAATTAATGAGAAGTTCACAACCTATTTTAATGCCTCTTGTTTTCATATGCGATAATCCATTTAGAGATTGTAAATCACTTTCTAAAATTCCTATCCCATCATCTTCACACCTAATTGAAAGTTGATAACCTTGATACCCAAATGAAAGTTTAACCGTATGGCAATTTGAATGTTTCATCGCGTTGGTTAGGGCTTCTTTAAAAATAAAGACAATCTGTTTACTCCAATAATAGGGCAGTTTTACATTAGTTGAAATATGTTTTTCAACAGTAAATTTAATTTCTGTCTTATTAAATATATCGCCACCAAAATCTGACAAATAAGTAACTACTTCCTCTAGGTAATCACTGTTTGATTTGAGCGAAAAAATAAAATCTCTGGTGCCTTTGTACAAACCATTGGCATCTTCATTTATCTGTTTTATTTTCGATTTTATGTTTGGGCTTTTTATGGACACTTCGCCACTAATCAAACTTGACAGCAACGAAATTCTGGCAAGTTTATTTCCTAAATCGTCATGAAAATCCTGTGCAATCTCACCCCTCACATCAGATAATTCTTTTTCCAACCTTTCCTGCTCCTCTATGGCGCGTTTCAATATTTTGTTCTTTTTTCTTGTTCGCTTTAATTGGATGACGCTTCCCGCTAAAAGAATAGACACAATGATCAACAAAGTAATGACCAACAACACATTAAGTCTTTTTATTTTGGCATCTTTTAGTTCTGTTTTATACTTTGTCTCAAGTTCATTTATTACTTGGGTCCGTTCAGTATTAAAAATGCTATCTTTTATCCTAGAGTGAATCTGATAACTGGAAAGAGCCTTATCTAATCTCCCAGCTTGTTCATATAAATCAGTAGCGTCTAAATGATGCATCATAAAACCTGCAATATCATCTTTTGTATCGTAAGCAAAGGACGTGTCCATCCATTTTACAGCCAGTTCTTTTTCTCCCCAATCTAAATGATCCCATGCTTTTGAAATATATAATCCACTCAAGTTTTTTTTGCCCTTTATTTTCTTGGCATAAAAAATAGCAGAATCAATATATTTTAGGGCATTTTTTGCATTTCCTTTGTGATACGAGTATGCCTCCAAGGCACGATACGAGAGTGCCAACTCATCAAATATATTATACTTTTTAGCTCCTTTTTTTGAATGATTTGCAAAAATAAACAATGAATCGAGCAATGGTTTTCTTTTGGTTCTTGTATATTTTGTTTCATATTCAAAAGCCAGCCACCGAAAGTTCTTTACAGATCGTATTGGATTTGATTGTTTAAAGATTAATTTTTCAGCACGTTTTATGTACTGCCAATTTTTATCGTCCTCATCCATCCTAGTAAAAAGATAAACGATCTGTTTTATTGCCTCAATTTCTTTATTAGAATCTTTGAGATATTCAGCTTCTTTTAAAGCTTTAAAGGCAAATTCTGATAATTTTTCGTAGTTATTATGTAACTTGAAATACTTTGCTTTATTTATGTAAATATTGAATTTTAGGTCACTTTCGCAATTGATACGCCCTAAATAGTCTTCAAGTTCATTTAAAACTGCAAAAGCCTTTTCCTCATTTAATTGAGTAATGAAATAGTTGAACTCAATTTCTAAGGCTTTGAATTTACATACCTCTAGCTTTGTTTTTTTTAGTTCAGCAGATAGCTCAAAAACCTCCAATGAATCCCTAGTGTTTAGTAATTCTATTTTCTCTAAATAACTTCCAATACTGCAATTACAATTGATCTGCCCAAAAGAACACATAGTTATTAAAAAGGCGAAAACTATTGTATTTATTGCCCTAAAATCCATTTTAAACTTATTGCAAATTCAATATTCTAAATGTACAAAAAGCAAACAAAGCAAGCAACTACCCGATTGGGTAGTGTCATTTTGAGTTTGATGCAAAAAAAACCTGTTTCCGCCTCGATAGCTTTCGGGAGAAACAGGTTTTATATTGGGGATTTAACTATTAATCTAACTTAAAGCAGTCATAATTTCTAGTTTATTATTGCTAAAAAATCTCGTTATTAATGCTTAATAATTTTTTTTGAAACTACGCCTCTGTCGGTAACAATCTCAGCAAAATATAATCCAGATTTTAAATTAGCGATTCCATAGACACTCTGCTTATACCCAAATACCTTCACCTCCTTACCTTGTATATTATAAATTACAATGGATTTGATTTGAGACTCGTTATCTATTTTAAAATTTTCAGAAACTGGATTTGGATATATAGTTAAATCCTTATTTAATTCTTGATGCTGTACAGATAGTGTTGGATCGGTATATTCAAACAACTCTCGCCCTGACGTGCCGTTATTAGCCACAAAAAGTAGTTTATTGTTGAATACTGTAAGTTGTTCTGGGTCTCCTTGAGGCCCAAAACTGGGATTTATATCTGCAACCATGATGGTTCCTGCCGATGTTCCGTTGGTTACCCATAGCTCAGCTCCAGTGAAGTCTTCAGACGCATTAAAATACAATTTTCCATTATACTCGGTAAACTCTTTTGGAGAGCTACTGTTACTTCCAGGATTAATATTTTTTGTCATTACTGTAGATACCGCAGTACCTGAGGTTTCCCATAGTTCAGTACCGCTAGTCCCATCGGTAGCGGAGAAGTATAATTTTCCATTAAAGACTTTAAGACATGAAGGTAGACTACTCGCTGAACCAGGGTTTATATTGGCGGCATTAACGATAGATCCTGAAGTATTAACATAGAACAACTCTGTACCCAATGTGGCATGTGATGCTTTAAAATACAATCTGTTGTTGTAAATCGTGAAGAAACCTGGAGAACTTCCAATGGGTCCTGAATATAAATCTTGCACCAATTGTGTACCTGCATTTGTGCCATCGCTCACCCAAAGTTCCCTACCGTTTACACCATCCTCAGCAGTAAAATAAATTAAGTTATTGTAAACAATATAATCCCTTGGAAAAGCATCTCCCGAACTATTAATACGTTTTACCATTTGTGTACCTGCACCTGTACCATCGGTAACATAAAATTGCACCCCATTTGCTCCACCTACCGTAGATGCACCTGAAAAATATAGGTTGCCATTATATTCGGTATAAAATTCGGCGTTTGAGGAGGTATTGGTCACAGGGCTTACATCTGCCAATAATTGTGTACCAAAAACTGTTCCATCACTAATCATAGGCTCCCTTGCTACTGGCAATGGCTGAAAGGCAGTAAAAACCATTTGGCCATTGTATTCCACAAACGCATTTGGTGTGGCATCCCCACTCCCTGAATTGATATCCAAAAACAGGCTAAAGCTTGTGCCATCACCACGCCAAAGTTCTTTCCCGTTATTACCATCATCCGCGGACAAATACAAGTTACCTTGAAAGGGGAATAAACCCGTAGGAGACGACCCTGCTCCTGCTGTGGTATTAATGTCAAACAATGTGGTATTCGTGCCGTTGTATTGCCAAAGTTCCCTACCATTCGTGCCATCATTAGCCGTAAAGTAGAGTGATTTTTTAAATACAGTGAGCTTCAGCGGAGAGGCATCTCCGGTAGGGTTAATATCATCAACCAAACTTACTTGACCTATGGCAGAAAAGCCAAATAACAAACAACATAAAAGTAGTCTTATTCTCATAATTAATAGATTTAAGGTTATGAGACAAAACTATTTCACCCAAAACTGACTTGTAACACCAAAAAGGGTAGTTTTTCTAAATTAAATTTTCGCGATTGGCTTTTTGAACTGCTTTTACGTTTGAATTGACTTGAAGTTTCCCATAAATATTCTTGATATGGAATTTGATGGTATTTTTACTTAAGAAAAGTTTATCGGCTATCACATCATAACTATTGCCATCTGAAAGTAAGGTGAGTACCTCTTTTTCTCGGGTGGATAATTCAATTTCACTTGGTTTTCGTTTGAAGGAACTTACCACCATTTTAGCGATTTTGATACTCATAGGAGCACCACCTGAAATAGTTTGATTAAGAGCTTCTATAAGTTGTTCTGGCATTAAACTTTTGGTTAAATAGCCAGTTGCACCAGCACATAAAGCATCAAAAACGGTTTCGGAATTCTCATGCACCGTTACTACCAAAACATCAATTTGCTCATTGATATCTTTTAGCCGTTTAGTGCCCTCAACCCCGTTCATCCCCGGCAGTTCAATATCCATTAGATAAACATCTGCACTATCTTTTTTTACATTTTTGATGGCATCTTCACAGTTATCATAAACACTAATAACTTTAAACGTTTCGGTGCTGTTAATCACTTGGGCAAACCCATCCCGCAGTGGGATATTATCTTCAATAATAACAACTTTGTGTTTCATTTTTAGATGGTTTTATTAGTTTTTCCTTTAAATACTATAGATGTTCCATTTTCTTTTGAAGTTTGAATCTCCAAACGCCCTCCTATTTTTTCAGCTCTCGATTTCATGTGACGCAACCCATTTTTCGAATTAAGATGTGCTTCTGAAATCCCTACACCATTATCTGAACATTCAATATATAATTCGTCTTCAACTTGCTTGAACTTTAAGGTCAGCACCGTACATTTTGAATGTTTAAAAGCATTCGTCATAGCTTCCTTAAAAATATAAATCAATTGCTTGCTCCAATAATGTGGTAATTTCATATTGAGACTAATATCTTTATTGAGTACAAATTTGATATCAGTTTGATCAAAATAATCCTCACCAAAATCGGACAAATACGTTACGACTTCTTCGAGATAATCACTATTTGGTTTTAATGAAAAAATAAAATCCTTTGTGCCTACATACAGGCTTACCGTATCCTCTTTTACCTGATTTACTTTGGCCTTAACGCCTTCATTTTCATTTGAAAGCTCATCCTCTACCAATCGGGTTAAAAAAGAAATTCTCGCCAATTTATTCCCCAAATCGTCATGAAAATCTTGCGCAATATTGTGCCGTACATTCACCAATTCCCGCTCTAATTTCAGTTGCTGTTTTATAGCTTCTTTTAAAGCAATGTTTTTGGCTTTACTGCGCTTTAGTTGAATCCATTTAAAAATAAAACCGCCCAATAAAATGACTGACAAGGCGATAATTAACAGCACCCATAAACGCTTAATCTCTTTATCTTTTAACTCCGTTTTATATCTGGTTTCCAACTCATTAATCGTTTTATTCTGTTCAATAGCCTTCTTTTTACTTTCAAGCTCAAAATAGTTGTCCATTGCGTTAAATGCCTTGTCGAAATCCTTGAAATATTTATAAGAATTGTACTTGAATTTTTCAATAATCCCTCCGTAATGAGGCCTTTCCTTTATGGGTAAGTTATCCAAGGAATCTAGATACACATAACTAGCTTCTTTATTGCCCTCTGCCCGATTTATGTAAGACAACGTCATAAACACATTCAACTTGGTGTCCTCTTTCATAAAATCCAAATAGTTTAGGGCATCTTCGGCATATTCCAAAGCTTTGGTGTTCTCCTTTTTATTAGCGTGTAGTGAACTTAAAACGATTAAATCGGAAGGAATACGCTGATTTAATTGGTTTTCTTTAGAAATACGTAATGCTTTTTTTGCATAAACAATCGAGGAATCGGTGTAGTTTTTAAATTCAGATTTACTTCCTAATACTGAATATTGTTGCGATGCCGAACCATAAATCACGTTTTTAGTGAATAGAGGAATACTTTCTTTTGTATCACATGCTTTCGTTGATTTTACTAAATATTCAATTTGTTTTTCGGTTTGCTTTTGAAGTGCATAAATTACCGAAATACCGTAACAAGCAGATGCAAACGTTTTGTCATCTGAAATGGATTCAGCTAATTTTATGGCCTCTAAAAAGTGTGAAATGGCTTTTGGAAGTCTATCCTTGTTTTGATAAACTCCTCCTAAGCGACTATGAATTTTGGCTAATTCTCCTTGATTATTATCCGTTTGTGCTAGCTCGAATGCTTTTTTTAAATGAATTTCGGCAGTATCAAATTGCCGATTGATAAAATTTCCCTCGCCTATTAATCTATAGCCTGTAATTTGATGTTTTAAGCCATTTTCGTTAGAAGATAATTTAATAATCTTGTTTCCTAAAGCCATCATAGAATCTCCATTACCAGTGGATTCGTAGTAATATTGGGCCAATTCTGAATAGATTTCGACTTTGGAATCGGTGGAAGCATCAACTAATTGGCCCCGCAACTCTGCTTCTACATCTTGACTATTAACATTTGTAATAGATAGAACAAACACGAGTATCGAAAGCAATCGCATTACAGTATATTTGAAAAAGGTGTTTCTCATAAAAAGAAAACAAGTTACAAAAACACAAAACGAAAAACACCCACCCTTTTTGGTAGTAAATCACATTAACAAAACCATTTCAAATAAAAAACCCACTTCTTTTCGAAATGGGTTTCTACTTTATTATGAGATTCTGAATCAAGTTCAGAATGACAACTTATGTTTACACCAACATCGTCACAGGGTTTTCAATATATCCTTTTAAAGTTTGTAAGAATTGTGCTCCTGTAGCGCCATCAACTGTTCTGTGATCACAGGCTAAAGTTAACTTCATTGTATTCCCAACAACGATTTCACCGTTTTTAACTACTGGTTTTTGAACAATAGCACCAACAGATAAAATTGCTGAGTTTGGTTGATTGATAATCGATGTAAAGTAATCGATACCAAACATTCCTAAGTTAGACACTGTAAATGTACTTCCAGACATTTCATCTGGGGTTAACTTTTTGTTTCTAGCCTTTCCAGCCAATTCTTTCACCTCAGCACCAATTTGTGGTAAACTTTGCTCGTTTGCAAAACGTACAACTGGCACGACTAACCCATCAGGAACTGCTACAGCTACACCTATATGAACGTGGTTATTTAAACGCATTTTGTCATCAAACCATTGTGAGTTAACTTGCGGATGTTGCTTTAACGCTAACGCACAAGCTTTTACCACCATATCGTTGAATGATATTTTAGTATCTGGGATTGAATTAAATTGTGTTCTAAATGCAATGGCATTGTCCATGTCAAATTCAACTGCTAAATAATAATGTGGCGCAGAGAATTTAGATTTGGTCAATGATTTAGCAATAGCTTTTCGCATTTGAGAATTAGGCACGTCTTCGAAGTCCTCAGTACCTGATGGTACAAACTTACCAACTGCTGCTGCTCCAGCGGCTGGTTCGTAATTCTCGATATCTCTTTTTATGATACGTCCATTTTCACCAGAACCTTGTACTTTAGTTAGATTGATACCTTTTTCCTCCGCCAGTTTTTTG
Organism: Hyunsoonleella rubra; assembly: GCF_042684665.1. NCBI lineage: Bacteria > Pseudomonadati > Bacteroidota > Flavobacteriia > Flavobacteriales > Flavobacteriaceae > Hyunsoonleella > Hyunsoonleella rubra. The sequence continues at coordinate 38,280 of NZ_JBHULY010000025.1, read as the reverse complement.
GCCAAAGGAGAAACATATACTCTTCCGTTTTCGGTTACTGGTGTGGGAGCCGGTGCTTTAGTTTTTGTTTCTGTTTGTGCTGGCGCCGCCTTTGGAGACTCTGCTTCAGCCTCAGCTTTCGGCGCATCTTCCTTTTTCGCTGGTGCTGACGAACTTGAAAAACCAGCCGCAACTCCGGAAACATCCGTTCCGGCAGGGCCAATGATTGCCAATAGCGAATCTACTTTTGCCGACTCGCCTTCCTGTAGGCCTATTTCCAAAAGTGTACCCGATTGGAAGGATTCGAACTCCATCGTTGCTTTATCGGTTTCGATTTCTGCAAGAATATCGCCTTCCTCAACGGTATCACCCACTTTTTTTAACCAAGTAGCCACTGTACCCTCTTCCATGGTATCACTTAAACGCGGCATGGTAACAATGATTACCCCTTCCGGTAATTCTTGCGAGGCTGGTGCTTCACTTTCTGTAGCATCTTTAGAAGCACTTGGCGTTTCACTTACTTCTTCTTTAGCTTCAGGAGCAGGTGCATCTCCGCCACCACCATTCAACAATCCTGATATATCCTCACCTTCTTCGCCAATAATAGCCAAAAGCTCGTCCACCTTTGTAGTTTCGCCTTCTTGAACCCCAATATGAAGCAACGTACCTTCATGGAACGATTCAAATTCCATGGTCGCTTTGTCGGTTTCAATTTCCGCCAAAATATCACCTTCCTCAATCTTGTCCCCTACCTTCTTTAACCATGACGCCACAGTTCCTTCCTCCATGGTATCACTCAATCTCGGCATATTTACTACTGTTGCCATATCTTATAATTTGTGTTGAATAAATGGATAATCTTCTTGCTCGTACACCACATCGTACATCACACTCTTTTCTGGCCAAGGTGATTCTTCTGCAAATTTTTCACACTCAGAAACCCTTGCCTTTACACGCTTATCAATTTCTTTGATATCGTCTTCCGTAGCATATTTTTTCTCAAGAATAACCTCTTTTACTTGTGTAATAGGGTCGATTTTCTTGTATTCCTCAACCTCATCTTTGGTTCTATAGTGCTGTGCATCAGACATGGAGTGTCCTCTGTAACGATAAGTCTTTAACTCCAAAAATGTTGGCCCACCACCTTTTCTGGCACGTTGGATAGCCTCGTCAAACGCTTCAGCTGCTTTCACCGGGTTCATACCATCCACCGGTGCAGAAGGCATTTCATAACCCTTACCTAACTTCCAAATTTCGTCGTGATTTGCAGTTCGTTCTACTGACGTTCCCATGGCATAGCCATTGTTTTCACAAACGAAAACTACAGGCAAATTCCACAACATCGCCAAGTTAAACGTTTCGTGCAATGAACCCTGTCTGGCAGCTCCATCTCCAAAGCAACAAAGCGTAACAGCGTCACTGCCGTGGTACTTATCTCCAAAAGCAATACCAGCACCTAAAGGAATTTGTCCGCCAACAATACCATGACCACCATAAAAACGGAACTCTTTAGAAAAAATATGCATTGACCCTCCTAAACCTTGCGATGTTCCGGTTCCCTTTCCATAAAGCTCTGCCATAACTCGCTTTGGATCAACGCCCATGCCGATTGGCTGTACGTGGTTTCTATATGCCGTAATCATTTTGTCCTTGGTCAGATCCATGGCGTGCAAGGCTCCTGCCAATACAGCTTCCTGGCCGTTATATAAGTGAAGAAATCCTCTTACTTTTTGTTGAATGTAAACTGCAGCAAGTTTGTCCTCAAACTTTCTCCAGAACAACATATCCTCGTACCATTTTAGGTACACCTGTTTCGTGATTTTTTGCATTGGCTAGTTTAATATTATGTTTAAGCGAAATACAAAAGTAATACTTTGATTCCTATTGGGAAAACGGTTGGGTATGTAATGTCTAAAAATTGTTAAATATCAAGCCTTGACACGCATTTTTTGGAAATCTTTTGGTTTAGGTTCGATTATAATAAATTTTAAAAAAAGACTTTAGTTTTACAACTGCGAATTATCAAAAATCAGGGGCAGCAAGTTTTTAAGGGAATCGGATTTAATTACTTCTCCAGAGGTGCCCATAAAGTAAATTTCAATCGGGGTTTTCTGCTTGATTTCATATTCCGCAATAGCCTGCCTACATGCTCCGCAAGGCGGAATTGGCTTTGAAGTATTTCCATTGGATGCCCCAGCGGTAATCGCTATTTTCATGATTCTAGAGCCAGGATATTTAGCGCCAGCATAATAGACGGCAGTGCGTTCGGCACATAATCCCGAAGGATAGGAGGCGTTTTCTTGGTTGCTTCCAGTAACCACTTCGCCACTATCCAAAAGCAAGGCTGCCCCTACTTTGAAGTTTGAATAAGGGGCATAGGCATTTTGTCTTGCCTCTAAGGCTTTATTCATAAGACCGCCGACATCCTTTGGTAGTGCTTCGGCATTCTCAAAAATATAAAAAAGGCTTTCAATTTTTTCTACCTTCATAAAAGTAAAATTAAGAATCTCTGGAAAATAAAAAAAGCTATCGTAAAGGGAACAATAGCTTTTCTAAATTATATTTCATTTTGCCTAATATTCGTAATACGTGCCGTCCCCAAAATTAAACGTTAGGGAAAAACGCAATGTTCCCTCCAAAGGGCTTTGAACCTTTGACGTCGAGAACAGATAAGAAAAGTCAATATTAAGAATATTCAGCTTAAATCCTGCTCCCACTGCCATAAATTGTCTTGCTCCTTTTTCTTCGGCCTCATTGAAGTATCCAGCTCTAAAAGCGAATGAATCCTGATAAAGATACTCCGCACCTAAAGCCCATGTAAATTCCTGTAATTCCTCGCTAAATCCACCTGGCGCATCCCCAAAAGATTGAAAAATTCCTGATAGGAAATTTACATCTTGAGATTTTCCTTCATAAATTACATTTTCAGTTTCCGAAACCAAAACGTCCTCCCCGGGTTGTGGGTCTCCTGGATCGGCCGGCTCATCGTACATTCCATTATTATTATTATCGGTAAACACGAGTTCTGTTCCAAGAATTGGTGGCGTAGGCACCAAAAGTTTCGCAACTTCAGCAGTAATCGATAACTTATTATAATCATCAAAAATAAAATCGAATCCACCACCTAAGCGTAAATTAGTAGGTTGGAAATTATCAGCTCCTCCATCATCATATTTAAACTTGGGACCAAGATTTTGAATTGCAAAACCTAAACGCCAACGGCCATTGAAGTCATTATAGGCCTGCTCCTCGGTTTGATAAAATCCAGAAATATCTACCCCAAAGGTATTTGCCGCACTTGCATCGACGTTTTGTACATTAAGCCTTAAATCCGATCTTAAATAACGCATGGCTACAGACATCGCAAATTGATCGCTTAGCTTCAAGGCGTAAGAGATGTCAGCCTGCAGTTCATTGGGCTTTTGTATATTAGGTTCTTCAAATTCGCTATTTCGAAATTCTATTTCCCCCAAACCGAAGTATTTGAAACTCGCACCAATAGCGCTACGCTCATCCAAACGGTTGTAATAGGTAATGTAGGCCAAACCAATATCATTTACTAATTTACTTAGGTAAGGCGTATAACTTATAGAAAACCCTTGGTCATTTTCTGAAAATGCATATTTAGCGGAATTCCATTGCTGGGAATAGGCATCAACGCTAGTGGCCACACCCATGTCCCCCATTCCTGCAGATCGCGCATCGGGCACAATTAATGTAAAAGGCATACCTGTTGTAATCACTCGGGAATCATTCTCATTGGGAACAATTACGGTAGTATTCTGGGCGGTTAAGTTCAGTGCTAAAAACGAAAGGATCAGCACTATAATTGGATTCTTCATATATCAGATTTATTTTGCAAATATAAATTTTTATTAGAGTATCACAAGTTTCTCGATTTTCTCTACTTTTTTATTCAAAAGGTTTGATTTTACAGTGAGTTTATACACATACACACCTTTTCCTATTTTATCACCAAAATCATCACGACCGTCCCAAACTATATCTTTTGAAAGGGAACTAGTCGCTTTAATGCCTCCGGAAGTCTGTCCGTTTAAGGTTCTTACCAATTTACCGGATACTGTAAATATTTGTATAGAAACGTCCAAAGGCTCCGAACTATTGTGGTTGAACCAAAATTCAGTATAATTCACAAAGGGATTTGGGTAGTTCAAGACATTGTTAATAACCAAGTCCTGATCTTTGTCAAAGACCACAAACTGTATTTCGGCCGTGGAGGAATTATTGTAAACATCCCATGCCTTAAGGGTTAACGTATGCAACCCAGGCTCCAAATCCCTGAATGGAAAGCTCACGGTTCCTTTTTGATAGCTGTCCAATTCGGTTTCGTAATAATCATTTAATATAACAGGATTGGTTTCATCGCCATCAATTATGGCAACTATATCGTGCCCAACACCACTTGCTGTATTGATCCCATTGGCATCTTCCAGTTTTGCCAATAGAGTTGGAGATTCATTGGTAATGCCCCCTGAAACAAAATTCTCATCATTCATAAAAATATTAATGACGGGACCCGTATTGTCAACCTCAGCATTTTCGTTAATACCCCCAATTCTGACATCCGAAAGGTTAGCCCCTGCATGATCCTCCAATCTTTGTCCGTTTTTTGCATAAAAGCTCACTTTTCCTAAGCCAACGGGAATACTAATATCCTTTGGCACCACAAAATCAAACTCAAATTGGCCATTACTCACAGTAGCCTGCCCCTTGAAAATAATTTCTCCAAGTGTCCTAAAATCCATTTTCACCAACTGGCCATTAAGTCGGGTATTATCATTAGCCAAGGTTTGTCGCTGCACAAACTTATCATAAATGGTGGTGGAAACCGTGCCGTTATAACCGCTTAATAAATTTCCATTTACATCAGTAACCTCTCCGGCCAGTTTAACTCGGCTCAATGCCTTTAGGGTATCAGTAGTTTGTGCCAAGGGCACATCGTTAATTTCCGTCAATCTAACATTGGGCTTTGGAAATGCCAATTTCATAGCGGGGTCTCCAATAAAAAACACTAACCTTCTTTGACCGGAAAATGCAATTCCGGGATCGATTTTGGTCAGCCTCAATGCTTCGGCCATAGTAGGGTAATCATTATCTGGGATGTCATCGATATCACTAAAAGAAAATAAGTACTGATCCAACGCCTCATTGAACTGTACGCCAAAATTCACAAATACCTGACGGGTAGTAGTAATTAAACTGATGGCACCGGCCTGCTTGTTCCAATACGTAAACTCCCCTGCCGTTTCCCGGAAAGGATTGTCAAACTTGGTAAATTCACAAGTAACGGTAACAAAACAATTCAGTTTACAGAAATTCCTAAGCTCCTGGATATTAGTTTTTTGAAGCACACGTTCATTGGCAAGGCCTTCTTCACCTCCATGCCCAAAATAATTAACCACTAAAGCTCCATTATCAATTGCATTCGCAAACTCCTCCGTAACTTCAGGATAACTGTTTCCCCCGGCAGAAGACTCTTGCTGAAATGCATCCATATGAATTTTTACTACATTAATAAAAGGCTTGTTCTGTGTTACCCTTTCTCCAACATCATCGGTTGTTTCCTGTAAAATACCTTCCCAATCGTGGTCTACATCGTCTGATACCACCAAATAACTGTTCCGCCAACTTCCAAAAGCTTCCTTGATGTAGTAGGATTCTATTTTGTCCACCAATTCACGCGCCCTTTGTGGGGTATCTGCCAGAATCCGACCCACAGCAACATCTAGTTTGTCGCTAATGCTCATGGTGCCTTCGTTATCATCCATCGTACCGTAAAAATCATCCGAAACAAACGCACTCGTCAAACTGAAACTATTATACGAGTGCCAAGAAGGCACAATATTGGTATTATTGGGAATTCTATCCTTATAATCATATGAAGCATCCCCAAAAAGGCATAAATACTTTATCCGTTTTTCGAGGGCACTGGCATTATCATAAATATATTTCACCAGATTACGGATGGCACCAATATCTTGATTCCCAGTACTGAATTCCGCATAAATTTCATTTAGACCGACGGCTTTCGCTGTCAATCCGTATTGATTTCTATTGATTTGGGCAAGGCGTTCTGCCTGCTGCAACATATTATTTGGTGCCACAATGAGATAATCCAAATCCTGAAACTGACCTTGCGCATTTTGCAAAATTGTGCCTTTAATGTCCTGGTTTGCCACACTTCTGTTACCATCTGCCTTCGGTTGAAAATAGTCCGATGCTGAAACTGCAACATATACCCGCTCTTCCCCCATAGCCACCCTAAAACTAAATTCAGAGGAAGCTTCGCTATTTTCATAACTTGAAACATTATAAATATCTGTAATATCCCAAACTTCCTCTAGGCTTCCAGCACCTGAGATAACATATTCTCCTATACCCGAACTCCCGGCAACATCTTTATTTCTAAATTGAAACTGTTTATTATTGAACCTCAACACACTTGTCGCTTCTATGGAAATATAATCCAAATAGCCCACAGCGCTTGGATTTCCCTGATTATTATAGGTAAGGGTAACATCAATCCGGCCATCGGAAACGTCTCTTTCCGTGGATAAAAACGACCCGGACCCCACAATAGTTTTGCTAGTAGAACCAAATGGAATCGTACTTAGCACTGTGCCATTCAAGTTAATAGTCATGGATGTATTGGATGTCGAAACCGCCGCTGCATACACCTTCAATGTTATAGGTTCGGATACGACTAAATCGGGAAAATTAAACCTGAAGGTCTGTTCGCTATCAATATTAAACCGTTCGCCAAACCATCTCCGTCCAACAGTACCTAAGTTATGTATATCCTTTTCGTGAAATTTGTAATCCTGGAAGGTATCAATGGTAAGGTCTACAGCACCTGTAGGCTGCACACCAGATTGGATACGCTTCCCTTGCCCCGAGCTTACATTTACATAATAATAGGTTTTGTCCGAGTAGGCATTGATATTGGTGTTGCTTTCCTCGTTATAGCCTTTTGGGCCTTGGGCATAGAATAAAATGTAATCTTCATTGTTAAAAACACCATCTGCTTCACCAACAAACTTAACGGCATTCTCCGTGACATCAAATGGATAGGGTACACTATTGGAATAAGGGATCATCGCTCCACCATTTCCATAGATCTTAATAGTTCTGGGATCCACAGTATTTACGTTTACCCCAAGTGCCTGCAAAAACCCTTTGCTCAATTGAACAACCCCAGTAGTGTCAACATAAAACTTATACCACTCGCCGGTGCGCAACACAGAATTTGAAACAACTTTTGAATTAGTAAATCGTTTAAAATTCGCTCTCTTGTTTTGGCGGTTTGAATTTTTATAGTTGATTTGAAAAGATACAACCTTTTTGAAGGTACCATTTGCATCTTTTACAATAGGTGTGATTTCAAAAAATACGTAGCTTTTGTTCCTTGCTTTCGAATTTTTTAAACTGAATTTTATTCGACTGGGAATGGTTTTGATATCCAACTCGAACAAATCCTGCTGGGGTATCGGGCGATAGGCAATGTTGGATACCGAAACAGAGGATTCATCAACGGCATTTGTAGCTTCCCATTGGTCCACAAAGGTCAGCCCCTGCGCAAAATCAAAATTGTAGTGCTTATCATCAAATGACGGCAATACATACTTGTACTGGCCAAAATCCAACACTTTTTTGCCATCCCAGTTTATCGAGAAGTTTTTCTTTTGACCAAAAACAGCCGATACAATCAATAAAAATAAAAGTAAAATTTTTCCTTTCATGCACTAAAATAACGTCTTTAATTTGACGTTAGTATTTAATAAAAACAACATTTTTTCTTAAGCGTTCAAAAATACAATAATAATTTCTGAAATTGAGCGTTTATTCAAAGCAGGAAATGTCGGAAAAGCGTCAAAATCATCGATGAAATGCACGGTATTCAGGATGAAATACCTAATTTTTTCGCCAAAATGCAAAAAATTGCTTGTTCTGTAAGGTTTAATTCTTATATTGCAGCACCAAAAAGAAATTTAGCTTACTTAAACGTATGGATATGAGAAACGTAGTGATATTCAAGGTACTGTTGCTAACAACACTATCTGTTACAACCTTTAGTTGTAAAAAATCATCCAGCTCCAAAAATAGCTCCAGAGCAACGGGATGGCAGATCAACAGTCGCGAAGGAGGTTTTCAATACAATACCAACTTTAAAGAGCAGGAAACTTCTCCTGGCTTGGTCTTCATAGAAGGTGGTACGTTTACCAAAGGTCGTGTACAAGATGATGTCATGCACGATTGGAACAATACCCCTACACAGCAACACGTACAATCCTTTTATATGGACGAAACTGAGGTGACCAATATGATGTACCTCGAATATTTGGATTGGATTAAGCGCGTTTATCCGCCATCTGACGAAAACTTTAGAGCCATCTACAATGGGGCTTTACCAGACACCTTGGTATGGAGAAATCGTTTAGGTTTTAATGAAATTATGACTGAGAACTATTTACGTCATCCAGGTTATGCAGAATATCCTGTGGTTGGAGTTAGCTGGATTCAGGCAGTGGAGTTCGCCAACTGGCGCTCAGATCGTGTTAACGAATACAACTTGGAAAGAGCAGGCTACATCAAGCGCGATGCTAAGACTACTGAAGTTATGGCAGACGCTACTTTTAACACTGATACTTATATCAACGCTCCTACATTAACGTATGGAGGTAATGAAGAAATCACTAGCGGAGATGGACGAGGCAGAAGAAACGTTCGTGTGGATGCCGATGGCAATGAAACTGGACTTTACGCCACTAGAGAATCTGGTTTGATTTCTCCTAAATACAGACTCCCAACTGAAACGGAATGGGAATATGCCGCTCTTGGTTTAAGCGAAATAAGAAGCTACAACCTATATAGAGGTAGAAAAAAATATCCATGGGATGGACAATACACCCGTTCTGGAAAGCGTAAATATCGTGGTGACCAATTAGCGAACTTTAAGCAAGGTAAAGGAGACTATGGCGGCATTGCTGGATGGAGTGATGATGGTGCTGATATTACAAATCAAGTAAAATCATACCCTCCAAATGATTACGGTTTATATGATATGGCTGGAAACGTGGCCGAGTGGGTAGCAGATGTTTACAGACCGATTGTGGATGATGAGTTTAACGACTTTAACTATTATCGTGGTAATGTGTATACAAAAAACGCCATTACTGAAGACGGTACAGTAAAGGTAGTTACAGTAGATGATATTGTTTATGATACGCTTTCTAATGGAAAAGTAATTGCAAGGGACCTACCAGGTGAAATTGTTCAAGTACCTGTTGATGAAAATGAGACGTATTTGAGAACCAATTTTGATAGAAGTAACCATATCAACTTTAGGGATGGTGACAGACGTTCTTCTCGCTACTATGAAAGTTTTAACGATATTGAATCGGATGAAGAAGGTAGCGTTCAAGAAACTGAAACCAGAAAAATGTATAATTCGCCTAAACATACAATTACTAGAGATTCTCTAGGAAATATTGTTAGAGAATATGACAAGGCCAATAACAGAACCTCCATGATTAATGACGAGGTAAGAGTTTATAAAGGTGGTTCTTGGAAAGACAGAGAGTACTGGTTGGATCCAGCACAAAGACGCTACTTCCCGCAGGATATGGCCACCGACTACATCGGCTTTAGATGCGCGATGTCTCGTGTTGGTTCAAAATCCAAAATGAAAAACAAAAAGAAGAGTTAAATCTCAACTCTAAAGTTTATATTTAAGTCCTGATTCCGATCAGGACTTTTTTTATATCAAATTTTTATGGAGATAGCACAACTTCACCAATTGTACCTAGATTGCAATTCCGTGTGCACGGATACGAGAAAATTGGAAAATGGAAATATGTTCTTCGCCCTTAAAGGCGAAAATTTTAATGGGAATACTTATGCCGAACACGCCCTGGAAAAAGGTGCCAAATATGCAGTAGTAGATGAAGAAGCTTATGACAGCTCTGATAAAACTATTTTGGTAGATGATGTTCTTAAAACACTTCAAAAGCTTGCAACTCATCATAGAAATTATTTGAAAGCGCCAATTATCGCCCTCACAGGAAGCAACGGCAAAACCACCACCAAAGAACTCATCAATGCTGTATTATCTCAAAACTATAAAACAACTGCTACTTTAGGCAATCTTAATAACCACATAGGGGTGCCCTTGACTTTGCTTTCTATGACTTCGGCGACCGAAATAGGCATTGTAGAAATGGGTGCCAACCATCAAAAAGAAATTGAGTTTTTATGCAAGATTGCCTACCCTGATTATGGCTTAATTACCAATTACGGCAAAGCCCATTTAGAGGGATTTGGAGGTATTGATGGTGTTATTAAAGGCAAAAGTGAAATGTTTTTGCATTTAGCGGAACACGATAAAACGATTTTCTTAAATAATAACGATCTAATTCAAATTGAGAAATCCCAAGGTGCTAAAACTATCACTTTTGGAAATCCCGAAAGCCAACCAGAAATCGTCATCGACTTTTTGGGAGCGCAACCTTTTGTCGTTTCAAAATACAAAGAAACCATTATAAATAGCCAACTCATTGGAGATTATAACTTTACGAACATTGCTATTGCTATTGCCATCGGAGATTTCTTCAAAGTTGATTCTGCCAAAATAAAATCCGCTATTGAAAGTTATATCCCCTCAAATAACCGCTCCCAGATCATTGAAAAAGGAACGTACAAAATCATATTAGACGCATACAACGCCAATCCAACAAGTATGCGGGCAGCCCTTTTGAATTTTGAAAAACAGGAAGGTCACAAGATCGCAATCCTTGGGGATATGTTTGAGTTGGGCGAGGATGCTGAATATGAGCACCAAACCATTGCGGAATTAGCCAATTCGATGGCTATTGACAACATTTTTCTTGTTGGCGAAAACTTCAATCAATCTAAAATCAACTCTAAAAAGACAATCCAATTCAATTCTTTTGAGGATTTCAAAGAAGCTTTTAGTGATAGTACTTTCGAGGATTCCTTAATTTTAATCAAGGGTTCAAGAGGTATGGCCTTGGAACGGGTTTTGGAGTTGCTTTAGCGAAAACATAAATCTGCCCGTTTTAATCCTTTCAAAAATTGTGGGTCATACTGGATTCGAACCAGTGACTTCTACAGTGCCATGGTAACACTCTGAACCCTGCCTGCCTTAGTGAAGTGTACTGGATTCGAACCAGTGACCCCTACCCTGTCAAGGTAGTGCTCTGAACCAACTGAGCTAACACTCCATTAAAATTTATTGGCGGGCAGGCTACTGAGTTAATGACCCTTTTAGTTTTTCAAAAATAAGATTAAAATATTAAATAAGCCTCTTTTTCATAAACGCTCTTCCCGAACCGGATTTCAAATATTTTTCAAAATTGAAAGCCTTGTATTTATCATTAAAAACGATGTAAGTTACAATTTCTACGGGCAATCTATTTTTAGTTGAAATTACCTGTCCTTTTGAATGCCTCTTCAATCTTGAAGCTAAATTACTTGTGCATCCAACATAATTTGTCCCATCCGAACATAGTAAAATGTAAACCGTCCAAATTTCATCTTCCATAAGAGCTTTTAAGAATTAGTAGATAGTGGGCGTTGCCCGCCGAAGCTCGCTACCAAAATTAAAATATGGAACGCTTTAAAACAAAAAACTCGCCTACGTTTTCAAAAAAGAAAACTTCGGCGAGCGAAGGTGGGCGCGAAGGGATTCGAACCCCTGACCCCTTGGGTGTAAACCAAGTGCTCTGAACCAACTGAGCTACGCGCCCTAATAATTAGGTGTGCAAATATAACCTAGTTTTTAATTCTGCAAAAACTTTTTCCAGAAAAAATCAAATTATTTCAGCTACGACAAAAGTACTCCCGCCAACAAATATGAAGTCGTTTTTTGAAGCATGTTTTAACGCAGATTGATAGGCTTCATTTACAGAATTATAAGACTCCCCAACGAGATGATATTTACTGAATTCTTTCTGGAGTTCCTCGGCATTTTTTCCACGTGACATATCTGGTTTACAAAAATAGTAGATCGCTTCCTTAGGCAATAAATCCACAATTGTTGTTAAATCTTTATCATTCACGACTCCAAAAACAATGTGTAATTGATCGAAGGTTTGATTTAAAACTTGATGCATCACATAGCCCAACCCTTCGCGATTATGCCCTGTATCACAAACTATTTTGGGGTTTTCACCCAATACCTGCCAACGCCCCAACAAGCCAGTGTTTTTTACAACAATTAAAAAGCCTTTTTCGATATGCTTATCTGAAATCTTGAACCCCTGTAACTGTAATTCCTTAATAGCCTGAAAAGCTGTTTTTATATTTTTGGATTGATACGCTCCGACCAAATCGGAAGGATATACTTTTTTAACGGATTGATCGGCATACACTATTTTAGAGGAACTCAACTCGGCCTTTTTGTCAAACACTGGTTTCGTTTCCTTTTGTGTTTCACCAATAACCACAGGAATTTTTGGTTTAATAATTCCAGCTTTTTCACCTGCTATCAATTCCAAAGTATCACCTAAAAATTGGGTGTGATCCATGCCAATATTAGTAATGACCGAAACCTCAGGTGTTAAAATATTTGTGGAATCCAATCGGCCACCCATTCCAACCTCAACCACGGCTATGTCAACTTTTTGTTTTGAAAAATAGTCGAAGGCCATTCCGACGGTCAGTTCAAAAAAAGAGAGTTTATTTTGCTCTAAAAAGGCTTTATTTCGCTTGATGAACCCAATAACGAACTGTTTGCTTACAGGTTTTCCATTGATTCGGATGCGCTCCCTAAAATCTTTAAGATGAGGCGAAGTATATAGCCCGACTTTGTATCCTGCTTCCTGAAGTATGGAAGCAACCATATGGCTTGTGGAACCTTTGCCGTTGGTGCCAGCGACGTGAACGGACTTAAAATCCTTTTCAGGATGATTTAAGTGAGTCGCTAAATTTAAGGTATTAGTTAAATCCTTTTTAAAGGCGGTTTTGCCTTGCCGTTGATACATTGGTAGTTGTGCAAACATCCAATCGAGCGTATCGGGATAAGTCATGTACTATTGGGTCAATTTGAAGTTAACGCTTACAAATCCTATTTGACGGGAAGGCGCATTGGAATCGGCAGGCCATTTATGCGAAAGTGCAATCTTTTTGGCAGGCTCAAGCAAACACTGAGCGTTGTTTGTAGTACCTCGTACACCCGGAGTCGCTTCTACCACATTGCCACTTCGGTTCACAACTATTTTTACGATAACGAGTCCAGACTCATTGCAATCCTGCTTCAACCTTTTAAACGTAGCACTGCCACGGCCGTTCAAGCCGTAACCTACACCACCGCTGCCAGCACCTTGTCCACCAAAATAACTTGGTGCATAAGGGTCGCCATCCAACTGACCTTTATCACCAGATTTATTGTCGTTTCCCTCACTACCCGTTTCAGTGCCTTCAGATTTACTTACACCACCTATTAAAGCATCCAATTTTTTTCGTTTTTCTTCCTGCTCAAGTTTTTCCTTGGCAATTCGTTCAGCCTCTGCTTTAGCCTTGGCTTCCGCAACAGCCTTTGCTTTGGTTTCGGCTTCTTTTTGTTTTTTGATGGCGATTTCTTCTGCATTATCCTGAGTCAACACTTCTTCTTTCGCTTCTGCGGATTTAGTAGGCTCCGCTTTTGAAGATTCTGGTTGGGGTGGTTCTTCAATTACTCTTGGTTCAGATTTCACAGGTTTCTTCGGCTGTACATTTCCTTTTCCAAAATCAGAATTTCCAAAATTTACCGCTACGCCATATTCTATCGGAGGATCCATATACGGTGGGCCAACCACAAACAACAGGAGCAACAAAATAACAGCGATCAAAGCCGTTATTTTTGCTGAATTACGTTCGTGTTTGGTTTCGAAATATTTCATTTAACACAACTTCTCGATACAATTCCGCTTATGGCGGAATCACTCGAAGTGACACTTTTATTTAATTATTCGGTTTTACCGCCAAGATTACTTTGAATTTATTTCTATTGGCTATATCCATCACCTTTACTACATTTTCAACAGGTACGGACTTTTCGGCTCGTAATACTATGGTTGGCTTGTCCTGATTGGATAGCGCTGCCATCAATTCATTTTCTAAAACGCTAACCCCCACGCGCTTTTGGTCGATATAATAGGTCAAATCTTTTTTGATACTAACGGCCACAGATTTTTTATTTTCGGTCTTTCCACTGGCTTTGGGCAATAAAATATCTATCGCATTAGTGGTCACCAATGTGGAAGCTATCATAAAAAAGATGAGCAAAAGGAATACAATATCCGTCATGGACGACATATTGAACTCCGGCGTTACCTTATTTCTTCCTCTAAAATTCATATTAAGTAGGCTCGTTTAAATGATCCAAGAATTCTAAGGAATTCGCCTCCATTTGATACACCACTTTATCGGTTCGCACCACCAAATGGTTATACGCCATATAGGCCACAATACCAACAATCAAACCAGCAACCGTAGTCGTCATTGCCGTATAAAGTCCACTGGCCAATACGTCAATTTGAATACTACCTCCGGCGTTTGCCAGTTCAAAAATGGCTAAAATCATACCGATTACGGTACCGAGGAATCCAATCATTGGAGCGGCACCTGAAATGGTGGCCAATACACTAACGTTCTTTTCCAACTTATAAATTTCCAATCTTCCGGCATTTTCAATTGCCGTATTGATATCAGCTAAAGGTTTACCAATTCTAGTGATACCCTTTCCGATCAATCGCGACACAGGTGAATTGGCCTGAGCACATAGCACTTGTGCAGAATCCACTTTCCCATTGCTGACATGGTCCTTGATTTGGTTCATAAAATTCGAATCAACCTTAGAGGCTGCCTTAATGGCAAAAAGTCTTTCAAAATAAATGTAAGTAGCCACCATAAGCAATAAGAACAAAACAGCAATAATCACCTGTCCTGCTACACCACCGCTACTTATCAATTCAATTATAGATAGGGTTTTCTCAACGGATTCCCCTTCTGTTACTTCAGTCCCTTCTTGGGTAAATAGTAATAATAGGTTCAACATAAAATTTAGGTTAAATGCAACTGTATAACGTGCGTTTTGCTGCTAAAGTATAATATTTAAGGTTTTAAAAAACAGAAAGATTAGCGTTTTTGCTAATCTTTCAAATTTTATACCATATTATAGTTTATCTTTTAGAATAAAGTTCGGGTGAACATAAACGCAACGGCACCGACCAAAAATCCAGCAAGGGCCAGCCACGAAATCTTTCTTAAATACCAGAAAAAATCAATTTTTTCCATTCCCATTGCCACCACTCCTGCGGCCGAACCGATAATCAACATACTTCCTCCCGTACCTGCAGAATAGGCAATAAAATGCCATAACTCATGATCCATGGGCTCAGAAAACATACCTAAACTGGCAGCAACCAAAGGTACGTTGTCAATCACCGCAGAACCAACCCCTAGCAACAATACCACTAGATCTGAAACGCCACCTTCATGTAATTCCGTACCCAGCTGAGGCATGGTTTCTCTTAATGAATCGGCAAAACCAAACAGAATTCCCAAAGACTCCAAGGCCGCCACTGCCATCAAAATTCCAAGGAAAAACAGGATACTTGGAGTTTCTATTTTAGACAATGCTGTATGCACGGGGCTATGGTGAGCGTGAGCATCACTCTCCTCGCGGTCAGGACTAGAAAGCGCAAATTTTGAACTACTATAAATTTCTGCAAAAGTAGCTACGACGCCTAAAGATAGCATCATACCAACATAAGGCGGTAAATGGGTAATTACTTTAAAGATGGGAACAAAAATAATAGCCCCCAAGCCCAAATAAAGCATGGTACCACTAAATCTTGACTTTGTCTTTTCCGATTCTTCGACAATATCCAAATTGCCTTTAAATACGGGCAGGAACGAGGCTATTAGCGAAGGAACCACCATGCATAATAATGAAGGCAAGAATAAATACCCTATTAAATGTCCTGTGGATACTTTATTCCCAATCCAAAGCATCGTTGTAGTAACATCTCCAATAGGTGACCAAGCCCCTCCAGCATTAGCGGCAATGATGATTAAACCGGCATACCAAATTCGGATATCTCTGTCTTTTACAATTTTTTGAAGAATAGATATCAATACGATGGTGGCAGTTAAATTATCAATGATTGCCGACAGTATAAACGCCAAAATGGAAAATATCCAAAGGATTTTTGTCTTCTTTTTGGTTTTGATAAAGCCTTTAATAGTTGCAAAACCGTCAAAGTAATCGATGATTTCAACAATGGTCATCGCTCCCAAAAGGAACACCAAGATTTCAGCAGTTTTACCCAGATGATGCAACAAGGTTTCTTCCATTAGGTGCATCTTTTCTTCATGCCCAAAGCCACCGAAATCTTCTAAAAGGGCATGTTTACCAGAGTCAAACCACTGAGGGAAGCTTTCTAGTCCTAACGCAATTAAGGCCCAACAAATGGCCATCATGACCAGTGCCGGAATTAATTTATCAATTTTTAGACTGTGTTCCAAGGTAATGGCCAAATAGCCTAAGGCGAATACTAGGATAATTACTGCTTCCATAAATTAGTGTTTAAACAAGTTGGTTCAGCGCAATCTCAAATGCGGTTGCACTTATCTCGGTTTTTGAATTATTTTTATTGTGAACTTTCTTTATTGCTTCTCGAATTCTATTTGACGCATCATTAAAAATTGCTTCATCCGTCATTTGTACTTTTCGTTCCATAAAATACGAAAAAACCCGTGCCATCCCACAATTTGATATAAAATCGGGAATTAAACTCACCCTATAGTCCGTATGCTCCATGATAGGACCAAAAAATATCTCTCTATCGGCAAAGGGCACATTAGCACCACAGGATATCACCTGCAATCCGCTATCGATCATTTCATCGATTTGATGTATAGTAATCAGTCGCGATGCCGCACAAGGCGCAAATATTTCCGTCTGCAATCCCCAAATGCGTTGATTTATCTCCTCAAAAGGAATCAAATTATCGGCCACTAAAGTATTACCTTTCTTGGCAAGAAACATATGACTAATGTCATGAAAACTAAAACCATCTTCATTTATTAACCCTCCAACTATGTCAATGATACCTACTACCTTAGCTCCCATTTGAGATAGATAAAACGCTGCGGCGGCACCCACGGTCCCAAAACCCTGAACCACAGCACGTTTACCCTTTATTGAACCGCCATAAATATCATAATAATGTTTGATAGCCTCGGCCACGCCAAAACCAGTAATCATATCGGCCACGGTATATTTTCTGGTAACATCAGGTGAGTAGTATGGATTTTCAATGACTTTGATGACGCCTTGCCGCAACTGTCCAATCCTATTAATCTTATCGGCATCCGTAGGCTTAAAATGACCATTAAACACACCTTCCTGTGGGTGCCAAACACCACTTTCCTCAGTTATGGGAATGACTTCATGGGTTTCGTCAACATTCATATCACCACCGGTGCCGTAATAACTTTTCAACAATGGGGAAACGGCGCGATACCAACGTTTGAGCACTCCTTTTTTTCTTGGGTCTTTTGGATCGAAGTTGATGCCTGATTTTGCCCCACCTATCGGCGGACCCGAAACAGTAAACTTTATTTCCATGGTTTTGGCAAGGGACAGCACTTCATTCATATCCAAACCTTTACGCATTCTCGTTCCGCCACCGGCAGCACCTCCGCGAAGTGAATTAATAACTACCCAACCTTCGGCATCCGTCTCGGCATCTTTCCAGTTAAAAACAATTTCGGGGGCTTTATCTTCAAATTTTTTTAATAACGCTTTCATCTTTAGATTCATTTTAAACTAACACATACTTTGATTTCGAGTAAATATCTATGTGAAGCTAAAGCTGAGTCATCGGAAAAAATTTTAGAATGTTATAGACACAAATATAAAAAACTAAGAAACCATTACAGATTAAATTAGCATTAATTTAAGGTAGATAAATCATACCCGATGAATGATTTTTTGAAGCACCGGTAACGCTTTTTAAACAATTGGTTTCATTACGAAGCCTCAGCACACCTAAGAACGCAAAAATCAGGGCTTCCTTAAATTCGATTAGACGAGCATCGGGAATTACTAGTATGTTCTCCGAATGGAATTTGATGCGATTTATGAGGAATGAATGATATGCTCCACCACCTGTTACCAAAACAGAGGCTCCCTTTTTACTGTTGATTTCTTTTGAAATTTGAATGGCAATATGCTCACAATAGGTCCTTAAAATATCCTTGATGTCCAATTGAAATTCATTTATCAAAGGAAAAATATGGGATTGCACCCATTCCAATCCTAGGGATTTGGGATGAGGCAGATTGTAAAAACCCAACTGGTTTAATTGCTTCAATAATTCCTCGTGAATTTCTCCTTTAGAAGCAATGGTTCCATTATCATCATAATCCAGACCCAGTTGTTTTACATAATGATTTAAAACGATATTGACGGGGCAGATGTCGTAAGCAATACGTTTGGATTCGATGTCCATGGATATGTTGGCAAAGCCACCCAGATTCAAACAAAAATCGTAATCCGAAAACAACAGCTTATCCCCTATCGGCACCAAAGGCGCACCTTGGCCACCTAGTTTGACGTCTTGCACCCTAAAATCACAAACTAACGTTTGATTAAGCAATTTTGAAATAATAGGTTGATTTCCAATTTGATAAGTAACACCTTCTTCAGGTTTGTGCAATGCCGTATGGCCATGGGAGCAGATTGCATCTATGGACTGAATGTTATTTTTTATAATGAAAGCATCAATAATATTGGCTAAGTACCTAGTGTATGAAACATCAAGTATTTTTAGTTCATAAGAATTCAAATCAACTAGTTTCCTTAATTGTTCTGTCCAATCGGGCTCATAAGCAACCGTTTGGGAATTTTTGATTTCGAAACGCCATTTATCTTCAAATTTGAAGTTGGCATAAACCAAATCGATGCCATCCAAAGAAGTGCCAGACATCACTCCGATAACATTATAGTTGTCGTTCATCATAGCCCGTAAATTTAATGATCTGTATTGAATTATTCACATTAAAAAGCTATATTTGTGAACTTTTTTTACCAAAAACACATATTAATTACGAATTATGGATTTTAACCTTTCTGAAGAGCATAAAATGATTCGAGACGCGGCTCGTGATTTTGCCCAAACCGAATTACTCCCGGGCGTTATTGAACGTGATGAAAAACAGCATTTTCCAAAGGAATTGGTGAAGAAAATGGGTGAATTGGGTTTTATGGGTGTAATGGTAGACCCAAAATACGGCGGTAGCGGGATGGACACCATTTCGTATGTGCTCATTATGGAGGAATTATCCAAAATTGATGCGTCGGCATCGGTGATTGTAAGTGTGAATAATTCCTTGGTGTGCTACGGTTTAGAAACTTACGGAACGGAGGAGCAAAAACAAAAGTATCTGACCAAACTGGCTACTGGGGAATTCGTAGGAGCTTTTTGTTTGAGTGAACCAGAAGCCGGCAGTGATGCAACCTCACAAAGAACTAGGGCCATTGATAAAGGCGACCATTATCTTATTAATGGCACAAAAAACTGGATTACCAGCGGTGGGAGAGCGGATGTTTATATAGTGATTGCTCAGACGGATCGTGACAAAGGCTCCCACGGTATCAATGCCTTTATTGTTGAAAAGGGCACAGAAGGTTTTCATGTTGGCCCAAAGGAGGATAAATTGGGGATTCGTGGTAGTGACACCCACACTTTGCAATTTAATGATGTAAAAGTACCCAAGGAAAATCGCATCGGAGTGAATGGCTCTGGGTTCAGATTTGCTATGAAAACATTATCAGGAGGTCGCATCGGTATCGCGGCGCAAGCTTTGGGCATTGCTCAGGGTGCATACGAGTTGGCGCTAAAATATTCGAAAGAAAGAAAAGCATTTGGTACCGAGATTTGCAACCATCAGGCCATCGCCTTTAAATTGGCGGATATGTACACTGATATTGAAGCGGCGCGCCTTTTGGTGATGAAATCGGCGACCGATAAGGATGCCGGAAACAACTATGACAAATCCAGCGCTATGGCTAAGCTTTATGCCTCAAAAGTAGCGATGGAGCATACGGTGGAGGCGGTACAAATTCACGGTGGGAACGGTTTTGTAAAGGAATATCACGTTGAACGTTTGATGCGGGATGCAAAAATCACCCAGATATATGAGGGTACTTCCGAGATACAAAAGATTGTAATCTCAAGGAGTATTTTGAGGGATTAGAATTGCCAATTTGGATTTTAAGAAAATTTTGTCAATTCGAGTGAATTTTGCGATTGGAATGAGCAAAATTTGTATCGAGAATAGAAATTTTCGATCTTAAAATAGTTCTCGATACGATTTTTTTTCAAAAATCACTCGAACTGACATTTCTATAATTTTTTTTGATTCGGATGACTACATAGGAAGATCAAATCACGCCTTCCCTAACGCATTTTGCTACCAATTCCGCTGTATTCTTACAGCCAGATTTCTTGAGGATATTACGTCGATGCGCCCTGACGGTGTGAGGAGAGACAATTAGCTGTTCGGCTATTTCGTTAAAATCTTTGCCTTCGGACAGTTTTCTAATAATCTCCGTCTCACGCTTCGTAAAAGCCGTATAATTATCAACTTCATTTAAGTTAAAATAAACCCCCTTTTCCTGAGAGTAGTATGAAGGCCCATTTTCAAAAACAAAAGACACTTTATGATCCACAAGCATGTTCAAATGGGACACATCCGCATGAATCACCAAAGAATGTTGAATTTTTCCATCATCCGAGACATTCAAAGCCATCACCTGATGCATAATGGTTTTGTAAACACCACTACTATGTCTTAGCCGTTTCAAATACAAAGCTTTACCAAAAGACACTGCATCAGAAAAACTTCTATCGCTCATATAATTGTATATAAAATCACCTATAATTTCTTCCTTTTCTTGTAATTTCTGAAAATCTTCGGGATAATATAGGCTCAATAATTTCTCCAATGTAAATTCTTTTGGGTCTATACCCAGCACGCTCTTGACACTGTCACTTACATAATCAAATTCATAACTGACCGAATTAAGCACAAAATAGTAGTAGGGCCCCAAGGTCATTAAAAAGGTCATTTTTTTAATTATATCATGAAAATCCTTGACATCATTGGGGCGTTGCACGGGATTTATCGTCTTCCACGTTTCAACTATTTTTGAAGTTTTTTTATTTGCCATCGTACTATTTTAAGTGTTAAATTAATAAAAAAACGACTATTAAAAAAATACCCCATATGGACTATTTTCTTTCTAAAATTAATTTGTACCTTGTAAAAGCTATTAACCAACAAAATTTTATCTCCCAACAACACTTAAAGCCCACCCCTTTATCTGCTTTATAACAAGTTCTATTTATTTAAGGCTTTCTCCCAAAAGAACGCAAATTTAATTTGTGCCAACTTTTTATTGTCTAAACCTAAAAAACCATCATTATGAAAACTGCATTACTTTCTCTTAAAGCTTTTATTATTTGTTTTATTTTCTCAACCTGCTATTTAGGAGTTGCTCAAACCACTTACACAGTAAATAACACCCCTGGGACAACAGCCGATTATTCCAACCTCCAAGATGCCATAAATGCGGCCTCTGCAACTGGTGGAGACATTATATATGTACAGCAATCGCCAACCAGCTATGGTAATATCACTATAGACCGGGGGATTACCTTGGTGGGGCGCTCGCATTCTGAGCCCAATAGCAATTACCGAACAACCCTTGGTAATATTACCATAGCGGCGGGAGCATCGGACACCACGATTAACGGCATAATTTTTAGCACGCTTACAACATCTGCATCTAGCAGCACTATTAATAACCTTATTCTAAAAGAAAATATATTTAATGATTATGTTATTGGAAATAATAGTCTAAACTTTAACAATGTCGTTTTTCAAGGTAATGTTATTTCAAATGGTCTCAACAAACGAATAGGCAGTAATGTATCTAATATGATAATAGCTAATAACATATTTCTAAACACTACGGATTATCAAGGTTCCGATTTGGTTTTTGATAAAGCTGCCACTATCGTAGTAGATAAAAATATTTTTAGAAGTTATTTTACAAACAATAGTGCCGACATTACCATAACGAATAATTCTAGTTCAACTTTAACCATTAGCAATTCAATGTTTATTGGTACAGCAAGTGGCCATAATATTGTTGAGTTAAATAACGGCTCATTTGAAATTAACAATTGCCTCACCTACAACCCTTTAAATGCCACAATGTCCTTTGCTGGTACTGGAACAAGTTTTGTTAATAATGCAGTTTCGGGAAATCCTAACTTTACAAATGATGGCGGGATTTACAACAATTCATCCGGTTTCGACAGATCGATTGCCGACTTCACCTTATTGCCAGGTTCCCCTGCCATTGGCGCTGCCTCCGATGGTGGTGATATCGGTATTCTGAATGGTTATAACTTTAGCATGTTGGGACAACCCGTTAACACACCTTATTTACAGATAGAATCTTTCAGCAGTACAGTGGATAAAAATCAGCCTCTTACGGTTACCATTAAAGCTAACGCCAACTAAAATTCCAATCCTTATGAAAACGCGTATATTATTATACATAATATGCGGTATAAGTTGGTTGGGATTTGGGCAGTCTGTAAGCGAGATAGAATATTTTTTTAATACAGACCTTGGATTTGGCAACAACACCACATTTACCGCATCGAGCAATTCGGGCGAACTGGAACAGACCTTTAACGTTACACCGCCGTCCAGTTTAGAAGGTTTTAATATATTATACATCAGAGTAAAAGATGATGCTAATGTATGGAGTCTGTATGACCATCGTACTTTTTACATAGTACCAGAGGACAATACACCTACAAATATTGAAAGTGCAGAATATTTTATAAATACCGATGATGGTTTCGGTCTTAATAATCCCATTTCTGTAAATCCCAATACTGGTGAATTAACACAGACCTTTCCGTTAAATTTAAATAGTGCCTTAGAGGGCTTTAACACTTTATACATTAGGGTAAAAGACAATAATGGCGTATGGAGTCTTTATGACCAACGTACATTTTACATCGTACCAGAAGACAACTCACCATCCAATATTGATAGTGCGGAGTATTTCGTTAATACAGACCCTGGTTTTGGCGGGGGTATACCTTTAGGGGTAAACGGCAATACTGGTGAATTAACGCAAACCTTCTCCTTAAATTTAGACAATACATTAGAAGGTTTTAACACATTATACATTAGGGTAAAAGACAATAATGGCGTATGGAGTCTTTATGATCAACGTACCTTTTATATTCAACCCGATACTACTATTGCTCCGATTACAGGGCTTGAATATTTCTATGATACCGATCCTGGTTTTGGAGAAGGCCTAACCGCAACCTTAACCCCAACAGGAAACCCAGATGAATACACCGTAGATCTGGAAACTACGGATTTAGACTGTGGCACTCATGATTTTTATATTCGTGTTAAAAACCAAAATGATATCTGGTCGCTGTATGATATTGGCTCAGGTTTGGAAGTGGTAAGCGCTACTGATATTGACCCTCCAGTACTTGATGATATTGTTGAAGAGTGTAGTGCCACGGTTACTGCGCCCACAACATCCATCTTTTGTGCATCGAGTGTTACGGGAACGACCACAGACGCTTTAACCTATGACCAACAAGGTACTTATGAAATTACATGGACCTTTGATGATGGCGATGGCAATGTGGTGCAATCCACACAAAATGTGATTATTGATGACCTCACCGCACCAGAACTTACATCGGTTGATGATTTTGACGAAAACTTAGACATCAATTGTGAATTTATAGTACCCGATTATACTTCGTTGACAACGGCCACGGATAATTGTACTACGCCTACGGTAACCCAAACACCCAGCCCAGGCACCGTGCTTTCTAGTGCAAACACTACACAAGAAATTACACTAACAGCAGATGATGGAAACGACAATACCAATAGTATCTCATTTACCATAACCATTTTAGGCAATACTGTTTTTTATGCGGATAATGATGGTGATGGTTTTGGCGACCCAAACAATTCAATTTCAGACTGTCAAGCACCTCCTGGTTACGTAGCGGACAATACAGACTGTAATGACAACAACAATACCGTCTTTCCTCTTGCACCAGAAGTATGTGATGGGATTGATAATGATTGTGATGGCTTAATTGATGACGCAGATCCTGATGCCACTGGATTAACTACGTGGTATGCAGACACTGACGGTGATGGTTTTGGAGACATCAACAATAGTACTATGTCCTGTAGCCAACCTGCGGGTTTTGTCATAAACAATACCGATTGTGATGATGCCGATAATACCAAATTTCCAACTGCTCCTGAAATTTGTGATGGCATTGACAACGATTGTGATGGATTAGTTGACAATGATGATCCAGATATTACAGGACAAACCACTTGGTATGCCGATACCGATGGTGACGGTTTTGGAGATGCCGGAAACAGCACTCTGGCTTGCTCCCAACCTTCAGGCTATGTCGCTGATAATACGGACTGCGATGATACCAACTCCAACTTTAACCCCAATAATCCGTCTCTACAATTTAGTGGCACAGCTAATTTTACCTCTGCATTGGTCTATCCCCTTTCTGGAGGCACCGACACTGGCTTTACTTTTGAAGTAGTATATGCGGATGCTGGTAATAACTTGCCTCCAGCCACTTTTCCAAGGTTATTATTAGACTTTGAAGGCAATGGCAATTTAACCGACCCCAACGATCTTACCTTGATAATGACCGAGGTGGATATCAATGACACAAACACCAGTGATGGCAAACGTTACTCTGTTTCCGTTCCTGCCCTACCAGCAAGCACCAATTGGGAAAGTTCTGTACAGATTATCAACGGCGCATGTAGCTCGACGCTTGGGCCGTTTAATTATCCTGATGTTCTTGTGTTACCGGATTTGCAAATTTTTGCCAACGATATTACCTTCAGTAATCCCAATCCTGACGTAAGTTCGGAAATAACAGTATTCGCAACAATTCATAACATTTCAGATTTTGATGCCCTCAACTTTGATGTTCATCTTGAAAATCAGGCTGAACCGGGAACGGTTTATCCAGACATTACTGTACCCATTTTGCCAGCAAATAGCAGTACCACGTTATCTTGGTTGATCACCACCCCTCCAACAGATGGATGGAACCCAATGCTGGTGAGTATTGACCACACCAATGTTATTGCAGAAACCATTGAAACCAACAATACGGCAGTACGACCATTTACCAATGGGGACTTTAACGTACCGGGCAATATCGTTTTAACGGCCAATGCCAGCCCTAATCCTGCATACAACAGTTTTGGAAATACTGTAAATATATGTGGTAATGCCATTTATACGGATACCGCTGTATCACTTTCTGATCCAAGTGTAGCGGGTGCAACCGTTACTATCGAAATTTCAGAAACTGGCGCAAGCTATACCACATATACCAATGCCAATGGGGATTATTGCTTTAGTGTTCCTGTGCCATTAGTTGCGGGAACCTATACTGCAAATGTTACTATAACGGATTTCACCTTAAGTACTACAGAATCCACTTCTTTTGAAATCATTGAACCACCTTGTTTGCCAGATTTGGAAACCACCGTTTCCCTTTCTAACAACACTATATTGAGTGGTGAAAGCATTTCGGGTACTATTACGGTGAGAAATATCGGTTGTGCGGCAACTACCGTTACCAGTCTTTTAGATATTAGTAATAGTGGTGGAAACCCAACCATTGCAGATGCAATCATTCCTGAACTTAATCCGGGAGAAAGTTTTACTACCACTTTTTCAAATATCGTATATAATACAAGTGGAAGTTTTTCAATATGTGCTTTTGCGGATGCCCAATTGATAATTACCGAAAGTTTCGAAAACAATAACTACGATTGTGCTGTAATTTATGTTGACCCCATTCTTCCTAATTTGGGAGTTGTTAGAGGGCCACCTAGAACCGTACCTTGTATAGATAATGCCCCAACGGAGGTGACCTTTACTTTATCCAATGCAAATACGGTTGACACAGGTGCTTTCACAACATTGGTAAATGTGTATTTGGACGGGTCTTTAATTCAGACCATAACCGAAAACGTTTCAGGTATTGACGCTGATGACACTTACAGCTTTACCGAACCATTTTCTTATAGCACAGCAGGAGCCTATGAATTTGAATTGATAGCAGACAGCAATAATGATATCGATGAATTTGACGAAACCAATAATACTATAACGTTTAGTCAAACAGTTTCTAATTGTATCCCAAATCTCACTTTCTATCCAGAAACTTGCGATGATGACAAAATTGACGTCAGTGTAGATCCTGTTTTCCCAGGCACTTCTACCTATTCCGCACAAATATATAATAAAGGTGATGGTACGGCCACAGGTCCTTTTGATGTGGATTTTGTATTTAGTGGAGGGCAAGTACTGACGGCTACATATAATGGTATCCTTTCTCCAGGAGCTAATACTACCGTAAGTATTGATGGCTCAACTGTGCAATCGGGTACGGAAACCTTAACGGTAAATATTGATGCCAATGATGATATTACAGAAAGCAATGAACTGGACAATTCCAGATCGGGAGATTTGTGTTGGGATTTTGCATTTGATACTACATCCTGCGTAGACGATAACTTTTGGGATATTATCCAACCCATAAATAAACCGGTTTACTTTTCAATGGGCTTTGAACTTACAGGCCTTTATGACGCTAGTGCTCTAGAGGTTTTATATGAAGTCAGTGGCCCTGGGTTAACAGGAACCGTAAATGCTGGAACGGTGACTCTCAACGATCTAGAATCGAATTGTAATTGTCCGTATCGGGCCGATTTACCCGTCCCATTCATCTTCCCGCAGGCTGGGATTTATACGGTAACTGCAACTCTGGATCCAACGAATGGGTACTTAGAATGTGATGAGACCAACAATGTCAAAACTGTAGAAGTTAACGTCACGAACTTACCGGATATGCGCATTTTGGCACAATATATTAATCCATCAGAATTAAATCCAGATATTGGCGAAGCTATCAACATTGATGTCACCTACGAAAACATTGGCGCATCCAATGCAGGGGATCAAATGGAGCTTTGTGTATATGCCGATGGTACGCTTATCGAAACGGTTCCTAATGTTGGCGGACTGTTAACAGGAATGAATAATACTATTTCCTTAACGTCAACCTATTCCTCAACCATCGCAGGAGCCCATGTGCTTTCAGCCGAAATTGATTGTGCTGAGGATATAAATGAATCAGATGAACTCAACAATGAGGCTACCAGAGCCATAATAGTAGGCGATGCGGGCAATTTGATTTTCACGGCATTTACAGGCTCGGATCTGTCACCAAACCTTGCAGATAGTATTGATATCTCAGCAACTATTGAAAATGAGGGCAATGCGGCAGTTGATGCTGATGTATTATTTTATTATGTCGATAATGCCCTAAATGAAATTCAAATTTTTGGTCCAATTCCAATAGACTTGAATACCGGCGAGAATACAACCATCCAATTCCCGTGGAACGTTCTTGATAATAACACTACTATTATCGCAAGAATTGTTAATTCCAATCCTTTTGAATACAATTATGAAGATAATGAAGCTTCCTTCCAACTTGGAAATTTGAATGTTGACATTGAATCTACACCAAGCTGCAACAATGCGACTAACGGTAGTCTGACAGCCAATGTTAGTGGTGGAACTCCGCCCTACGCGTATAAATGGAGTGATGGTTCTGTTTTGAACGCCATCACAGGTGGTCCAGGCACGTATATGCTCACGGTAACTGACAACACAGGCTTATCGATAACCGTTGAAGGCGAAATTCTAGTGGATGACATAGATAGCGACGGCGACACTATTCCCGATTGTGAAGATGTCTGTCCTGGCTTTGACGATTTGGCCGATGCCGATAGCGATGCAGTTCCTGATAATTGCGACAATTGCCCAGATAATTCCAATCCCGACCAACTGGATAGCGACGGAGATGGTGTAGGTGACGCATGTGATATTTGTCCTGATGGAGATGATTTGGCAGACACGGATGATGATGGTATTCCAAACGAATGTGATTCTTGTCCACTTGACTTTTTAAATGATTCCGATAACGATGGGGTCTGTGATTCCGATGACCAATGTCCTGGTTTCGATGACACTATAGATACCGATGGTGATGGTATTCCCGACGGTTGTGATAACTGCGATGCCAATCTAATAGGTACGCCATGTGACGATGGTGATCCTTGTACCGTAAATGACCTCTATGATGATGATTGTGGATGTTCTGGAACGATTGCCGATAGCGACGGAGATACCGTTCCAGATTGTGATGATATCTGTGCTGGCTTTGATGACCTAGCGGATGCAGATGGGGACAGTGTTCCCGATGGTTGTGACGTCTGTTCGGGCGATGATGCCTCTGGCGATACCGACGGTGACGGTGTCTGCGACGACAGCGACCCCTGCCCATTGGACCCTGCCGACGACTCCGATAACGATGGGGTCTGCGACTCCAACGACATCTGTCCGGGCGGGGATGACAACATTGATTCCGACGGGGACGGCATACCCGATTTTTGCGATTCCTGTGACAATTCCGTGGATACCGACAACGACGGGGTCAGTGATTGCGACGACCTTGAGGTCAATTCACCTTGTCCATTGGATGTGGATTCGGACGGCGTTTCGAACGATAGCGATAGTGATGGTATTCCAAATTGTTTGGATGTCTGTGAGGGCTTTGATGATTTGGCCGATACCGATAGTGACAATGTCCCCGATGGCTGTGACGTCTGTACCGGCGATGATGCCTCCGGCGATACCGATGGTGACGGTGTCTGCGACGACAGCGACCCCTGCCCATTGGACCCTGCAGACGACTCCGATAATGATGGGGTCTGCGACTCCAACGACATCTGTCCGGGCGGGGACGACAACTTGGATTCCGACGGCGACGGCATACCCGATTTCTGCGATTCCTGCGACAATTCCGTGGATACCGATAACGACGGGATCAACGATTGCGACGACCTTGAGGTCAATTCGCCTTGTCCCTTGGACGTGGATGCGAATGGCGTTTCCAACGATAGTGACGGTGATGGCGTGCCCAATTGTTTGGATGTCTGTGAGGGATTTGATGATTTGGCCGATGCCGATAGTGACAATGTCCCCGATGGCTGTGACGCTTGTACTGGCGATGATGCCTCTGGCGATACCGATGGTGACGGTGTCTGCGACGACAGCGACCCCTGCCCATTGGATCCTGCAGACGACTCCGATAACGATGGGGTCTGCGACTCGAACGACATCTGTCCCGGCGGGGACGATAACTTGGATTCCGACGGCGACGGCATTCCGGACTTCTGCGATTCCTGCGACAATTCAGTAGATACCGATAACGACGGGGTCAACGATTGCGACGACCTTGAGGTCAATTCGCCTTGTCCCTTGGACGTGGATGCGAATGGCGTTTCCAACGATAGTGACGGTGATGGCGTGCCTAATTGTTTGGATGCCTGTGAGGGCTTTGATGACCTTGCCGATGCTGATGGCGACAGTGTCCCCGATGGCTGTGACGTCTGTACCGGCGATGATGCCTCCGGTGATACCGATGGTGATGGTGTCTGCGACGGCAGCGATATTTGCCCCGGTTTTGATGATAATTTGGATTCTGATGGCGACACCATTCCAGACTGCATCGATAATTGTCCTAACCACCCTAATCCAGACCAAGTTGACAGTGATAATAATGGTATAGGAGATGTTTGTGACGATACTGATTGTGATGCCCTAATAATTACCTCCATAAATTTGCCAGCCGACCCGCGACCGATGGGGACTAATATTAGTGCAATTGCAGATTATACAGGTGGTGAAATTGCATCTGCTATATGGGATTGGGGCGATGGTACTACTTCAAATGGAGCGATTTCTGAACCTATGATTTCAGGGAACCATACTTATCAAAATCCTGGAGTTTATGAAGTAAAGTTAACCATAACTGATATTTGTGATAATGAAACGTCTGAATCCTTCAAATATGTAGTGATTTATGATTCTAGTGGAGGGTTTGTTACTGGTGGAGGTTGGATTGATTCACCTTTAGGGGCTTATCTTCCAGATCCATCACTTGTCGGAAAAGCAAATTTTGGATTCGTTTCGAAGTATAAAAAAGGGAAGACCATTCCAGATGGTCATACTGAATTTCAATTCCATGCAGGTAATCTTAATTTTAAAAGTTCAGTCTATGAATGGTTGATTGTTGCCGGCACAAAAGCTATGTTTAAAGGTTCTGGAACCATTAATAATCAAGGGTATTATAAATTCATTATTTCAGCCAAAGATGAATCAAAGAAAGGAGGAGACGATACTTTCAGAATTAAAATTTGGGATGCCATTACAGAAATCGTGGTGTACGACAACCAATTAGGTGATGATGATAACGCAGATGCCACATTGGCCATTTCTGGTGGCTCAATTATAGTGCATCAAAAAGGAAATGCCAAAGCCAAAGAAAGTATTTCTAAGAATGATGAGGCATCAGGAACCACACTTACAATTGATTTTTGGCCTAATCCAAGTGAGACAGATTTCAATATAAAATTGATATCGCAAAAGGAAATAGGCAACACGGATATTTTTGTTTTCGACATTAATAATAGACTGGTGCACAAGAACCAATTCAGCGGAAACAAAGTTTATACCTTCGGTTCAAACCTTGAAAGCGGTGTTTATATGGTGAGAATAGTGCATAGTGACGGCATTCAAACAATTAGACTTACGAAGTACTAAAACCTCAGTCCTAATATTTAGATACCCAACTCTATAAAAGAGTTGGGTTTTTTGTTCCAAGTATTGCCCACTTAATTACTTCTATGTCTTTTAGTTGATAGTCAAGGCATAATATAGCCGATAAAGACTTTCCGTTCAAATTTCGACTATCTTTAAATTTCTTTCATATATTTATGTAAACACATGTTTTATT
Source organism: Hyunsoonleella rubra (assembly GCF_042684665.1). NCBI lineage: Bacteria > Pseudomonadati > Bacteroidota > Flavobacteriia > Flavobacteriales > Flavobacteriaceae > Hyunsoonleella > Hyunsoonleella rubra. The sequence continues at coordinate 7,216 of NZ_JBHULY010000025.1, read as the reverse complement.
AGAGTTTACAATTACATACTATTCATTTTAGTGCTTTTGCCGATAATACTAACGGGCCAAAACACTGAGTTAGAAACAACGGGGACAAATCTCGTTTTGGATCCTATTGCCTTTCATAACTTAACCGTTGATCAAGGTTTGTCACAGAATAGCATAGTGAGTATCGCCCAAGACAGTATTGGCTATATGTGGTTTGCCACTCAGGATGGCCTTAATAAATACGACGGCAAACGATTTAAGATTTATAACAAGCAATTTGAGGACGTCACCAAGATTACACATAGCAAATTAGGAAAGGTTTATTCCGATAAAACCAATCAACTATGGATCATTTCGAACTCTGGGAATCTTGAAAAATTTAATGTAGAGACCGATAGTTTCCGAGGTATTTCCAATATAAAAAACGCAAGTACCATTTTTCAAGATGACGCCCATAATTACTTTGTCGGCACTTTTGGTAATGGTTTGTATCATGTTAATTCGAAAACTAAAGACACCACTCAAATTCTTTCTTGGGAAGATGAGTCTAAAACAACTTATTCCTTTCTAGAGGACAAGGACACCATTTTTGCCAGCACGTCAAACAGCGTTTTAAAAATTTCAAAGTACGACCTTGGTTATAGGAAGATTACCTCGAACATTGATAATCCTATAAATTACAGCTGTATTGAACAGCTTTCGGACGGCCGTATTTGGGTTGGTAGCTACAGCTACGGGCTTTTTTATTTGGATGAAAATCATACCAAGTTGCATCGTTTTAAGGGTTTTGAAAATCAGCCCTTGCCCACCAATTTGAATATTGAAGCCATATTGGCCGATAAACACCAACGCCTTTGGCTGGCCACTTATGGACGGGGCGTTTACATCATCGATTTCAAAAGACATAAAATTGATAACTATACCGTTCAGCAAAACAATCCTTATGCCCTGCATTATAATGATGCACTTAGTCTTTTTGAAGACAATACGGGAAATATTTGGGTCGGCACTGACGGCGGAGGCCTAAGTTATTATGATGAACATTTACTGAAATTTAATGTTCTCACCAACAATCAGTTGCCTTTGGGCACAAATGTAGACGTGGCCCGTGCTATCTGTGTGAATCCCAAAAACAACGTGATTTGGGTGGGTACTTCGGGAAAGGGCCTCACCAGTATTGATTTAAAAACCAACACTTACAAAACGATAACCACAGCAAATTCCAAATTAAATTCGAATCGAGTCATGAGCCTGAACTTCGTTAACGATGAACTGTGGGTCGGTTTTCAGGACAATGGACTGGATATTATAAACGGTAACGGTTCTATCGATCATTTCAATGAAAACACCACCCCTGCTCTTAGTACAAATGCCGTTTGGTGCATATTAAAGGAAGACGAAAGCAATATATGGTTGGCAACTGGAGGTCAGGGACTTATTCTGTTTAACAAAAAAGAAGGTGTCAAGGAAAATTACCTATACGACCTGACTGACAAGAATTCAATCTCCAGCGATAATATAAGAGTCATCACAAAAGGAAAAGGCGATGAACTTTGGATAGGTACCGAAGACAACGGGATTTGCCTACTAAACACAAAAACAAAAATAATTAAACGCATTAATGGTATTCCAGATAAAATAAAATCACTGTTATGGGATAACGAAAAAATGGTATTGTGGGCGGGCACCAACGGTAGTGGTTTAATAAAATACAACCCGGTAAGCCAAACCGCTATCAATTATACCACTGTTGGCGGTTTACCCAATAATGTGATTTACGGAATTCTTCCCGATAAAAACAATAATCTTTGGCTGAGTTCAAATCGCGGCATCACTATGTTTTCTGAAACGGATTCGGGAGTGTCGGTTACAAATTACGACCAATACGACGGTTTGCAAGCCTTTGAATTTAATACTGGGGCCTATACTAAAGATGATTATGGAATGCTATATTTTGGGGGATTGGACGGTATCAACTGGTTTAAACCTGAGCAATTGACACTCAATCAAGTGAAACCAAAAACTATTATTTCGGGGTTGTCACTATTTAATGAGCCGATTGAAAGGAATTTAGACCAACAATTTAGCCACAAGGAAAATTCATTGACCTTTTCTTTTGCTAGTTTGCATTTCTCGCAACCCGAACTCAACACCTTTAAATATATGTTGGTGGGTCATGACAAAGATTGGATAGAGGTTGGTAATAACAATACCGCTTATTACGGGAATCTTTCGCCAGACACATACACATTTAAAGTCATTTCTAGTAATTATGATGGCATCTGGAACGAAACACCGGCCACCTACTCCTTTACTATCCAGCGTGCATGGTACAATACGCTAACGGCACGAATCATATATGCTTGCCTTGCCTTACTTTTAGGTATTATTATTTATAGATATATTAAATGGCGATGGCATATCAAAACCCAATTGCAATTGGAGCATGCCGAAACGCAACGCCTGAAAAACTTGGATGAATTTAAAACCAGGCTATTCACCAATATTTCGCATGAATTCAGAACACCGCTCACTTTAATTCTAGGTCCGGCCAAAAATCAGTTGGCGCAATCCGAGATTTCTCAAGAAAACCGAGAGGAACTTTCATTAATAAAACATAATGCCGAACGCCTCCTAAATTTAGTAGATCAGCTGATTGACTTGGCTAAATTGGAAACTGGCTACTCCAAACTAAAAGTGGAAAGAGGAAACCTTTCCATTTTAATCAACCAATTAACTAGTAGTTTCAAGTATCAAATTGAGCAAAAGAGAATAAAATTTAAATCTAATATCGACGAAATAGAGAATGCTTGGTATGATAAGGATGTTATTGAAAAAATCATGGTGAACCTTTTGGCTAATGCCATAAAATACGCGCCAAAAAAAGGGTATATCGCTTTAAAAGTAGTGCGACAGGACGGTCATTTAGTAATTACTATTTTAAACAACGGAAGCAAAATTGACCCCAAGGACATCAATCAATTATTCAATAGGTTTTACCAAATCAACCCCAATGCGGATGGCGTTGGGATTGGCTTAGCGTTGGTTAAAGAGCTGGTGTCCCTGGCAAAAGGAAGCATTTTAGCCAATAGCATCAATAAAGATGATATTCAGTTTACCGTAACCCTGCCAATAGAAAAATCCGCTTTTGAAGAACATGACATTAGCGAGGTTATAAATCCAAAAGATGAAGCCTTATCAATTGATGATTCAGATGAAACTAATGCACAAGGAGAACTTACTTTAAATCACAAACCAATTGTTTTGGTGGTTGAGGATAATTCTCAACTCAGGTCTTATATACAATCCATATTAAAACCAAAATATAAAGTTCTTAAAGCTCCTGATGGAAAAAAAGGGTTGGAAAAAGCCATCGAAAACGTTCCTGACCTAATCATAAGCGATATAATGATGCCAGAAATGAATGGGATCGAACTATGCAACGCTTTAAAAACAAATACGCTTACTAGCCACATCCCGTTTATTCTACTAACCGCCAAAACAGGAGAAACCAATGAACTGGAGGGACTGCAAGTGGGCGCGGATGATTTTATTACCAAACCTTTTAATTCAAAAATTCTACTAAAACGGGTTGAAAATCTTATTACACTCAGTAAATCGCTTCAAAAAAGATATACGCAACATTCAGTTTTGAAACCGAAAGATATTGCTATTACAAATCTGGATGAAATATTTATCAAACAAGTAGAGGAAGCTTTAAAAGCGCATTTAGATAATCCAGAATTTAATGCTCAGAGTTTCAGTAAACACATGGCCATGAGCCGAATGCAACTGCACAGAAAACTTGTAGCGCTTACTGGATTATCAACTTCGCAGTTTTTAAGATCACAACGCCTAAAATCCGCCGTTACCCTTTTGAACGAATCTGGTTTAACAGTTTCTGAGGTGGCTTACCAAGTCGGTTTTAACTCCGTTTCCTATTTCATAAAGTGTTTTAAGGAAGCCTATAACACCACCCCAAATACCTACAACCCCAAGTAAGATCAAGGTTTGTTACGTATGTGACATTATTTGTTACATATGTTTTATCCCGTTTGAAACCCTCCTTGTAATTTTACAGCATAATAATTCTCAATACATAACTTTCGTGACCCAGGAGGACGTTTTTGAAAAAGAAAGTAACCAAAAAAATGTGGTCTATCTAAGCATAGACCATCTGAAAAAAGGGACTTATAATTTAAGAATTACCCAAAAGGAACAAGTAATAAAGTCCATATTCTTTAATAGAGAATGAGCTGAAAATATTTAAAATGCTATTAATCAGTGATGGAAAAGGAGAGTTAACCGAAGGCAACTAAAGTGGCTCTCTTTTTTTTGCTTTTTCAGCTAAACAAACCTTAACCCTTCAGAATGATACTACATGAAACAACCGAACCAAAAAGAAGGCTTCACATAAAGTATTTTATCCTACAAAGCAAAAGTTATAAAGGGAAAGTTCATTAATTACAATCTGCCATACATTACTTTTTTGACCTTTAAAAAATCTACTCTCACATATAAAACCAACCAAAATGCGATCAACCATTCTATCAACATTATTAGTTTTAACACTATTAGCCTGTAGCAAGGAAGAAAATCATAGTGAACAACAAAAAATTGAATGCAATCAACTCGTTTTAAATCAAGGCACTGCATATCCATCGGAAAAAGTTTTTATCGAAGGAATTGATGAAAAACAAGAAGATAATCTAATTGTTGAATTTTGGTATAATGATACCTTTACGGAGGTAAGTACAAGCGTTGGCCTAGATGAAAGTGGTAAATCTTTTATAATTGCTCCAGTTCATCCTCAACATCCGATTGAAGGAGGTGAGCTACAGGTTATCGTAAAAAATTTATCAGATGAATTAATATGTAATACAAAATCAATAACGATTTTAGAATTGCCCGAGGCAGACGGCTACACAGATAAGGTGACCTTAGGCCTTAAACAGCTTTTAAAACAGCGCACGGATTACCTAAATATAGATGAAGCCCTTTTATCTGGAGATTTAGCAAACATTGAACCAACGGATGTGCCATTTGCAATGCTTTATAATTTATTGCATAATGAAGACGCTGAATTTGCCTTGATACCTTTTTTGAATAATGACAAAAACTGGACGGGGGAAAGTCAGGACAAAGCCACAATCATTGACCTTACTAACCGTTTACTAAAAAAATATGAGGTTTTAGGCCATGTAAATTTAACTATGTCCAATTTTACTGGTAAGCAGGGCAATAACACAAAGGACGAAAAAAATAGTGAAAAAAAAAACTCAGAAAGGTGTAAGGGTGTGGACGCTGAGGATTTGGCCTCTCAAATGAAATCTGCTGCAAACACAGAATATTCCGATCCCAAAAACCCTACAGGGGAATACTTTAAAGACTTATCTGATTTGGCCACCATAACTGGGTTGGCACCCGGAAGAGTTGGCACCGCTGGAGATATTTTAAGTACAATTGTTTTTGCTATTCAAAAAATAGAAGAAGCTTACAGCAAAACCCGCTTATCACATTTTACTCGATTTGAGGTTAATATAACCAAAACCAAGTTTTTAGAAGAAGTAGCTTGTCCAATCCCTATGGATAAGGCCCATGTTTACGCGGCCAGCAATGATTGGTTTATGCCAAAAACGATTTATGAATCCGCACTTCAACTGGCCAGCATTTTATCAACTAGAAAAATAAAACAAAAAGAGGAAGGTACTCCATGGAAGGAGTATTTGGAGAAACATTTAAATGAGTATATCGAAGAATTTGGTTTTAAGTTATCTAGGGTCTTTACGATTAAGCAACTAAAAAATCTGGCCGATCAAGGCTTTTGGGAAAATGACCAACTAAAAATAGAAGCCATAGAATGTGGCCCCATTGATGTATTGAACCATAAATACATCAAGGCCAACCCATTAAATAATATTTTTGAAGCGGACTATAAAATTGATGGTGGCATAGAATTTTACCCAGTAAACACAGGAAAAGATGTATTAGAGATAAGTTTGCGTCCCGAATATTTTTCTCAGCAAACCATATCGGTTACTACAGACATAGAGCTAACACCAGTGGAGCTTAAATGGGCAAAACCAACAACCAATCCTCATATCATAAAACCAGGTGACATTGTTAGCCTAGATGCACATTTAAAAAACACCATAAATTTAGATCTTGTTGTGAATTCCCCAGAGGGTTTTCTCCAAGCAGGAGAAGGAGTATCTTTAGATACTATCCAAAAATTTACGCTTCAAACTCCAACAGACCCAAGTAAATACCCTTTCACCGTGACAGCCGAATTTAAATCCACCCAATGTTTTAGAGGGACGCAGTATGCAAATCCCATCACCGCCGAAATAATAATAAATGATTCCCAAATTACAGTTTACACCGATGATCTTTTCGGTTGCTTTCAGGTTGGAGATGAGAAGGATTTTAATGTAATCGTAGAAGGAGAGGACAAAGAAGTTAAATGGTCTGCACAAAATGAATCCGGACAAAATTTTGCCATATCGCAAGAAGGCATTTTTACAGCACCAAATGAAGCAGGTAAATATATCATAAAAGCTGAATTACAGAGTAACCCAGAAATATTTGATACCCTTGAGATAGAAGTTGTTGGGGCATGCTCATGTTACTGGAGCTATTCAACCAATGAGGCCTCAGCGTCTTATGATATAGCATGGTATACTGTTTCTGATACAGGCATGGATATTCGTCTGCATAATGACTTCGATAATATACTCGATGAGGAAATCTGGATTTATATTCCAAACGAATTTTTACCGGGGGAAGGAGAAACAAAAGTTACTAGCGGTACCCAAACGCCGCAAACTCTTAAAATGCCTATTCAATGCTTTAATATAAAAGGTGGATTTGGCCCCACAAGCTTTAATGCTACTATAAAGTGGAAGAATCAATATTTAGAGGCAAATATTACAGGTGTATTTCTAAGTGAGACGGATGAGGGAGAAGAATATGATTTGCCATTCACGCTAATTTTTGGTGCTAATGAAGGAATTTTAAATTGTGATGGGAATTAATTAAAGTAATATAACCATATTTATAATTGCTCTTTCCCGTCGTTTCAACATCTATTATGGTGTACAACATAATTGGAAGAGATCTCGTTTTGTACGTATTGGTATTAAAGATATTGAAATTAAGGGCAAAAAAAAAGGTCCAACTACGATTGTAATTGGACCTTCAAAAAAGGCGGCGACCTACTCTCCCACGGATTGCAGTA
>NZ_JBHULY010000024.1:0-77630 GCF_042684665.1 Hyunsoonleella rubra | reverse complement strand
GTTTGTCTTTGATAGAAATATCAACAATATTAAAACTAGCATTATTTAAAATGCACAACGGGTTAATAATATAAGATACAATGGATATAGCATCCTAAGTAACATTTATTACAAAGGAAATTCACAGAGCATCTTAAATTTGCTCATAAATAAACAGGTATGAACATAATTCTTGACCCATGGCCATGGTATGTTTCTGGGCCATTAATTGCTATTGTCTTAGCTTTACTGCTATACTTTGGAAAGACTTTTGGCATGTCTACAAATTTAAAGACAATGTGTACCATCGTCGGTGCCGAACAATTTTCTGACTATTTTAAAACGAATTGGAAAGATCAGTTATGGAATTTAACTGTTGTTATTGGCGCAATCATCGGAGGTTTTACGGCCATTCAATTTCTCTCCAATGATTCTGGCACGGATTTAAACCCGATAACGACCGCTGAACTTCAAAATATGGGCTTTGCAAACCCGGGCAAAACCTTAGTGCCCAACGAAATGTTCAGTTTGGATGTGCTATCATCCCCAAAAGCCTTAATGCTTTTAGTAGTGGGTGGTTTACTGGTTGGTTTCGGAACACGCTATGCTGGAGGTTGTACCTCAGGGCATGCTATTACAGGGTTAAGTAGTTTGCAAAAACCATCATTGATAGCTGTTATCGGCTTTTTCATTGGTGGACTTATTATGGCTAACCTTCTCTTACCCCTAATATTTTAATTATGAAGTTCTTGAAATTCTTATTGGTCGGCATATTTTTCGGAATTGTATTGGTAAAATCCGAGGCGGTATCGTGGTACCGTATTTACGAAATGTTCCGATTTCAGTCGTTTCATATGTATGGGATCATAGGTACCGCCGTTGCATCTGGTATTCTGTTTTTACAACTCTCAAAAGGTGGTAGAATCAAAAGTATAGCTAAAGCCGATATTTTTGTACCCAAAAAAGAAGGTGGATTTGTAAGATTGATAGTTGGCGGTGCTATTTTCGGTTTGGGATGGGCTCTTATTGGGGCATGTCCCGGTCCCATGTTCGTACTCCTCGGTACGGGTATCTGGAGCATGGCTATAGTTATCGCTTCAGCTGTATTCGGTACATTTATCTACGGAATTATAAAAAACAAATTACCACACTAAATGGATACTTCCCAAATCTTTGGATACATCGGTGCGCTAATCGTTGGTCTGGTTTTGGGCTTAATTGGTGGAGGTGGTTCTATTCTAACGGTGCCTGTTCTGGTTTATATTCTAGGGTATAATCCCATTGTTGCCACCGCCTATTCCTTATTTGTTGTTGGCACGTCTTCCTTGGTAGGCACTTTTCAAAAATATAAGGAGGGGTTAGTGGATTTTAAGACCGGCTTGGTGTTTTCGTTTCCGTCGTTTATAGCAGTGTATTTGTCAAGGCGTTATTTACTCCCCAGTATTCCAGAAAGGCTGTTCAGCGCAGGCGATTTTAATTTCACTAAGGACATGGGCATCATGATTTTCTTTGCTATCATTATGATTATCGCCTCCTACTCGATGATTAAAAACAACACCAAAACTGGTGCCAATAATTTCGGCCAACCTTATTATAAAACGTTTGTTCAAGGATTAATTATCGGGACAATCACGGGAATTATCGGTGCCGGGGGAGGTTTTCTTTACGTTCCTGCTCTTGTGCTTTGGGCAAACATTCCGATGAAAAAAGCAGTAGGGACTTCCCTTATTATCATAACCGTAAATTCCTTAATTGGCTTTTTAGGTGACGTCCAAACGTTAGAAATTGAATGGGTATTCCTTTTGACTTTTACTGCAATTGCGGTGTTGGGCATTATTATAGGAGTCTTCCTTTCAAAATTTATCAGCGGAAAAAAGCTCAAAAAAAGCTTTGGCTATTTTATTTTGATAATGGCTACTTACATCATTTACAAAGAGTTAAAATTACTTTAAAAGTAATATAAGTTACAAAGCGTACGCGCTAGGTTTATTAATTTTGAAAAAGAAAATAGAATAGATGAAAATAGAACAGATATATACCGGATGTTTGGCCCAAGGTGCCTATTATATTGAATCTGATGGCGAAGTTGCCATAGTTGACCCTTTAAGGGAAACCCAACAATATGTGGACAAAGCAGAAAAAGAAAATGCCAAAATCAAATATATTTTTGAAACCCATTTCCACGCAGATTTCGTTTCCGGTCATGTAGATTTAGCAAAAAAAACGGGCGCTACAATTGTGTATGGCCCTGGAGCCGAAACTACTTACGACATTCATACGGCTGAGGATAATGAGGAATTTAAACTTGGAAATGTTACCATAAAAGTATTGCACACACCGGGACATACATTAGAGTCGTCAACCTATTTATTATTGGATGAAAACGGAAAAGAGCATGCCATTTTTTCTGGCGACACCTTGTTTTTGGGAGATGTTGGCCGACCTGATTTAGCTATTAAGTCTGATTTAACCAAAGAGGATTTAGCTTGCATGCTGTATGATTCTTTACGCAACAAAATAATGACCTTACCCGATGATGTCATTGTATATCCGGCACATGGCGCAGGTTCCGCTTGCGGAAAAAACTTAAGTAAAGAAACCGTTGGTATTTTAGGCGATCAAAAACAAACTAACTATGCATTACGAGCTGATATGAGCAAGGAAGAATTTGTGAAAGAAGTCCTAGATGGCATAGCGCCTCCACCTCAATATTTTGCTAAAAATGCGATGATGAACAAAATGGGCTACGACACCTTTGAGACGGTCCTTAAAAAAGGTGACACACCACTTAACCCAAATGATTTTGAAGCAGTTGCAAATAATGAAGATGCGCTGGTTCTTGATGTAAGAACCGAGCAGGAATTTGTAAAAGCACATATCCCTAACTCCATTTTCATTGGATTGAATGGTGGATTTGCCCCATGGGTTGGCGCATTGATTACCGATTTAAAACAGCCTATCTTGTTGATAACTCCCGAAGGTCGGGAAGCCGAAACGGTAACTCGATTATCTCGCGTTGGCTATGATAATACATTGGGCTATTTAGACGGAGGCATCGAAGCATGGAAAAAGGCAGGAAAGGATATCGAGGCGATAGCATCCATATCTGCGGAACAATTTTCAGAAGATTTTAGAAGTAAAAACATAAACGTACTGGACGTTAGAAAAGATGGTGAATATACTTCCGAACATTTGGAAGGTGACAACGTGCAACATTTTGCCCTGGATTATATCAACGACAATATGAACAAAGTAAATCCTAAAAACACCTATTATGTGCACTGCGCAGGTGGCTATCGTTCGGTAATCGCATCTTCAATTTTGAAAGCACGTGGGTTTAGCAATATCATTGATATTGCCGGAGGTTTTGGAGCCATGAAAAAGACGGACTTACCAACTACTGATTTTGTTTGCCCTTCGGAACTGTAGTTGCGCTATAATTCAATCTTCGCTTTTATATTATGTTGTTAAACGCTTATAAGCCTGTCCGCTTGGTACAGATATTTTTTGTTGCTCCGTATTTTTTACGTTAGCACTGCTAAAGCGTGGATCGGCTATATATGCCATCCGTTCTTGTTGGATAACCTCAACACTCAAAAAATCAAACTCCTCTACTACCTTTCCTGTAATACGATACACCCCCTTGCCCCTAAACGGATATCGTTTAGCCACGGGGGGAAAATGTACCGTATCCAGCCACTCCCCCTCTTGGTCCAAAAACGTTCCGAAATGCATACGGTCTCCTTTGTGCGTACTTGTGTTTTTTGCGGTAATCAAATAGCCATAAATAGTTACCACCCTACCTTTGTAAACTGCTAAATCCTTTGTTAAAAGCCTATTAGTAGGCGATTTTTCCAATAGCGAAAACACATCATAAAGTGTAAAATTGAGCAACTCCAGCTGATCAAAAGCATCCTCTAATTGGGTAATGGTAAATTTTGGCAATTCAAAAGCTCTCGCCCCCAATCTAAATAATTGTGGTTGCATCTCATCAATGGCCAAATGATGGCATTTATAATAGGCTTCCCATAATAGCGTTCGTTTGTCTATCCCCGAACTTCTAAATGCATTAACCCTAATCAGTATATCCAATTGCTCTATGGACACGGGGACACGCTCCATAAAATCGTCCAGCGACATAAAATTGCCATGTACCCTAGCTTGTAATATATTGACCATATTACGCCTTTCAAACCCTTGTAAATGCTGAAACCCAAGATAAATATCTACACCCTCAATAACGGTTTCAATACGGCTTCGATTGATGCAGGGCGGATGCACAACCCCTCCCCATTTTTTGGCTTCGTGAAAATACAATTCAGTCCTGTAAAACCCACCTCCATTGTTAACCGTGGCTACCATATATTCCAAAGGGTAGTAATGTTTTAGAAACAAACTTTGGTAGGATTCTACAGCATAGGATGCCGAATGTCCTTTTGCAAATGCGTACCCAGCAAAGCTTTCAATTTGTCGCCATACCTCAAATATCACCTCATCTCGTTCTCCTTTTTCCCTGCAATTGGAAATAAACATTTCCTTTACCGCCAAGAACTCCTCCCTGGAGCGGTATTTTCCGCTCATACCACGCCGTAGCACATCAGCCTCGCCCAAATCCAATCCCGCATAATGATGCGCCACCTTAATCACATCTTCCTGATATACCATTACGCCATAAGTATCTGGCATAATATCCCACAATACGGGATGGGCTCTTTTTCTGCGTTCTGGGTTTTTGTGGCGCAGGATATATTCTCGCATCATGCCACTTTTGGCTACACCCGGACGAATAATAGAACTTGCCGCAACCAGCGTTAAATAATCCCGTACCCCCAATTTTTTAATCAGCATGCGCATTGCTGGAGACTCCACATAAAAGCAACCGATACATTCACCCTGCTCTATCATATCATTTATGCTATCGTCTTCAAAAAAAGGCTTCGCATTATGAATATTGGGCAACTCAACCCCTGGCCTGTTTTCCTCAATAACAGCAATGGCATCCTTAATCTTTCCCAGGCCACGTTGCCCTAAAATATCAAACTTGTACAAACCGACATCCTCCGCAATATGCATATCAAACTGAACCGTTGGAAACCCTTTGGGCGGCATATTCGTTGCCGAAAAATAATGGATAGGCCGTTCTGAAATCAAAACACCTGCCGCATGGATACTGACATAATTAGGGCGACCCTCCAAATATTTGGCATAGCGCAATACCAATTTGGACAAATCATCCAATTGCCGATAATCAAACTTTCCAGAACATAGTTTATCGATCTCATATTTGGGCAACCCAAACACCTTGCCCAGCTCGCGCACCGCTCCTTTATATTGAAACGTTACATAAGCCCCCAACAGTGCTACCTGCCCGTCCCCTTTAAACTCCTCAAAAATAAAACGCGTAACATCCTCCCTATCCCATGTTGAAAAATCAATATCAAAATCAGGTGGCGTGGTACGGTATAAATTCATGAATCGCTCAAAATACAAGTCCAGTTCTATAGGATCTACATCAGTAATCTGCAACAAATAGGCAACAATACTGTTAGCTCCACTGCCCCTCCCTACGTAATAATACCCCTTTGATTTTGCATATTGAATAATCCTCCAATTAATCAAAAAGAAACTCACGTAATTCTGCTTTTTTATCAAGTCCAGCTCCTTTTCCAAACGCTGTTTAATTGTTTTTGAAACCTCATCATATCGTTTGGGCAAACCCTCATAACACAAGGCCTTCAACGTATTGAAATCCACTTCTTCGGAGCCATAAAGTGTTGATAAGTTCTGACTTTTTTTTGTGTTTGAAAAGTCAAACTCAATACTGCACTGCTTCAATAAATTTGATGTGTTTTCAATAATATGGGGATAATCCTTAAAGCATTTTTCAACTTCGGAACCAGGCAGTATTTGGTGTGCCAACTTGCCCTGTTGCGCTTTTGGAAGCTTGCTCAAAAGCAGATTATTGTCTATAGCCCTCAACAGCCTATGAACATTAAAATCACGTTTACCCCTAAAGCTTATGGTATGTAGCAAAACCAATCTGTCCCTATGCTGGTTCAATTTTGAAAATGGAAGCATATTGATATCGTCCAGCGACACCCCTATATATTCGCTTTCAGAAAACGTATATTTTTCTATTTCCAATAATTTTCGAAACGGATAAATGGTTATCGCTTTTTGGAACATGGGCGCCTCATCAGGAAACGGCTCATCATCGTGCAAATGCCTGGACAGGAAATCGTTCAGCTCCAAAAACCCTTCATTATTGATGGCCAAACATACATAGCATTGTTGCGCACTGTTCCTAAAATCTATCCCCACTACGGGTGCAATACCATATTCTGGAGCACGCCTTATATAATTTAAGCACCCAGAGGTGTTATTGATATCCGTAAGCGGAAATGTACTGCAACCACTCTCTTTTGCCAGTGCCAAAAGCTCTATTTCAGACATGGTGCCGTAGCGCAAACTATAAAAGGAATGGTTGTTCAAAAACATGGCTCATCCAAGCTTAATACTTAAATTGAATCTTTATTATTTTCTATTTGGGCGTTACCACGCTTTAGGGCGTGGTCGGGCTATCCACTATATCTTTTTAAGGCTCCTTGCAAAACGCTGGCCCAACACTATCCTTTTAATTAATTTCATGCACTTATATATCGCTCAAAAACCCTTAAAAAGGATGCCGTTTCTATCCCTAACGCACCTATCCGCCACCGTAGTTTTATCACCCAATCATCGGGCAGACCTTCTACCTTCAGACCCAAAAGCCCTAACCGTGTACGGTCAAATAAATCATTGCGTTCGATGCGCCAAAACAATGGGTGGCTCCCCATTAAACGGGTTGGTAAAATTCCCAACAGTCCGTGCCCCTTCACCCATAGCAGAAGCCCTTATCACACTTCTGGAACCATACCGCAATCGGATCTTATCCATAGCGCTGTAAAGGTTTACCGTTCGTTTTTCATCATCAAAAAGATTGATTTGGTACGTGCCAGAAGTAATACCGCTGTACCGAACACCCACTAAACGGATCAGCACCCGCCTGTCATAAAGTTTATCAAACAGTTCCAGCACCAATGGTATTAAATGATGGTCTGCCGACGTGTATGCAATTTTTGTTTGCTTTGAATACGTCTGAAAATCGGAATACCTGATTTTCACCGTCACTACAGAAGCCAATTTCCCGCCACGCCGTAATTGAAAAGCCAAATCTTCGGCCATAGCAGAAAGTGTGGTCTTTATTTTTGAAATGTCTGTGGTATCCCTTCCGTAAGTACGCTCGCTCGAAATAGATTTTCGCTCATGATATTCGATGATGGGCGTATGGTCAATGCCGTTGGAGCGTTGCCAAATCACACGCCCGTTTTTGCCAAATACAGAGGTCATCATCTCCACGGGCATTTGCTGTACGGTCTCAACGGTTTTAATGCCCATGTTGCAAAATGCCCGAAAGGTCTTCTCTCCAACCATGGGAATCTTTTTGATGGAAAGTGGTGCCAAAAACTGCTTTTCCGCCCCAAATTCAATCTTTAATTGATTATTGGGCTTGGCCTCATTGGTAGCAACCTTAGATACCGTTTTATTTTCGGAAAGCCCAAAAGATATGGGTAAGCCTGTTTCTCGAATAATCTTTTGCCGCAATTCCGTGGCATACTTATAGCAACCAAAAAAACGGTCCATGCCCGAAAGGTCTGCATAAAACTCGTCCACACTAGCCTTTTCCAAAACCGGAACTTCGCCCTGCAAAATTTCCGTGACCATCTTTGAGTATTTGGTATAGGTTCCCGCATTGCCCTTTATAAATATGGCATGTGGGCATAGTTGCCTTGCCATTTTTGCCGGCATCCCGGAATGTACGCCATAAGCACGAGTCTCATAACTGGCCGCACTTACCACGCCCCTATCCCCGGCACCCCCAACAATTACAGGCTTATTGTTTAGCCTACTGTCCAAAAGCCGTTCGCAGGATACAAAAAATGTATCCAGATCAAAGTGTAAAATGGTACGCTTCATTAAGAAGGAAAAAATTAGTGTTCTACAAAAATATAGAACAATAATATATTTTCTATATTTGTGTATCCAAAAATTATTAACAAAATAGCACGCCTTCCAAACCGCACTGTAAATGAACGATTTGCATGAAAACCAAATAGCGCTCTTAAAACTGCTCCATGAGCAAATTGATAATCCGCTTACCATCAGGCAAATTCAAGACAACCTTAACTTTTCATCGTCAAGCATGGTGGCCCACCATATTCAAAAACTGGAACAAAAAGGCTACCTAAAACGCAATCCCAATAATCCTAGGGACTACCAAGTATTTTTGAATCCCGAACGCCCAATTATTTATTTAAATCTTTACGGAAATGCACAATGCGGTAAAAGCGGGACGATTTTGGACGGCATTCCTATAGATAAAATCCCAATCGCATCAAGATTGCTAAAGTTTCCTGCACATGAAGGCTTTATCGTTACCGCCAAAGGAAACTCCATGGAACCATTTATAAAAGAAGGCGATCTGGTAATTGCTCAAAAAAAAGACAGCGCCGAAAACGGAGAAAAAATCGTGTGCGTCTACGGCGAAAAAGTGCTTATCAAAAGGTTTTTTCAGCAAAACAACACTATAACCCTAACATCCTTAAATAGCGAAAACCATCCCCCAATTATTGTTGCCGATTATTTTAAAGTAGAAGGTGTGGTAAAGAATGTTTTAAAATACAGCTAAACTGATAATTATCACATTAAAAGACTAGCCCCTCCAGTAATTTTGCATTAAACCATTGTCAAAATGAAAACCACTTTTGAAATACAGAATTTGAAATGTGGCGGATGTGCCAATACCATTTCTAAAAAGCTACAGGAAATTGAGGATGCTAAAAGCATTGAAGTTAATCCCGAAATGAATAAGGTTTCTTTTGAGCATACACATTCGGAAACACTCAATAAGGTAAAATCAGTATTGCATGCTATTGGCTACCCTATTATTGGTGACAAAAATGCTTTGATTACAAAAGCTAAATCCTTTGTAAGTTGTGCAGTAGGAAGAATTAATAGCTAAAAAAAGCCTCTGCGATTTTCACACAGAGGCTTTTATTCTTTATTTCTTTTTAAACAATCTCAGCACTTAAACCAGCTTCCAGCAGTTTAGAACAACGCGGTTTTAAATCGTCGTACTCGCCAGTTTTTACAGTACATTTTCCTTTGTAATGCACGATCAGAGAGCATTGTTCTGCTTGTTCCGAAGTGTGGTCGCAGGCATAAATAAGCATATCGATGACATGGTCGAAGGTATTGACATCATCATTGTACAATACAATCTCATTTAACTTTAATACGTCTTCTTCAAGTAGTAATTCTTCTGAATATTTTTCTTTTGAACTCATTTTTAAATCTTTTTGGGAGCAATTTCACTACTAATTTAAAAATTTTAGCGACACCCAATTGTTTCGTTCCAACTTTTCTTCAAATTTTAACATAAGTCGCTCACAATCAGATTGAATCATTGGAATATCATCCACATAAAATCCGCTTAAAAACAACATCCCGCTTTTATTTAAACAAGACACGTACGTTTCCATATCCTGCATTAAAATATTACGATTGATATTTGCTATGATGACATCGTATTTGTTTTTTCCTAAAACAGAGGCATCTCCCTCAATAACCGTGATGTGCTCACAATTGTTCCGCTCCACATTTTCCAAACTGTTCAAATAACACCAATTATCATAATCCACCGCATCAATGGGTTTTGCGCCTTTTTGTTCGGCAAGAATTGCTAAAACACCCGTACCACAGCCCATGTCGAGAACCGATTTGCCTTCAAAATCAGTTTTCAAAATATGTTGAATCATCATGTGAGTCGTTTCGTGATGCCCTGTGCCAAAGCTCATCTTTGGCTCAATAACAATATCGTATGTGGTGTTGAAAGGTTCATGGAACGGTGCTCTCACGGCACACATATCGTCAACAACTATAGGATTAAAATTCTTTTCCCATTCGGCGTTCCAATTGGTTTGTTCGATTTCCTCGAACGAATGGGTAATTTCAAATTCATCCGAATTTAGAATTTGGATATCATCTAAAATAGCCTCGCTCCATTCTTCCTTTTGAATATAAGCCGTTACACCATTCTCAGTTTCCACAAAGCTTTCAAAACCTGCATATCCCAGCTCCGCGATTAGAATTTCAACGGCCGGTTGAAGTGGCTTCACCTTGAAATAATAACCTAAATAAACCATGTTTTGCATTAGCATTTTTTAAGGGCATAAAGGTAAGTTTAAATTTCTCCATAAATGCAAAAGGCACCCCAAAAAGGAGTGCCTTTCAATCCGAAAAAATATTGTGATTAATTGTCAGTTTCACCTTCCAATTTCGAATACACACAGGTTACGTTGCGCTTTTCAATGGCCACATTTCCATGTACATCCTCAAACCTGAACTCAATTTCATAAGTTCCATCTTGCAAAGTTTTAAAGGTGGAGTACGCACCATCAACATTTTTGCTTGTTAGCAAACTGGCAAGCTCTTCATAATAATACACCACTTCTTTTCCAGTATTATAAATAGTTATACTGCCCTTTTTTACTGTTGAAGCATCGGATACGCTAGCGTTACACACCACCCTATCCGGTGTATCGGCACCGCCTTCTGTATAAAATACGAGGCCTTCGTTGGGGGATACAATGGAAATTACCGGGGCTTCTTCCTCCAAATTTTCAGGGTTCTCGGAATTATCCTCTGTCCCTGTGAGAGAGCAAGAGTTCATTACTAAAAATATTAAACACAAAATGCCAAAAGCAGTTTTAAAATCATTCATGATATGAAATAAATTACGGTTAATAACTAGCGCAATTTAAATACTACTGTCATAAAATATTTAAGGGCATTCCCCGATTTAATTAAAATGGGGGAATACCCTTAGTTTTTATTTCGACTTGGATTAGCCTCTATTAAAGCAACTGCTTTTCCATGGCAATTTTGATGATGCCAACACTATTTTTTGCTCCTAATTTGCTCATGATATTCATACGGTGGGTTTCAACGGTTTTTGGGCTGATGAAGAGTTTTTCTGAAATTTCTTGTGTGGTGAGTTCCTCTGAAATGGCCACTAAAACGTCTTGCTCGCGTCGGGTTAAATTAGGCTTTAGCCCATTATCTAGTGTTGATTTTGAAGTTTGGTTTAACAACTGTTGCTGAATATCCTTTTGCAAAAACAACTCGCCAGACAGAACAGTCTTCATAGCGGTAATCAACTCCAGTTTATCCGTATTCTTTAAAAGATACCCATGCACCCCATTTTTAAGCATGCGCTTCACAAAGGAAGTATCTTCAAAATTGGTCAACGCAATAATCTTTAAATCGGGATAGGATTTGAGCAATTGTTTACTTAAATCGATACCGTTGATGTCGGGCAAATTGATATCCAAGAGCAACACATCTGGCTGATCCACACCAACCTTTTCCAAAGTTTGAGAAGCATTTTCGTATAGACCAACAATCTTCAATTCGGGCGTGCCCTCAAGCATCGAGGCTATGCCTTTTAATACCATTACATGGTCGTCCGTTATGGCAATTTTAGTTATCATCTAGTTTTTCTAAATCAATTTCAATGATATATGAAGTACCGCTGTCGTTGGATTCAAAATCTACATCTGCTTTTAAATAATCAATTCTGGATTGCACATTATTTAGTCCAATTCCATTTTGACCTACTGCATCCTTATCAAAACCTTTTCCGTCATCTTCAACAGTAATCTGAAGCGAATTGTCCCTATGGCTCAATTGCACATTAATCGTATTCGCCTCCGCATGTTTCAAACTATTAGTCACCAATTCCTGAATAATTCGAAATACATTCACCTCAGCCTTCTGTGACAGTTCAATATCATCCCCAAGATGCTGAAAGATGATGTCTTCCTTTGGATTTATACTGTTTAAATTGTTGCAATAATCGGCAATCGCTTCCACTAAATTAAAGTTTTTTAACGAGGGTGGCACCAAATTATGCGAAATAGCACGCACCTGTTTACAAGATTCGTCTATCATACTTATGGCTTCTGTAATCAACTTGGTATTAGTTTCCATTAAAGCAGATAGCTTATATTTTATAGCGGACAAATCACCATTTACTCCATCGTGCAATTCTTTCGCGATACGTAGCCTTTCGTTTTCTTCGCCCTCGATCAAAGCCTCCAATGTTTTAATCTGACTTTCGCGCTTCAATGCCAATATTTCCTGACTCTTGCGTTTCTGATGTTGCTTGTAAATAAATATTAAAGTTAAGACACCAACGATCAAAATTATTAAACCCACCAACATATAATTATTTTGAGCTTTCCTTTTTTGTATTTCCAACTGTTGTTTTACGATCTCTTTGTCCTTTTTCTCTGTCTGGTATTTGATTTCAATTTCGTTAATGTTGTCCTGACTATTTGCCAATAAAATACTGTCCTTAAACCTAGCATGTTTTTTAAAACTATTTAAGGCATTCAGGTAATTATTCCTCTTTGCATAACTGTCGCTCATGGCCAAATACACCTCAGAAATCAGCGATTTATCATCTATCTTATTGGCTAATTCTAAGGCCTTTTTAAAATGATACTCCGAGAGTTGATAATTCTTCGTACTTCCATAAACGGTACCCAACATCATTTGTGTTTCTATAAGCTCGTCTTCATCTCCAAATTCCTCCCTGATTTCCAAGGCCTTTTTTAGATGTTCAATTGCTCTGGGAAAGTTTTCTTTTTTCTCATAAATAAACCCAAGATTATTGTGGTTTCTCGCAATTTCTTTCCTGTTTTGATTCTCTAAATTAACGGCTAAGGACTGGCTAAAATATTCTAAGGACTTATCAAAATTTTCCAATTTGGCATAACTCCCCCCAATGTTGTTTAGCAAAGTTCCAACTGCAAAATTTATATTGTCGTTGTCACTATTTTTCGCTAAATCCAAGGCCTTTGATTCATACTCAACACTTTTGGTAATGTTTTCAAGTTTACTATAGGTATTGGCCAAATTGATGAGTTTTACAAACTTCCCATACTCATTATTGGAGTTTTCATCATATTTGATGCCCGCAAAATAAGTTTCAATAGCCTTTTCATAGTTACCCTCAGCCTTATGAAGCATACCGAACGAACTGTATATTGCAGATTGGTTGACTTCATTAGCTTTTGCAATTTTTAACGCATCATTCAAGTAGTAATGGGCAGAATCGTATTGATTCGAATGTATAAATGCATTCCCTAAATATAAATTAGCCCTAGCCTTTCCTTTATAACTTCCAATTCTTGAAGCTTTAACAAGCCCCTGCTTGCCATAAACAATGCTACTGTCCAAATTTTGAAATGCGTAATAATAGGCCAAATCATTTAAAACCTGAACCTCGGTAGTATCACTTTGCTTTTCCGAAAGTTGAAGTTTTAGGCTATCAATAACTTTATTAGCCTGAGAAAAACCGCAAACCGATAAAAGGAAAAAACTAGCGACTAAAATGAATGAATATTTCAATTTCCAAGTACTATTTGATTTAAATTTAATACATTATACGCTAATATCGCTATTTTATTCCTTCACAAATTTCTTCGAAACACTTCCCTCTTCAGTTTTTAAATGAAACAAGTAAGTTCCCGATTCCAAACTACTCAAGTTTAATTCTTTACCCGAAGGAACCGCATCCAAAACTACCTGCCCCCGCATATTCATAATTTTGAAATCAGTAATCTTCTGATTTTGGGTATCCAAAACCATGATATCCTTCACGGGGTTAGGATAAAACATAAAACTGTTCAATACAAAATCGTCATTCGATAAGGTGGACAATTGCCCAGAGCGTGCATACAAGCTCCAAGTGCCATCGGTATTTTGCACCCTGATGTATAGAATGTGGTCACCATCGGGCAAATCCGCTGGCACTTGAGCCACCAAATCTAAGTCAATGAGTTCGGCATCACTGATATCAATCTGGGTAGCATTGCCCACGCCCGGATCGATATCAAAAAAGTACTCCGCTCCTGTTATTAATGCCGAATTTACCAAATCTGGACTCACATAAAACACATTTCTATCATACAAACTCCAAGTGCCATCATCATTTATCAATCTCAAATAGAGTTTATGCACCCCTTCCGAAAGCCCTGTTGTGGGCACGTTAAAATCTTGATCAATAACATTTCCTGAAACCGCCAAAGAGGTTGCATTCCCCACTCCGGGATCGGTATCTATAAAATATTCAGCCGAAGCGATATTCGCTGAATTTGAGTTGTTGGGATTGACGTAAAACACATTTCTGTCATACAAACTCCACGTGCCATCGCCATTGACCAGCCTTACGTATAATTTATGAACGCCGTTAGGAAGTCCAGTTGTGGGCACGGTTAAATCTGTATCTACAGTATTCCCTGAAACGGTTAACGCTGTACCGCTCCCAACTCCGGGATCAGTATCGATAAAATACTCTGCAGATGAAATATTTGATGAATTGGTGTTATCTGGGCTGACGTAAAACACATTCCTATCGTAAAGACTCCACGTGCCATCCGTATTTATCAACCTCAAATACAATTTGTGAACCCCGCTGGAAAGCCCCGTGGTCGGAATATTAAAATTTTGATCCACGGTGGATCCTGAAATAGCCAAGGAAGTACCGCCCCCGACTCCCGGATCCATATCCATAAAATATTCCGCGGAAGCGATATTCGACGAATTTGTATTACCTGGGTTGATGTAAAACACATTTCTGTCGTACAGACTCCACGCCCCATCGGTATTTAAAACCCTGATGTAAAGCTTATGCACCCCTTCCGAAAGCCCCGTGGTTGGGACATTCAAATTCTGATCGATAGTGTTGCCCGAAACCGCTAATGCTGTCGCATTGCCAACACCAGGGTCGGTATCAATAAAATACTCGGCCGACGTGATTTGTGAACGTCCCCAAAACCCAAGAAGCAACAGCCAAAATAAAATGAACGTTTTCATTGTTCTCAATTTTTGAATTAGTTGGTAATATTGGCATTGGCCTTAATGTTGATATTCAAATCCGTTCCAGCACTAATGATATTGTTGTAAATAACAAAATCCGTCAGGTGGGGCAACTCAGTGGGGTATCCTCGAATATTAAACGGGAAACCACCATTGAATACTCCTAAATCATTGCCATCCGTTCCGGCATTTTCGGCAAGCGAACCAGCTTGAATGTGATAATCGTTCCCAGTACTATTTAAAGGAACATTAGGGTTATAAGAGACAAATTGCGGATCGGTATCGTCAATATTATTCGTTCCGGCAAGCGGATCAAAAGCCGTATTAATACTATAAGTCAAATTATTCTGAAAGTTTAAGGATGAATTTGACCCACGGTTCATGTTTACCACATCGGTGCCAGTAAATATGAAAATATTATTGCTTATCTGCGTACCGTTGCAACTCCTAAACACAGCAACGGATTGGTTTGTGTCGCCGTTCTGTAGGGTCATGATGATGTTATTGTTCAACAGGGTTGTACTATTCAACCGGTAAAACAGGTCGTAATCATACCAGGTACTCCACATGTTAAATGTATTGTTGGATATGATCCAGTTCTGGCAATTGTAGTTATCAATAGCTCGGGTTGAAGTGTGATAAAAGAAATTTCCAGAAATAATGGCGTTATTTGCCCTCCCAGTACTACTATTGCCTTGAATGAAAACAATTCTATTATTTGTGATGACGACATCATGGTTGCTGTACGTCGTATTATCCAAATAAATACCATTGATTCTCAAACCAGAAATTTTTGAACCAGAGGCATTTTCATAACGAAACAAAATGTTGTTTACAGTTGCCCGCTCACCCGAATTCAATTCAGCATTGTGGGCAATACCATAAATACTCAACGGCTTGTTCATCTGAATGTCACCATACGAGTTTGGGGAGGGCTGTAAGTAAATAATATCGCCAGCACTGGCGTCATTCACTGCGGCTTGGACGCTGGTATATTGCGCCCCAGAGCCTTGATTGTTGTCCACAACGTAAACCGTTTGCGATTGTAATGTCATACAGGCAATACACAACATTGCCACTGATAATAGGGGTTTCCGAAGGTGTGTTAATAGCTTCATAATTAAAAAATTTTAGTGATTACTTATAGCTACAAGGTATTATCCCTTTCCCTAAAAAAACTCAGGGCATTCCTTGATTTGTAAAAAATCAGGGAATACCCTTAGAGTATGATTTGTATTTTATTTTGATTTAGGCGTTACCCACAAGGGGTAAGGCTTTCACTACTCAATCCCTCCTACGTCGGGGATTTCAAACATTTAGCCTGCACTGAGCGCAGTCGAAGTGTTCAATCCCTAACTCGGGTGAGCTTTCCATCGAGTTGTTTGTATTTCATTTTAATTCTTACCAATGGTAATGGTTACACGCGCTTTGGCATTAACGGCTTCGCAATTGGCTATTGCGCTATCTAGATAAATTAAGGAGCCACTCCCAGTACTGGTATTGGCGTGGTAAACTCCAGGGGTATATTCAGTAAGATGACTTGCACCAGAACCTACACTATTTCCTGTTGGTAGAACACTATCTGGAGTCCATGAGTAGGTTCTCCCAACATTGGACGGTATGGGGTCCGGAGCATAAGTAAGAATTTCTAGGTGGTAACTTTTAGCATCATCTACGGCAGGCACCTCAAAGTAATTTACAATACCATAGCCACCGCTACCTTCCCACCATCTGCATGCGATATCAACCTCCATAATAATCACTTCCGGCCCTGTAGCAAAAAAGAATTGAGCTCGGGACGTACCTCCTCTTCCATCTCTGGATTCCACATAGCCTTCATAAGTGGTTTCAGATTCTAGTCCAGAAAAGCCGTAGCTTAAGGCAGTAACCCCAGAGGCCATTTCTTGTCCATCTAGAACAATGGCATAAGTTACGGTGTCGTCATCGGGGTCGATAGATTCCGTCCATTCAATGATTGCTCCATCAAAACGTATTTCCGTAGTGTTTGCTGAAAAAATTGAAGGTGCATTGTTATTTGGGTCGTCACCATTGGTTGAGCAAGACATAAAGATTAATACAAAGGAAAAGCATAAAAAGTAGAGTAATTGTTTCCTAATAAATTTGATTAATTTTTAACATTTACTCCTTCATCGCTTTTCTACAAAAATGTCATCAAAAAAAGTGGAAGTTTTTTTAAATGGGTTTTAAATAATGCTCAAAGAAAGGGAGCATTCAATGATTTTATACCACAAATTATGGATAAGAGCCGTTTGAAGCTGATTCAAGTAGAGTAGATATATTTTAAATGGGATATTAAAAGAGGTAATAACCCACTTTCGAATCAATTTATTTTTTGCAACTCAATATTACACCGTTCCTCTGAAGATTTCGTCTGAATTTTTAGCCCTACTATAGAATCATTATTATCACGCTCAAAATAAAAGAAGGCGTTTATAAATCTTGGTTCATAAAACGTGTCACCGAGCTCGTGATACAAATACATGGAAATATCAAATCTTTCATCTTTAAACTTCAAGGTGTTACTGTTAATTTCAACAGGCAATTTCATACCAACCTCTAAATCTGGAACAATCGGACAATCTATTTCAACCATCTCGTAGCTACCAGCAAAATCCAATAGTTTCTTCTCATCAAGAATAACAAACTGCGGATTCAATTCCCTTTTTAATTCTACGCGAGTTTTATGGAGAAAATCAATAGTATCTTCGATTATCCGAATGTAATTATTATAAATCAGGTTATACGAATGCGTTACAAAATTTCGGTACTCCATACTATTGACGAAAAAGGCCTGCAATTCCGGGCTTGAATTGTCCTTCATAATTTTTTTGGATATCCATTCCGTATACCATGGATATTCGTCCCTAATATGTTTAATAAGCTCCTGGCTTAAGGCCTCTATTCTCGTTTCATAATTTGTTTTTCTCTCATCCAAGTCGCCATACCTCGAAATCATGGTCTGAATAAATGGATCCGACAAATTAGCTTGTTTCAATTGCGCTATACCTGTATTTCTCAATTTTGAAGAAAAAGGGATGTTTGCAACAATTCTTGAAAGCCCTTCGTCCAATAAGTCCGTGCTTACCGAATCATTCATAACTTTCCTATAGAGATGTTCATTAGCTTTATAACCCTCAATTCTCACTGCTAGGTCATTAATATCATTTTCAATATCTAAAATTAGGCGTTCATAAATTTTCGCAATTTTTTGGTGTTCTTTACGCTGTTCATTCCAATTATTAATCTGTAAAGCAATCAGAATCCCAATAACCACAAGTATAATTTCACCAAAAGCATACACCAGATATCTTTTGAGTTTATTTTCAGAAAGTAGCTTTTGTCGAATTTTTCTAAAGAATTTTATCATCGGCTTTTGGTTGGTTATAATGAAGGTTAATAGCTTCCTAGCATAAAAGCCATTTTAACGACTGATATTCAGCAATAAACGAATCTACCTATTTTTCCTGACAAAGTCAAACGAACAAATTCTTTACGACTTAGCGTCTTTGCGAGATAATCTACTTAAATTCAAATCCACCCAAAACAACCAATAAAAAACCTGCTAAGTTTTACCTAGCAGGTTCTATATTATAAGATGCTGAAACAAGTTCAGCATGACAATGCTTTGGTTTACTTAAAACGCATTCACAATCGCAAAGAAATCCTCTGCTTTTAGTGAAGCACCACCAATCAATCCACCATCCACATCTGGTTTTGAAAAAATCTCTTGGGCATTACCCGGTTTTACGCTTCCACCGTAAAGTATAGAAACGTTGTCAGCTACTTCAGCCCCATATTTATCGGCCAATGTTTTTCTGATAAACGCATGCATATCCTGAGCTTGCTCAGGCGTCGCAGTTTCACCCGTGCCAATCGCCCAAACAGGCTCGTATGCCAAAACGATACTTTTAAAAGCATCTGCCTCCAAATGGAAGAGTGCATTTTTAATTTGGCTTTCAACAACGGCTTCCTCATTTCCAGCTTTTCTATCCGCCAATTCCTCTCCAAAACAGAAAATTGTGCGCATACCATTTGCTAAAACAGCATCTACTTTTTTGGCCAAGGCCTCGTCAGTTTCATTAAAATATTCACGACGCTCACTATGGCCCAAAATTACGGTAGTAATGCCAATACTCTTCAACATACCCGCACTAACTTCACCAGTGTAAGCACCATCTTCTGCAAAGTGCATGTTTTGTGCAATCACCTCGATGTCATCCTGTCTCAAGGATTCAAAGGCATTCCATAAGTTGGTAAATGCAGGTGCTATCATTACCTCAGCATCGGAGGTTTTGGTTTGGCTTTTTAACTCAGTAATTAAGTTTTGGGTTTGCGATAAACCATTGTTCATTTTCCAGTTTCCGGCTACGATATGTTTTCTCATGATGTAATTATAATTTCTGTAAAAGTAAGTACTTAGTAATTCATTATTTACTACAAAACTACTTAATTTTTCAGAGCTTGAAGCAACTTTTCGTCATCAGCTTCAATAACATTAAATACAACGATTTCGCCAGCTTCATTTACCACCATATATCTCGGAATCCAACTAATGTTTACGAAATCGGCAAAGGGGCATTTCTTCCCGTTTTGCATAAAATAGTGTTCACCAATTACATCGTATTTTTTGATACCTCTTTTCCAAGGCACTTCTGCCCTATCCAAAGAAAAAAACAAGTAAACCACCTCAGGGTGTTCCTTTTGAAGTTCTTTTACCTTGGGCATCCCTTTGATACAATCGCCACACCAAGAAGCCCAAATATCAATGACTATTTTTTTGCCCTTGTGCTTTTCTAAAATAGACTTTACAGTCACTTGATTCCCTTCTAAGGTGGTGAAAGTGTCATTTAAGACTTCTTCCGAAAACGTCACCGGCTCTTTAGTACAACTAAAGAAGCTTACTAAAAGTATTATAATATAGTTCATTTTTTTCATCAATTTTTCCTTTGAGATTCCTGCTTTCGCAGGAGGTTTATTGCAATTTAACTTTCGGGTCCAACCAAACATAGATTAAGTCGACTAAAATGTTAATCATTACAAAAAGCGTTGCAATTACTAAAACCGAACCCATAATAACAGGTAAATCCAGAGTATTTAGGGCATTAACGATTTCCTTCCCTAAACCATTCCATCCAAAAATATATTCCACAAAAACGGCTCCGGCCAACATAGATGCAAACCATCCTGAAATAGCTGTAACCACAGGGTTCAAAGCATTTTTTACAGCATGGCGTTTTATAATTTGAAACTCGCTCAAGCCTTTCGCTCTCGCGGTACGAATGTAATCCTGATTAAAAACTTCCAACAAGGAATTACGCATCAATTGAATCACAACGGCTAACGGACGAATCCCCAAAACAATGGCGGGCAAAATCAAATTTTTCCATTTGATGTGTATGGCTTCTCCAAAATCATCTAGTTCGTAAAGGCTTCCGGTCATTTCTAAATTGGTGTACTTGTGAAGCACAAACCCAAATAGCCAAGCGAACAAAATGGCACTAAAAAATGAGGGCACGCTCATTCCCAAGGTACTAAGTACCTGAATGGACTTGTCCAACCATCGGTCTTTGTACAGGGCCGAAACAATCCCCAAAAATATCCCGATAATAATGGCGATAATAATTGCCGAAACTGCCAAAACGAAAGTATTCGGTAAGGTCTCGCCTAACACCTGAGAGACTTTTTTACCCTGCTTGGTAAAGGACTCTCGTAGGTATGGAAATTTTAAGACAGTGAAAGTATTCCCAATTGAAAATAGTTTTACAGCACTATATTTATCCTCACCTAAAAAAGTGTAATCTTGGTCCGAATTGGAATGAAAAGACAATGGAGATAAATCGTTAATGTAATAGGCATACTGCGTTAAAATAGGTTTATCAAAACCATATTTTGCCTTTACTTTGGCGAGTTGCTCGCTGTCCTCATTTTGCCCCATCATCATTTGAGCGGGATCACCGGGAAGCACATTGAATAAAAAGAAAATAACGGTTACTACTCCAAATAAGGTGAGGATAGCGTAAAGGGTTTTATTTAGGAAATAATTTATCAGGGTTTTGTTACTCAGTTTTTTTAGACTCGAATTTCACTAATTTTCACTAATTACTCCGTTGGATTTATTTTTTTAAAATGACTTCAACTATACCTATATAAAGTGTGTTATTTTGCGCATTCAATTCCTTTAATTCGACAGAGTCTTTTATGACATTGACACTCTCAATAATTTCTGTGTCAAGTGCATCTACTTCTGCTTTTGTTGAAGAAATACCATTAATAAAATAGGCTATAGCCTCCTCTTTCTCCTCTTCTATTATGGGTTCTGGCTTAGCATTAACTTTAGGTAAATCCAGATCGTCCAAGTCATTCCAATGCACCTTTTGCATCACGGTCCCTCCATCCAATTCCAAAATCCCGGGATTGGATCGTACCACAGTTTTTAGGGCCTTTTCATCACATAAATACCAATCAAAATCTATCTCATAGGCCTCATTGATACGCTGTTTCGCCTCCTCGCCCGATGCCGTCAAACCAATGATTTGATAGTTGTTTTTTCTGGCTCGCTTCTGAAGCGCCTTCAATTTTAATGCACCTTCCTGTTCAATCTTTTCTAAACTATAGGATACCACAACTATTAAATTTTCTTGTTCTAAAAAGTATTCGGTTAAATCTTCATCGGCACTTTCAATTGAAAAATCCACAACCGGGGGCGTATAACCCTCCTGAATCACCTTTGTTTCAACGCCTACAAATTCGCCTTCAATCGAAGGATACGAGCCATTGGTGACAATAACTTTTTCTTCACCATTTACATTGAATTTCCAACTATATTCCTGCTCCGTCTTGGGTGCATCCTCAGGAATAGTCATGCCTTCTTTGATGTTTTTACCGATGGCATAAGCCCTAAAATCGATCGTGGGCAAGTGCATCAATACATGATAGCCAAACCACAAACTCAAAATAAAGCCCAATAAGGCTAAAACCGTTGTTGGCAATTTTCCAAAAATGGGTTTGATATGTTGCACCCCAAAAAACAAAATCAGAATAAATATCAGAAGCACCACATCCTTACCAAAGGATTCCCATGGTTTCAGCTTTAGGAAATCCCCAAAGCAACCACAGTCTTTTACCTTGTCAAAATATGCCGCATAAAAGGTTAAAAAGGTAAAGAAGACTATCATCAACAATAAACTCCAAACCGTAAATTTGGGTTTATAACCTATTAAAAGAAACACACCCAAAACGACTTCAAACACCACTACAAATACCGAAATCAATAAGGCATAAGGTTCTAAAAACGGAATATTCAATACATCTGGACTGAAATATTCCTGCAATTTATAGGAAAAGCCTAGTGGGTCGTTGAGTTTTATAAACCCCGAAAAGATGAACAAAACTCCAACTAGAATTCTTGATATGTTTACTACTATTTTCATTAAAATTCGTTACTCGGTGACTGAGGTTCTCGAAGTCACCCAAAATTTAATTAAATGTCGCTTCGAGAGCCTCAGCGACCATCCATAGCCTCAGCTACATATACGTTAGCCCTGCGACAAATGAATCATGGCAAAAACCGCATAATTAATCATATCCTGATAATTAGCATCAATCCCCTCGCTTACCAACGTTTTACCTTGATTATCTTCAATTTGCTTAACGCGCAATAATTTTTGCAAAATCAAATCCGTCAAACTGCTTACTCGCATATCACGCCACGCTTCGCCATAATCATGGTTTTTGTCCTCCATCAATTTTTTGGTGATGGTAACGTGCTTCTCGTACAGTTCCAAAGCTTCTTCGGTGGACATATCGGGTTGCTCTACTACTCCCTTTTCCAACTGAATCAAAGCCATAACACAATAATTAATAATGCCGATAAACTCACTTTCCTGTCCCTCATCCACCTTTTGAACCGCATTCTGTTGCAAGCCCCGAATGCGCTGTGCTTTGATGAAAATTTGATCGGTTAAGGATGGTAATCTTAAAATGCGCCATGCACTGCCGTAATCGCTCATCTTCTTAACGAACAAACTTTTACAGGTCTCGATTACCGTGTCATATTGTTTTGAGGTATCTTGCATTCAAATATTGTATTTTGTGTAAATTTCGCATAAAAAAGTGTAACGTTCAAGGTTTACAGTTTAAAGTTTTTAAGCCCTGTTAATAACCTTGAACTCTAAATATAAAACCCGAAACTTAACATGACCATAAATTGTAAAGGCCAATTGATTGATTTTTCCATCCCGAAGGTAATGGGGGTGCTTAACATTACGCCTGATTCGTTTTACGACGGTGGCAAATACAAGGACGAAACTTCAATTTTAAACCAAGTGGAACACATGCTGGCAGAGGGTGCTACTTTTATTGATGTTGGCGCATACAGTTCCCGACCCAATGCAGAGTATGTGAGCGAGGATGAAGAACTAAGCCGAATTTTACCAATTGTTGAATTAATTTTGAAACGCTTTCCGGAGGCTTTAATTTCGATAGATACATTTCGAAGTACTGTTGCCAAAAAATGTATTGAAACAGGTGCCACATTGATTAATGACATTTCTGCAGGACAATTGGACGAGAACATGATGCCAACCATTGCCGAATTGCAAGTACCATACATCATGATGCATATGCGAGGCACACCGCAGACCATGCAAAGCCTCACGGATTATGAAGATTTGACCAAAGAGGTTTTATTTTATTTTTCAGAACGAATTAGGGTTGCACGAGATTTAGGTATAGTGGATGTGATTATTGACCCAGGCTTTGGATTTGCCAAAACCTTGGAACAGAATTTTGAACTGTTAAACCAACTGGAACTCTTCAAAATGATTGAAAAACCATTGTTGGCTGGTGTTTCCAGAAAATCCATGATTTACAAAACCTTAGAAACTTCTGCTCAAGAAGCGTTGAATGGCACTTCAGTTTTAAATACCATCGCTTTGCAAAAAGGCGCGTCAATTTTACGGGTACATGATGTGAAGGAAGCTGTGGAATGTGTAAAATTGGTTGAGGCGTTGAATCAATAAGTCTTTTGGGATACTTGTCAAACTGAATTGTCACACTGAGCGCAGTCGAAGTGCTGTTTCAGTTTCTCATGAGATTCTGAAATAAATTCAGAATGACAGCAATCCATTTTTTATTTTTGACCTATGAAGTATTTTATTTACCTATTCACTATTAGCTTTATGCTTTCCTGCGGCAACGAAAGAGAACTACAATTACCTCAAATTGAAAAAGCAGATATCACCAAAATTCAGGACGTTTCGGTGGCATATTTATTTTATGATGAAACCCAACCCGACAGCGTATTGCTCAACAGAAAAAACCTCATCAGCACCACCAATTGGCTCATCAATGTGGATAAACGGTTGACACTGAAACAGGCCATTCCACATATCAAATACCTTCAGGAAAAGAAGCAGAATTCCAGCCATAAAAATGAAAAGGCAAAAAATTACTTTACTTGCCATGATTTGAGCAAAAACAATTTGGGGTTTTTGGAGTTTACCAATATTGCATTTCACAAAGAATCATTTGGTAACTACTTTGCTAAGGTTTCTCGATTAGAATCCATCATGACATTGAATGTAATGGTGAAGTCATCAAATAAAATTATTATGCTCGGTCCCTGGGACGACTCAAATTTTAAAACTACAGATATATTGAACCTTCATGGAGACCTTAATGATTTGGTAAAAAGTAAAAAGTTAAATATCAAAGTTATTCTGGATATTGATGACAACATTTCGTTCCAAGATTACATCACAATTAAATCTCAACTTTCTAAATTGAATATAGAAAACCTTTCCTTCTCAAAAGACGAATTCATTTATTAACCACAATTTCTTAAATTTACCAAAACCTATCAGCCTTTGGACATCTTTGATGACATTCTCAACCTACGCTTTATAGATTACCTTGATGTGGTCCTCGTGGCCCTCCTCCTTTACTACCTTTACAAACTGGTAAAAGGTACTGTGGCCATCAACATTTTCCTTGGTATTATCATCATCTATGGTGCTTGGCGATTGACGGAATTCCTGAATATGGAACTACTTTCAGGGATTTTCGGAGGGTTTATGAAAGTAGGGATTATTGCCTTGATAGTAGTCTTTCAACCCGAAATACGAAAGTTTTTATTAATGGTGGGCTCCACCAACTTTGGGCGACGGCGCAAGTTTTTGCAACAGCTAAAATTCCTTAAAACCGAAGGCACGGACGACACCAATGTGGACGCTATTATTTCGGCATGTAGTAAAATGTCCATGTCTAAAACTGGGGCATTAATCGTTTTTGAACGTAACAACAACCTGGATTTCCTTTCCTCCTCAGGTGATGAAATGAATATTAAAGTCACACAGCCCATCATTGAAAGTATCTTTTTTAAGAACAGCCCATTGCATGATGGCGCCATTATCATTAGCAACAATATCGTAAAAGCCACTCGAGTTGTCCTGCCTGTGAACAACGAAAAACACATCCCGCAACGCTTTGGGCTCCGCCACCGTGCCGCCATTGGTATCACCGAAAAAACGGATGCTTTGGCATTGGCCGTTAGTGAGGAAACAGGACATATTTCCTATTTTAAGGATGGTGAGTTTGTGGTGTTTGAGGACACCACCGAACTCGCCAAAATGATAAAGCAAGATTTGGCCTAATGCAATGTAAAAACTGCCATATCTCCTTAACTTCTGAAAGTGATTTTTGCCATGCTTGTGGCGCAAAAGTGATCCGGGAACGATTGACATTAAAAAACTTGGCCCAGCATATTGGCGAAACTTTTTTTAATTACGACAATAAGCTTTTCCAAACTATTATTGACCTATTTAAAGCACCGGAAGCGGTAATCGACAGTTACGTTAGCGGCATCCGTAAGCGTTATATAAACCCCATAAGCTTTTTTGGTATTTCTTTGACCCTAACGGGTTTCAACATTTTCATTATCAAGAAATTCTTTAAGAAATATCTTGATGCCTCCAACATGTTTCAAAGTTCGGAAATGTATTCCAATGAAGCCTCAAAGCAAATCATGGAGTCCTCGGCAGACTTTTCCCTGGAATATTCATCCCTTATTTATGCATCGATGATTCCAATATTTGCATTGATTTCGTGGGTGATTTTCATCAATAAAAGATACAACTATACCGAACATTTGGTAACCTACATGTACAGCATGTCGCTATACTCTATTGTATCGGTATTTTTAGGGCTGGCCATACTTTTGATATCGCCCAACAACTACATGATTTTTAGCGCATTGTTCTACTTCGTGGCCATGTTTTACCACTGCTTT
This sequence comes from Hyunsoonleella rubra, assembly GCF_042684665.1. Lineage (NCBI taxonomy): Bacteria > Pseudomonadati > Bacteroidota > Flavobacteriia > Flavobacteriales > Flavobacteriaceae > Hyunsoonleella > Hyunsoonleella rubra. The sequence goes on along the minus strand of NZ_JBHULY010000024.1, from coordinate 51,358 downwards.
TTACTAAAACGACTATTCCAACTAAGCAACCGCGAACTGCTTTTTAAGACATTGCTGTTTTTAGTGATGTTCTTTATTGCCTATATTGTTTTCTCGGTGATTATCGGTCTTTTTATGGTAGCCGTAATGTATATCGATGGGGATTTGCAAAGTTTTATTGAGGCGAAAAAATCTAGTGGTAACTAAACCAAAGCTTCCTCATTCAAAAACTGAACCTCATAAAGGTTTTTATAGTAGCCGCCTTTCTTTTTAAGCAGTTCTTTGTGGGTACCCTGCTCCACGATTTCACCAGCATCCATCACTATGATTTTATCGGCTTTTTTAACGGTGGCCAATCGGTGGGCAATGACAATAGAAGTCCGTCCCTTCGTAATTTTATCCGTAGCATTTTGAATCAATTGCTCCGAATAAGAATCTACTGAAGACGTGGCCTCGTCCAATACCAAAATACTTGGATTAGTAACATAAGCCCTTAAAAATGAAATCAATTGACGCTGACCGGACGAAAGCATCACCCCGCGCTCTTTGACGTTATAGTGATAACCTCCTGGCAAACTTCCAATAAATTCATGAACCCCAATCGCCTTTGCGGCCTCAATCACTTGGTCTTCGGAAACATCGGGATTATGCAAAGTGATATTATTCAAAATAGTATCAGCAAACAAAAAGACATCCTGCAATACCACCGCAATTTGCGTTCGTAAAGACGCCAAAGTTACTTCCCGGATGTCAATATTATCAATGGCAATAACGCCATCCTTTATTTCGTAAAAACGGTTCAATAAATTTATGATGGTAGATTTTCCAGCACCCGTAGCACCAACAATGGCAATGGTCTGCCCAGCTTTGACATCAAACGAAATACCTTTCAACACGGGTTCGTCCTCCACGTAATTAAACCACACATTTTTAAATGAAATATCTCCCTTAAAATGTGCCGCTTCGTGTTGGCCGTTATCATCAATTTGAGAAGTGGTATCCAACACCTTAAATACTCTGTTGGCGGCCACCATTCCCATTTGAAGGGTATTAAATTTATCCGCAATTTGGCGCAATGGCCTAAACAATTTTGGGATAAACATCACAAAAGCAAACAATACCCCTTGGGAAGCCGTATCGCTCACTACATGGGTCAATCCACCGTACCACACCACCAAACCAATGGTGATGGACGACGATAATTCCGCAATGGGAAAAAAGAAGGAGTTGTACCAAATGGTCTTTAGCCACCCCTTTTTATGACGCTCGTTAATGGCCCTAAACTTTTCATTTTCAATAGTCTCTCGGGCAAACAACTGTAATATTTTCATCCCCGTAATGCGCTCTTGCACAAACTGGTTCAGGTTGGACACTTCACTACGCACCTCTTCAAAAGCTTTTTTCATATACTTTTGAAACAATTTTGTGGCATATAATAAAATGGGCAACATCGCAAAAACGATCAAACTCAATTTCCAGCTCATATAAAACATAGCTCCGGAAACCACCACCATCGCCAGCAAATCCTTAAAAATCATAAAGAGGCCCTGACCAAAAATATCGGCGATACGTTCCATATCGGTAACCGAACGGGTAATCAAAACCCCAACCGATGAATTATCATAATATTTCATCTTGAAGCGCAACAAATGGTTGAAGAGTTTTACCCTAACGTCCCGCACCACATTCTGCCCCAACCATCCCGAATAATAGATAAAAAACAATTGAAAAAGTACCTCCAATAGCAACAATGCTATCATGACAACAATAATCGTTAAAAAGCCTTCGCTCAGCTTGTTGGTCAGGTTTTCATCAATAGCATATTTCAATAAATACGGTGTGGCAACGCCCAATAATGCAATGATTATCACCGAGGCAAACACCCCGCTAAAAACCATTTTATAAGGCTTTATGAACTTGAACAGTCGCCTGAACAGTCCCACATCAAATATTTGTTCCTTTTGTTTTGTCATTTATAATCTAATCGAATCGGGGTAGGCCACCTCGGTTAAATACAACCCATGTGCCGGCACGGAATACCCCGCCTCACTCCTATTTTTGGATTTTATGATGTCGTGCAACTCCTCCACTTCTAGCTTCCCCAACCCAATATTAATCATAGTGCCCACGATGGCGCGCACCATATTGCGCAAAAACCTATCGGCCGTAATGGCAAAATGCAGTTCGCCCTCGCGCACAAACCACTTCGCCTTCATGATATCACAATAATACGTTTTTACATCGGTATGCGCCTTGGAAAAGCATTGAAAATCTTTATACTGAAATAAAATTTTGGCCGCCGCATTCATCTTCTCCAAATCCAATTCCTGTCTTAAATAGTAAGCATTTCGGTGCGTAAACGGATTCTTCTTCGTACTCACCCGATACAAATAACTGCGCCGTATCGCATCAAACCGCGCATGCGCCTCGAGCTTCACCTTAAAAATTCGCGCAATGGCAATATTAAACGGCAAAAACGAATTGAGCTTGTACACCAAATCGTCGGCATCAAACAAGCGGTCCGTATCAAAATGCGCAAACATTTGGCTGGCGTGCACCCCCGTATCGGTACGCCCTGCACCCACAACGGAAATCGTATCGCTCAGCACTTTGGAAAGCGCCTCCTCCAGCACCTCCTGCACCGTTAGCGCCGTAGGCTGTATCTGCCAGCCGTGATACCCACTACCGTTGTATGAGAGTTCTATAAAATATCGCAATGGTTGTTGCTCTTTTAATTAAAACGAAAACGCCCTGTCAGACTGACAAAACCCTATCGATTTTTGTCAAGTTGCAAAGATATAGAGATTTGTGCTGGCTGAAAAGAGCGGGGTCTTAATTAAATATTAAAAAAGTGGTCACTTCGAGTGATGCGACGCTGGAGCATTGTATCGAGAAGTTGGGCGTTACCCTCGATGAAATATTACGTTGTTTCATTAAACAAATATGCTCGGGTCGGGCTTTCACTACTCAATCCCTCCTATCGTCGGGGATTTCAAACAGGCCGTTCAATCCCTAACGCGGGGCTTGTTTGCTGACTTTTTTCTTTTTTCAGTTCAAAACAGGTTCCATGAAACAGTCCAGAAATTCTTCTGTAACACCTTTCAGTTTTCTTCTTTGACAAAGTGCGTAAAGTTCTTCAACTGCTGAATAAGTGAAGTACCTTGTATCTAAGTCCTTAAACTGTGGTTTAGTTGCTTCCTTGATTACTTTATCTCTGTCTTCGTCAGGTGCAACAATCACGTATCTTGTCGGAAAAGGTGGGAACTTGTCTTTAAAGTTTTTCATTCTACTAAGTCCGCTTGTTACACCTGTTGAATGTTCAACTTCCATGACTGCTGGCATAAGTTTTCCATTTTTAAACCAAATGCAATCAATCAACAATGCGGCTTGAACAGCATCGTCATAGGCAGTCATTAATTTTTCGTCTTTCAGGGAAGAGATTACACCTTCATATTCTCCGATTCTCTTGTTTTGGTAAAGTATTCCTTTATCATTTTGAGCAATCCATGTTCTAAAATTTAGCTGTCTGCCTATAAAGTAAAGAGCGATTTGAATCTGTGCATGACGTCTTTGAATATCAATATCTAGTTCTTTTTGCTCAAAGTTATCTGGCAGAACAAGAGAATCGTAAAAAGCATCTAGAGCAGGAATTTCGGAAATTACAATCTCTGTTTCTGCCTTTTCCAAAACACCTAATTTGTGAGGTGCTTCAGGTCTCCACATTATATGCTTGTGACCATGTTTAATTGTAGAGTGATTGCCTTTATTCTCAATTCTGCCCGGATAACAGAAGTAAAACTCGGGTGTATGAGCCAATAGAGCTTCAAAAACGCTTCTTGTATTGTAACTACCACCAAGCACGCGGTCAACGTTTATTGGTTGATTCGGATTAAAAGCATTAGCAATACGCCAAATTAACTCGCTTGAAATATTCTCAATTTTCTTATCTGCTTCTGTTTCGCCCTTTGAAGGATTCCATCTTTTAATTCTTATCGGTCCTTCGGGTAAATCAATGCCTTCAATTTTAATGACACCTTTAGTTTTCGGATTTACATAATTGTAAACTTGATTTCTGTCCAATTGATTTATAAAAGCAACTAGGTTACTCGCTGATAATTTCCGCATACTTTAATTCGGGCGTTTTAGAGTTTTCAATAAATAAGCTCAAAGTTTCAGCTAGGCCTTTAGCAGCTAAAAATGGCACACCGTTACCAATAGTCTTGAACATATTTGAAAGTGATATATTTTCCGGAATTATGAACTCCTTTGGTAATGACTGAATCGCCAACGCTTCTGAGGCTGAAATTCTACGTGCTTTATATGGGTGTAAATGGACTTCATTATTTCCATAAGCGGCAGTAGGTGAGTAACGCCATCTGTGAAGTCGTTTGTACGACTTCTTTAGGTCATCGCCTTCTTGAATTGACTGAAATTTTGGTAAACCTGCTCTTGGTTGAAAATAGTGATTAGCATTTGGGTGATTTGAAACATCATTTTTATCGAACCAATATTGAACGGTCAATTTTTTATTTAGCCCGTAAGGAAAAGGCTTTTCAGAGTTTTCAATAAATTCTTCTTGAGTTGGCCAATTCTTTGAGAAAATATCATCTGCTTTGTAAATAGTTTTAGAATTCCAATCGAACGTTTTCAAGAAAGGACTTCCATTTAATTCTAGACCAAAGTCTGTTAATGTGTTTCTTCTAAAACCTATCAAAATAATTCTTTCTCGGTCTTGCGGTGCTCCAAATTCAATGGCATTTATAAGCTTCTCGGTTAAATAATAACCGCTCTTAATTAGGTTAAGCTTCATCTGGTCAAAAAAGGCACGGTGCTTTTTTGTTCTGTATAGTCCTTTAACATTTTCGAACAAAAAGAAGTCCGGTTGATTCCTAATTATCAGTTCGGCATATGTGGCAGAGAGTTTTCCGTTTTCCCCTTTTATTCCTTTGTTTTTACCGCCAACTGAAAAATCTGGACAAGGTGGACCACCTATAAAACCAACCAAATCAAACTTTGATTTAGCGGACTTCAAGTCATCAGTTAGTTGTTGAGCTGGCTTTCCATTTAAAAATGAGCAAATATCATCAGTATTGTGTCCAAATTGTGGTTCGGTTACATTCAGTCCTTTCCTTGAAGATTTATAAATCTCCATAAATGGTTCATGATATTCATTGACGAAAACGGTTTCAAATCCTTCTGTTTTCTCAAACCCAAGGTCGAGAAACCCTGCACCTGAAAAGAATGAAAATATTCCGCTACTAGTCCTGTTTTGTTCCTTTTTCGTCATGTACCAAATTTACAAAATTCAATTTCGTTTCTTTCGTTCGTATTGTATTTTTTAGCTTGCCGCTAACTCGGAGATAAGCTCGCCCTTAAATGAAATTTAGCGATTATTAAACGAAGTTAGTTGTTTTTCTGGTAGTTTAATCAAAACCCTTTTACTAGTTTTCAAAAGTTTTAAACCATAACTTTACAAAATAAATATTAGCATAAAAAGTGACCAAAATCCTCCTCCTCTCCGATACCCACGGTTATATCGACAACGATATTTTAAAATACGCCAAACAAGCCGATGAAGTTTGGCACGCCGGGGATATTGGCGATGTAAAGGTTACGGATGCCATCAAGGCTTTAAAGCCCTTGCGAGGTGTGTATGGCAATATTGATGATACCAAAATACGTGCCGAGTTCCCAGAACACAACCGCTTTAAATGTGAAGATGTGGATGTGTGGATCACCCATATCGGGGGCTATCCCGGAGCTTATGATAGACGGGTGCGGGAGGCCATAAAATTGAATCCACCTCGATTGTTTATCTGTGGGCATTCGCATATTTTAAAGGTAATGCCGGATAAAAAACTAAACTTGTTGCACATGAATCCCGGGGCGGTGGGGAAACACGGGTTTCATAAAAAACGGACGATGCTTCGGTTTACGATTGATGGTAAAACTATTGATAATTTGGAGGTGATTGAGTTTAATAGATAAGCCCTTCCCTAGCCCTTCACAGTGGGGAAGGGGACACTCATGCTCTAAGTTGCTTATTTCCGATTTCTTTTTTTGCAACGTGTCTGTCGGTTTACATAACCAACCTTTTGAGTATCTGTTTCCCCTCTAAAAAGAGGGGATTAAGGGGTGTGTAAAACGCAATAAAACAATTGGAAAAAATTATACATCAAACTGAACAACACCTCCCTTACTCCCTCCTTGCTAGGAGGGACACTCATGCTTCATAAGAATTGGGAAATAGATTCCTGCCTGCGCCAACGCTAAAGCTAAAGTGATACACGGTGGCAGAAATGACAGACCCCTTGATAGAATACTGGCTTTCGCAAACATACCCGCGTTAGGGATTGTAGCGGCATCCTTTTTTGCTCCAGACCTAGACCTTTCGACTGCGCTCAAGGTGACATACAAAAAAGATATAGCGGAAAGCCCGACCCGACAGGGGAACGCCAAAATAAATAATAGTTAATTTATTGATATACATTTAAGGGTATGAGTGTTTCCCTCCTTCGGAGGGATTAAGGGAGGCCTGCCACAAAAAAAGCCCAAGATCTTCACCTTGGGCTTACGCACTAATACTACTAAGATGTTAGGTTTAACGCAATCTGTCTACAGATTTTACGAGATCTTCGTCCTTTTTAATGGCCTTGTTGGCCAAAGCCAACAACACGATAGAAACTATAGGAAGAAACATCCCAATACCTTTCTCAGAAACCTCGGTTTCTCCAGATAAATTTAGTGAGAGATACACGAAAAATCCTAGTAAAAAAAAGTTTAATATGATGTTGAGTCGCCCCAAAACGAATTGAAGCTTCCTGTTTTTGAACAAAAAAATGGTGATTAACGACAACGCACCCGAGGCCAAAAAGGCCAAGAAAAATGGCAGTTTATCTTGGGCGAAAATTACCGTTTCATCATTGGTCACCCATAGGTGGAACACAAAGATGAGCCCAAGGGCATTGCCCGCCGCTAGTAATAAAAATACCGATTGAATACGCTGTAACATATTATTTTAATAATCCGGATGGCAAAAATAGTAGTTTCTTTATTAAATTGACAGTTTAAATTAAAATAAAGTTGTATTATTGCAGTGTTAATTCTCAACAACCGCATTAACAGACGGTTATTTCTTCAGAATAAAAAATCTATATTTTTTTTCAGAGACTCAAAATTTTATATTCAATATAATTATAGCATCAATTAAACATTCATGTTTGAAATTTCACAATTAAAAGAAAAGAAACTTACTGATTTACAAGAGATTGCAAAAGAACTAAGCATCCCAAAGTACCGATCATTAAAGAAATTGGATTTAGTATATCAAATACTGGATACCCAAGCAGCCAACCCTAAGGCGGCAAAAGACGCTGCACCTGCCCAACAGAATGGCAGTGGGGAGCAACCTACTAGAAAACCTAGACAGCGCGTTCAAAAAGAAACGAAACCTGAGGCCAACAAACCACAGGACAATACGGCGCCGAAGAACGGACAGGAAAAGGCTTCGGACAACAAACCGACCAACGATAACCAAAACAGGGGGCAGAAAGACAACAAACAACGCCACCAAAACCAAAGGCGCGATAACAATCAGCAACATAAGAATCAAAAACATCAAGGCAACAACGGCAATAAGGACAATAGAAACCGTTACCGTGAGCCGGATTATGAGTTTGATGCCATCATTGAAAGTGAGGGTGTTTTGGACATCATGCAGGATGGGTATGGGTTTTTACGCTCTTCGGATTACAACTATTTATCGTCTCCCGATGATATTTATGTGTCGCAATCCCAGATTAGATTGTTTGGCCTTAAAAAGGGAGATACAGTTTTAGGACATGTAAGACCCCCAAAGGAAGGCGAAAAATATTTCCCTTTAATCAAGGTGAGCAAAATTAACGGCCAAGATCCAAATGTGGTTCGAGACCGCGTAGCTTTCGAGCATTTGACGCCTTTGTTTCCACAGGAAAAATTCAATATTGCAGAAAAGCAAAGCACCATTTCCACTAGAATTATGGATTTGTTTGCCCCGATTGGAAAAGGGCAACGTGGTATGATCGTTTCGCAACCAAAAACGGGTAAAACCATGTTACTGAAGGATGTGGCCAATGCGATCGCCGCCAATCACCCCGAGGTATATCAAATGATTTTGCTGATTGATGAGCGCCCTGAAGAGGTTACGGATATGCAACGCAACGTTCGCGGTGAGGTTGTAGCTTCTACTTTTGACAAAGAGGCTCATGAGCATGTAAAAATTGCCGATATCGTTTTGGAAAAAGCAAAACGTTTGGTAGAATGTGGACACGATGTTGTGATTCTTTTGGATTCCATTACTCGTTTGGCGAGAGCATACAACACAGTACAACCTGCGTCTGGTAAAATATTAAGTGGTGGTGTGGACGCCAATGCGCTACACAAACCAAAACGTTTCTTTGGAGCGGCACGTAATATTGAAAATGGTGGTTCGTTGACTATTATCGCCACGGCACTTACTGAAACTGGTTCTAAGATGGACGAGGTGATTTTTGAAGAATTTAAAGGTACGGGTAATATGGAACTTCAGTTGGATAGAAAGATTTCTAACCGTCGTATCTTCCCTGCTATCGATTTGATGTCCTCAAGTACGCGTCGTGATGACAAATTGCTTGACGAGAATACGGTTCAACGTATGTGGGTAATGCGCAAATACCTTGCGGATATGAACCCTGTTGAAGCCATGGAATTCATCAATGACCGCTTTAAACAAACTAGAAATAATGAAGAATTTTTGATATCCATGAACGGATAACTAAAAGCTGACTAACTCAGATTAATGATGCCCCAACGTTCCGTTGGGGTTTTTTTTGCTTCAACTAATATTGTGAACCTTGCAATAATTGATTATTTGAAGGCGATTTTGTGAATGTTAACGAAATATCTTTAAAAGCACTTATAAAATCATTACTTTTTAATCAAGTACTATTATGTTTTAGAGTAATGAAACTACAAACCGTTTTCTTATTTGATAAGACAGTTGATAGATTTCTTTTCTTTATTGGTGTTGTCATATTGATAGCACTGGCCATAAATCTCCGGGTTTATTGCAATTATGATTCGGAAAGAGGTGGAGAAATCAAAACGAAATCAACAGTTAACAAACCTAATGCCCACAGATAATCATGGCGTTTAATAAAGTTGATAGTTTTCTGTTTCTCCCAGCCAATCCAAAACATATTATTCTTTTTAGAACACTTTTGGCTTTGATGCTTTGCTATGTTTTTGCCCCAAGGGGCTTGATGCCCATTTTTCCATTAAGTAATTTTCCAGAGTTGCACGCATACCTGTTTAGCAATTGGTATTATTGTTTAATGTACTTGCTTCTTATTTTATTTGCCCTTGGTGTAAAATCGCAAATCACTTCATTTATACTTTTCTTGGTATTGCTACCTCATGTTTTTTTAATTCGAGGACACCTCAGCAAACAGGTTATTTTATGCGTATTAATGTGTTTTGTTTTTATTAAAACCCCTCCCATCTGGAAAGCTGGGCAAAATAGCTTTCAAAATTCAGAAATAAGCCCAATGTGGCCCATCAGGTTAATCCAAATACAATTGACTTTAGTTTATGGCATAAATGCGCTGGCTAAAACAAATTTTGAATATTTAAGCGGGGAAGCTTTGGTGTATATGTCCATGGGATATCCTAATTTCCATATAGACTTATCCGATGGTTATCTTCATTTAAATTCCATTAAAATCCCAGCATATCTTATGGCCGTATCAAGTGTCTTAACGGAATATTTCTTGGCCGTTGGTTTTTGGTTCAAAAGGACAAAATGGATTGCTGTAGTGGTTGGTGTATTATTCCATTTTTCACTAACATTTATACTGACGATATTTATGCTCGATTATGTATCTATATTTCTGTATCTATCCTTTATCATCCCTTTCAAATTGAAAACTGTTTAAATAATAGACATAAAAAAACCACTCATTTTGAGTGGTTCTTTCAAATATTATATAACTATTGTTCCTACTAAAGCGCAGCAATATGTTTTGCCAAACCAGATTTTAAGTTAGCCGCTTTGTTAGCGTGGATCACGTTTTTCTTCGCTAGTTTATCCAACATAGATACTACTGAAGGAAACATAGCTTCCGCTTCTTTCTTATCCGTCAATTCACGTAACTTTTTGATAGCACTACGTGTTGTTTTATGCTGATATCTATTCAACACACGCTTAGATTCGTTACTTCTAATTCTCTTTAAAGCTGACTTATGATTTGCCATTTATTTTTTTCTTAATTAAAATATGTAGCCCGTAGGGGAATCGAACCCCTCTTACCAGGATGAAAACCTGGCGTCCTAGCCGATAGACGAACGGGCCATTTGGTTACTTACATTCTTTAAATGAACCTGCAATGTTTCATTGCGGATGCAAAAATACAACTATTTTTAAATGTTGCAACTGTGTGCGACAATTTTTTGAAAAAATTTGCACTAGTAGGCTTTGGCGAACAAAACGCGCTTGTTTGATGGCTTTCCGGAATATACGCAAACCCCTTCTTCCTCCTTAACATCCAACGGAATACAGCGAATGGTCGCTTTGGTCAATTCCTTAATTTTATCTTCGGTTTCGGCAGTACCGTCCCAATGGGCAGATAAAAATCCACCTTTAGTTTCGAGTGCCTTCTTAAAATCATCAAAATTGTCAACTGGAGTTATATGTTCTTCCCTAAATTGCAACGCCCGATCAAATAGATTTTCCTGTATTTCTTCCAACAAATCTTCAATCACTACGGTAATCCTATCCAAAATCACGGATTGTTTGGATAATGTATCCCTTCTGGCCACCTCAACGGTTTTATCTTCCAAATCCTTGGGACCAATGGCTATCCTTAGAGGTACGCCCTGTAATTCGTGCTGTGCAAACTTTGCGCCTGGTCTTAAGGTATCTCGTTTATCAAACTTTACGGAAATCCCTCTATCCCTTAAATCACTCATAATTTCCTTGGCAACTTCGGCAATGGCATCAAACTGCTCATCATTTCTATAAATAGGCACGATAACTACCTGATAAGGTGCCAAGTTTGGAGGCAACACTAAACCGTTATCGTCACTGTGAGTCATTATTAAAGCACCCATCAAACGGGTGGACACACCCCAAGATGTGGCCCAAACATAATCCTGTTTCCCTTCTTTGTTAGCAAATTTCACATCGAAAGCTTTTGCAAAATTCTGTCCTAAAAAGTGGGAAGTTCCGGCCTGAAGCGCCTTTCCGTCTTGCATTAACGCTTCAATACAATAGGTATCCTCCGCACCTGCAAAACGCTCGCTTTCAGATTTAACTCCTTGAATCACGGGAATAGCCATAAAATTCTCAACAAACTTGGCGTACACTCCATTCATCAATTTGGTTTCCTCCACAGCCTCTTCTTTGGTAGCATGCGCCGTATGGCCTTCTTGCCATAAAAATTCCGCCGTGCGCAAAAACAATCGGGTGCGCATTTCCCAACGTACCACATTGGCCCATTGGTTAATCAACAAAGGCAAATCCCTGTAGGATTGAATCCAGTTTCTGTAGGTGTTCCAAATTATAGCTTCACTTGTCGGGCGTACTACCAACTCCTCTTCCAATTTCGCCTCAGGATCCACACGAAGCTTTCCTTCTTTTTCAGGGTCGCTTTGCAATCGATAGTGAGTAACCACAGCACATTCTTTGGCAAATCCTTCAGCATTTTTTTCCTCGGCTTCAAACAAACTTTTGGGTACAAAAAGCGGGAAATAGGCGTTTTGATGCCCTGTTTCCTTAAACATTTTATCCAGTTCTGCTTGCATTTTCTCCCAAATGGCGTAGCCGTAAGGTTTGATTACCATACAACCCCTTACTGCGGAATTTTCAGCTAAATCAGCCTTCACCACCAATTCGTTATACCATTTGGAATAATCCTCCGCCCTACTCGTCAATTTTTTGCTCATATCGCTTCTTTGGCACAAATATTGTGACTATGTTAAATAAAAAAATTGTAGCGCAAAACTAATTATTTTTTGCTATGTTCAACAATAAAAATTCTTGAGATATGAAAATTAACGACTACTTCAAAACCAAATTCCCATTCGTGGCAATCCTCGGATTGTTCTTCGTTTTGGTGTCCTGTGGGTCCTATCAATATGTTGGTGTGGACAACGATGGTATTTATGGTGAACGTCAGGTCCAAAAGTCAAATCAAGAAAGCAAAGAGGCTGTGGTTCAAATAAATGCAAATGGCCAAAACGATAATGGTTATTATGAAAACTACTTCAAGAACAAAGCTCAAGAATACGAAATAGCAACGGACAATGGTGCTATTTTCACGGATATTGATAGTTACAGCACCGATGAAAATTTAGCTGTAAACGATACTATTTACAATGATTACCAAGGCTTTGCCGGCTGGGGAGATACCAATGACAGAGTGGTCATTAACTACATCGACAACGGTTGGAACAACTGGGGATGGGGTTGGGACCCATGGTTTAACGCTGGCTGGGGCTGGGGTTGGAACAACTGGGGCTGGAATGCCGGTTGGGGCTGGAACCGCTGGAACCGTTGGGGCGGCTGGGGCTGGAACAACTGGGGCTGGAATGGCGGCTGGGGTTGGAATGGTGGCTGGGGCTGGAACAACTGGGGTTGGAACGCCGGTTGGGGTTGGAATGGCGGCTGGGGTTGGAACGGTATTTACCGTGGCAATAGATTTAACAATGGTTATGCATACAATAATAGCAGAAGGGGCAGTAGCTCTTTATATGGAAGAAGTTCAAGCAACAACGTCCGAAGAAGCAGTAGTGCTGTGACAAGACGTTCGAGCATAAGCTCACCATCATCAAGGTATAGTTCGACACGACGAAGCAGCGTAACTTCCAATAATGGAAGAACGGCAACGACATACAGGCGTTCAAGTTCGCCAACAACAATCAATAGAAATTCTACGGTAAGACGCAGCAGTTCAAGACAGCCTGCCTATTCAACAAATAGATCGTCTTCAACCGTATCAAGGTCTTCAACACCTATTAGAAGAAGTACGGGTTCATCTACATATTCTAGAAGAAGTAGCAGTTCAAGCAATAATAATTCTAGTTATAGTCGACGCTCAAGCAGCAGTAATAATAGGTCGTACTCAAGGTCATCATCTTCGGGTAGCTCGAGGTCTTATTCAAGGGGATCCTCTGGAGGAAGCTCGAGAAGTTCATCTGGCGGAAGAAGACGTTAATTCTCAAAATTACTAAGAAAAAACATTCGATATGAAAAAGCTCCATTTACTGTTCATAGGTCTGCTATCTATGTCTACGATTTACGCTCAGGAATTAAGTGACGCCTTGCGTTACTCTCAAGATAATATTCAAGGAACAGCCCGTTTTAGGGCACTCAGCGGTGCTTTTGGCGCACTTGGCGGAGATATGAGTGCGGTAAGCATCAACCCAGCCAGTTCGGCAGTGTTTAGCCAAAGCCATGCCTCCTTTTCCTTAGGAAACACCGAATTTGATAATGATACCAACTACTTTGGCACAATGGGTACTACCAATGATTCCCATTTCGACATTCTTCAAGGCGGGGCTTCGTTTGTATTTAGAAACACCAGTAATTCTCCTTGGAAGAAGTTTAGTATTGGGGTGGCTTATGATAGAACAAATTCTTTTGACGATAGTTGGGTTGCCGCTGGCACAAATACTAATAACGAAGTTTTTGTTGATGATGATAATTTTATTAGAGCTCCTGCCAATTCTATAGCTGGATATTTTTTCAGCTATGCAGATGGCCTGAGATTCGAAAACATTCGGGCATTGGATAATGAAACTTTAGATCAAGCATATTTTACAATTGGGAATGATCTTGGTTTTGCGCACCAACAGGCATTTTTAGGTTACGAATCTTTTATTTTGGACCCGGAGACCACTGCGAACGAAAATACTTCTTATTTCGCAAATGTTTTTGATGGCAACTTCAATCATAATTATTCCTATATTTCCACGGGTTACACAGGAAAAATAGCTGTGAATCTTTCAGCACAATATGGTGATAATTTATATATAGGTGCAAACTTCAACTCACACTTCATAGATTACGAGCGCTCTACTCTGCTATTCGAAAGAAATTCGAATAACCCGAACCCAGCGCCTGACGCAATAAATGTTAATTTTATAGAGTTTGAAAACAATTTGGCCACTACGGGTACAGGGTTTTCATTTCAGATAGGAGGCATTTTGAAATTGACTGATGAATTCCGAGTTGGTTTAACTTACGATTCCCCTATTTGGTATAGAATCGAAGAAGAAACTACCCAATTCCTTGGAACCGCTGGTGTGGACAACGGACTGGACTTTACACAAAGCATCAACCCTCAGGTTGTAAATATTTATCCAGCTTACCGATTACAAACTCCAGCAAAAATTACGGCCAGTGGCGCATATGTTTTTGGCAATATTGGTTTAGTGAGCTTTGATTATTCCCGCAAAAACTATGGTAGTGCCAAGCTGAGACCAGATGCCGATTTTCCAGATTTGAATGCAGATATTGACAATATGTTGGCCAATGCCAGCACTTATAGATTGGGGGGTGAATTTAAGCACAAGCAATTCAGTTTTAGGGGCGGTTACCGCTTTGAAGAAAGCCCCTATGAAAATGGCACAACTATTGGTGATTTGACCGGATTTTCATTGGGTCTTGGTTACAACTTTGGCAACACGAGATTGGACCTTACTTATGACCGATGGGAAAGGGAGGACGAAATGCCATTGTATAGTGTTGGATTAATTGACACCACTACAATAGATAGACAGAACTCCAACATTACGTTAACCTTAGGTTTTAACATATAAAGATACTTTGTCTCCATATAATTTTAAAAGCTTGAGTATTGAAATTCTCAGGCTTTTATTTTTTTGGTGTAATTTGGGAAAAACAATAGAGACTAACCACATATTAATTATTTGCTAAGGCCAGGCGCAGGAAAATTGAAATGCTTATCTTTGCAAATTAAATTTTGAGTTGATCATTATGAAGTTCAATAACAATTTAGAGGATTTTGATGCATTCGGAGATGAACACATTGGTTCTTGCGAAAACACCCCACTGCGCAGCGATGCATTCAAATTGACCAATGATGAAAAAATTGATATCATTAAAGATGATGTGCGCCATATTATGGAAACTCTTGGTTTGGATTTAACTGATGACAGTTTAAGAGGTACGCCTAATCGTGTTGCAAAAATGTTTGTAAACGAAATCTTTGGTGGATTAGACCCCAAAAAACGACCAAGCGCCTCAACTTTTGAAAACAAATATAAATACGGTGAAATGCTAGTAGAAAAGAATATCACAGTGTATTCCACCTGCGAGCATCATTTATTGCCAATTGTTGGTAGGGCACATGTGGCCTATATTTCTAACGGCACTGTGGTTGGACTGTCTAAAATGAACCGTATTGTGGACTATTATGCAAAGCGTCCGCAGGTTCAAGAACGATTAACCATCCAAATTGTAAAAGAACTACAAGAAGTACTAGGAACAAAAGATGTGGCCTGTGTAATTGATGCAAAACACCTTTGCGTTAATTCAAGAGGTATTCGCGACATAGAGAGTAGCACGGTAACCTCTGAATTTGGCGGAAAATTTAAAGATATGGCAACGCGCCGTGAGTTTTTGGATTATATTAAGTTAGATACTCAATTTTAAAAACATCCGGTCCCAAACGAATAACTCATCAATAAACCAAATGCAGTTATACCAATCTAACCCCATCAAGATATATAATTCTCTTACTGGAAAAAAAGAAGTATTCAAACCCATAAACGACGGCCATGTTGGTATGTATGTTTGTGGACCTACGGTTTACAGCTATGTGCATTTAGGGAATGTGCGTACGTTTATGTCCTTTGATATAGTATTTCGATACTTAAAACATTTGGATTATAAAGTACGTTACGTAAGAAATATTACGGACGCGGGACACTTAGAAAATGATGAGGATTCCGGTGAAGATAAAGTGGCCAAAAAAGCACGTTTGGAGCAAATTGAGCCCATGGAAGTCGTTCAAAAGTATACGGTAGATTTTCATGATGTATTAAATACATTCAATTTTCTCCCTCCTAGCATTGAACCTACCGCCACTGGGCATATTATTGAGCAAATTGAATTAATAAGTAAAATCATAGAAAATGATTTCGCTTACGAAATCAACGGCTCTGTGTATTTTGACGTGCACAAGTTTAATGAAACCAGCCAATACGGTAAGCTAAGCAAAAGGGTACTTGAAGATCTGATTCATAACACGCGTACTTTAGACGGCCAAAGCGACAAAAAAAACCCTCAAGATTTTGCACTTTGGAAAAAAGCCGAGCCCCAACATATTATGCGCTGGCCCTCTCCATGGGGCGATGGTTTCCCTGGTTGGCATTTAGAATGTACGGCCATGAGCACCAAATATTTGGGCGACAAGTTTGATATACATGGTGGCGGTATGGATTTAAAATTTCCTCATCATGAATGTGAGATCGCACAAAACGAAGCCGCTAAAGGGTGTTCGCCGGTCAACTATTGGATGCATGCCAACATGTTGGAATTGAATGGCGCCAGAATGTCAAAATCTACTGGAAATACTGTTAACCCTCATGAATTATTATCCGGCGAAAACAACTTTTTCAGTAAAGCTTTTGCGCCGGGAGTGATACGGTTTTTCGTAGCCCAAG
The DNA here is from genome assembly GCF_042684665.1 of Hyunsoonleella rubra. Taxonomy (NCBI): domain Bacteria; kingdom Pseudomonadati; phylum Bacteroidota; class Flavobacteriia; order Flavobacteriales; family Flavobacteriaceae; genus Hyunsoonleella; species Hyunsoonleella rubra. The sequence goes on along the minus strand of NZ_JBHULY010000024.1, from coordinate 34,675 downwards.
CCCATTACCGTAGCGTTCTGGATTTGACTGATGATGGCCTGCTAGCCAGTGAAAAAGGGTTTATGAAATTGATGGATGCTATCAATCTTTTAGATACTTTAAGGCCTACATCAACATCATCCATTGATGTCGAAGTTTGGAAACAATCCTGCTACAATGCCATGAACGATGATTTCAACACCCCAATTCTTATTGCCAATTTGTTTGAGGGCGTTAAGTTTATCAACCAAATTAAAGATGGGAATGCTACCATTTCTGCGGAGGATTTAGCAACGCTCTCCGAAACCATAAAAACCTTTGCCTTTGATATCCTTGGCTTGGAAAACAGCACTAAAGGTGACAACGGTACGGACAAACTGTCCGGAGCTGTTGAGGTTTTGATAAAACTGAGACAAGAAGCCCGCGCCAATAAGGACTTTGCCCTATCGGATAAAATCCGTGATGAGCTTGCAGCTGTTGGCATCGTTTTAAAAGACGGCAAAGACGGGACGACCTTCAGCCTAAATTAAACATTTCTGTCATTCCGCACTGTCCCACTGAGCGCAGTCGAAGTGTGATGCGGAATCCATATAATCCTAAAATAGCTTCCTGCCTTCGTAGGAATGACGATCAAAGTGTTCAAAAAAGTAATAATAGCACCCTTCCTGTTCCTTATCAAAGTCTATCAAACGTTGATATCCCCGATTACACCCTCTACTTGCAGATATCAACCCACATGCTCCAATTACTCTAAGCAGGCCCTCGAAAAGCATGGTTTGTTTAAGGGGGGCTGGCTATCAATAAAACGTATTTTTAGTTGCCACCCTTGGGGTGGTTCAGGTTACGATCCGGTGCCTTAATGTAATACATGTGCAATTTGACAAAGCAAGAAAACTGTTAAATTTATTTGTAAAAGACGAACTTAATAATTTTTAAAACCCTTCAACTCTTACTAACAATTTATTATACCTTTGGTTTAATTCAAAGCGAACAATTACCCCGATTCCGTTTAAAACTTCAAAATTAAAATCAATTTTTTTGTGAAATTGGCAATAGTGAAACCCCGTGTAAATTAAATTGAGCAGACTATAATTATTTACATATCTTTGAGCCGATAAATACAATGAAAAACAACAATAACAATAATAATTTCAATAATCCTGCGTGCTAGGATTGGAAGGTTATTGTGTAAAAATATTGAAAAGCCTTCCAATTGCGGAAGGCTTTTTTTAATCTAAATAGTTGAAAAATGGGTAAAATTATGACGGTGGACGTGCTGTCCAGCATTAAAGGCGCTAAGCCATCGGAAACAGTGAATGCATTGTTTGAGGTGATTAAAAATGCCGATACTTCAAATAATAATGCCTTTAATCACCACAATAATGCGGTTTCTTTGGATGATTTGAGAGAAGACGTTGTGATTCCAAGTTCTGAGGCCGAAAGGGACATTATCATCGAAAACTTTCCAAAGGAAAAGAACGGCTATTTGGTAGTTTCAAAAGTAATTGACGCTTAGGTATGGATTCGAAGATACGACATATTCATCAGCAATTGGTGAACAGAGACATCACCTGCACCGCTTTGGTTCAGGAAAAATTGGAGGGGTTACGGCCAAATTCCCATAACACGGTGAATTCCTTGTTGGACGACATGGCTTTGGATTTAGCCGAAAAAGTGGATGCCAAAATTGCAAACGGCGAAACGATTGGTTTGCTGGAGGGCATCCCCTTTGGCATTAAGGACGTTTACATGGTGCAGGGCACGCTGACGACGGCCAGTTCGGATTTGTTGAAAAATTATAAATCGGCTTATACAGCAACGGCTATCCAAAAATTATTGGATGCTGGCGCGATTCCGTTGGTAAAGGAAAATTGTGACAGTTTTGGACACGGGTCTTCCAGTGAAAACACCATTTTTGGCGCGGTGAAAAATGCCAAAAACCCTGAATTAGTGGGTGGCGGTTCCAGTGGCGGTTCGGCCGTAAACGTGGCCAAGGATTTTACAGTATTTTCCATTGGGGGTGATACGGGAGGATCTGTACGGCAACCGGCTGGATATAACGGTGTTTATGGTTTGAAACCCACTTATGGGCGCATTTCGCGTTACGGTTTGATGGCCTATGCCTCGTCCACAGATTGTGTGGGGCCAATTGCAAAAACTATTGAGGATATTCGGATTGTGCTGAATGTGATGAGCGGTCATGACGTGAAGGACCAAACTACTTATGCTTCGGAAGAAATTTCAGAAGAAAACATTTCAAATTCTGAAAGCATAAAAACCGTAGGCTATTTCAAAAACTTTATTGCAAGCGAAGCTATTGACGCCAAAATTAAAGCTGATTTTTTAGGTGCAATTGAAAAAATTGAAGCAAAAGGCATCGAAGTGAAGGCTTTGGACTTTTTTGAATCGAATACTTTGGTGTCTACGTATTACACGTTGGCCATGGCAGAAACCGCATCCAACCTTTCCCGACTGGATGGTACGAATTATGGGAATCGTATTGAAGCCGATAATTTAAAAGAGACTTATTCGGTTACCCGTTCCGAGAATTTTTCAGAAGAAACCAAACGCCGCATTGTTGGGGGCAACCAAGTATTGTCCCAAGGGTTTTCGGATGAAATTTATTTAAAGGGATTGGCCTTAAGGGATGCCATCAGCGCAAATTTTGAAAAAGATTTTGAGGAGGTGGATGTGATATTATCACCTGTAACTCCAAGTGCCCCGCCGAAAATTGGGGACAGCCTGAAAGACCCATTGGCGATGTATTTATCCGATGCTTACACGGTTGGATTTAGCTTGGGGCAACTGCCAACTTTAACGGTACCCCAAGGCACTGAAACCGGACTACAAATTACCGCTTCAAAAAGAAACGACGCACTTGTTTTGAAGTTTGCTAACTTCTTAAAAGACACGATATAATGGAACTGGAACAATTAAATGAACTGTTAAAAAAGCACGAGTTGGAACTGGTTATCGGACTGGAAACCCACGTGCGCCTGAACACGAAAACCAAGTTGTTTTGTTCCTGCCCAAATGTTGAAACGGAGACTCCAAATCTACATATCTGTCCTGTTTGTACGGGACAAATGGGCGTACTACCGGCCATAAACAAGGAGGCTATTACCAAAGCGATTTATTTTGGAAAAGCTGTAAAATCTACTTTTGAAAACGAAGTAATCTCCTGGGACCGAAAACATTACGAGTACCCGGATAATCCAAAGAATATTCAAATTACGCAGTTCCATCATCCGATTATTCCTGACGGACAGGTATCCTGTTTTAGAAATGATGGGTCGCAATTTACGGTGAATTTAACACAGGTGCATATTGAGGAAGATGCGGCGAAATTGATGCACGAAAAAAACATCTCTTTGGTGGATTTCAATAAGGCAGGTGTGCCATTAATTGAAATTGTTACAGAACCATGTATTCGTCATATTGAGGATGCGTCCATTTATGCGCAGTACATTCAGCGTATTGTTCAAAATTTAGGCATTTCTGAGGCTAACCTTGAAAAGGGCGAGTTTAAATCCGATGTATCGGTATCCCTGCGAAGAAAGCGGGATTACAACTTAAATCCGCGTACGGAAATCAAAAACCTCAACTCCTTCCGATTTATGGTGGATGCCTTAAAGGAAGAGGTGGAAAAACAGCTCAACTATTTCTTGGAGCACAAGGAGTTTCGCCCAGACCAGACTACGGTATTGTTTGACGCGGATTTGAAGCAGACCAAAACCATGCGAAAAAAGGAGTTTGAAGCGGACTACCGTTTTATTTCCGAACCCGATTTGCCTTTTGTCAATATCACAAATGCTATTGAACGCATCGATGTGGACACTTCTGCCCTGCCTTTTGCGGTGGAGCGCATTCTAATCGGTGGCGGTGTTTTACCTCAGGATGCCAAGTTTTTTACAGCAGATGCGTTACGCTCGGAGACGTTTATGACGATTAACAAGGTCATCAACGACCCGTCTTTTGTGGCAAAAACCTTGGTGAACAATATTGGTGCGGAAGACTATGGGGATATCCATCGTATCGAGCATTTAATTGAAATTTTTCAACTGTTCAAGGAAGAAAAAATCACTTCGGTTTTGGTGCAAAATGCAATTACTTCATACCTGAAAGACCGCACTTTTGATTACAATAAATACTTTGAGGAAAATACCATTTCGGATACGAAGATTGATGATGCCATCAAAAAAGTAATCGTTGAAAATGAAGGGATTGCGTACGATATAAAATCTGGAAACCAAGGCAAGGCTGGGATTTTAGTCGGAAAGGTGATTGGTATTATTGGAAAGGGGGCATCTGGAAAAGTGATTCGCCAGCGGATTTTGGATGCGCTTTCTGGCGATGACGGAAGTCCGATGACGGAAGACGGAAGTGGGAGCGACAAAACAAAAGAAACAAGAACCAAGAATCAGGAGGCGAGAGCAAAAGATGACGATGGGATGCCTGAAATCCCAATGGTTATCAAGGAACGTTATCGTACGCATAAAGCTTCGGATTTAAGCGAAGCTTCCATTTCTGAAAAAGCGACTTTGGCCGGTTGGGTTTCCAGTGTTCGCGACCACGGGGAGTTGATGTTTATTGACCTTCGGGATTCCAGCCATGAGATTTTCCAAGTGCGATTAAGCCGTGAATCTTTCCCCAATCTAGACGAATTGGTGAAACTAAAACCGGAATCTGTTATTATGGTTACCGGCGAAGTGGTGCGTCGTAACCCCGATGATTACAACCCTTCGTTACGAACTGGCACCATTGAATTGGAAACTTCGGAATTGGAAATTTTAAACCTGTCCAAAACCTTGCCTTTTGAAATCAAACGGGCGAGCAAATCCAACGAAACGGTTCGTTTTCAATATAAATATTTAGACCACCGAAATGATGATGTGCGCCGTGCTATCGTGAATCGCCATAAGGTGATTAAATTGATGCGCGATATGTTGGACGAGCAGGAATTTTTGGAAATTGAAACCCCAATTTTAACGGCAGGTACTGATGAAGGCGCACGCGAGTTTATCGTACCCACTCGAAAAAAGGCTGGCTCATTTTACACGCTACCTCAGGCACCACAACAGTTTAAGCAGATTTTGATGGTGAGCGGTTATGAAAAATATTTTCAAATTGCCCGTTGCTTTAGGGATGAGGATTCCCGTGGCGACCGACAGCCTGAATTTACTCAATTGGATATTGAAATGGCCTATGCCAGCATGCATGAGATTATCGATTTGAACACCAAACTCTTTAATGAGATTGTCCGCAAAATTTATGGCAAAAAATGGATTTTGCGTCCGTTTGAAGTCCTGACCTATAAAGAAGCCATGGACAACTATGGTTGCGACAGGCCCGATTTACGATTTGGCCTGAAATTAAAGGATATCACCAATATTGTGAAGGACACTACCTTCCAAGTATTTAGCAAACCTATTGACGAAGGCGGCATCGTAAAGTGCATAAAAGTATCTGCAAAGGAACAGGGCAGTAAGCGTTTGTCCAAAGGACAAATTGAAAAGTTAACAGCAATTGCACAAGACCATGGTTTGGGTGGACTGGCTTATATCATTGTGAATGAAAATGATTTACAGTCGCCCATCATTAAATTTTTAGGTGAAGCTATTGCCGAAAACATCATTAAAACCACGAATGCACAAGTGGGTGACGTCGTGTTCTTTTCCGCCTCGGATTATGAAACAGCCAATAAGGCCTTGGATGCCGTTAGACAGGAACTGGGACGTATGTTAAGGCTCATCAATCCAAAGGAATTACGGCCAGCTTGGGTGGTTGATTTCCCAATGTTTGAAAAAACCGAGGAAGGCAACTGGACCTTTACGCACAACCCATTTTCGATGCCGGCAGTACAGGATATTGAAAAGCACCTCAATGGTAAAGAAGAAGAGATTGGAAGTATCATTGCCCAACAATACGATTTAATCCTAAACGGTTACGAAATTGGTGGCGGTTCGGTGCGTGCGCACAAACCTGAAATTTTGGAAGCCACTTATAAAAACATGGGCTATGATAAGGCCGAAATGCTAAAAAGTGTTGGCACCATGTACCAAGCCTTTCATTACGGGGCCCCACCACACGGGGGTATCGCTTGGGGTGTGGACCGATTAATGATGATTTTAGAGAAAAAAGCCTCTATCCGCGAAGTGATGGCCTTCCCAAAAACGGGCACCAGCGAGGACTTATTGTTTGGCTCTCCTTCCCCACTTTCGGATAAAAAAGTGGAGGAGATGAATGTTAGAGTGATTAAGAAATAGATTAACTTCTAAAACAAAAATTGAAAAGCTCCAGAGGAATCTGGGGCTTTTCGTTTTATGGCCTATATATCGTAACTTGTAGGCATTGTATTTTGATTAATTCTTAATGCACCATAAATTTTCATCAAAGTGACAGAAAACATCATACGGGTTTCAGCAAATGAAATGCAGGATACATTATATACACTGCTTCTTAAATACGGGTTTAACGAGGAGAATGCAAGATTAATTGCCGAAACGCACACTGAAAGTACCTTAGTTGGCGTGAATTCCCATGGAATAAATCGCGTACCACTTTTCATTGAATACATAGAAAAAGGGATCATTAAAGTTAATGCCCAAGCCAAAAAAGCAGAAGCTTTTGGCAGTATAGAACGATGGGACGGCAATTTTGGATCTGGAGTGGTCAATGCCATAACCTGCACAAATAGGGCTACGGAACTGGCCAAGAAACACGGTATAGGCTTGGTAGCTTTGCGTAACACCAATCATTGGATGAGGGGAGGCAGTTATGGCAATCAGGCGGCGGATGCTGGTTGCATTTCCATACTTTTTACAAACACCCAACCCAATATGCCTCCTTGGGGAGGTAAAGATAGCCGTATAGGTAACAACCCTTTTATTGTTTCTATACCTCGAGAAAACGGACATATTGTTTTAGATATGGCCATATCCCAGTTTTCATTTGGAAAGATAAATGACTATAAGTTAAAGGGGGAAAAGCTACCTTTTTATGGTGGTTGGGACGAAAACGATACACTCTCTAAGGATCCCGAGAAAATCTCGAAAAAAGAACGTGGGCTACCGATAGGTTTCTGGAAAGGTTCAGCGCTTTCTATAGTTTTAGATATGCTGGCTACATTATTATCCGCAGGAAATTCAACATATAGAATTAGTTTAAATGAAATAGAAACTGGTATTTCTCAAGTATATTTATGTATTTATCCCGAAGTTTTCAATGATACGACTTTACAAGAAAAATTAATAAATGAAATTATTGATTATACGCATAATGTAGAACCCATACATCCGGATGATAAAACATATTACCCGGGAGAACGAAGTCGGCTCAGAAAAACAGAAAACTTAAAAAATGGTATTCCCGTCAACCAAAATATTTGGGACAAAGTTATGATGCTTTCACGATAAATGAGCAACAAAAGAATAAGTATTAACCCTATTTATGCCTTAAAATAATATGCTTTTTAAGTCAATTTTTTTGAGAATTTTCATTTATAACATTATCAAATGAGAAGTACAATTATTATTATACTTTTAATATTCAGCAATGCCTCTTACACTCAATCAAAATTCGGCTTCAATATAGATGGGCTATCTCCTGAATCATTAACAATAGAGGCCAAAAGCTTTTCACAAACCGAATTATACACCAAAACCCTGCTATGGATTAAAGCAACTTATGAGCATCCTGATAGGACGATTATATCTCTAATTGCAAATGAAGCAATACAAATTTCGGGCATCAAGGACAATGCTATTGAGGTGGACAAGCAGTATTTTTATCTAAAATATGATATCAAAATTAGCTTCAAAAAAGGGCAATATAGCTTTGAGCCGTTATCTATTCACACCAAAATCAATAGTAAATACGACATGGGCTGGCAGCCAGTGGATCTTAAAAACGGAGCATCGTTCTATAAAAAGGGGAAAGTGATTAAAAAAACCAAATCATATGTTAAGGTTATTCCTGAAGTTTTAAATGAACTCAATAGCAGTTTTTATAATTATTTAATTTCTGAATAATGAGACACCTAAGAACATTATCTTTAGTTTTAATTTGTTTAACCTTATTTAGCTGTCCTGCAGCTCACTATTATGACTATGATTTCATTGACCCGCAGGCACCAAAAGAAAAATTTGGGTTTACGCGCTTAAAATTAGATCAACAAAATGATTTATTACTAAATGTTGGCTATTTCTATGAGTATTCAGGAAATAGAGAAAATGGCTTAGGAGCTGTTATAAAAACGAAAAAGAGTATTAATCCAAATACTCTTGTAAACAAAGTGAGGTCCCATAAATTTGGCCCTTTAAAAAAAGTGGATTCTTTATTTACTGATGACCACGAAAACATTACTCTTTACAGATTGATTTTTGAAAAACGCAAAGAAAGAAAATCGTTAAGGCTCATTAAAAATGACACTATTTCCATAGAACTTAAAAATGGTAAAAAACTATTATTTCTAAGAAATCAATAGTATTTAATCCTTATTCTCCAAATCCTCAGTCATATAATACAATCGTTTTAAGCTCCGCTTTAAGGTAGTAAATCTGAAAACGCCTATGATAAAGAACAGGGCACTAAACACGAGAGAGGCAAGGGCTAAATATTTGAAATTCGGGAATTCTTTCAATTGGAAAAAAGCGATACTTCCTATCAATAAATACAATGAAGACCGGATATAGGACAGCAATGTTCTTTCGTTCGCTAAACGGGTGCGTTCTATAGCTAGGTAGTCCCTTAGGATAACGCGTTCGTCCGGCTTAAAATCCCGTCCAAAACGCAATAGTTTCATTTTCCTGATTTTTACGTTGGGCTTCACCACAGTTTCCGATTTCAGTTTCCAAAATAAATTTACGGAAAATTTAAAATATATCCCACTTCCAACTTCGGGGTTCTAAGGTATATTCAAATACCTATTCGTCTGCAATGATATTTTCCATTTTTTGGAGGTTATTAAAAAGTCTTCAATTAAAGGAATGAATTTCTCTCTGTTGCTTTTCGACCTAAAAATATAATAAATGGACGCTCAAACCCGAATGCGCCCCTTTTCTAGAATTCTTAATCTACGATTATTCTTCTGGTGTACTTGGAACCTTCTATTCCGACAATAACATAATAGAATCCTGCATCCGCATTTTGTAGACTTACATTTGCCTTCCGCAATGGTTTTTTGAGCTTCTCATCTTTTATCAGTCTTCCGGATACATCAAAAACCTGAATAGTTTTGATTAACCCTACGGCTTTGTTTTCCACTATAAATTCGCCATTATTTGGAATTGGGTAAACCAGTAAATCTTTATTGTCTAGCCCATTTTGTGAACTTGAAAGTGATTCCTCAATGATCAATGAAACATTATCCACTAATGCTTTTGAAGGTCCCGTATTGCTCTCAGGGACGAATGCCGTAAAACTTAACACTATCGTTTCTCCTGCATACGCATTTAAACTTGCCAATATATCTTCACTGAATGAACTTTCTATTTGACCAATAGCTGGATCTAATCCAAATCGTATTTCCTCAACTTGAAACAATTGTACACCGCTTAAGTCGGTAAACCTTGCTTCAAAAATCCTTTCTTGAGTTGGATTATTATAGGTCATTTGATAATTTACCTTAAAATCAAAAGATAATATGGCACCATCAGCGCTACCAATATCTGCAGGAATATCAATTCTTTGCTCAAGGATATACACGTAACCAGCCTGACCATCAAACGACGTAAATGCCGCGTAATTTCCGTCAGTAGGAACCACTTCGTTTACAATAGAACAAATTGAACCAGAATTATTTAAGACGGTGAAATTATAACTACATCCAGAAAAAGCTGCAGTACCACTTACCGTCCATGGTGATAAATAGCCACACTCAAAACTACCGTTTACCAATAAATTATCACTATCCGAACCTGTATTACATAGCGTAGTAAAGCTTATTTGCTCTGTCCAAATACTGAAGTCATCCTCACCACAATCCTTTCTTAAAGAAGCATAGTAGGTGGTACTTGAATCAAGGTTATCTAGATTAACCAAATTTGATATTGAAGTTACCAGAGTTCCGTTGCCAGGCACAAATGGCGCCGTGTTATATTCTATTTCCCAACCTTCTGCATTATCATCATCATCCCAAGTTAAAGACGCACTATTATGCGTTAAACCCATTACGCTAAAATTAGTGGGTGCCGGACAGGATATTAAAGTTCTAAAACTAATCGGCCCTACCCAACGGCTAAAGCCATCCTCATCACCGCAATTACTTCTTAAATAAACGTAATATGGTGTATCTTGCGTTAGCGCCTCCAAAAGTAATGTATTGGATGATGCGGTTGCACTGGTAGCTGCGCCTATTCCTGGAGTAAAAGGAGCTGTATTATACTCTACCTCCCATTCATCGGCATCAGCCCCATTTGCCCATTCTAACAATGCTGTATTCTGGGTTATATTGGTCACTACAAATCCAGTTGGGGCGTTACAAGAAACTTGGGTTCTAAAGGTAATAGAACCCGCCCATTCGCTATAGCCATCGTCGGTACCACAATTACCTCTAACGTAGGCATAATAAAGCGTATCAGAAGAGAGATCCTGTAACTCTATTTGATTGGTTAAAGTAGTGGAAAGCGTTCCAACTCCTGAACCAGGACTGAAGAAATCCGGATAGTATTCAATTTCCCATTCGTTGACATTTGTATCCGTATCCCACTGCAACATCGCTGTATTTTTAGTTAGTGAACTTACCGAAAATCCGGTAGGCCTTACACAGGATTCCTGCGTTCTAAACCAAACATAGCCTACCCAATTACTTGTACCATTACCTGATCCACATTTGCTCCTTAGATACACATAGTACAAAGTATCAGGAGATAGGTTTTCTATAGTAAAAGCATTAGATGTTGCTGAAACCAAAGTCCCCACTCCATTACCCGGTGAGAAAAATGAGGTATGGTATTCTATTTCCCATTCGCTTGTATCACTACTGTTATTCCATTCTATTGAAGCAGTATTTTTAGTAACGCTATTCACCCTAAATCCAGTTGGTGCGCTACAAGATACTAAGGTCCTAAATGAATAATAGCCTACCCAGTTACTATAGCCGTCATCTACCCCGCAATAACTTCTGAAATAAACATAATACCTTGTATCCTGCTGAAGATTATCAATGGTTAAAGAATTTGAGGTGGTTGTAACCTGAGTTGCTACCCCTGTTCCAGGGCTGAAGGCTGTAGTACTGTATTCAATTTCCCATTCATTGGCGTCACTACTGTTGGCCCATTCCACTGTTGCCGCATCGTCAGTAATATTTGAAAAAATAATTCCAGTAGGCGTATTACAGGATACTTCAGTTCTAAAAGTGTAACCGATCCAATTACTAAATCCATCTTCGGCCCCGCAATTACTTCTTATATGAACAGAATAAAACGTATCAGACAATAGATTCTGTAACTCTTGTTGGGTAGATGTAGTAGTTATAACTGTGCCCACTCCATTACCCGGGGTAAAGAATCCAGGGTTGTATTCTATTTCCCATTCTTCAGCACCACTATTGTTTTCCCACTGTAACATGGCACTGTTTTTTGTAATATCCGTAGCAACAAACCCTACTGGATCCGTACAGTTCAATGGCGTTCTGAAAAATATATAACCCGTCCAAGCGCTGTAACCGTCTTCCGCTCCACAATTACTTCTCACATATGCATAATAATTTGTAAAGGGCGACAAATTTTCCATCAATACCGAATTGGTTGCTGAGGTTACAGTGGTTCCCACTCCATTTCCGGGTGAAAAGAAACTTGTGTGGTATTCAACCTCCCACTCTGTGGCATCACTTGCACTATCCCATTCCAGCACGGCACTATTCTTGGTGATATCCTTGGCTACAAATCCTGTTGGAACAGCACAACTTAAAGGCGTCCTAAAAGCTATATAACTTGCCCACCTACTATACCCATCTTCGGCTCCACAATTACTTCTCAAAAAAACATAATAAAGTGTGCTGGGAGTTAAGTTTTCAATATCTAATGTATTAGTCGTTGAAGTGATCGTTACACCAACTCCATTTCCGGGTGAAAAGAAACTTGTATGATATTCAACTTCCCATTCCTCTACATCCTCATTGTCATCCCATAAGATTGTAGCTCTGTTTTTAGTGACATCGGTAAACCTTAACCCTGTAGGAACAAAACAGGATATTTGAGTACGAAACGTAATATAGCCCATCCAGTCACTATAAGCATCTTCCTCCCCACAATTTCTTCTTAAATAGGCATAATAGAAGGTGTCAGATGATAAGTTTTCCAAATTAATTGAATTTGTACTAGACATCTGGGTGGTACCCGTTCCAATTCCTGGAGTAAAGAAATTTGTATGATATTCTACCTCCCAACCTGAGGTATCTGGTAAATCATCCCATGAAAGTAATGCCGTGGAAGTTGTTGAAGATACAAAACTGAAGTTCGTAGTCCTTGGACATAATTCTGTTGTAGTAAACCGCACAGGTCCAATAAATTCACTAGCATTACCTATATCGCAAATAGCCCTTACGTAAACATCGTAAGCTCTCTCGGGCAACAAATTGCTAAACTCATAAGTAGTAGTTGTAGTAAATACGGTCAGGGCCTCACCTGATGTAAATCCGGCAAAACCATATTGTATTTCCCAAATGGTTTCGTCATCTGTAGCCTCCCACGAGAATTCTGCAGATTTTCCCAAAACATTTGTAATTACTGGATTTATAGGATTGGTACATGATGGCAATTCATCAAAACTAACCTCATCAACTAGGATATCATTATATCGCTTACTGCTACTTTCGGTGTTTAAACGAACCTTAAAGGCTACCTGAATTTCATTTGATGTTAGCGCATAAGCACTCAAGTCAATTACAAAATCTTTCCAAATACCCGTATCTCCGTCAACTACAATGATATCTTCAAATGCAACCCCATTTGAGTCGCGCAAGGTAACATATAGGGTGTTGTAAACTTCGTTAATAATATTCTTACTAAAAGCAGAGAAAGTTACAGCCGGTTGGGTTAAGGACGAGATATTCACCCATGGAGAATATAATATATAATCACCGTTAGATGCACTATAAGACCCATCTAACCAAGCATAGTTGGAATTCCGTAAAGGATTCCTATCCTGCACACTAGACGCTCCGGAACTGGCAAAGGTATTGAAACTCCAGTTTCCATTACTGCTCTGCTCCCAACAATCTGGGGTTACGTTGGTAGTAACAAAACTCTCTGTATAAGGTGCAAGCAACGATTCGCAGTCTGTTTTGAAAGTCTTCACAAATGACCAATCACTGTACCCGTCATCAGCGCAATTGGCCCTAACATAAACATCATATTCAGTGTTAGAGATCAACCCTTCAATCGTTATTTCGTTGTCCGCAGGCACCAAACGAGTTCCAGTACCCAATTGAAATCCCCTTACACCGTAAGCAATCTCCCATTCATTTTCATTGCCCGTACCATTGTCCCATGTAACGTTGGCACTAGTTGTACTAACTGCTGTTATGTTAACATTTTGAGGAACAAAACAAGCAACGGGCGTTGTAAACCTTAATGGTCCAACTATATCACTGAATCCACCTTCGGCACAATTTGCCTTAATGTAAACTTCATAACTTGTTTCTGGTGTTAATTCAGTTAATATTTTACTTGTAGTATTTGAGGTTACTTCGTTTCCTTCTCCCAAAACAAAACCAGCCACACCATATTCAACAGTCCAACTAGTCTCACTATCCACCTGTTGCCAATTTAAACTCACTTGTTTTGCTTCTAAATTGGTATAGCTGAAATTAGTTGGTGCTAAACAGTTGGGTTTGGATTCACAGATTACCGTAGCTTCCCAGCCACTTCGTGTTACACTGCTGTCTGAGGTAAACAAAAACGTTAATGCACCACTCTCATGAGACGAGACAACTGTACCGGGATTAGTAGTATATGTCCCTATTAAAGGGGACTGGGCATCAGGCCCATCAAAAATCCGTAAGCGATCGCAACAAGTTTCCACCAAGAAACTATTAAACACTACCCTTACTCTTTCGTCTAAAGTATTCGGATGAATTGTGGTCAAGGTATTTTCCCGATTTGCATAATTTCCATTTGGCCCCCCAGAATCATAAAACCTATCTCCCCCACAATAATCAAGGGAAGTAGTAAAATCTACTGGCCCGATCCAATCACTAAATCCATCCCCCTCAGCTTCACAACTAGCTCTAACATAAACCTGATAACGAATATTAGATGACAGACCAGTAATTGCAGCATTTGTTTCATTTACGACCTGGGAAGTTCCTGTTCCTTGAACAAATCCAAAAACACCGTACTCCAATTCCCAACTAGAAACGTCATTATTCAAATTATCCCATTCGGCCGTTGCCGTGTCATTAGTAAAGTTAGTAATACGCAAGTTTGAAGGCGTTGAACACAATTCAGTGGTTGTTATTTTCAATGGGCCTACAGTTTCGCTAAATCCGCCAACATCACAAATAGTGCTGATATAAAAGTCGTAGGTCGTCAGAGGTATTAAATCTGAAATTGTTACCAACTCCTCATTAACAGTTATTTTTGTGCCATTTCCTTGAGAAAAACCGTCCAGCCCATATTCCAGTTCCCAACTGCTTTCCTCACCAACTCCCGTCCATACAAAGCTAGCTTCATCTCCTTTAATTTCAGAGGCCTCAAAATCAATTGGTTCAAAACAATTTGGTTTTTCCTCACAAAAAACGGTTGCATCCCAACCACTAAAGTTTAAAAAACTGTTTGAGGAAAATACAAATGTTAGCGCACCAGAAGCATGTGTAGATGCAAATTCTTGCCCCACTAACTCAGCACCAGTAAACGCACCTAAAAAGCTTCCGGTATTATCCTCTCCATCGTACACTGACAAATAATCAAATCCACTATGCACATCGAAGGTATTGAAGACCACTCTAACCCTATCTGTTTCATTATCTGGAGCAATTTGGGTTGTAATACTTTCATTGTCTTCATAATTGCCGTCTGCTCCGCCCGAATCATAAAAGCGGTCTCCAGCACAATAGTCCGATTTCGTGTAAACACTAAAAGGTCCAATATATGTGCTATTGCCTCCAACACTACAATCTCCTGATACATAAAAATCATATTTTGTTCCAGACTCCAAAGCTTCAGCTTTAAATTGTTTATCGTTAGATTGAGCCACAATCCCGGTACCCAATGTAAAGCCTTCCAAACCGTACTCCACCGTCCATGACGAAGTGCTTGATGCATCCTCCCATGTTATTTCAATAGATTCAATTTCTGTTGAAACCAAACTCATATCGGTTGGTGCAATACATTGCGTTGAAAAATTGAAAGCTGGAGAAAAATCCGAAGATCCACAAGGGTTAAAAGACTTTACCCTCCAATAATATTTTTGGTTGCTTTCCAAGCCTGAAGGCTGAAATGTAGTTTCATTTGTAACAAAGTCTTCAATAATATCAACAAATGTATCATCAGTTGCAATTTGTACCTGATATGACACCGAATTGGCATCTTCATCCCAAATCAAATCCACTTCTAATGCCTCTGAAGTAGCATCGTTAATAGGTGAAACCAAATTTATTGCAACCGAATTTGCCGTATAAATGGTAAATTGAAGATTGATATTTTTAACAATATTGGAAGTTCCAGACAAACCATCAACTGAGAAATTATAAGTTCCAGTATCCAGTCCTTCCAATCCCGATAACGTTACGATAAAAGGCGTACCATCCAAATGTGCTCCATTGAATGTATCTTCGGAAAACGTGGCACTAACTCCTGTTGGCAAATTAGAGGCTGAAATACCCACCTCTTCCTCAAATTCGAGGAAAGTTTTATATTCCAAATTAAATACGGCGTCTTCAGAATTACAGGCGTCAACATGAGTTTCACCTGATAAAATGGCGTATTCCGATTTTAGGACCGTAAACTCTTCCTGATTGACTGCAAAATACACATTATCAATGGCCTTGACCATTATCCTTGCACTTGATGTAGCTTCAACATCAGGCAAATTAAAGGTTTCCTCTCCATCATTATCCGTAACCAATAAACTGGATGAAAACGTGGCCCCACCATCGGTTGACAATAATATCTCCACCTGTTCGGTGCTTATAGGCGATAAATTTGTCCCAGCCACATCCCAGGTAACAGTAACAGCATCGCCTACCGTCCATACTTCGGTGTTATCTGCCTGAGAAGTAACATTAAAGGGTCCTGCATTAGCATCTACATCAACGGCAATTGCATCTGCAGCTACCTGCCCCCCAATTAAATCATTGTCCCTTACGGTTAAAACAAAATTTAGCCTTCTTGATACTGACGGGAGCACTTCCCATGTAGTATTCAAGTTATTGGCCAAGATATCGTCCAACCTAGGAAAGTATCTTTTGTTATCAGAGGTTGGCGGTAAAGATCTAAACATTGGCCCAATAGTATTGGTGGACGCAGGAGGAACGGTACTATTAGGGTCTTCCGGATCGTTTTGCTCCCAGCAATAGGTTAATGTTTCATTCCCGTCCGGATCGGAAGCATTTCCTTCCAACACAAAAGCTGTACTGCTTGGAATCACATAATCTGCCCCTTCAACCACAACTGGGGCGTTATTATCAGTTGGTATCAATTCCGCACAATTGGAATTGTCAATTGTCCAGATTGCTACATCCCTTATGCTAGTGTAATTAAAATAATCATCAGAACTGGGTTGTACGTCCGGCGCACAGATACCGGCATAACTCATAATCGTACTACCGCTTCCAGGTTCCACCTCGCTATTGAGACCACTTCTACAGTTTCTGCTACTTTGTGTATGATAGGCTCCAAATTGGTGACCAAACTCGTGAGCCGCCAATAGATTCATACCGTCAGTATCCGGATTTCCATGTACACTATAGGCCTGCCCTTTTTGTCCATCTGTGCAAACACAGGCAATACAGCCAGCGTTTCCATATATTCTGTTGGTTTCCTTATGAAATAAGTGCCCTACATCATAATCGCTGTCGGAAAGTTCATTATTTAAAGTGCTTACCAATTGGCTTCTTAAACTGATCCCGCTTGTAAATGGGTCGGTCAAAGGATTTAGAAATATCAAGGCATCAGAATTGGCAATTAACTGCATGATAATGCCAAAATCACGCTCGAAAATACCGTTTAACCTGTTCACGGAATTTACCATTGCCTGCATGACCTTTGCCTTTCTTTCACTATCGTCCACTTCCGAACCATCCAAGAACACCTGTGAATAATCTCCACTCACTGAAAGCGCCAAACGATATCTTCTCAAATTCCCATCATCTACGTCTCTATCTAAAATTCCACGTGCAAAACTATTTGGCCTTATATATTCCTCCATTTCGCATATAAATGTAGCGTCATTATTTAAGGCGGAATTAACCACAAACTCATAAAGTGCACTCCCCAAATTCCTAATCTCCCTTTTTTCGTGCAAATCACTTTCAAAAACCCCTTTGAAGCCCCACTTAGAAGAATATGTAAACGCAATAGATTTATTGGTCCCATCTGTTGAAATGCCTCGATAGCTCTTAATATCAGGGAATTTCTCTGCTAAATCAGGATGCATTGTATTCGTCTCTTTAATGCGAAACTCCAACAGCTCACCATTGTCAACCGGAAAACCTAACATTATAGGCTGATATGCAGATATAGAAGTTAGCTTTTCTTCAAAAGCATCCTGCTTCAGGCTATATACTTCAGAGGTTGCTCCGTTTTTAGAAAGTACCTTTTTTCCAGCACTGGCTTTTTCCCATATAACATTCTGGGAATTTATGGCCTGAAAAGAAATTAAAAAGTAAAAACAAAGGAGAATTGGGGCTTTTAAAAACTTGATAGGTTTTTTTCTCATAGTTGAAATGCACTAAAAAATATAACTTAAAGCAACCCAAACTGATAGGCTACTTTAAGTTATTATTGTTTATAACTGGCTACCTCAAATTTGGCTTAAGTTTTTAGTTTAAAGAAATAAAACCGCCAAAAGGGAAATAAATCAGACGTAAGTTTTTACAGTCACGAGGTTCAAAAAAGTATACCATCCAACTCCACCAATTACATTACTCAATATGTAATCGATATGCAGGTCTGCCAGAATAAATACAGACCTGTTAATACGCACTAGATTTAGGGTATGTTCAAATACTTATGCGTCTGTAGAGAAATTTTCCATTTAGGGTTTGCCATCACATAATCCACAATGGCTGGCACCACCTTTTCGCGTTTACTCCATTCGGGCTGGAGATATAAAATGCAGTTTTTACTAACTTTGGAGGCCTGTTCTTCCGCGAAGCGAAAATCATCTTTGTTATATACAATAACCTTCAGTTCGTCGGCCTTTTCATAAACTTCTTTAGTGGGCAATTTCAACTTTTTTGGTGACAAACAAATCCAATCCCAAATTCCGGTTAATTTGTAGGCTCCCGAAGTTTCAATATGGGTTTGCAAACCTTCTGCCTTAAGTTTGGTTGTCAATGCAGTCATATCCCACATTAACGGCTCACCACCAGTAACTACAATGGTATTACTATAAATTTTCGCATTATCAACGATTTTTTGAGTTTCGGTGGGTGGGTGAATTTCAGCATTCCAGCTTTCCTTTACATCGCACCAATGGCAACCTACATCACAACCACCAATACGGATAAAATAGGCAGCAGTACCTTTGTGGTAGCCCTCACCCTGTATGGTATAAAACTCCTCCATTAATGGCAACATATCGCCCTTATCTACTAAATTTTGAATCTCTTTTTTCATTGGCTGGCAAAGATACAAATTCAAATATTTTTATGATTCCTTTGCATTTTATCGGATTTTTATATCTTTACGTCGATTTTTAGTATAAATTGCTAATCTCTCAAACCCCGAGAATGAACAAAATAGCCTATGTGCTCGTGCTTTTTATTGCCTTTTGCCACCTTGGTTTAGCCCAAGTAGGCATTGGCACGACCAACCCTGACGCCTCGTCGGTATTGCATATCGAATCGACAGATAAGGGTGTTCTAATTCCCAGATTAACTACGGCCCAGATTAATGCTATTGCCAATCCGGCGAATGGTCTTATGGTCTACAACACCGATATTGGTGAATTTCAATTTAATTGCGGCACTTTAGTAACTCCGGATTGGAGCAAAATTTCCCATAATAGTTCCGTAAAATACAGCAATACAGACACGGCAACCAACATCAATAATAATGGAGCCTACACCAACGTTCCCATTTTTGGTAATTTAGAATGGAACGATGATACGACACTGTATAACCAAGCTGGAAATACATTAACTGTCAATACTTCAGGCCGATATCGCATAACGGTAAATATTGCGTACAGAGTACCCGCTATTGGAGGTAATACCGATCAAAGAGTTTCTGTTGAGGCCCAAATAACCATTGATGGCACACCGGCCGGAACTATCGGAAACACTGGATACGTTAGACATGCCAACAACCAATTAGAGGCTTCGTTGCACATTACCGAGGTTTTTAATATTGCCGCTGGGCAAACTATCAGCGTACAGACGATTAGAGGTGGTAATTCAGCTCCCGCAGTTATGCGTAGCGCAGGCACCTCCAATATCTACATTGAAAGAATAAAATAATACCATCCCCTCCAATTTTTTGGCAATTTCCTGTATTTTTATGCAAAATTGAAGCATATGAGTACGAAGGACAAGGATACCTTTTTTGAATATATTACTGAGGGCAACGCAACCAAAGGCGATTTTATCCCGATTGGCGCCGCAATGTTGGATGGTGAAACGATTACTGGAGCACACGTCAAGATTCCTCTTAAAACCATGAACCGCCACGGCTTAATTGCGGGGGCAACAGGAACGGGAAAAACAAAATCCCTTCAGGTTTTGGCTGAAAATTTAAGCGATAAAGGTGTGCCCGTACTTTTGATGGACATTAAAGGTGACCTGAGTGGATTGGCAAAACCCAGTCCCGGACACCCAAAAATAGATGAACGCCACGAAAAAATAGGACTGCCTTTTGAGCCAAAATCCTTCCCCGTTGAAATTTTGACTTTATCCGAGCAGGATGGGGTTCGACTTCGAGCGACTGTGAGTGAATTTGGCCCAGTATTATTGTCCAGAATTTTGGATTTAAGCGAAACCCAATCAGGTGTAGTTGCAGTGCTGTTTCAATATTGCGACGACAATAAATTACCAGTCCTTGATTTAAAAGATTTTAAAAAGATTCTACATTATGCCACAAAGGAAGGCAAGGAAGAGTTTACCGAAGCTTATGGACGTATTTCGACCGCTTCAACAGGAGCCATTCTTCGGAAAATTATAGAATTAGAGCAACAGGGCGCAGATTTATTTTTTGGCGAAACTTCTTTTGAAGTCGATGATTTACTCCGAATTAATGAAGAAGGCAGGGGCTATATCAATATCATCCGATTGACGGATATTCAGGATAGGCCAAAACTGTTTTCAACCTTCATGTTGAGTTTATTAGGCGAAATTTACTCCACATTTCCTGAACAAGGTGATAGTGGCAGACCCGAACTTGTGATTTTTATAGACGAAGCCCATTTGATTTTCAACGAGGCTTCCAAGGCGCTCTTAAATCAAATAGAAAGCATCGTAAAACTCATTCGTAGTAAAGGGGTTGGGTTATATTTTGTGACCCAAAACCCAACCGATGTACCAGAGGCTGTTTTGGGGCAGTTGGGTTTAAAAGTGCAGCATGCGCTAAGGGCATTTACGGCAAAAGACAGAAAAGCGATAAAATTAACGGCGCAAAACTACCCCGATTCGGATTATTACGATACCACCGAAGTATTGACCTCCTTAGGAATTGGTGAAGCTTTGGTCTCTGCTTTGGACGAAAAAGGACGCCCTACTCCTTTGGCCGCCACAATGATGCGCGCACCGATGAGCCGAATGGACGTCTTGACCGAAACTGAACTGGCTTCCCTTCTGTCCAAATCAAAATTGGCTAAAAAATATAATGAAACCATTGACAGGGAAAGCGCATACGAACTGCTTAATGAAAAGATAAAAAAGGCTGAAGACGAAGAGGCAAAAGAAAAAGCTAGAAAGGAAAAAGAAGAACTGGAAAAGGCCGAAGCAAAACGAAAAACATCGTCCAAAAGAAGAAGCACTCGAATGAATCCTGTGGTTAAGGTATTGACCAGTGCCACTTTTATTCGAAGTGTTTTTGGTATCCTGACCAAAGTAATGAAATAGCGATTCCGTTTACAAAAATTGAAATTTCGAAATACCAGAAACCCTAAATCTCAAAATGTAAAATTTATGACCCGAAACATTTTATATAGTATTTGCATTCTATTCATTGTGATTTCCTGTAAAAAAGAACAGGATCCATTCGAAATCTCAAAACGGCATGTTGGACCATTGACAGATTCTACATTGGTGAAAGATATTGAATGGGTTTTTAAAACCGATTCCGTGGTAAAACGCGTCGGAGGCGATGAATTCACTGGAAATAAAAATCAAATCGAAATCTATGAAAAGGGCGGAAAACATTTATTATCCCTAACCCCTTCCCAGGCTTTAGATTCTGTTTCTGTAATTGAAACCGTTCAGATTATGGACGAGCGCTTTAAAACGGATAAAAATATTTCAGCATTAAGCACTTTTAAGGACATCTCGGATAACTATAAAATTTCGAGGATTGACAACCTTATTAATTCTATCGTAGTGACCGTGAACAGTATCAACGCCAGTTTCACTATCGACAAAAAAGAGCTACCCCCAAATTTAAGGTTCGATATGGACCTAAACATTGAAGCTACGCATATACCGGATAAAGCAAAGGTTAAGTACTTTTTCATTAACTGGCACTAAACATATGAACCCCTTTTTATCAAAAATATTAGTAGATGTTGCCCGGAATAGGCTCAAGAAAAAGGCGCCCAACAAACCTATTACGAAAAAAGAAATAGTGCCATTGGTAAGGCGTTTGGAAGTGGAGCTATCCCATACACTAAGTGAGTATTTCTTTATGATTATTGGGGTATTCTCAGCAGGTTTTGGGCTTAAAGGGTTTCTCCTTCCCAATAGTTTTATTGACGGGGGCGCCACGGGTATTTCACTTTTATTAGAGAATATCACTTCCATAAATCTGGGCATACTGCTCATATTAGTAAATATTCCTTTCATCATACTTGCCTCAAGGACTGTAAGTTTAAAATTTGCTATCCGCAGTATTATTGCTATTTCCTGCTTGGCCGTCGTAGTGCACTATGTCGATTATCCAATCATTACAAATGACAAGCTCCTCATTGCAATTTTCGGTGGGTTCTTTTTGGGACTAGGCATCGGAATGTCCATGCGAGGCCGAAGCGTAATTGACGGCACCGAAGTTTTGGCCATTTATTTAAGCCGAAAATTATCGGTTACTGTTGGTGACGTCTTGTTAATAATTAACATCATTATATTTTCTTTTGGCGCCTATATTTTATCAATTGAAACCGCACTTTACGCTATTTTAACCTATTTGGCCGCTGCCAGAACCGTAGATTTTGTGGTTGAAGGTGTGGAGGAATATGTGGGACTTACCATTATTTCTGAAAAACATGAGGAAATCAGAATGATGCTTATTAAAAAATTAGGACGTGCCTGTACGGTTTATATGGGTAAAGGAGGCTATGGAAAAACCGGTGAAAGCTTTGAAAAGGATATTATTTACACCGTTGTGACCCGACTAGAACTTCCCAGATTAAAAACCGAAATTGATAAAATTGACAGAAAGGCATTCTTAATTATGGGCATAGTGAAGGATATCAAAGGGGGTATGATAAAGAAAAAACCTTTCAAGGATTAGAATGAAGAAGAGATATACCGTTCAAAATAATCCCTTTGTGGTTCCGACAAATGATGGGAAAATCATAAAAGAGCATTTTGGAAATGCCACCGATGGAAACCCAGAAATTAGCATAGCTCATATGAAAGCTCCACCCGGTTGGAGTGAGCCTTTTCAAACCCCCAAGTTTGATGAATATACATTTATCATCAGCGGAAAAAAGCAGTTTATTATTGATGGCGAAACCATAGTTTTGGAAGCAGGGCAATCCATTAAAATTGAAAAAAACACCAGAATTCAATATTCCAACCCCTTTGATCAAGTTTGTGAATACATCGCTATTTGCACCCCAGCCTTTTCAATGGATCTAGTAAACCGGGAAGATTAAATGGAAAAATATCTTCCCAGAATAATTGGAAGTTTTGTAAACTTTCTCAGCTATTTTTCATCGAAATATGCAGCCAAATTGGCCGTTAAAGTATTTTCAACACCACGAAAGGGCAGGCTAGATAAAGAGGCATTCGACTACCTTCAAAGTGCATCTATCCAAGATTTAAACCATGATGACTTTTCATTTAGAACTTACCATTGGAAAGGTTCAAAAGCGACAGTTTTATTGGTTCACGGTTGGGAAAGCAATGCCTTCCGATGGAAGGACTTAATAGAACTTTTAAAAAAAGAGGGGTATGCGATTATTGCGGTGGACGCCCCTGCACATGGTGCCTCCGGCAGTAAAACATTTAATGCAATTCTGTACTCTGAATGTATACACATGGTTATGGAGGCTTTTGATATTGATTATGTTGTAGGACATTCTGTTGGCGGTAATTCGGTTGCCTTGGCACTTCAGAGCTACAAAAAGCAATCCATAAAAAAGTTTGTAATTATGGGCTCCCCTTCCAATTTTGCAGGGCTTGTGCAACATTATGTGGATTTGATGGGTTATAACGGCAAGGTTATAAGTGGCATGCATGATTATTTTCTTGAACATTTTGGACATACTGTGGACCACTACAAAGCTTCCAATTTCTTGGGCAAAATCGAAGCCGAAGGGCTAATCATTCATGACAAAATGGATGATGTGATTCCGTTTAAGAATGCCCTTGAAAACTATAGGGCATATCCCAATGCCAAGTTGATAAAAACTGAAAGTTTGGGCCACCGATTGCGCTCTTATAAAGTGTATGGCTATATTCTCGACTTTCTAAACGACTAAGTTTATCGTACTTTTACGCCATGGCAGAATCACCTTTAAAACGTATCAATAAATATTTAAGTGAAGTAGGCTATTGCTCCCGCAGGGAAGCGGACAAGCTTATTGAAGCCGGACGCGTGACTATCAATGGTAAAGTACCGGAAATGGGTACAAAAATTGCTCCGGGAGATGTGGTCGCCGTGGATGGAAAAACCATTAAAAACACTAAAGAATCCTTTGTTTATCTGGCCTTCAACAAACCTGTGGGGATTGTTTGTACCACAGATACTTCGGTTGAAAAAGACAATATTATTGATTTTATCAATTACCCAAAACGCATTTTCCCTATCGGAAGATTGGACAAACCCAGCGAAGGTTTAATTCTTCTAACGGATGATGGGGATATCGTCAATAAAATTCTTCGTGCCAGTAATAATCACGAAAAAGAATATGTAGTTACGGTGGACCAACCTATTTCGCAAACGTTTATCAATCGTATGAGCGGGGGCATTTATCTTGAGGAATTGAAGCAAACCACCAAAAAGTGTAAAGTTGAAAAACTGAGTACTTTCAAATTTAAAATTGTCCTGACACAAGGTCTCAACCGACAAATCAGACGCATGTGCTATTATTTGAACTATGAGGTAAAAACCTTGAAGCGGGTTCGTATTATGAATATTACATTAGATATTCCTGAAGGACAATATCGTGAGTTGACTGAAAATGAGTTTTCAGAACTTCAAAAACTTTTAAGAGATTCTTCAAAAACCTTCAAATCTAAAAAAGGCAATAACCAAGTCTAAAATTTCTTTTGTCTTTTACATGAAATCCCGAAAAATGGCGAATATCAAGCCAATGTCAACGGATATAACTCCAAACATATCGAAAAAACATTCACCCTATTTTGCGTTAAACCACACGCTTACTTTCGTACCATTATTAACCCAAATTTATGGTACTCATGAAAAAACAACTACTCTTTTTAAACGTATTACTAATTACATTTATAAGCTATTCCCAAACATTTTTCGTTCAAGATACAAATGGCAATATGCTAAGATATAGTGTAACATCAAGCAATACTGCATCTCTCATCACAGGGAGTACAATTAATAATACTAGCGTAGCAATACATGCATCTGTTACAAATGGTGGTACAACATATAACGTTACCAGTCTTGGCAGTAACGCCCTTAGTAGTTCGCCCATAACTAATGTAAGTATACCAAATACAGTAACAAGTATTGAGCAAGGAGCCTTTAACAATACTAATTTAACCTCAGTAGTTTTACCTAGCAACTTACAAACTATCGGTGATTATGCCTTTGGAAGTAACCAATTAACTGGGCTTACGATACCTAGTAGTGTTACCAGTATTGGTAGTAGTGCATTTAGAGACAATAATGGTTTAACCTCCGTTACAGTGTTAGCAACCGTACCACCCACTATAACAACTGCAAGCAACCAAAATGATACATTCTATGATACCCAAACTCAAGACCGTAGCGATATTGATTTAACAATCCCTGCCGGCACAACAGGAGCTTATGTTACGGATGCTGGTGCACTCTGGACGGGTTTTAATACTGTTACTGAAAATTTAAATGTAGGCAATACTTATGTTTATGACTATATTACTTATCAGGTAATTTCGGTTGCCAACAGTACGGTTAGAGCTTTTGATTATAATACAGCAGGCGGAACTGTTGTAAATATTCCAGCTACCATACCAAATGGATTAATAACATATACTGTTACCGAAATAGGAAATAATGCTTTTCAAAGTAATAATTTAACTAGTGTAACCTTGCCAAATACACTTACGTATATCGGCGAAAGTGCATTCTTTATAAATAATTTAACATCGCTTACAATTCCAGATAGTGTTATTAATATTGACGATGGTGCCTTTGCTAATAGTCAAAACTTGACTAATCTTGTGTTAGGAAATAATCTTACTACTATTGGGGACTTTTCTTTTCGTTTTTGTCCTATAAATGACATAACTATACCTGCGAGTGTTACCAATATAGGTGTAATTGCCTTTGGAGGTCTTGGAGGTAATGAAGCTATCATGGACATATACTGTCTGGGTTCAATCCCGCCAACTATTGCAACTGATACTAACCTCAATGCAGATACATTTAACCAAAGCCGTAGCACCATTCATCTACACATTCCCCCGGGCACTATTGATGCATATGTTACAGACCCAGGAGCCTTATGGACAGGGTTTAATCCTGTAACCCAAGACGCGTCTTTGAGCACTTCTGATTTTGCGCTAGAACATGACATCAAAATCATTTCAAGTTCAAATCAAATTGAGGTGAAACACTCTAAAAGCATAAAATTAAAAGGCTTTACTGTTTACAGTATGTCTGGAGCAAAAGTTTTTGAAGGGAACATAACTACGTTCGCAACCGAAGCACTTTCAAAAGGCATTTATATTTTAGAATTAAAGTTTGATAAAGGCAGCATTGCAAAAAAATTCATAAAGTAGATAATAGGCATGGACTGCTCTACTTTTTAGGCATATCCGCTTTTTACTAACCGCAGGCATTTTAATAAATAGCTTGCGGTTAGTTATTAAATATATTGTTAATTAGCGTTTTGATCGTTCAGTTTTATATGAAACCTTTCTTGGCTCCTCTCATAACTTTAGTGCTCTGTTTATCATGCTCCACAGGTATACTATCGCAGAGCAAAGCAATTGATAGCCTAAAAAAAGTGTTGGCCAACAAAACATTTGACAACAAGAAAAGTATTTCGTCCACTCTTAGGACATTAGGAGTAGCATATTTTGAAATAGGTGAATTTACACAAGCGCTAAGTTACTATGAAAAAGCACTGAAAATCAGCAAAGAAACGAATGACGAGGCTTCAACTTCTCGATGTTTAATGAACATTGGCAATGTACATTTGTCCAATGGAAACTATCCCGTTGCCATAGATTACCTAAATCAATCCCTGAAAATCAGTGAAAGGATCAATGATACCTTAATGATATCATTCTCTCTGAACAATTTAGGGCTCATTTATAGGAACTTGGAAAACTTTGAAAAAGCAATATCCTTTTCGGAAAAGGCTCTGGAAATACAAAAGAATATTGGCAATAAAAAAGGTATGGCCGAAACACTTAATAGTTTGGGACTGTTATATATTAAAATCAAAGACTATGAAAAAGCTAAAAAAACTTTAAAAGAAGCATTAACCATAAGTCAAAACATTAATAGCGAATACATTGAAGGTTTCACTTTAAATAATATTGGATATGTTTATTTGAATTTGAAAGATTACGATAAGTCGCTCGAATATTATATAAAAGCAAAAAAAATCAATTTGGATATTAATGGAAAAAGAGCTTTAACCGTCTCATATTATGGTTTGGCAAAAGCTTTAACCCATAAAAAAGAATTCAACAAAGCACTACCAATAGCATTAAAAAGCCTTCAGTTCTCACAAGAACTAAACATGCTTGGGTTTGAAAAAGATATTCAAGAATTACTCTCCATTATTTATCAAAATACTGGTAATTATAAAGAGGCATTAACAAGCTACAAACAGTATAGAACTCTTAACGACAGTTTATTCAATAAAAAAAATACAGAAAAAATAGCTCAATTAGAAGCCGAATATAAATATCAACAAGCATTAGACTCTGCGAGTATAAGAGAACTTAAACTTACAGAACAAGTTTCTGCTACAAGTAGAGATTTAGCAAAATCCAAACAAAACTATCTATGGGCTATTATTGGGGTTTTACTTATTTCAATAATTCTGGGCTCTACAATTTTCTTTCAAAAATTTAAAACCATTAAGGCTAAAAACTATACTATTGCCACAGAGCAAAAGTTATTACGCAGCCAAATGACACCGCATTTTATCTTTAATTCATTATCTGTGCTACAGGGCATGATTTTAAATAAAGAAGAAAAAAAGTCTGTCAGTTATTTATCAAAATTTTCTAAATTGATGCGAATTACTTTAGAAAACTCAAGAGACAAACTTGTATTACTCTCCCAAGAACTATTGGCCATAGAAAATTATTTATCCCTTCAAAATTTAGAAAATGATGCTTATCAATCTAAAATTACGGTTGATGATAGTATTGATAGCGACAAATATTTGGTTCCACCAATGCTCATGCAACCTTTTGTTGAAAATGCCGTAGAACATGCATTTAATAACGAACAGTCTATCAAAACTATTGACATTCATTTAAATTATTCCAACAAAAATTTAATATGTACAATCACAGATAATGGTATTGGCATAAATGCCCAAAAAGGAATTAAAAATGCTAATAAAACCTCTCTATCTACTGCTATTACTTCAGAACGATTAAAAATATTATCAAAAGATTTAAAAGTAAACGGATGGGTCACTATTGAAGACAGACACAAGTATAACGCTCAAGGTACTTTGGTTACCTTAGTAATACCATATAAATTAGTTGAAACCTAATGAAAGCACTAATAGTTGAAGATAAGGCATACAATAGAAAAGGGCTTCTAAACTTACTACAACATGTAGAAGTAGAGATTGAAGTAATAGGAGAATGTGCCAATGTTAAAGATGCTGTTACTGTTGCAAATGCCTGCAAACCCGAATTGATTTTTTTGGACATCAACCTAACCGATGGTACAGGATTCGAGTTTTTAGAACAAACCGAGCATCTTAATTTTAAAGTGATTTTTATAACTGCTTATGAAGAATATGCTCTTAAAGCCTTGAAATCTGGGGCTGTAGATTATATTTTGAAGCCCATAGATATTGAAGAGCTACAAACAGCATTATTAAAAGTTGAAAAAACAACCGTTGAAAAACAAAAACAGCAGATAAAAACAACCAAAGCCTTATGGCATCCTGATGACTTAAAGCTAATACTGTCTCTCTATGATAGCTTTCAGGTAATTGATTTAAACGAATTAATATATTGCGAATCAGACAAGGGCTATACTACATTTTATTGTAATAACAACAAAAAATATGTAGTCTCAAAAACACTAAAAGCTTTTGATGAGCAACTTACCAAAGCTAATTTTTCGCGTCCGCACCAGTCCTTTATGGTGAACTTAAAATTTATCGACAAATACGATAAATCTGGAGTTATTCATTTAAAAAATGGAAAGAAAATACCAGTATCTTCTCGGAAAAAAGACCATTTTTTAAATACTTTTTTAAGTTGGAACAATGCCAACCTTTAAAAAGGCAACAAATAATTAAAGAAATTTAACCGTGTCTTTCCCTCGCTAATAAGGTGTTTTTAAGTAGCATAGCAATCGTCATTGGCCCCACGCCTCCGGGCACAGGTGTAATATAACTTGCTTTTTTACTCACGCTTTCAAACTCTACATTTAAATTCCAATACAAATTATTTTAAAACTTGAAATCACTTCTCCTTAGTCTTCGCAAGAAAAAGAAAGCCTTTTCGACACAAAATCCTTTCAATCCAAAAAAATCTAGCCATACAAAAAATACCTAAAACTGGGTATTGCCCAAACTACTTCCTGAGTTTATATTTACAATGTTATCAATCAAGAGTTGACTTGATTATATAATCAAATTTTTAATCTTAAAATTTAAATTATGAAAAAAAAACACCTCTCATTTTCCCTATTATTGCTTTTAACATTCAATTTGAGTTCATTCTGCCAAGAAGTCGAAAAGACTTTTGTTCCTTATATCATGATTGATGGTAAAATTGAAAATTTTGAACGAGCAACATCAAAAATGGAATCCAAAGCCATAGGGTTTGGATACGGTGGAGCAAATACTTACTTGACTATATTTAATAGTAAAAATTCTCCAGTAAGGTTCAAATCTAGTGATTTGCCAAAATTTATAATTCAACTTGATAAAGGAACAGACCCTTTAGACCTAGTTGTAATTTCCAAGGCAGATGTGGTCAAAAAACGTAAAACTTACCGTCGTTTTGTCCAGCAAGGGGTAAACGGTTTTGGTGGAGGCGCAAAAGATATGAGCAACTATTTCACCATTCCAAAGCTAAAAAAAATAAAGGAGAACCTATACGAAATGGTTTTTGAGAAACCCTTTGAACCGGGTGAATACTCTTTTCTTCCCATATACAAAGGAATAGAAGCCGGCAACATAATGACTACTTCTAATGGATTTAGAATTTACTGCTTTGGCATCGATGAATAAACTTTAATTAACCACCAAAAACACGAATATCATGAAAAAACTTAGACTATTACCCCTACTTGCCCTAATCGTCTGTCTATACTTTATAGGCTGCAGTACTGATGAAAATGAAGGTGAATCAGGAATTAGCAATTCGGCACAAGTAGCCTCATTAATGAATGAAAACTTGGTTTTACCACCTGGGGCATTCACGGTAAATCCTGAAAATGTTACTACCGATAACAGCATAACTATTGGAACCTCAAACGGGGTAACACCAATTAATTCTGGCCAACAAATGACTAATCAAATAAGTTTTAATGCACCAGACGGCAATGTAAATGCTGTTGGGATGCGATTTGGCACGAACGGCCCCATTTACTTTGTACCTATAAATACTGGAGGAGCTACTTCAGGAACTGGGTCTTTTGATTTTTTGATCAATGCCGGAATTTGCAACGACCTATCAAGGATCTGTCATGACATAAAATGCTATGAATTTGCGCAAACTACCTCGGGTGCCATTTCAAGAAGCAACATTCGAGATGTAGCAATGCTTTGCGGCAATTGTGATGAACCCTCTTGTCAGGGCTTAGTTGATCCATCTGATTGCCCTCCGTCTATAGGAAGCGGTAGCTTTAGCTCATCCATCTCTGGAAATCAGTCTGGTAATGCAGGTTGCGACTCTGGGACTATAGGAGTAGTTAACAGTACTTGGGTGCTTGCAACAGCCAACCTACCTTTTAGCGGAACCGTAAACTTTAATTCAAACTATTATACGGGTAATTGCACCACCTGTCCGGCGTTGCAAATTTCAGATGTTTCTGGAAATGCATATGTAGCTGTAAATGGTTCTGGTTCTTGGAGCGGCAATGTATTTAGTTTTAATGCTACCTTAAAAAACATCCTTGACCTTGCCGGCGGAGGGACCTCTTATAATATAACAGGCTCAGTAAACTGCAACAATTAAACAGAAAATCCTAACAAAACAAAACCAATAGTCCATAAATTTTATATGGATTATTGGTTTTTAGTTTGTATACCCTTCTCTAGCCAACAACGTATTCTTCAACAACATAGCAATCGTCATTGGCCCCACACCTCCAGGCACAGGCGTAATATAACTTGCCTTTTTACTAACACTTTCAAACTCCACATCGCCGGCCAGTCTGTAGCCACTCTTTTTGGTTTGGTCTGGAACCCTTGTAATGCCAACATCAATAATTACCGCATCTTCTTTTACCATTTCCCCAGTTAAAAACTCCGAAATACCTATGGCCGCCACAATAATATCCGCTCCCCTAGTGATTTCGTTTAGGTTTTTTGAACGGCTATGCACCACAGTAACCGTTGCATCTCCAGCCGGACGTTTTTGGCTCATCAAAATACTCATCGGGCGACCGACGATGTGGCTACGTCCCATAACTACCACGTTTTTGCCAGAGGTTTCAATTTGATAGCGTTCCAACAATTCCATGATACCGTATGGCGTTGCAGGTAAAAATGTTGGTAAATCCAATGCCATTCTTCCAACATTAGTAGGATGGAATCCGTCCACATCCTTGTCGGGGTCAACTGCCATTAGCACTTTTTGCTCATCGATTTGCTCTGGTAAGGGCAACTGCACGATAAAGCCATCGATGTCATCATTGTTATTTAGAAAATGAATCTTTTCCAAAAGCTCTTCTTCAGAAGTATATTCTGGCATTTCAATCAGCGTCGATTTAAAACCAATACGTTCGCAAGCTTTCACCTTGGCATTCACGTAGGTCATACTTGCTCCATCGGAGCCCACCAAAATAGCCGCCAAATGGGGTACTTTTTCACCTTTTGAAATCATGGATTGCACGTGTTCCGCGATTTCGTTTTTTATATCGTTGCTTACTTTTTTACCGTCTAAAATTGTCATTCTTTAAAGTTTTCAGTCGCAGTCGCAGTCGCAGTATTACTCTGACGGCTTACTCATGCGGATAATAAGTTTTCAGTCGCAGTGACAGTTTACAATTGCTTACTCTTGCTAATAACTAGTTTTCAAATGCAACTCCAAACTTCCCAGGATTGTTAATCATATAGTTAATTAGTTTTCCAATCTCTTCTACTTGCTTTGAAAAATTAGAATGTATCTCTTTCGAAATATATCCACAGGCCAAAGCAAAATCTAACCAAGTACTTGTTTCCGAGTTTTCACCATCGGCATCAGTCAACTTACTTATAAAATGCTTTGGATATCTTCTCTTCCTGTAAGCTTCAGAAATATTAGCACACACAGATCGAGAACTTCTTCTTATTTGGTCAGTAAGTGAATACGTCTCTTCCTTTGGAAAGGATTTTGAAACATCAAATATCTCCATCGATAAATCAAATCCTTTTTTATAAGCTAATAATTCCTTAAAATCCATAAACCACTGAAAACTGAGACTGAGACTGCATACTAAATCATCGCATCCCCTTCATCATCTGCATCATTTTTTTGCCACCGCCACCTTGCATCATTTTCATCATCTTACTCATTTGATTGAATTGCTTTAAAAGCTGATTCACCTCCTGGACCGTAGTTCCAGAACCTTTGGCTACACGCTTTTTTCTGCTTGCATTTAAAACCGATGGATTTGAACGTTCCTTTGGAGTCATTGAGTGGATGATCGCTTCGATACCTTTAAAAGCATCGTCGTCGATATCGATATCCTTCATCATTTTTCCAGCACCTGGAATCATGCCAATAAGGTCTTTCATGTTCCCCATTTTTTTGATTTGCTGGATTTGTTTCAAGAAATCGTCAAAACCAAATTGATTCTTAGCAATTTTCTTTTGAAGTTTTCTCGCTTCTTCTTCATCAAACTGCTCTTGGGCACGTTCCACAAGGGATACCACATCCCCCATGCCCAAAATACGGTCAGCCATACGTGATGGATAGAACACATCAATGGCTTCCATTTTTTCACCCGTACCAATAAACTTTATGGGTTTATTAACCACAGATTTAATGGAAATTGCGGCACCACCTCGGGTATCTCCATCCAATTTCGTTAAAATGACACCATCAAAATTCAATACATCATTAAAGGCTTTGGCGGTATTGACGGCATCTTGACCCGTCATGGAATCCACAACAAACAAAGTTTCCTGAGGTTGGATGGCTGAGTGGATATTAGAAATCTCATTCATCATCACCTCATCCACCGCCAAACGTCCGGCGGTATCAATTATGACAACATTGAAACCATTAGCTTTGGCGTGGGCTATACCCGCTTGGGCGATAGCTACAGGGTCGTTGTTGCCCTTATCGCTATACACCTCAACATTGATTTGCTCACCAACGATATGCAACTGGTCGATCGCAGCAGGACGGTACACGTCACAGGCTACCAGAAGCGGTTTCTTAGTTTTTTTATTCTTTAGGTAATTGGCCAACTTTCCGGAAAACGTAGTTTTACCAGAACCTTGCAGGCCGGACATCAAAATAACGCTAGGCGTACCCGACAAATTAATGCCCTCGGCATCGCCACCCATCAATTCGGTTAGCTCATCCTTAACGATTTTCACCATTAACTGCCCTGGTTGCAAAGTAGTTAAAACGTTTTGCCCAAGTGCTTTTTCCTTGACTTTATTGGTAAATTCCTTGGCAATTTTAAAGTTAACGTCGGCATCCAATAAAGCACGTCTTACCTCTTTCAGGGTTTCGGCAACGTTTACCTCGGTAATACTGCCGTGTCCTTTTAAAACGTGTAAGGCTTTATCTAATTTTTCACTTAAATTATTGAACATATTTTTTAGTATTCAGTGTTCAGTATACAGTAGGCAGTTGCAGTTAGCAATCTCCTTTTCAATATTAAATTTTTGAGTTGCAAAAATAGCGAAATATTTGGTTTTTATGGGATTGAATTAGGCAATTACATAAAAGAAATGCACTTTGGTTTTATAAAATATTTAAGGTGATTTTTGGGTGCTTTGAATTTGACTTTATCAGAAAAAACAGCTAACTTCGTTTAACATTCGATAAACTTCATTAAAACGCAAGCTTATCTCTGAGTTGCCAACAATGCTGGAGCAAGTTTGCGGATTGAAAAAGGCTTGGTTTTATTTTCGATTCTTTTTTGAATTTTAAGGAAGTGAAAACAAAAAAAGTATGTTGCGGAATTCTGAAAATCACGCTGAGTTCCCACTCAAATGAGAAATGAAAAGCAACGTCGAAATTGCTCACTCAAAATCTGGCTGAATTGTAGAAATACGGAAAACGGAACGCAACCCAAAAATTGCGCCTGACTTCCACTCTGCCAAAAAAACGACAAATCGGACTTTTAGCAAGTTTGCGGAACTGAAAAACGGACAAACCAACTCAAACTCTGAAAAAAAAACAAAAAGCACAGTTGGCAACAACGGTAACCGTTGCGCAAGCCGCCATAAAAATCCATAATTTCTGCAACAGACTCGTTTTAAGGAGCTTCCGTTTTTGACCCCTCTGCTTTTTCCCCCGGATATTGGAGGGCTGCAATGGCCCTGTTTGGGCTCCAATAGCGGATTTTAGCCACAGATACGGCCAGCGTACCGTTCCGGC
>NZ_JBHULY010000023.1:0-8092 GCF_042684665.1 Hyunsoonleella rubra | reverse complement strand
TCTTATTGTTTTGGTGAACTTTAAAGATACTCGACTTACTGCTTTTTCATCGATGCTATAATTCATTGCTTCTGATTTTCCTTTCGGAAAATCCTCGCGCTGAATTATTGCCTTTATTTTTTTACTAAATTAGTTGCTGAAACACGCAACGAAATCATACACAAGACCGTTACCTGCAAGCTGAAAAAACCAAATAATAAATGAATGTAGAAAGATTACACCGAATTTTAATTGACCTTGATGAGGAAATAAAGACTGACAAGATTGTCACGCTTTTACAGCAAGTAAGAGACCATCTTCAAAATCAAGTAAACCAACCAAATCAGCCTTCCCATCAAACAAATTTGGTTAATAGTTTGAAAAAACTATATACGGCACTTGAATCGTCAAACTACAATGATTATTCACCAAGTTGGAAAGAAATAATTTCAGAGATAAGTGGAGAAATTGAACTTGGAGTCCCATTAAAGCAAAAAATAGAGAATATACTTGCTACAAATTCAATTACACCTGCAAATGCGTTAGAAGAAATTAAACAGATTTTCATTGATTTACAGACTTTTCAAACCGCAATCAAAAACACTCTAAATGGTTTTGAAGCTTTAGGAATTGAAGAAGAAGATTTGGATGCAGGACAATGTGAACTTGGTTACACAATTCCAAGAGAATTTGTCGAAAACAAGCTTTCCGAGTTGAAAAATGAAATAGCTGAACTGAATTTTATTTTAAATAACATTTCGGAGGCAGTAACTGGAGAAAAGCAGGAATACAAAGTAAAAACCATTTCATCAAGTGATTTCCTTTTGTATGTAATTATTGGACTTCAAGTGGCTGATGTCCTATCAAATGCAACAGAAAGAATTTTAAACATTTACAAGGGCATTTTAGAAATTAAGCAATTAAGAAATCAATTAAAAGACAAAGGAATTCCAGCCTCGAAAACAAAGTCTATCGAAACTCACGCAAACGGAATGATGAAAGACGAAATTAAGGCTATAGTTAAAGAAGTAATGGACGAACATTACGATGGAGATAATGGACGGAAAAATGAATTGCAAAACGGACTGACCATTTCTTTGAACAAACTTGCAAATCGAATTGACAAAGGATTTAATGTAGAAATTAGAGTTGAGCCACTTCCAGAACCAGAAGAGGAAGAAGAGCCAACAGCTGAATACCAACAAAATTCTGAAACGATAAAGTCAATTCAAGAAAGTGCAAGAAAAATTGAATTTTTAGATGCAGGTGGAGAATCGATTTTAAAACTACCTGAAAAAAAATAAAAGCCAGCAGGTAACAATGGCTATAAGTAATTGCTTGTTCTCGCCTACTTCTGAAAATCCTCGCGGATTTTCAGTTTGGTGTGTACTTGCAAAGTTGAGTGCTAACCCACGCAACTACTCATAGCCGAGACCGTTACCACCAATTTGAAAACAGAACTACGAAAGAACAATATTAACTGGATTTATGGACTGATATTCTTAATATTTGGTGTCGGATTAATTTACCATAGTTTAACGGATTTTTTTAAATATAATTTCACAACAGTTTTGTTCGTAATAATGCGTTCGAATTCAAGCATCATAGCTGAATTTATATTTGGAATTTTACTTTCAGTTTCTGGAATTCTGATTTTTATAAATAACAAAAAGTGGTTGACTTTAATAAAAATATTAACGATTGGAATAATTGCGAATTTAGTTTTCGCATTTTCATTAAGAGTTACTGATTACATTTTCGATTGGGAATTGTTAGCGGAATTATCAATTAGAATAATAATTGGATTCGGAATTTATAAGCTAACTATGTATCTGACTCGAATAAATCAATCTGAATGGAATTTAAAATCGGAAAAGTGGAATTTTATAATCGGATTTGTAATTGGACTATTTCCATTCTTATTCCGACAAATTTGGTTCTGAAAATATAAAAACTGGTGGTAACACCGTATAAAAATAATTGCTACATTAGTGCTTAACCAAAGGTCGTTGCAATTTTGTTACGTCTGATTTTCCTTCGGAAAATCCTCGCACACAAAACCGCAACTATTCTTATACATAAACGTTAGCAGCAACCTGAAAAAACTACTTCACATTAAATGACAATAAAACTATCAGATAAATTTGCAGATAAACATTTAGACGACTTTATAAGTAGTGTCTATTCTAACTTCGAAAAGGACAGAAAGGATAAATATACTTTTGATTTAACTGATGTAGAGTATATTGCTAATCAAGAATTATTAGTTCTTTCTTCAATCTTTTCACTTTTTATTAAGAATAATATAGATTTTGAAGTTTTGCTTTTTAAAAAGGGTATTTCTACAAACGAAATACCTAAAAGAGTAAGAAAACAAATAATTGAACTTTGGACAGTATGGGAAATTTGGAGGATAATTCCGAACAAAGAATATTATAAATACTTTAATCTTGATGGTAGTTCAATAGAGCTAATTCAAAAAGAAGATAATTACTACCCTTCTAAAGCAGAGTTATATGGGAGATATGGTGTAACACCTTTCATCCAACTTGATTTCATCAATAATTATAATGCAAATGAAATTCAAAATAGAATTTCTACAGTCTTTAAATTATCTGATGCTATAGAGGAAATCCTTGAAAAAAATAAGTGTCATCATCCCTTTACGAGTAAGTCACTTAGTGCAATTATTTCAGAGGAATTATATTTAAATTTTTTAGACCACTCTTCGGTTTCTTCTTTTTCAGGATTTAACCCTTATGCCTCACTTAGCATTTCTTTTAAGAATAAACTAAGAGACGAGATTGTGTATCTCAACAAGAAAAATTTTGAGACTGAGCAAATACCAGAGACAAAATCATTTTTCTTTAATTCTTTCAAAAAAGAGTATCACAATAGAGGTTATTTAGAATTTTCATTTCTTGATTTTGGTTCAGGTATACCAAAAACACTAAATTCAGAATTACCAAATACAACAGAAGATGAAATCCTCAAGTTTGCTTTTCAACACAATTCATCTAGACATCCTATTAGTATAATAGACAATAAACCTGAAAATTATATCACAAGAGGTTTATTTGATGTTCTCACTATAGTCCGCAGGTATAGTGGGCTTCTAATAGTGAGGAGTAATTACGGTAAGATATTGTATGACTTTAGTTCAACAGACAATGTCAACGAAGCGTATAAAACATTTGGAAATAATAAGTCTTTTTTTCCTGGTACTTTGATAAGTTTATATATACCTGCAATTGAAAATGAAGATATTCTCGATGAAACAAGCATAAAGCCAGAAATAGTATTTGATTATATAAAACCCACGAATAAATTATACTTAAATCTTAATCAAATTCTAAAAAATGTACCTGAACAAAAGGAAAAACTATATAGTCAATCTTTAAAGCAAGTAAGAAAACACATATTATTCAATCAAGATGAACCGACAATTGTTTATTTAAGTTTTTTAGGATGTAATATCGAAGATAGACTAGCAAGAAAAATTTTAATTTATCTGTTGACTGACTATGATATAAATATTAAGACAAATGTAGTATTAATACATAGTCCCAAAGATGAAGTTATAGAAGGTATTTCTAAAATAATAAATTCGTTAAGCCCTGTCTATAAAAAGTATAAAATCCACCCTATTCCATTAATAAATTATGATATTTCATTAGATGAGTTCAACATAAAATGGCTTGGTATATACGATGATTATGATATTAAAAAACTAGACAATCTATTATTTACTGAATATTCTTTAGCAAAATCGGATTTTAACGAACCTT
Organism: Hyunsoonleella rubra; assembly: GCF_042684665.1. Lineage (NCBI taxonomy): Bacteria > Pseudomonadati > Bacteroidota > Flavobacteriia > Flavobacteriales > Flavobacteriaceae > Hyunsoonleella > Hyunsoonleella rubra. The sequence continues at coordinate 4,325 of NZ_JBHULY010000023.1, read as the reverse complement.
CCTATATAGAAGGACATCTAACCTCTTTTGATAACTACGGTAATTTAACTTCACATTTTCCAGACAGAGAAACTTTAGTCAAACTATTTAATAATGAAGGAAATATTCTATCTGCTAATAATTTAAAAACACTTTTAGAAGAAAGTAATGGCATAGTAAAGGATAATGGCAATGATTTGTATCTCTGTAATGGGAACTACTATCAGAGAGAGTATATTGAAATTAATAACATAATAAATAGTAAAAAAGAATTAGAAACAATTACCAACCTTTTTTACGAATGGTTGAAGAAAGAGATAAACATAATTAATGAAGCATATTTCATCAGCATAACTTCCACAAGTAATAAAATCTCTCAATCTTTTCTCGATTTAGGGTTTATTTCGGAAAAACAACAATTGTCTTTTGAAGATTTTCATTCTTTTGAAGTAGAGTTTAATAAAAATACTGTCAATCCTAAAAATAAATATATACTCATATGTGATGTGATTTCTACAGGGTTTTTAACAGAAAAAATAGCAAATAAGTTAACTGAAAAAGGAGTGAAACTTGATTATGTAGGTGTTTTAGTTTCAGTAGTTGATGATAATTTCAGAACAGAACAAAACTATTTGAAAACAATTTCTGGCCGTATCATTAGTATTCTTGATTACAAGATTCAAAAATTTGAAACAAACGAAATCAAAGAAGAAATAATCAAAAAAAACATAATTAGGATTAATCCTTATACCAATATTCCAATTAGATTAAGTTTCGAAGAAACAAACTATAATGACTCTATCATATTCCACTCAACTGTTGAGTATGACGAAAATTCAAATTTAATTGTTTTCAAAAATGAATTTCTTGATTCTGTAAATGACGAAAATTTAAAAGTTGGTTACTATAAATTCAACAATGTTATCCATCCATATTTTTTCGACACAAAACCCATATTAGATAACCTCGCAATCAAGCTTCTAAAAAAAATCTTTTCTAAGGTCAATAAACCAAAATTAAATTCTGAAAAAGTCCTCTTGTTTTACCCAAGAGATTCAGGAATAAAGTCTGATGTGTTTTTCAGAAATTTAAAATCTGGAATAGGTAATGACAAAATTGAAGAGATTGAAATCGATAGAATAAATACAAAAGAAGGTTGGAGATTTCCCCATAATTCAAATCATTTGTCGTCAAAGGTAGATGGTAATTTATGTTTAATAATTGATGATGGTTCTTCGTCTGGTGATTCATTAATACAAATGATTGATGAAATCTCATTTTATAATGCTAAAGAAATAGTATTGCTATGTTTTATTGGAAGAATAAATGACCACAAAAGAGAGTTCTTCTCTAGATTATCATCTATAAGGGTAAAAAATGGTAATCCAATTAATTTGTCAGTTTATTTTGCTACACATTGGCATATACCAACCTACTATTTGGATAGCAACCCAATTATCAAAGAAACTAATTGGTTGAACGAACTAATTAACATAGCAAATACACCTAATAGTATTAAAAAAATTGCGAAAAGAATTCTTGAAGAAATAGAACCTAAGAATAAGACCTTTAAAGATTATAAATACCTTCCCAAGGTAATAGGAACAAAAACTGTCCCGAAAAAAGAATTAATAAAAAGGCGCGAAGAGATTGGAAAAGTGATTGGTTACAGACTATATAAAGAAAGTTTCAAGTATTTTGATGCCTTTATTAGAAAATATAGTCAAAATAAAAAAGAAGAAAATAGATATGAAGAGATTGAGTTGGTTTGTGCTTGCTTTGTTTACGAGCCTTACCTTTATGAAAAGATTTCAAAAATACTTCCTGATGTAGTTTCTTTAATAGAGGATTTTGTTAAATACTTAATCTATTCTTATGACAAATACGAAAAGCACAAATCATATGATTGGGATAAAAAAGATGTAATACACTTATTTTTTATAGTTTTTAAAGATGAAAAATTAATTGAAGAACTAAATGAAGAAAACTTTCTAAAACTTATTGAATTTACTAGCCCTAAAGAATCATCACTAGATTATATTCTTTATAAGTTAACTAGATACATTCCCATTAATAAAAAACAATTAAACACTTCAAAATATGATATTGAAATTAAGCAATTAATTCAAAGTCTTATTGAATCAAGGTGTAAAAATTATAATATCTTAAAGCAATACTTAAATTTCACTTCTACTCTACCATCCAGAGGTGATTTTAAATCCCAACTTTTCAACTTACAATTACATTATAAGAAACAGCGAGAAGAGGATTTACATTTAAATAAAAAGCAATTTGGTCATTACGTAAGTGCATTTAGTGCAATTATTGGTAAGCTGATAGCAAATATTGAAAGTGGAATCGAGTTTGAAACAGAAGATATTAAAAAGATAAAGAATCTTTGGGTAAATATAACAGACTTTACGACACCAATTCTTAATTTTACAAGCTCATTCCCTGAATTCCTTACACCTTATCCCTCTTTAAAACTGTATAAACAATTAGAACAAGGGGATTATTCCGTAAGAACAAAAATTGGATATAATAATGACGCAATATTTTCAATTGATGAAAACTTTAGAGATACGGCCATTTTAAGAAAAATTGACAAAAACATCAAAGAAATTCAATTGGAAATTGATGAAAATTCACTTTTCTTTAAACTAGTATCAAGTAATACGACTGATTTAAAAACCTTAATTGATGAATTATTAAAAAAAATTATTGAGAATGAGTTATCAATTATCGAAACAAAAGAAGAAATTATTGCAGAAAATACTATTTGTGAAATTCCAAATATTTATAGCCAGCAACTTATCATTAAAGAGATAATTAATAACATCATAAATCATAGTATTCTAGAAAAAGGGATTCAATTTATTTTACACAAAGAAAACGATTCAATCATTTTAATTCTCAAAAACGATATTAAAAAGAAAGACTTTCCTAATAGTACAAGAGAAGGATTAAGGTGCCTCACAAATTTATCTGAAAGTAATTTATTCGGATTTTCATATGAAAAAGAGAAATCCGATAATCAATTTATACAAACACTAAAATTTAAAATCAATGGAAACTAAAAATATTAATCTAGTTGTGTTTGATGAAGAAGAAAATTTCAACAAAACTAAAGAATTGTTAGGATATGAAGGTGCTACAATAAAACGTTTTTATTGTGTACAGAGTCTAATTCAAATGAAAGAAGTAATTAATCAATTAGATGATGATGATATTATTTTCCTTGTTATTCATGTTTTCGGCACTACAAAAAATCTTAAAGGCATAGTAAAGTTCAAAAATTCCGGCATCTTGGATGAATATCCTAAGTTAAGTTATATGTATATCTCTGAAGGGAATAAACAAGATGATATTCAGAAACTAATGATAGATAATAGAATAAGTGTTGAGCAAGTATTTAAATATCACGAGGTATTGGACGAAATAAGAAATAGAAGAAAAATACCATTAACAAAAAAGGAATTACTGGGAACAAGTAATATTCTAAATTATAATACAAGTGAGTTAAACAATTACAAGGACGATTTTAAATTTGATTATGCAATCATAACAGCACTTGAAGAAGATGAAATGGAAAAAATTCTTCCAATTATTGAAAGAGAAGGGAAAATTGATAACTCAAAGCATCTTGTTGAGTTCGGTCATATAAAAGGGTATAAATCAAAAAAAGTTATTTATGCTTCTCAACAAGCAACTGGTATGATAGATGCAGCGATTCTTTCGACAGAATTACTGCAATACAGACCTAAATATCTAATAATGGCTGGAGTTTTAGGTGGAAAGCCTAAAAAAACAAATATTGGAGATGTTGTTATTGCTACAAAAACTTTTACAATAGATAAAGGAAAAATAGACGATTTAGGATTTCACCCAGAGATAGAATCTTCCTCTAATGAAAATGCTTGTATAACGAGTATAAGGAGAGAAAAACAAGAAATCACAAACTTTTTACGTGCTGAAGACAAAACTAGAAATAGTAAAATTAAAATTCATTTTGGACCAATAGGCTGTGTAAGACAGGTTATTGACCTTGAAGATTATTTCAAAGATTCTATTTCTACGACTGACAGAAAGGCAATTGCATTAGAAATGGAAAGTTATGCTGTTTCACGCAGTTGCGAATTAGTCAATAATGGTCAAACTAAGGCACTTATTATAAAATCAGTAATGGACAATACACAAGATAAAGATGATGATGGAAAATCATACGCAAGTTGGTCAAGTGCAATGTTTGTAAAATACATCCTAAAAAACGATATAATTTGAAAAAAGTCGAGTAGGTAAAGGGGAATCTCACCCCTAAACCTCTCACAGAACCGTACGTGATACTC
>NZ_JBHULY010000022.1:0-1332 GCF_042684665.1 Hyunsoonleella rubra | reverse complement strand
AACTTTTCTTGGTAATCTTTCTTGCCTTGCATACAGAAAGATACGAATTTTCTGTATATTTAGCGAGTGGTTGTGCAACAGGCACAACGTGTATAATTAATTGCTTTGGTCGTTGCTTATTTGGAAAATTCATTCGGAATTTTCTCGCGTTCGTTTTTGTTTATTAAATTAGTTGCTTAAACACGCAACTAATCATACACAAACCGTTGCCACCAATTTGAATGAACATCAGAAATCCCATATATTCGTTTAGTATTATAGTTTTTCTTTTCGGAATTTTCATATTCTTTATTATGGGATTTTGGGGAATTGGAGCTATACTTTGGTTGTTTGGAATTTATTCAATTTTAGTATTTACAAGTTTTTTACTTAAAAAATTCAAAGTCAAATACCGACAAATTATTGAATGGACTTTAATATTTGTTTATGTTTTGTCACACACTTTATACCATTTAAATTGGGACGTTGGAAGTGAAATTTATTTCACAAATGAAAATGAACCTTTTGTTGGAAAAAATCAGAGTTTTATAATAGTTTTCGGAATAGAAAATCAACCAAAACTCGAAAGTAATTATTTTACAAATAATAAAATATTTATTCCAGAAAATGGAATTTTACTAACCTCTTCAAAAAAGGAGACATTTAAACATAGATATAAATTTCCTGTAATTGGTAGTGGTGAAAAGTTTTCTGCGACTTACTTTGAGCAATATAATTGTTACGGAGAAAAAAATCACAAATTCAATTACGTTGTTGGAACAATTAGCGACTTGGGAGAAGTTGATTATAAATACAGAGATTCAATTGGAGATTTAATTTGTGAGAAACTTAAAAATAAAGATTTAAAAAACAACCTGAAAGTAGGTTATGAAAATGGAAATTATCTTGACCAAAAAGAAGTTTTAATCAATTATCAAAATTTGACTAAACTTCCAAACGGACTTTTAGAATTGAAAAATCTAGAGTATTTAAATATTCATTCTAATAAACTGAAAGAATTTCCTAAAAGTATTTTAGATTTTCCTAAACTAAAAAGACTGACAATAGGCTATAATGAAATTAAAACAATCCCAGAATGGATTGGTGGAATTAAAAGTTTAGAAAGTCTTGCTATAAATGGAAATGAATTGACTTCAATTCCTGACACTTTATTGACCTTGCCTAAACTGAATTATTTACTGATTAGAGAAAATAATTTTAACGAATCAAGAATAAAAGAAACAATTGAAAAATTTGAACAAAAAGGAGTGACAGTCCAATATGAATAAAAAAGTCGAGTAGGTAAAGGGGAATCTCACCCCTAAACCTCTCACAGAACCGTACGTGATACTC
>NZ_JBHULY010000021.1:0-4941 GCF_042684665.1 Hyunsoonleella rubra | reverse complement strand
CATATCTTATTGTTTTGGTGAACTTTAAAGATACTCGACTTACTGCTTTTTCATCGATGCTATAAAAAATAGCGGTTTAAGTGCTTAAACGAAAGACAAATAATAAAACAAAGGTCAGTTATAAGCTGAAAAGTTAGCGCTTAAAATCCGCTACTTTCCATATACATAAACGTTGTGCATAATGCTGACCCGTCCTGAATAAAGGCTACATAATTTTAAACATTATGTACAAAAACGACAAAGTAATCAGACGGTATTCAGAACCTTTCAAACTGAAAATTTTAGACGAACTTACCACCGGAAAACTAAACAAATATCAACTAGGTAAAGCCTACGGTATTGCACCTACCACCATTAATGAATGGATCAGGAAGTACAACCGAAAGGACTTAATGAACACCAGAGTAACCGTGAAGACCAAAGACGAGATTACACGTATTAAACAACTTCAAAAAGAGATTGAACAACTTAAAAAACTCTTGTTGAAAAAAGATCTGGATGCCATGGTACTGGAATCCTATCTAGAAGTAGCTGCTCAAGATTTAGGCTATAAATCCGTGGCAGAACTAAAAAAAAAGCTAAGTATAGAACCTTAGCAATAACCAAGGAAAGAACCAAAGGGTGTGCGTCTTTGACTACTGTTTGCAAGTGTTTTGGACTTAAACGTGATGCCTACTATAAGCATAAAGGCAGAGCTGACAAACGTTTGAAGATAGAACAACAGATTCTTGAAATCGTACACAAAAGACGCAGATCCCTTCCCAGGGAAGGGGTGCGCAAACTTATTAAATCATTAGATGATCAGTTTGCTAAAGCCAACATTAAAGTGGGTAGAGACACCTTATTTAACATCTTAAGAAAACACAATATGTTGATACATAGAAAGAAATACAGCTCAAGAACAACCAACTCGTTGCACAGGTTCTATAAGTACAGGAACATCATTAAAGATGTTGATGTTACCAGACCTAACCAAGTTTGGGTCAGTGATATAACTTACATAAGAACCATAAAGGGATTTTGCTATCTGGCACTCATTACAGATATGCACAGCCGTAAAATAGTCGGCTATGACATCAGCAATAGCCTAGAACTAAAAGGCTGTGAAAGAGCTTTAAACAAAGCTTTATATCAGGCCGGTGACACTACTGGTCTTATTCACCATTCCGACAGGGGAATTCAGTACTGTAGCAATGTTTACACACAGATTTTAAAGCGAAACAACATCGGAATCAGTATGACCGAAGAAAACCACTGCTATGAAAATGCAATGGCTGAACGTGTAAACGGAATTTTAAAAGACGAGTTCTATCTCGACCAGACCTTTGATAGCCCAACCCACGCAAAGCGTGCAACAAAAAATGCAATTAATCTATACAATGAAGTAAGATTACATTTATCTTTAAACTATAAAACACCGAATATGGTATATTTAAAAACAGCGTAAATCAATTTTTAACCTGTAGCCATATTTCAGGACGTGACATGCGAAAATCGTGCTAAAATTGAACATTTGAACTAAAAACGCCAACGCACAAACAGCACATTTATTTTTTCCAGCCACAAAATGCCAACGCTTAAAAAAATAAAAGAGCTGTTTTTTTGCCAACGCTCGAATTAACTCTAATATTCAACTGAAAAAATGAGCTGTTGAAAATAACAAAAAAAGAATACATTCGTTAATAGTTATTGGTCAAATTATTGACTACATACTTATGAATATAAAATAAAAGTAAAAATGAAAAAAATAATTGTGGCATTATTAGTAATGGTTGTAAGCGTAAGCACAACAATGGCTCAAGAATGGCAAACAGATATTAACGTTGCAAAAGAAATTGCCTCCAAAGAAAGTAAACCCATAATATTAGTATTTCAAGGTTCAGATTGGTGTGCACCTTGTATTAAACTTGACAGAGAAATTTGGAGTACAGACACTTTTAAAGAGTATGCAAAAGAAAATTATGTTATGTTAAAGGCAGATTTTCCTAGAAAAAAGAAAAATATATTGTCAGAAAAACAAACAAAATCGAATGCATTACTTGCTGAAAAATACAATAAACAAGGATTTTTTCCTTTTGTTGTAGTACTTGATTCTAATGGCAAAGTATTAGGAGAAAGTAGCTACAAAAAAACTACACCAGAAAATTATATTAAAGAATTAAACGCTTTTACAAAGTAATTTGAAACATCTAATCACTTTACTGTTTTTGTTTTCAATAATGGGTTGTACAGCTCAACAACCTTATAAGAGAACACTCAAATTAATGGGTAGCCGATTTGATATTACTGTCGTAGCAAAAGATTCTATTCAAGCAAACAAATATATTGATACTGCTGTCGCAGAAATAACAAGAATTGAAAAATTAATTTCATCCTGGGATGACAATTCTCAAACATCTGAAATTAATCGCAATGCAGGAATCAAACCTGTGAAAGTTGACAAAGAATTGTTTGATTTAATTGAAAGAGCAATAGGCATTTCAAAATTGACTGATGGTGCTTTTGACATTAGCTATGCTTCAATGGATAAAATTTGGAAGTTTGACGGAAGTATGACCAAAATGCCTTCAAAAGAAGAAATTGTTGCTTCTGTAGAAAAAGTTGGATATCAAAACATTATTTTAAACAAAAAAAATAGTACTGTGTTTCTTAAATTTAAAGGAATGAAAATAGGTTTTGGTGCTATTGGAAAAGGTTATGCAGCCGATAAAGCAAAAACCCTTCTTATTTCAAAAGGTGTACCTTCTGGAATTATTAATGCTTCTGGAGATATGAATACTTGGGGAAAACAACCAAATGGAAATGAATGGAAAGTTGCAATTACAAACCCAATGGATAAAAACAAAGTCTTTGCATTACTACCTATTACAAATGGAGCTGTAGTTACTTCTGGAAATTATGAAAAATATGTAAACTTTAATGGCAAGCGATACACACATATTATTGACCCAAGAACGGGATACCCATCTACTGGAATAATAAGTGTAACCGTTTTTGCACCTAAAGCAGAATTGGCAGATGCACTAGCAACTTCAGTATTTGTTATGGGAAAAGAAGCTGGTTTAGACCGCATTAATCAATTACCAAAAATAGAATGTATTATCATAGATGATAAAGGAAATATTTCAAAATCAAAGAATATAGAAATAGATAAATTATGATCAAAAAATTTATATGCGGTGCATTAATTACTATTTGCTTTAGTAGTTGTGTTGTTGTTAAAGAATACGAAAAAGTAAATTTAAATGACCCAGATATGGCATTAGCAGAAAAGAAATGTGACCGAAATGTTTCCACTATGCATTCATATCGTGAAGCAGCTGTAGGGGCAAATGGAGGGAAAACTGGTGGAGGCTGTGGTTGTAACTAATAAAACAAGAAATTTGAAAAATCTAATTTTGATATTCTGCGTATTTGCTTTTGCTAGATCATATTCGCAAACAACACAAAACTCAACCAAAGTATATAAAAAACGTGTGTTAGAAAATACCGAAGTAGATTTTCTAACAAGTTATTATTCTCAAGATGGTGATAATGCTGCGGTAAGTGGCGGTATAGGTACTGAAGAATTAACAGATATTACAGGAACTTTTGTGGTTTCAATACCTTTAAATGATGATGACATATTAACAATTGATGCAGGGGTTTCTGCATACACATCAGCATCTTCAAGTAATGTGGGACCTTTTGATGATGGACCAGCAGACCCATTTCAAGCATCTTCTGGTGCATCAAGTAGCGACCTCTGGGCAAATGTAACAGGAAGTTATAGTCATAGCTCTGACGACAGAAATGATATTTGGTCTGCAAAAATATCTATTTCTTCAGAATACGATTATTTTTCAGCGGGTGTTGGAGGTAGCTACACAAAATTATTTAACGAAAAGAACACAGAATTAAGTGTAAATGTAAATGTTTACATCGATACTTGGAATGCCATTTACCCAACAGAATTAAGACCATTTGGAGAGAACGGTAATGGTTTAAACAATAGTTTGTTTACGCAAAACACAATTACAGGCAACACAAATTACAATCCTAGATTTAGTGAATTTAAAGATGAAGGACGTTATTCTTATTCATTAGGTTTCGGATTCTCTCAAATTCTTCACAAGAATGTCCAAGGTTCGTTAGCATTAGATTTTGTGCAACAACAAGGTTTATTATCTACACCATTTCAAAGAGTGTATTTTAGTGATGTAGCAGATTCATTTATAGATAATTTTCAACTTGCAGATGCAGTTGAGCGTTTGCCAGATTCAAGATTTAAAGTAGCTATTGGTGGACGTTTAAATTGGTATTTAAATGAAACATTTACAGTAAGAACATTCTATCGCTATTATTTTGATGATTGGGGCATATCTTCACATACTGCAAGTATTGAAGTGCCAATTAAAATAATTGATAAGTTTACTTTGTATCCATCTTATAGATTTTATAACCAAACAGCAGCCGATTATTTTAGCCCTTATGAGAGTGCTTTATCTACAGATGAGTTTTATACTTCTGATTATGACCTTTCCGAATATTCTGCTAACCAAATTGGATTTGGAGTGTCATATACAGATATTTTCGCAAAGGCACATATTTGGAGACTAGGTCTAAAAAGTATTGACTTAAAATTTTATCAGTACGATAGAGATACCTCTTTTAGTTCTAGTATTATTACAGCAGGATTTAAGTTTGTAATGGATTAATCGAATATTGGTGCTTTGTTTATTTTAAGCCAACGCTAAAAAGCCATACACATTCGCAATTCGCATCAGCCAAAGCTACACCAAAAATTGCAAAAGAGTATGTCTCGCCATCGCACACATTTGAACTAAATAACAAACATCGGAAAACCAAGCTGAACGTGAAAAGCACTATGCACAACACCGGTAACCGTTGCGCAAGCCGCCATAAAAACCCATAATTTCTGCAACAGACTCGTTTTAAGGA
>NZ_JBHULY010000020.1:0-868 GCF_042684665.1 Hyunsoonleella rubra | reverse complement strand
TCTTATTGTTTTGGTGAACTTTAAAGATACTCGACTTACTGCTTTTTCATCGATGCTATAATTCATTGCTATTACTAGCGTACTTGGAAAAATTATTTACCTACATTATGTTATTCGTTGACCTAAATTTTAATCGTCCTAAACTACGCAACGAAATCATAGCCTAAAACGTTGGGCGTAATTTAGAGCCACATCCGAAATTTGAATATTTACCAAAATTTGGTATATTTGAATAAATCAAAACGGAATGAAAAACACATCTATATCATTAGGGAATTATTTTGACCAATTCGTACAAACACAAGTTTCTGCTGGACGATACAAAAATGTGAGTGAGGTAATCAGAGCTGGACTTCGCCTTTTGGAAAACGAAGAAAGCAAAGTAATAGCTTTGCGGAATGCTATTCAAGAAGGAATTGATAGCGGAATTGCTCACGATTTCGACCCGAAAAAAAATCTTGAAGAATTAAAAGCCAAACGTAAAAAGAATGGCTAAATATGAATTGACCAATAAGGCTGTTGCGGACTTGAATGGAATATGGGAATATACACTAGAAAATTGGTCTGAAAATCAAGCTGACAGATATTATGACATGTTACTCGATATTTGCCAAGAAATAGCTGACAATCCAGAATTAGGAAAAAACTACGAAGGAATAAAATCTGAACTGTTTGGACTTAAAGCAAATAGACACGTTATATTTTATAGAAAGTCTAAGGTTAAGCCAATTGAGATTACGAGAATTTTGCACGAACGAATGGACTTGAAAAAAAGAATAACCGAATAAAAAACTACGCCCAACACCGGTAACCGTTGCGCAAGCCGCCATAAAAACCCATAATTTCTGCAACAGACTCGTTTTAAGGA
>NZ_JBHULY010000019.1:0-179079 GCF_042684665.1 Hyunsoonleella rubra | reverse complement strand
GGTTTGTCTTTGATAGAAATATCAACAATATTAAAACTAGCATTATTTAAAATGCACAACGGGTTTAATTAATCATTTTTTATCATTTAATCACCTAAAAAATAAAGCATTGTTTTTAATTTTGCTTTGACTGAAAAACTACACATTATGGATTTAGAAAACATTGACACAGAAAAGTGGCTGGAATTAATTACCGACTATGGCTTGAAGATCATCGGAGCCATTCTTATTTGGATTATTGGTTCGTGGATTATCAAAAAAATCATCAAGGGCACAAAAAAAGTAATGTCTAAAAGGGATTACGACGAGAGCCTTCAAAAGTTCCTGATGAATCTCTTGGGTTGGATTTTAAAGATTATCTTAATTATCACCATTTTAGGCACTCTAGGAGTTGAAACTACGTCTTTTGCAGCTATTTTGGCCGCAGCAGGTTTGGCCATTGGTATGGCACTACAAGGTTCGCTTGGGAATTTTGCTGGTGGTGTATTAATAATGATTTTTAAACCGTTTAAAATCGGAGATCTAATCGAAGCACAAGGTGAACTTGGTGTTGTCAAGGAAATCGAAATTTTTACTACCAAATTAACCGGGCTGTCCAATAGGGAAATTATTATTCCAAATGGATCTCTCTCCAATGGAAACATCATCAATTATACCACCGAAGGCACACGCCGTGTGGATTTAGTGTATGGCGTAAGCTATGATGCAGATATTAAGCAAACCAAGGAAGTCATCATGGAAGTTTTGACTTCGCATCCAAAGGTTTTAAAAGACCCTGCTCCGGCGGTTACGGTTTTGGAATTAGCAGATAGCTCGGTGAATTTTGCCGTAAGACCTTGGTGTCATACAGACCATTATTGGGACGTCTATTTTGATGTAACGGAAAACGTGAAATTGGCTCTTGATAAGGCTGGTATTGAAATACCTTACCCACATCAAGTTGAAATTCAGAAGAAAGGGTAATTCCTTCTTTTTTATAAAGCAGACTGGGCCTCACAGGTTTTTCCTCCTTCGCCAAGGCTACGGCGGACAAGGAAAACATGTGAGGTCTTTTTTATGTCCGAGGTTTGGGTTTGATAGCCACAAAATCTTTGAGATAATAGGGCTCAAAATAAGCGACATCCTCAAAATCACCAGAATGATATTTCCTATCAGCTAGTAACCCCATTTCATTTGCTGAGGGCAATTTGTTTTCAACAAAAACCGCATTAGGGTGAGATATAATTTCTTTTGTTTTTGCCACACCGTTCCCAATAAAGTAGACTTTCCCTTTTTCCAAATAGTCCGAAAAAGACTTTTCATCCAAAATCTGGGCTTGTGTTTCGCGAAGTGGATTGTAATTCCAATCGAAAATTGCGGAATACACTTCCATCCGTCGCGCATCCAACATGGGAACAATTACCCCCGATTCAGCTTCAACTTTTAGCGCCAAAGCTTCTAATGTTAGTACTGAAATCAATGGCTTATCCAAAGCAAAGGATAATCCTTTGGCTGTTGAAACCCCGATGCGTAATCCAGTATAAGACCCTGGGCCTTTGCTAATTGCGATGGCGTCCAATTCAGTTTTATCTACTTTGCCAATCTTTAATGCTTCGTCAATAAATACATGCAGTTTCTCGGCGTGAGAATACCCGTTTCGGCTATCTTCTTTTAATGCGGTAGTTTTGCCATCCTTTGAAACCGCAACTGAACAGTTTGTCGTAGCCGTTTCAACGTTAAGTAGTAGCGCCAATTTGTTAATTTATATTCGCTATTGGAATTCCGAAGTAAAACTCCAATACCTTTAGTTTAAAAATATAATCGTACTTGGTCCGCACCGCATCGCTTTGCGCCTGCTCAAACCGCGCTTGGGATTGACTAAAATCAAAGGAGTTCATCAGCCCTACATTATAGCGTTCTTTTGAATAATTAAACGCCTCCTCCCGAGCATCCAATGTTTTTAAAGCAGCCTCGTAAGCTTTTGACGCACCTTTGGCATCATTAAGTGCCTGATAAACTTCGGTTTCCAAATCCAATTTCGACTGTTCGAACTGGTTTTTGGAACGCTCCAAATTTACACTATTTCTTTTGATGTTGTTTCGCGCAGACAAGCCGTTAAAAATCGGAACCCTTAACTGCACTCCAAAAGAATGCCCGTCGTTTAAGCTAAATTGGTCGAAGAGTGCATCCGGTCCTCCGATAATTCGAGTAGTGTTGAAGTTTGGAGCAACAACTGTTTCACCAGTGCTTTCCACAAATCCTATGGGCATCGTTGTACCATCCGGTGTACTATCAAAGCCCAATACCCTGTCACTGTCGGAAGCCCTTGTATTATAATTATAAAACGCCGACAGCGTAGGTTGTAAATTGCCTTTGGCCAGCTTTAAATCATATTCTGCCAATTCAATATTGGCCTCGGCAATTTTCAAATCATATCTATTTTCTTTTGCCTTATCTAGAATGCTTTGTGGCGATTCGTCCAGTACAGTGGTTAATGGCACATTATAATCCGAATCCACTATATCAAAATTTTGATAGTCATCAATTAATAGTACCTGAGCCAAACTAATCTTCGAGAGTAAAATGGCATTTTCTGTATTTACAATCTGCTGTTCTTGAGAAGCCACGGTGGCTTTGAGTTCCAATACATCCCCCTTTGGCAAAACACCAGCATCTACCAATTCGACACCACGGTCCAACTCTTGTTTTGACACCTCGTATTGTGCTTGTTGAACTTTTAATTGTTCCTTGTTAAATAGAATCTGCAAAAACGAATTGGCTACGAAAAGCGAGATGTCATCTTTCATATCCGCCAATCGATATTGACTGGCCAAAATCGCCAAATTAGAGCGATGCAATTGATTGATATTCTGAAGCCCACTATAAAGCGTAACGTTTGAGGCTAACCCGAAAGATGTAAACTGTGTTGTTTGGTTTTCCAATAATCCAGTGGTTATGTTCTGGTTCAAACCGATATTCCATGAATGCGAGGCAGATGCATTGAACGACGGCAAAAAATTGCCTTTGGCATCCAGTTTGTTGATTTCGCCCTGCTGCAAATCTAGTGCACTTTGCTTAATGGAAATATTATTTTCCAACGCGTGATTAACGCATTCCAAAAGCGTCCATTGCTTAGGCTGTGCGGTTGCCAGAAATCCTAAAAGCAGAAAACCAGCGAGTACCTTAAATTTTTGTTTTACTTTCATTATTTCGCCTTTCTTTCCCGTTTTTTATCATCGTCTACTTCTTCTTCCTCTTCTTCTGATGCTTTATTCCATACTTTGATTTTATCGCCTTCTTCTACGCCCTCAATGATTTCAACATTTATCCCATCGGAAACGCCAAGTTTAACATTTTTACGTTTGAAATTTCCATCCTCATCCTGTATCTCTACAAATGGTTTATCGCTTTGTCTTCGATATTGTAACAATGCTTCCTTGATAGCCAAAACACTATCTTTACCTTCAATGTCAATTTCGGCATTCGCACTGTAACCTGCACGAACATTGGTAATGGTGTCCAACATCACATTGGCCTTAACTGTAAACTGAACAGCTCCATTTTCTTCCTTTCCTTTTGGGGCAACGAAAGTTAATTTCGCCGGAAACTCTTTGTCATTAATTGCTCCGAGAATGACCGTGATATCTCTACCTTCTTCCAGTTTACCAACTTCGGCCTCATCTACTTTTCCCTCAAAAATCATATTGCTCATATCCGCAAGGGTGGCTATAGTTGTACCAGCGTTAAAGTTGTTACTCTGAATAACCTGGTCACCCTCGCGCACCGGGATTTCCAGAATAGTACCTGAAATCTGGGCAATAATATTGGTGTTGGCTGTACTTCCACCAGAAAGCGATCCTCTTTTGATAATTTGATAGTCGTTCTGCGCTTGGACCAATGATTCCCTCGCCTGATTATAACTCAGTTCACTATTCTCGAAGGTTTGAATGGAGATTACGCCTTTTTCAAATATTTTCTTATCCCTTTGGTATTGCGTTTTTGCATTTTCAAAAGCCAGTTTTGCCGTTGCAATTCTACTTTGGGCGTTGGCCAAACTCTGCTCGTTCGGCACCACCCTAATTTTTGCGACTAAATCGCCCTTTTTAACCCTATCACCTTCCTCTACAACAATTTCATCCACAATTCCAGATATTTGGGGCTTCAGCTCAATTTCCTCCTCAGGGTTAAGCTTTCCAGTGGCCACGGCTTTCGAATTTATCGAAGTGTAAAATGGTTCGGCCACCGAAAATTCCTCGATGTCTTTGGAATTTGCATCCATAAAATATTTCAACACAAACATCAGCAGTATCACCACTACCAATATTAAAATAATCTTTAACGTTTTATTCATTTTTTTGATTGTTTATTCTTCTCTTAATGCATCTATAGGTTTCACACTTGTGGCTTTAAAGGCAGGAATCATTCCTATAAAGGTGCCCAAAACAACAAGTATAATTAGTGCCAAAAACACTACGCCAAGGGATACTGAGGGGTTCACTAAAGTAGCATCCTCGCCTTGCCCATAAAATTGATTGATGAACATCAGCACATAGCCCCCAAAAATAATCCCGATAAGGCTGGCGATAAGGCACAGCACTATCGCTTCCAATATTATTTGGCTTTTTATTTCGAAAGGCGTCGCCCCAATGGCGCGTCGCAAACCGATTTCTTTGGTGCGCTCCCTAACCGTAATCAACAATATATTTCCAATAGCGAACACGCCAGCTATCAAGGTAGCAATGCCCACAAACCAAGTTAAAAACTGCATTCCGGTTAAAAAGCCTGTTACCTTTCCAAATTCCTTCCCGGCATTAGCGCTACCATATGCCCTTCGGTCGTCCGGGTGGATATGGTGTACATTCTTCAGCAATAGTTTGCTATCCTGTTCAATTTGAACAATATCATATTCGGGCTTGGCAGTTACTACCATCCATCCGATGTTTCGCCCTTGGTTGTATATCTGTTGAAAGGTGGTAAACGGGATGTGCATATTAATCGGAGGGCCCATATTGATATTGGACACCTTGAATACACCGATGACCATAAAATTGATATTGTTTATCACCACATACTTCCCAATGGCTTTTTCATCCTTTTCGAAAAGTTGCTTGTAAACATCTTCAGAAATGACGGTTACTTTTTTCTTGTTTTCAATGTCATTGGAATTGATAAAGCGTCCGTTAATGAGTTTCTTTTTTTCTACCTCATCCAACATCGGATAATCCCCCGCCAATGAAAAGTTGCCAGATAAAAAATTCCTTGTGACCTGCGCCATCCTTTGATTTCTGGGAACCACAAATTCAACACCCTCAACGTTTTTTTCAATCCTTTCGGTGTCTTCCAAATATATCGGGACACGCCTTCCTTCTTGAAATCCTTTGAATGGCTTGTTGGTTCGTTGCCCCCAAATAAATACGGTGTTGGTAGCAAAATCACTGAACAATCGGTTAAAACTATTCTCCATTCCTCTGGCAGACCCCAAAAGCACCACCAATAAAAAGATCCCAAAGCCCACTCCAAAAATAGTCACGAGTGTGCGCAACTTATTTTTACGAATACTATCGTACAATTCCTGCCATGTATCTCTGTCGAATAAAAATCGCATCGCGTTAGTCGTCTCTTAGTGCTATAATTGGTTTAATTTTTGAGGCCTTATGCGCTGGCAAATATCCGGCAATCACACCAGAAAATATCAACGTAAACGTGGCTCCAATCACTATATAAATATCAATACTGGGGTTCGTTATAAAATATTGTTTTAAACTGGGTCCGACCCATTCCAACACCCCAACGCCAATCAATAATCCGAAATACCCAGCGAATGATGTGATGAGCACAGATTCTAATAAAATGATGGACACAATGGATTTTGGCGATGCGCCTAATGCCTTTCTGATGCCTATTTCCTTCGAACGCTCCTTTACTATAAATACCATGATATTGCTAATCCCCATAATGCCCGCAATTAAGGTGCCTAGACCAATGAAAAACACGATAAAGGTCAATACCCCTGTCATTTGGTTGACGGCTTTTGTCCCCTCGGCCATGTTAAATACACGAATGGCCCTTTGGTCGTCCCGAGCAACGTTAAACTTGTTCTTTAGTTTGCTGGTCAACGCATTTCCAAAATCCAAGGCCTGATTATACCCCAATTTTCTGTTGTAGGTTAAGTGCATCATGTCGATATAATCGTTATTACCATACACTCTTTGCTGAGTGGTGATAGGCACGTAAACTACACTCTCTTCGTTATCGCCCTCGTCGTCACCAAAAATCCCAACTACTTTAAACGGAATCCCATTTAAACTGATGTACTGCCCAATGGCGTCCACGCCAGCGAATAAATCCTCATCGATTACCCGACCAATGACGGCCACTTTTGTTCTTTCCGTTAAATCATTTTGATTAATATAACGTCCTTGGAGTACCTCGTTATTTTCGATGTGCATATATTCCGGATGAATTGCGCGCACCTCATACGTATTTTTTTCTCCCCTGAAAGAAGCCGATGCATTTCGATTTATTTTTGAGGTGATGAATTCCACTTTGTTACCAAATTCATCAAGAATATATTGATGGTCCTCATTTTTGAACTGGATTCGTCTGCCCGCTTGAAGTCCATTGTGCGCAATAGTGGTTCGTCCTGGATAAATAACTATAGAATTTGAAGCGTCCGTTCCGAAAGCCTCAGCAAAGGTGTTTTGGAGTCCGTTGGCGATACCAAAAAGAATGGTGAATAGCAAAATAGCAAAGGCAATAGTAAATCCCGAAAGCAGACTCCGAGTCCTATTCTTATTGATACTTTGAAATATTTCCCGCCAAAGGTCTAAATCAAACATGCTGACCTGCTCTTACTTGGGTTACTTTTTTATCTTCCATAATGACGCCGTCTCGCAAACGCACGATGCGCTTACACATGTTGGCAATATCCTCTTCGTGTGTTACCATCAAAATTGTTTTGCCTTCGTCATTTAATTGTTGAATGAACTCCATAATTTCATATGAAGTTGTAGTATCCAGTGCACCCGTAGGCTCATCGGCCAACAGCAATTTGGGATTGGCTGCCAAGGCCCGGGCTATGGCTACCCTCTGTTTTTGTCCACCTGAAAGCTCTTTTGGTAAGTGATGCGCCCAATCGGTCAAACCCACTTTTTCAAGGTGGAACATGCCCAACTCTTGACGCTTCTTTCGTTTTAAACCTTGGTAATACAATGGCAATGCCACGTTCTCCAAAGCATTTTTGTAATTGATTAAGTTGAAGGATTGAAAAATAAACCCTAAAAATTTATTGCGATAAACGGCCGCTTTTTTTTCTGTGAGATCCTTGATGGGCAGTCCATCCAAAATATATTCGCCCGAATCTGCAACATCCAACATCCCAATGATATTCAGCAAGGTCGATTTACCTGAGCCTGAAGAGCCCATTATGGCCACCATTTCGCCTTCCTCAACCGATAAATCAATACCTTTTAATACATGTAAACTGGAATCTCCAATGGTATAGGATTTGTGTAATCCGCTAATTTTTAGCATCTCTTTATGGATTAGGTGAACGCGCTTTGCAATAAGACTAACAATGCAAAGAAATGTTACAAATAATGTGTAAAAAAACTTTTATTACTTTTTTAACTTAGAAACGGTACCGACATTTTCCAGTCTAAGGATTCAAGAAGATTTCCTGTAGAATTTTCGGTAAATGAAATACCCAATGCCTGCGACAAGTATATAGGGAATCGCCATCAAGTACACAATGCCATTATTGATACCTTCAGCGGTAGTTTGCCCTTGCTCGCTTTCTAAAACCGCACGACACATGGCGCACTGGGCTTCGATGTCTAGAACAAGGAAAAAAGTACAGAGAACAAAGATGATAAAACGTTTCATTTTTAATTTTAAGCTTTAGCAACCCTTCCGACTTTCAATTCTTTTGGAATTGAAAGCCACCTTCCCTTCAAAAGGGAAGGAGTAGATTTTAATTATAATACGGCGAAATCATAATATAAACCACAACACCTGAAATGGCCACATACAACCATAACGGAAAGGTGATTTTTGCTATTTTTTTATGTTTTTCAATATTGTTTGTAATAGCCCTAACGTACGTTATTAATACAAATGGAATCACGGCAATGGACAACAAAATATGCGTAAGCAATACAAAATAATACAAATATTTGATAACGCCCTCCCCCCCAAATTTTGTGGAATCACTTGTCATATGGTAAGCCACATACATTACTAGGAATAGCACTGACAGTACTATGGCGAACTTCATCAAGCGCTCGTGCAACTTGATTTTTTTGTTTTGAATGGCTATAAAAGCGAGTACTAGTACCAACGCTGTAACTGCATTTATTGATGCATAAATCGGTGGCAGAAACACGGGCAACTCCGCTTCAATCTTAACCCCGAAAAGCAAGGCTACTACTAACGGAATCGCAATAGACAAAATAACGATTAGCGTGTTGTACTTTTTTTCGTTTATCGGTTGATTGGAATTACTCATTAAGCAATAGTTTTATATCCTTTTTTAACGCACTGATTTGCTCCTTTTCACCATTATCATCTTCCCCCTCTTCTTCCGAAGCTATGCCTCTGTAATAAATGATTGGGTTGCCAAACTCGTCCTTTCTAGAGCGAATAAAGCCGTTTTTATCAATAAGGGCAAAATTACCCGAATGCTCAAAACCGCCTTCCACATCCTTATTTTCGGCTGCATAAATGTAAAATCCTTCATTAGCCAATTTATAAATGGCATCTTTTTCTCCAGTCATTAAATGCCAATTGGGGTTGGAAATACCGTAACTTTCAGCATACCCCTTTAGCACCTCAGGGGTATCGTGGTCTGGATTTATAGAAAAGGAGGCCACCCCAAAGTTTTCAAATTCCTCAAATGTATTTTGAATCTTCACCAAGTTACGATTCATTCTAGGACAAATGGTAGGGCAGGTGGTAAAAAAGAATTCAATGACATACACTTTGCCTTCGTAATCCTTATTTGTGATTTGTTCCCCATTTTGATTGGTAAAACTAAAATCTGGCACACGTCGTTTCGCCCCATTGTTTTCAATAAAGGCTAAAGTTGCAGTTTTGCTTTTTACTTCCTTTTTTAAATCGCTTCGGCTTTCTTTCCGGGAGATATCATCATTGGTAATTCTATCCACAATTTTCGGAACAAAAAGAATTCCAAAAACCAGAATAATAAATGCAATGCCTATGTATGAATAGTTAGTTTTTTTCATCTTTGCTCTTTAAATCATCCGCCCGTCTAGTATCCGAATTAAACTGGCCTTTTCGCTTTTGTCGGTATTCGGTAAATAATACCCTTAAATCTTCCGATGCCAATTTATTCTTCAATTCTGCGACCTCAACACAATCGTAATAGTTCATTTCATAAATGGCTTTGTTTTTAGCCTTTTCATCGTCCTCCCTTGCATCATTTCGTCCTCTTTGGCTTAAATCCGTATCTACAATAAACACTTTTGAAGTTGCTAAATTTTGGTCCAGACTGAAATCATTTTTCAAACTATTAAAAGTGTTAAGAATAGCCCTTTCTTCCAAAGGCACAAAATGCCAAAACCTCAAATCTTCGTATGAGGCTATTTCCTGAAACAGTTCATCGGCCTCAACCCGAGCATCTTCGGTTACTAAGGCTACGATTTGAAACTTTTTAAACCCTTTGAATTTATCATAAATAATTTCCTTGAGGTTTAAAGCTTCCGTGGATTTTTCTTTTGGATGCCTTCCAAAAAAGGCTAACACCGTTAAATGGTCTTTCAGTTTGATACTATCTTCCTTAACCATCAAGAAATCCTTAACATCTGTTTTTACAATATCCAAAGTCTCGTAGTTTTCTGTTGAAATAGACATGATAAAAACGAAAACCACAGGCAAAAAAAACAGAATACCAAGTACAAAATTCTTCTTTATTTGCTTCTTCTTTTCCACGGTGCAAAAATAAAAAAGGTGGTTCTTAAAACCACCTTATTCCTATATATTTAACACAATCTTGTGTGCTTAAAAATCTCTTTTGATATACCCGTCATCATAAACATCAAATACATAGCCGCCTTCCTGTAACAAGATGAAGATTAAATAAAGAATCAAGAATATAGCAGTCCAAACCACAGCGCGTCTCAAACCAGCGGTTTCATCACGCATGTGCATAAAGTCCCAAGTAATATAATAAGCTTTTACGATGGTAAGGATGATGAATATCCAGTTTAACAATTTCATGCCCAAAAACTTGGCCATTAAGGATTCTGGTTTGTAAATACCTAATACTACTTCAACCGCTGTTACGATGGAAAGTAAGATTAAAACACCCCAAATCTTTTGGGTATTGGATTTAAATTTAATTAAACCTCTAAGTATTGCTAAATTATGTGCGTGTGCCATTTATAACATGCTTTTGGCCTTTAGCTATTAGCTATTGGCGAATATTATTAATTAAACTAGGTAGAAGAATGTAAATACAAATACCCAAACTAAATCTACAAAGTGCCAGTACAATCCAACTTTCTCCACCATTTCGTAACTTTTGCGTCTTTCGTAAGTTCCTAAAATTACATTGAAGAAAATGATAATATTAATGACAACTCCGGAAAATACGTGGAATCCGTGGAAACCAGTAATGAAGAAGAAAAAGTCAGCAAACAATGGCGACCCATATTCGTTCACATGAAGATTAGCACCTTCCACTACCAACTTTCCGTTTTCTTTTATTTGTCTTAGCGACTCTGCTCGGGACAATACGGTTTTTTCACCTGCTTCTGTTAGCGTTTGTGTTCTTACCAAAACGTTATCATGAGCCTCCAAGCCTTTCACCACTTCATTAACGGTGTAGGTTGGCAGAGTACCTTCAGATACAAACCATAGTCCGTTATCACGGCCATGCGATGTTCTATCTTTATGCTCGGCTACCACAAAATCGCGCAAAGCTACACGATCACCATCCGTATCCACAAATTGTAAAATATTACCACCTTTTGTTTGAACAGCACCAAAATCACCTTTAATAAACGTGGCCCACTCCCATGCCTGAGATCCAACAAAAATCAAACCTCCGATAATCGTTAAAAACATGTAAAGCGTCACTTTTGCCTTATTCAAATGATGTCCCGCATCTACGGCAAGTACCATGGTTACGGAAGACATAATCAAGACAAAAGTCATGAATGCCACGTAAATCATCGGCAATTCCTGTCCATGAAGAAACGGCACGTGGGTAAACACCTCATCCGCAATAGGCCAAGCATCAATAAATTTAAATCTAGAAAATCCGTAGGCCGCTAAAAATCCTGAAAAGGTCAAAGCATCTGAAACGATGAAAAACCACATCATCATTTTGCCATAACTTGCCTTAAGAGGTTGGTTCCCTCCGCCCCAAGTTTTGCCTTCTGTCTCAGCGTTTACAACTGTAGCACTCATAAATTCTGGTTGTTGTTAAAAGTTGCACAAAAATAATCAATTTATTCATCTAACGAAATATCACACTTAAAAAATAAGATAACGGCCCCTCCTAACCTCCCCAAAGGGGAGGAACTCCAAAGATTACGCACCACTCCGTTCCATTTGCCTTCCCTTTGGGGAGGTGTCAGGTGGGGCATTTCTTCTACCTCACAAAATACAGAAACAAAAAGAGATAAATCCAAAGAATATCAATAAAATGCCAAAACGTAGCCGCCAGCTCAAAGCCAAGCATATTTTCAGAATTATACTTTTGTTTAAAATGATTATAAATTACAACCATTAGACAAATTAACCCAACCACAACATGCGCAATATGGACCACAGCGATTAAATAAATATAGGACATCGTCACATTACTAGTTGGCCCTGTAAAATTATAGCCCATATCAATAATCTGCTGAAAACCAGAAAATTGATTCATTATAAATACCACACCTAAAATCAAAGTTACAAATAGCCACAATGAAGTAGCTTTGTAATTGCCCTGTTTTAAGGTGCGCTTGGCCAAAATAAAGGACACACTACTGATAATAATGACCACCGTACTGATGATAAATGCATCCGGCAATTGAAAATCCTTCAGCCAGTCCGGTCTCGAACTACTTACTACAAAAGCGCTGGTCCATCCAGCGAAAGACATAATCAAGGAAATAATGCCAAACCATAGCATCATTTTCTTAGCGCGTTCATTCTTTTCCTTTGGGGTACCTTGGGTTAAATCCATTTAACTTAAAATTATATTTTTTATACTGCCCATAATTTTAGTTGTCAGCCTGAGCGCAGTCGAAGGCCTTAATAAATCCTCTGTTAAAAAGCATTTCGTCCCGATAACTATCGGGAGCGCTCAATATGACATTTATATTTCTTGTCAACTGCTCAAAAATTTATCAATAACGTAAACTATTTGCACCAATGAAATATAGGACACACTAACGATCATCAACCGCCGTGCCGCCTTTTCTGTCATCTCCTTAAATAGCCGAATTGCGTAATACAAAAACCAAATGCCCAAAAGAAATACCACTATTGCGGCCACAATGGACAATTGCAATGTTCCGGTAAATCCAAAAACAGGAATTATGGAAACCGCTAAAGTCCAAATGGTGTACATTATCGTTTGCACTGCTGTACCCTTATCCTGTTTCCCAGTGGGCAACATATAAAATCCAGCCTTTTCATAATCCTTGAACAAAAACCATCCAATAGCCCAAAAATGAGGGAACTGCCAAAAGAATTGCAAAGCGAACAGCGTACCGGGCTCAATCCCAAAGTCATCCGTAGCCGCTACCCATCCCAGCATAAAAGGGATAGCTCCAGGAATAGCACCTACAAATACAGCCAACGGTGTTTTAGTTTTAAGGGGCGTATAAGCGCAAGTGTATAAAAAGATCGAAATCGCACCAAACATGGCGGTCTGCTTATTAATCGTATATAAAATAATAATGCCGAGTAAGGTAAAAATAGACGCAATAATAAAAGCCGTAGTTACCGACATACGTCCTGCGGGAATTGGGCGGTTTTTGGTACGCTCCATCAAGGCATCCAAGTCCTTTTCAATGATTTGATTGTATGCGTTTGATGCACCTACCATAAAATAGCCTCCAAGCGCTAATAAAATCAAGGTTTTGAAATCCATGGATTCCACGCCCAAAAGGTAGCCAGCCAAGGAAGAAAACACCACACTTAATGCCAAGCGCATCTTTGTGATTTCCTTAAAATCAGAGATGATAGAAGGTGATGCTGTTACCGATTTTGCTCTGCCCAAAGTTTCTGTGCTTTACCGCTTTGAAATGCGAGTGCAAAGATACTTTATAAAACTTGTTTGAGCAATGTATAACAATGTTTTAATGAAAGTGCATAGGTTTTTATTAAAATTAAGTAGAGAGCAGGTTAAAACCTGCTCTCTGTTTTGCTCTAATTTATTGCAATCAAATGACTTTCAATGGCCTCGCCAAGGTTTATCTTAAGAACATAAATCCCTTCGGGCAAACCCTTAACACTAATTGTAGTTTCAACACCATTTATAGTAAAACGCTTTTTTTTCTCGCCTTTCATATCAAGGAGTACCGCTGTCACTCTAGACTTTTTGGTCATCAAATCGGAATGCTCTTCCGTCCATAAAACAGTTAGATAATCATTAGTCGGATTAGGATAAATAGTATATTTATCTTCGTTACCTGCCGCCCTCATCAAATTACAATTAATTCCAATACCGCATTCACAATCGGTGGGGTTATAAAGCTTTATCGTCGGCACCAAAGAATGGGAGCCACAAGCATTCACAGGCCTTACCTTAACATCATATGTTAGGCCTTTTATCATGCCAAGATCTTGAGCCGTTAAGGTTGCCTCGCCGTTGATTACATTTTTTGTAACCACCGGTCCTCCAAGAATATTAAACTCAAATTGTGTGGTTTGGTCCGAAGCATTCCATGTTTCAAATTTCCAATAGGTATTGCCATCAGCACAACCCGCAGGGAGATTGAATTCATCCAGAGGCACCCCAGAACTCGTTATCAACTTTGGAAAAGAGGGCTTACCGCTCCATATCGATTTTTCGATTGTTATGAAATCATTACAATCCGTATTAATTGTTGCTTCTAGGGTTGCCACACCTAAACTGGTGGTGATCGGGACAACGGTAACACTTGTCCCCGACGCACTCAAGCTAAACTTGCTAGCTGGTGAAATACTCCAAGTTACAGAAGCACTTTGGGAAATATTGCTTATAGTATATATTTTTGATGCTGGAGGGCAAATCGTACTGGATCCACTAATTTCGAATTCTAAAACCTCCGAACAGCTAGATGCACAAGAAAAAAAGCCCTTGTCATCATCACTATCCAGTTCTTCGATAAGCCAATTTCCATTTTCCAATGTGAACTGGATATGTTGCTGGCTGGTTATATCATTGGTAAAAAAATTATCAAACGGCGTATTTTTTGGTGCCTTAGGTGGAGAAAGCGGAGAGTACACCTTTGCTAAATCCCCCACATCAATAGTTTCCTGACCCGCACTGATACAAACTACTATAGGTAGGGACAAAGTTAAATTCACGTTCCAAAACATATGCATCCATTTCTGGAGGCAAGACAACAAATGTATCTATATTGTATATCCCACCACCAGCATTATCCAAAGGCAACATATTTGATGAAGAATTAAGTGTTTCCTCATCAATTAAAGGTTCTTGCACAGTGATTAAAAACAATATTGTTTTCTCTATAAAAATTTTCCCTTTGTATATTTGTTTGGATTGCTGATTAGGCAATGCCTTTAAATTAAACTGTGCTTTAATATCGGTATCCGTAGATAACGCAGAACTTATTGTTTTAAGTGGGTTTACAGACAAACTATTTATGTTTTCCAAAAGAAAATTAGTTACAAAAAAAGGCAAGTCGACGTTTATATTCATATCCACCAAGGTATCATATGCATCAAACCCCAAGGGCGTACCGCATTCTGAGCCATTGGCTATGGCGATGTTGCGAATCCCGCCCTGTGAAGGATACCCCATATTCGATAATTCTGTTGAAAAACCGTTAAATAAAGTGTTGTTATTTACGGAAACACCATTACCTGTACCTTGTAGCTGATACACCAACATTTGTTGCGCCGCTGGCGTCTGTAACAATGCCATCCCATCTTCTAATTCTGGAATAAAATCCGATATATCTTCTATGTTGACATCAAATAAGCTAAGAAACACCGGCAGACTTATTTCCTCTCCCACCAAATGCCTTACCATAGCTTGATAAGCCAAAGGCACATTAGCTCCTTGATGCGGGGCATCATGGCTGATGTACAGTTTGGTATCGTGGTTGGTATTTGGGTCTCCATCTATCTCCATATGGCGCAGGGCGTAACGGGCTATTAAACCGCCCATACTCATGCCCAATACCACATTTTGCTCCGTACTGCTTCCCTTTAAACCGTTAATCCAATCAATAACTGCTTCTACTACATAGGCATTACGTTGTATATAATCGGTACCGTTTACAAAATCTACAAATACTAAATCGTAATCTTCATCTTCGATGGCATCATTAAGTGTATAAACAGTTGCTGTTGGATCAATATCGATATTCAATGTTCCTGGATCGCCAGTGAAACTATTTACTAAATCAAAATAATCAAAACCACCATCAGGGTCAAAACCTTCTACTACGATTAAGGGCTTAGTGACCTGGGTATGTCCTGGAGCCAATTCAACCGTAACCAAAGCCGTACCTGCTATACCTTGCCATGTATTACCTGTTATAGGCTGTCTATTAAAAATAACATCAGTACCAGTACCATTAAAACGTGCAAAAAGCCCACCCTGAGGGGCTATATAATCCACCCAAATTTTAGAATGACTGTATAAGGTTGGTCCACCGCTATATACAAACTTTACCTTAAGTTCTTTTTCGCCTCCAGAGGTGAAGCTTATAGTCTTAGCCGTATTCAAGGCGACGGTTTGGTAACCTTGTCCGTTATCAAAATCTATTTGCACTTGGCTTAAGGTCAATCCAGAATTGGTGTATACCAAACTACTCGGCAGTTTAAAGCTAAACGTATCTCCCTGCAATTGGTTTTTTAGGGGAGCTACACCAAAAATGGTCTTGATATCGTAAGGGTTTCTCCCAGACACATCATAAATACGATCGTTGCTTACCGTAACATCCCCATTGCTTACCGCATTGGCTTTGTACTGTTGGTAATTATAATATTGTGCCGCCAGCAACACATCTTCGGTACTATTGGTTTGTTGGGTTTTTAGGTTATCAAACACCACATCTGGTGCGGTCATATTTTGAGCTACCGTACCTATGCGCATGGTGTAAAGCGAACTGTACAGGGATTGCCACTGGCTTTTATCCACTAGATTATTGGAACTTATGACGCCATTATAGGCTTCTGTCTCATTAAAACGAATGCCAAATTCCTTTAAATAGCCGGTGGACACCTTGGTTTTATCAATATTACCAAAGATGTGCTGCATACGGTTGTAGTAGCTGTTGTTTTGTGTATTGCCGTAAAAAAAGGCAATACAGAGCAGTGTAAAAACGAGTCGTTTTTTCATGATAAAAATGAATTAATATGTTAATAGTTTATGTTAAGGGATGTATTTCATATCGAAACGGCCATTGGTGATCTCTATGGTTTCGCAATTATCGGTGACTGTTGAAAATTCAAAAGTGCCAGAAATAATATAGTTTACTCTATCTATTTTAGAAAACACTAGGATGCCTGCTAATGTGTCTTCAAATTGATAACTGCAACCTAATTGCGGATTGGGGTCTACTTGGTATCTTGCCCTATCAATTAATTCATATTGAGTATTAATTTCAAGTGGATCAACAATATTTATATTAACGCCCCCCCTCCAAACTGAAGTTGACCTTGCTGATAGATAGCTACTTGCTCTCTAGTATTTGTAATTGAAATGGGTGTTCCATTCACTAAGTAGCCAAAGGTATTCTCGCCGGTCTGTGTAGCCGGTGGCAGTTGGTCTATGGGGTCGGTTGAGTTGTCATCATCCTTGTTGCAACATGTGGTGGTCAGTACAAATGCGCTTAAAAGTAGGGCGGTCATTAGGGTTATTTTTTTCATAGTTTTATTTTTTTGTTTCAACTTAAAAATACTGCTTTATTTGAGAGAAGTTATAGGTTTAAATGCGCTATGGAGAGGGTTGTATAGCGGTTAAACTTTAAAGAAGGAATTTATTCCTAAATAACGTAGTAAATATACGTCAGAAAAGACATGTGTTTTTATGATAAATATCAGGTTTTTGGTAGTTTTTAAAATTTAACAGATTATTTTTGGCAATGCAACGTTGTGGCCCTCTACTCAGCTCAGTGTGACAGTTCAGCACGAATTTGCGTTATTCCAAAATGAGATCCCGATAGTCATCGGGATTCCTGCTTGCCAGCAGGCAAGAATTCAACTTACAATTTTGAGTTCGCCTAAAAGGCTTCCCAAAATTGAGTTACATTAAAAATCAAAGTACCAATTAAACAAGTCCGTTCTTATCCCGAAGTTCAACCAGAAGGTGTTGTTTTCAAATGTTGTAGCCGTGGTAGCATCGGGGTTAAAATTTCTAACCGTGATATCGGTAAAAATCTTCATATTGGATGCGGGATTAATGAGATAGCCTGCCTGTAAATTAGCGTAAAAGGTTTTCGTGTTGATGCCCTGACCAATTTCAACACCTGTATCAAAAGGCCTATCGTTGTAGTCCCTATAGATATCTTCCCCATAGCTAAAATTGTCCATGCCTTCGTTGTAATCAAAGCCTCGGGTTCCAAAAATAAATTTTGCATCCCCAAACCATCGTTTCCATCGGTAACGACCGATCAAAATGGTTTCACTAAAATTGGCACCCCATAAATGGGCCAAAGGTTGGTTGTTGTGGCCATAGTTCAGCACAATAGTATTATGCGAATACGTATAAGGGCGCACACGGTTGTATTCCAGTTGCAACATCAAATTCTTCACCTTAAAGGCATCATAATATTTGACCCCTAGCTGATAGCCGTACTTGTTTTTCCAGCTTCTTTCACCTCCCCTGATATCTCCTAGTGAAAATTCATCCAAAATAAACTGACCGTACGCATTGACATTATCGCAAAACTTGTATTTAGCCGAAGCTCCCAACAGCGCATTACCAGCACCTTGGCCCGTTTCAAACTCAATAGCGCGATAAAAAATAATAGGATTCAAATAATTAATATCGAAGCCCCTATCGTTGCTATTGGTCCACAACACAGACTCAAACAAACCTATATTTAAGCGTTTTGAAACATTCCAGCTTAAATAGTGATTGGCAACATATTTGGTTAAAAAAGCTTTATCCTGAACCACAGCATCCCGCACATCCTTCATCCACATAAAGGTATTGGTATATTTTATTTTCCAGAATTTGGTGTTGATTTTGAGGAATGGGTGCGGACTCGTCACGTCGCTCAATAACAGTGACCGATACCCATCACCAATAAAATTCTTCCCGTGCCCAAATTGTACATTCAAAAATTTTGCAGGCGAATAAGATAAATAAGCCTCTGCTACCGGGTAATCATACGAATCACTTTTAAAACGCTTTGCAATACCCCGTCCCGGAATAATGGCAGGGTCTGGTCCAAAAGCCTTTAGACTTTCTGAATAACGATTCACGTAATCCGCAAACCGCCCTTGACTTTCAAAAATGGTGGAATAAAAATTAAATTTTTTGCCCAAACCTCCTTGCACTAAAACCCCACGGGTATTATTATAAGTACTGCCCACTACAGATTCACTCCCAGACTGAAGGTCAAAAATAGGGTCAATAGTAAACCAATAGTCTTTGCCTTCCACACGCACCAAATGTTCATTCCACCACTTTCTCCCAGCAAATGTGTTGGTTTCGCGTTCCAAGGCCTCCTGTTCGGCATTAAAATCATGATATCTGGCTACGTCAGCATACAGCAATGGTTTTGAAGCCGTGTGGCTGTTGGTGCCAACAAGATTTATTGCCCTATCGAAACGGGCATAGTCGCTATGATTAAATTGAATATTTAATTGACTGGAAAGCCTTTTATTGGAAAAAGGCCTTAAGCCTTTATTGACGCTGTCAAACTCCCGTTTGGCCTCGGCTTCAATTTTTGCAATTTCGTTTTCCTCTGCCAAATCACTAGATTTTGCCAGTTTGAAATCCTCCAATGGAATTCGGATCGGCATAGCATATTGCTTGAAGGTTTTCCTGCCGCTATAAGTTGCTGGTTTTACTTTGGGAAAGGATGTAAATACACGCCGAGCTTCCTGTTTTAGTTCATCATACATGGCATCAACATAAATCACCCTAAATTGCCCAGTAGTATCAACCTCAAAAAGAACAACAACTTCTCCCTTATATTTATCCTTTGCTACATCATCGGGAACTTGAAAGTTCTTTTTGATTCGCTGAAATACGTTTATATCGAAACAGTTTTGCAAGGAATCCAAAGTTACATCTGAACATTCCGGAAAAACAGGTGGCTTTTCGTAGGTGCCATCATCCTGCGCAAATGCGAAACAATTAAGTAAGATGAGAAATAGGGCTACAAGTTGCTTCATACTACAAATATGATGAGGAAGCGAATTCAACGCTTTCTTTTGTTTAAAAAATGTTGCAAATTCACTCACTTTTCGTTCCTTTTCTCGACCGTAGCTTAGGCTATGGCTATTCAAAAAGAGCCTCAATTGAGCAAATTTTCATTCATTTTCAACTGAAAACAAAACGTTCAAACCGCTTCTCCAATTTGGGCTGAAAGATAGTACATTTTGTTAAGATTTGCTTTAGTTCAAACTGTTCCGAACAAAAAAGCCATTATCCTTTTAGGGATAACGGCTTAAAGCATGATAAATTATAATTGCTATTCAGCAATAAAAATTATGGGTAAGGTATAGCGAACGCCAACAGGTTTATCGCGTTGCTTACCAGGTTGCATATTTGGAATAACGTTAATA
The DNA here is from genome assembly GCF_042684665.1 of Hyunsoonleella rubra. Taxonomy (NCBI): domain Bacteria; kingdom Pseudomonadati; phylum Bacteroidota; class Flavobacteriia; order Flavobacteriales; family Flavobacteriaceae; genus Hyunsoonleella; species Hyunsoonleella rubra. Next base: position 159,162 of record NZ_JBHULY010000019.1, on the reverse strand, counting down.
ACTCTAAGCGCTTCTTTTTGTAGTTTGGGATACGGACTTCCAACTTGAATATCTGTTACTTTCCCGAACTTATCAATTGTAAACTGTGTATTTATCCTCTGTTTACCGCTTAAGCCTAATTCACCTGCCAATCCCGTTCTGAACTTTCTTTGAACTAATTTGGAAATCTTTTCAGACATACACTTTTTCCTATCCAAGTTTGTCTTCTTTTTTTCACACCCGGGATAAATTGGAACCTGTTCAATCCAGATGAACGGAACCGGTGCGTCTTCAGGCTTATCCAAAACGGTCACAGCTCCTGGGTCTATTGGTGGGTCAGAAGAAACATTTTGTTCTGAAGTCTCAACATTCATTGCCTTTTTTAGAATATGATCATCGTCCACTATTTTTACTTTATCCGTCAACAATACTTTTTTTTGTAATACCTCGGGTTTAACTTCGGGCTTTGGTTCCTCATAAACCCTAAAGTTTTCAATAGCGATCTCTGAGATATCTTCTGAGGGCAAGACATTATCAGTATAGTTTGGGATAGTCGTCTGAAACCGCATTTCCAACAGACCGAAGGCGGCCAGTAAACAAACGATAAGCCCTACTTGGAAATAGAGGGTAGAGTTTTTTTGTAAATTTGCATCATGCTTTTGTGGTTTTTTCACGAGGCCGTTTTGCCGAACGGAATCGTGAGTGTTCTTTGAACTGTTCATAATTATTATAGTTAAAATGTTAATATTATGATAAAAACACAATAAGCATACCAAAAAAGAAATCCCGTTACAGTTTTTGTAACGGGATTTTAATTGATTGTTCCAATGAAATTTAGTACCTAAAAAACAAGGTCCCGACGATATCGTCGGGACCTTGTTTCTATTATAAAATTATAAAACGTATTAGTCTTGTACCTGGAAAATAATCGGTAAAGAATATGGTACCGTTACAGGCTTACCACGTTGTTTACCCGGTTTCATTTTAGGCAACAAGCTAATTACGCGCTTGGCCTCTTTTTCCAATCCTGGATGTGGTGCTCTGGCACGAACTCCTGTAATACTTCCAGTTTTGTCAATCTTGAAGATCACGTTGATACGCTGTCTTCCCGACAAGCCCAATTCTGAGGCTAATTCGGTATTAAACTTTCTATTTACAAACTTTGCAATCTTTTCAGACATACAAGCTTTTTTCTTGGCATTATTTCCTTTTTCGCAACCAGGGAACACAGGCACATTTTCAATTACCGCAAATGGCACCTCGATATCCTCTTCTACTTCTTCTACTTCAATTTCTTCAACCTCAACAATTTCAGTTTCCTGATCTACCTCCGTAGATTCAATTACTGTTTCTTCTACTTCTTCTTCGTCCTCAACTATTTCAATAACCTCAGGCGCCGCAGGTGGTGGTGGTGGCGGCGGCGGTGTTTGGATCTGCTCGGTAATCGGAATTTCCTCTTCCAGTTCCTCTTCTAAATTAAGCTGACCAATATCAATTGCTGATTTTTCGTAGGTTTTATAATTAATTGAAAAATTTGCTAAAAATAGCATCAATAATAAACCAATAGCGAAGTAAAGAGAACTGTTTCTACTTACGTTGGCTTTCGGATTTTTTTTAGGTTCCATAGTGTTGTGGTTTTTCCAGATTTTAAAATAACTACTTATTTAGCAAAAATGCAAATGTTTAACCATTTTTAAGGCCTAATTTTCCTTTTAAGAGAATTATTGCGCTTGTAGTTAATGCACCTAACGAATTTGCTATTGCATCGTACGCATCCAAAGATCGCTCTTTAGTAAGGGTTCCTTGTAATACCTCAATAATTATACCAAACAAAATTGCAAAACCTGCGCCAAACAAAACTGCTTTTTTCAAAGGTTTTTGAAGGGTAAAATGAAATACCAAAACCCATAAAAAACATAAAATGGCATAGGCCAGGAAATGGAAAATTTTATCGGCATAATCTACGCCTGTATCAGGCATGTTTTTCAGGCTCATTAAACTGCCCACCATTAGGGCAATGGTATAGGGTACGGCCAAAAAAAGCGAGTAGGTTTTAAGCACCGATGATATCTTTGTAGCCCTCGGCCGACAATAAATTATCTATTTCCGATGCGTCCGAGTACTTAATTTTTATCATCCAACCCTCACCATACGGATCGGAATTTACACTTTCCGGACTATCCTCCAACCCTTCATTGAACTCCACGATTTCACCGGACAGTGGCAAAAACAAATCAGAAACGGTCTTTACAGCTTCAACAGTTCCAAATACCTCATCAGCATCTAAGGTTTCATCAAGTGTTTCAACCTCAACATAAACAATATCGCCCAATTCACTTTGCGCAAAATCGGTAATGCCTACTACCGCAATATCGCCTTCAATTTTTACCCATTCGTGGTCCTTTGTATATTTTAATTCTGATGGAATATTCATGCTGTCCGTATTAAAATTTGTTCCGCAAATGTATTCATTCAAAACTAGATTTCAAATAGGTTTGTGTTAATTGAATGTGTTATGCTACATTTTCTTGTGCTGAACTTGTTTCAGTATTTCAGCATCCCGAAAACTATGATGAGACCCTGAAACAAGTTCAGGGTGACAGACCAACGTTTAATTCCCAAAATTATACCTCAGCGTAAATCCAGAACGGATAGTTGTTTGGGGAAAAGCGGTTGAAATAGCATATTCGGCGAAAGAATAATCAAAATAGAAAATGGCCGTAAGATTTCTGCTAAAGGCATAATCCGCGGTATATTTTATACCCCAAATGGTTTGTCCAGAGGTGACCTGATTGTTTTCCAAATCCAAATATCGAATAATGGTTTTATTGTCCCTGACAGATACATCGGCCTTCATATTCAAATCGCTTACGATACGTTGACGCGGTCCAGCCAATTTAGACTTGATTCGCACATCCTTGATACGATAACCAAGCCCCAGCACATATTCGTTGCCCTGAATTTCAGTCAACAAATTATTATCAAAACTTAAAGATAGTAATCTGTCCTTCTTGATTTCAGCCAAAATCTTCATGGAATTTTTCATTTCCATATCGATTCGAATCAACGGACTGAACATTTCCGTTAGGTTAATATTGCTGAACAGAGTACCATTCTTGTAATTGCCCGACTGATCCTTTGTATCGGGATTTTGACTATCATAATCTAAACTAAAATCAGGAGCAACATAATCCAAGTTAGTTTGAAACTGGTTAATAGTATAATTGGAACGGTAGCCATGCGTCACCGAAAAACGCCTGAAACGCTTTTTAAACCAATTGAATTTCATAAACCCGGTATATTTTAAGTCCCAGTTGGGAATCGGTAAATCCCTAAATGCCCCCAGTTTTACCTTACCAGCATCCTGCCCCGTGTAGGCCGCTAAAAACGCTGGCAATAATACAGCTTGACTTGTTTTTCCAAAGCCTCTGGGATAGCCTTCGGCATCCACATCATTAACGTCGGCTCCACTTTCAGCAGCCAATCTTCGCGCCACGGTCAATCGATTATCCCTAAAGGTATTAAAGGCATCAGAAGTAGCTTCATCGCTTTTACTGAATGCTGTTTTAATCATCACCGTAGAAATATTGAAGTTGCCGAAGGTGTTTGGGGTCAAAGGATTGTATATGCCAGTATTTCGATCTACATTAAAGTTTTCAGAAAAATTCTCTAAATAGGTCCTATTCCCCACCACGTCAATCTTTAAGTCCCGCACAGGTTCCAAATTTGCAGAAATATCCAACTGCTTGGTGGTCGTTTCGGTATATTGCTGATTGAATTCCGGGAAATAGGTGAGCCATCCATTTCTGGCCGCTAAAAACCGTACATCCCTTTGGCTACCAAATGTAAATCCGAATGTTGGCTTTAATGTCCCAATAAAGCCAGGTGTTCTTGTATAACCAGGTAGAAATATCCCGTTGTTTTCGGAGTAATTAATCTGTGCGCGTTTTACACTGGTCAAAATATCTATCCCAGCGTTGAGCCATTTGGTGCCAGGTTTATTGCCGCTTTTTGGCTTTTCGGCTTTCTTTGGTTTTGCTCCCGGAGGGCCGGCTGTTCTGGTACGAGTCCTTACCGTTCGTATAGGTTTTTTAACCAAACCGATGTATTTATACAAGCGGTTCATGTCCAAACTGGTATTGATATTGTGCGTATTAGAGTTTTGAACTGTATGCCCTAAGTCGTAGGTATTGCCGTCTTCAGCAACAAAATCCCCAAACAAATCAGAGCCCTTTTGCCATTGGAAATCGCCATTATATTGATAGGTGGCATCAATAAAACTAAAAGTCGGGATTTTGTTTAATGGCAATTGATAAGTGATACCCAAACTTTGTGTTTGTCGGTTGGGGTCACCAACATCGAGGAAGCCGTCCCACACATCCAAATCAGGATCCTGTTCTCCCCTGATAAAATTGTCATCAATAAAATAATTCCGAACAATATTATTATTTGCCGCCGTAAAATTCAACTGCAGGGCATCGGTGATATTATAGTTGATGGTATATTGAAAATCAAACGTATAGTTTCGTCTAAATAATTGTTGAATGCCTATATTTTGACCAGTCAATTCTGCCTCCCTAAATTTTTGACTATTGAATTGCCTGTTGATGTCGGAGTTCACTGCAATACTTGTCGGCAACACATTAAAATTTAAATCCTTCAAAAACTTCCAGTATTTCCCTCGGAAAAGTGAATCGTTCTTTTTGAACGGCTCTACTTTCACAGGATTAAAATTGAAGGCGTAATTGGCACCAGCCCTAACAGTTTGGTCTAAGGAATTCTCAATTTCAAAATCGCGGTGTTCTACCTTATTGTAAGAGTAATTCAAAGTGAAATTTTCCACATCATAAAAACGTGGTTTCTTATCGGTAGTTCTATTTTTTCTAACACCAATAAAGTTGATGCTTTGGCGCTTGGTATAATCTTCGGAACGTTGTCTGATATCTTCTCTTTCATCTTCTGAATTGGCCGCTTCCAAACGAGAATCCAGTTCTAAATCCTTATAAAACTGATCGTATTTTGGAGTAATCAATTCTTCACTTTGTCCATAATTGAAAGGAATTTGAACACCCCACTTTTTTGGTAATAACTGCCCGACATTGATATTGGTCACCACGTCATATTGCTTAACATCCTCCAAAGCACGCTGGCTAGGACCTTGCTCTATGGTCCCAAAACCTGAGGTGCTTTGCCTTCCTGTTGCACTCACATTGGCAAAGTCGGCAATGTTGGCATCCATGCTTACTACGGCCGCCCAACCGCCTTCGTTATCCAAATCGGAAAGGCGTAATTCGTTAAACCATACTTGGGCACAAACATCACTGTTATTGGCATTTTTAACACCTACCATTAAGGTCCTCACATCCCCAAAATTGGGATTACCTTTTATCCCTATCCTTTGTTGCCCGGTAATATATCCGGTTAACGGATTGATCACGGGATCATCACCTATAGCATCATTTACAACATCATAAAAGGTTGGGTCGTCATTCGTTAATGTCCCGTCCGAAATACCTCTTGCCTTAATTTGCCCTAACAATTCAATTGGCAGATTGATTTCATTTTCTGACGGCCAAGCCGTTTCCCTATCCCTTGAACCTTTGGGCGATTTTACCAATGGCACTTCAATCTGATAATAGTTATCGTTCAGATCGTTACCCAATCTGATAAATCCAACCAAGCGTTCAGCCTCATCGTCCTCATAGCCATTTCCTTCTTCGTGGGCATGCAAAAACATTCGCAGGCGCTTGTACTGGCGCATATCGATATTAATATTTTTAAACACTGCCCGAGAATCCTCAGATTCCAAATCGCAAACGTTAAGCAACAATGCCTGTTCATTCTGCCGAATCACTGTATTGTTATTGAACAATTGCTCAGGTTCAATACCCGGTGGTCTTACATAAGTATCTTCATTTTCAATGGTACCCACAATCCCAACGGAAAATTCGGTACCGTCGTCATCCGGATCATCTTCATTAGGTTGCAAGGTTTGGGTGTAGCGTCGCCAATCACTTCGCACTAAATCTAAGGAACCAAAGCGAAGCACGGTTTGTTCTGAAAAATCCGTCAAATACATCCTCACAAATCGAATCGATCGGAAGTCCTCTATATTATTCACACGTCTTTTGTAAACCGGCGAGGCTAAAGGATCATCAAAGGTTTCATTAGGCACGTTCACTGGTATCCTTATTTGATACCAACGCACACTTGCATTCTGCCCATTGGCTAAAACACGGTTTTCAACTTTTACATCGGTAATAAACTCGTCCAATGCACTGGTACTTGTGATATCTGTGATATTGTTAACCTCAGGTAAATTGGTCCTATTAAGTTCTATTTCGTATTCATAATAACTATCGATGGTATTCATCGTGTTATCCCTGTTGATGTCCTCCACATCGGGTTGTGGGTTTGCTGCCCTTTGATTATCGTTAAACACATCTGGCGTGTTCCCTTCAACACCATTAAATTTTTTGTAGCGCTCAAAAATGCCCCCTTCGGCATCCAAGAAATAGGAGTAGTTATCTTTTGCTGGGTCTTCTCCAAAATTTGCCCCAAAAATGGTCGCCTCCTCTGTATCATCGTACCCGTCGTACCCAACATCCTGATTAACCCTCTCCTCACCAGTAGTATCAAAGGCATAAATTAAAGATTGATTGAGGGGCACTACTGTTCCCCAATCTGTGGTTGGCAATAAACTCACATTTCCATCTTCTGGCAATCCGTTTTCGTAAAGCTTTCTACCGTCCTTTATGATGTCTTCCGAAATATTTCCTAAGTTGAATACCAATTTACCTCCAGGGTTTGAAGATGAACCCTGTCCGTCTGTATTTTGAAAGGGATCTTGCAACCAGAATTCAATATATTCCACGTTGGCTTGTTCTAAGTCCGTAGTAGTCAACTGTCTTGTAATACCTGCCCAACCTTGATTTGGCGCAATGGTGCCATCAGCCGAAGATGGGTCAAAGTTATATGGCCCCCTCTCGGTGGGATAATACACCAAATCCAAAGTATTCAGTACCGAGTTTTGCCCTTGTACCAAGTCCTGTTGCGGAAACAGTTCATTAATAAATACTCTACTGGTAAATAAACTGGACAGGTCTCCATCGGAAATGCCATCCGGCCTTCTGGAACTATAAAAAATAGGGTCAATACTGTACCAGTTTAAAAATGCCCTTCCGTAGCCATTTGCAATACCTGCTCGGTCTTCAATTTCATTATCATTTCCATTTCCATCTATATCCACAGGTCTACTAGATAAAAACCACGACTGTTGCGCCCTTAAATCGATAGCATTTTGGGTGCCTTCAAAATCGTCGATATAGGATGTTGCTTCTCCATTCAGATTGGTGCCCTTTGGGGCTCCGGGTAACAGATACGCAAATTCACCTCTTAAGGAAATATTGGAGGGCACATCCGTATCTATATTAGGCAATTTGTTAACCATCCTAGTTAAAAATGGCACTTCCGTAGAATAGTTACCATTGAATCCGAAAATGGTATTATTTATTGGCTCGGAACCAAAATTGGCTTTCTGAGTTATCGGCCGTTCATTTAGATTTAAAAGTGTACCCGCAATCACAAAATTGTCATTGAATTTGTGTTCCACATTTAACCCAGTAAATCGACGGGTCTGTTGCCCAAACACGGCATTATTTTCTGTGGAAACCTGAATGGGTGTGTTTGAAGCTTTTAAGGCTTCGTCTAAAATCTGCACACGACCCAATTGATAATTCACCGTATAATCTACCCCTTCTACCAAAACACGTCCACCGGCAGTTACTCTTACGGAACCGCGAGGAACATTAAATGCCCCAATAGGAATCCCATCACCGGCCGAACCTTTATAACGTCCTTTTATTCGGAATTTGTTTTTATCTGCATCTTCCAAGGCGGCCGTTTTGGTTTGCTTATATAAAATATCGTAAACGTACTTTTCCTGATTGGCATCGGTATAAACATCTGCCTGGTAATCCACGTCATTATTGTTCGAGTTACCATCGCTGTCCAAAAGATCAAATAAATACCGTCCGAATGGCTCCACTTTTGTAAATATGATCTTACCGGTTTGGGGTTGGACCGTAATGCCCGGTACAAAATCAAAGAATCCATCCCCGTTGCCTTGGGGGTCGTTATTGAAATTCAGCTTGTCCAAATTGAAAATTCGTAAAAGTGGCGTTTCTACAATTTCCCTATCATCATTGGGATCGCCCGGCGTATGGTTATCAAAAATCGGGAAAGGCGAGCCTTCAACAGGCTTAATGAAATTCAAAGGAGACGCTTCATTGTAAAAAATATTCAACCTAAAATCTTCCTGACTCAAATTAAAGGCCCCTGTATCATAAATGTTCTTCATCATGAGGTCCCAAATCGGCTGTCTTACATTGGTAACGCTACTTTTCAGCATCTTTAGGACCAAGGCCTTATTGGTAACATTCGTGACCTGCCCCTGATTGTTCTGCTCAACTTCATTTGGGTTGATACCATCGTTTGCAAACTCCCCTACTTGATACACTTGTCCATTAACTGTATATTGGAAGGCCACCGCCAATACCTCATCGGCGTTTAGGCGTTGATTCAAAGAAATATAACCCAACTCCGGGCTAAAGGTATATTCCTGACCGTTGATTAACTTTCTTGCATTTTCGATTTTTCCATAATCCGAGCCCTCGTTAACATCGTTGGACAAAACGCCAAATCCATTTTGAGCGGTGGCAATATCACGAATGGCCTCGGTTAATATCGAAGTCGTTCCAATGGCGGTCGGGTCAAAATCGTTATTGCCGTTATCCGGAAAGGCATTCACATTATTGGAAAAATTGTCTGGCGTATTGATGAAATTTGCTGGAATTGGATCCAAAAATATGTTATCGGTATCAGGATTTCCTGGGTTGTAAAACGATTCACCCAAATCCTGAATCGCCACTACATTTCTCACATTATCCGTCCTGTTGCTTCTATTGGTAATATAAACTTCAAGTCTCGTAATCTGTAAACCTCGGTTATCCAAAAATGGATATTGTCTTAAAGCAATATCGTATTGGTCCCTAAAATAATGCGCCAGGAAAAAGTGTCTATTTTCGTCATAATCCCTAATGAAAAAATCGAATTCTTCTAGCGTACCACCTCCTTGAGCTACTACCGTATTGGCCTGAGAGCGTTGTTCTGAAAACACCCCAGTAAATGTAGTTCGTCCAAATTGTAACTGAGCCTTCACCCCAAATAAACTTTGTGCTCCTGTGATCAATGAACTGTTTAAAGGCATGTTAACGTTACCTATTTCAATTTTTTGGATGATATCATCTTCCGTGGGCGTATATTCCAGTTTTACCAAATTCTGAAAATCGAACGTGGACTGCGTATCATAGTTTGCCGTTACTTGCAAACGCGTCCCTACTTTTCCTAATAAGCTAAGGCTAATCCTTTGGTCAAAATCAAAAGTGAAATTACTTCGGTTTCGAGGTGAAAAAGTTGGGTTGTCCTGTCTAGAAAACAGAATTCCTAAATCCATTTCCACAGAACCCTGGGGCACCACCTCAATGGTGTTTCCTCCGAAAAGTGTCTCGAAAAACCCAGAGTTCACATAGAATTCTGGTAAAAGGTTTTTACGCTTCTCGTCCGAACCTTCTTTTTTACCATCAAAGGCATCAATTTTATCCTTGTAATAATTCCGAAGATTCTCTTTGGCCACTAAATCCTGATACTCCTTCGGGGTCAGGATAATTGGATAATTGATATTGAAATCGCCAATTTTTTCAGTATAGATGTAGCGGTCGGTAACTGGATCGTAGGTGTATTTAGACTCGATACTATTTGGCCGCGCGGTTTTTATTTCGCCTAAGCTAAACCCGGTTTTCGTGGAATCCTGAACAGGTTGTTGCGCCCATGCAGGCACCGACAACAGCAGTAGGGCAAAGAGGGCAACAATTTTTAGGACGGGTTGGTTATAGCTTTGGGTAGTTATAGTCAAAATCGTTTATAAATTTTTTAAGGCTTGTTTTATAATGGTTTCTACATTGGCATCCGGTTGCGAAACGATTATTTTATCCACAACACGTTCTGCCTGCTTTTTTGCAAAACCAAGAACTTCTAAAGCAGATAACGCTTCATTCTTGTTGGTATTGTCCTTTGAAACCGAAACTTCGTCTATATCATAAATCTTTAAAATCTTATCTTTTAAGTCGATAATCACGCGTTGCGCCGTTTTGGCTCCGATGCCCTTTATGGATTGGATTAAAGCTACATCACCAGAGGCAATACCTTCCCGCACCTGCTTAGGGGTCAGGGAAGACAGCATTGTACGAGCCGTACTTGCTCCAATACCGCTTACGGAAATCAACAATCTAAAAATTTCACGTTCCGCCAGAGACGAAAACCCGAATAACGTATGGGAGTCTTCTTTTATCTGAAGATGGGTGTACAATTTTAGAAATTCCTTATCGGGAATTTGAGAAAAAGTATGCACAGAAATATTTAACAGATAGCCTACGCCATTGCAGTCTATCACTACATCTGTTGGATTCTTTTCAATAAGTTTCCCTTGTATGTGCGTAATCATTTAGAAAATCCCTCTTAAACTGCCAAATGTAATGAAATTATTTACGTTTCAAAGCTTATGAAATATCTTTTTCCAACTCCCATAACTCCTTGTTTTGTGCATCGATGACGGCAATGGCGGTCATGTTTACAATTTCATCCACACTGGCGTCCAATTGAAGAATATGTACGGGTTTGCGCATGCCCATCATAATTGGCCCAATGGAATCGGCCTCATTCAATTCCTTAAGCAATTTATAGGTGATGTTTGCAGCGTCCAGATTTGGAAAAATAAGTCCGTTTACTTTTCGTCCTACTAATTTTGAAAAAGGGAATTGGTCGCGAAGCATTTCATCATTTAATGCGAAATCCGTTTGTAATTCACCATCCACAACCATATCCGGATAATGGCGGTGCAACATACTTACGGCCTCTCTTACTTTGGAAGCCTTTTCGTTACCTGATGATCCAAAATTAGAATAGGAGGTCATTGCCATTACAGGCTCAAACCCAAAATTCTCGATTACTTTTGAAGTCATAATGGCAATTTTAGCCAAATCCTTTGCATCCGGATCAATATTGATAGAGGTATCGCTTAAAAACAGTGGCCCCCTTCGTGTCATCATCACATTGGTGGTAGCCACCTTCGTAGCTCCTTTTGCCATCCCAATCAACTCCAACATAGGTTTTAAAACTACCGGGTAACTTCTAGAATACCCAGAAATCAGAGCGTCGGCATCCCCTTCGTTTACCATCATAGCGGCAAAGTAGTTCCGCTCCCGCATTAAGCGCTTCGCTGAATACAGGGTGACACCTCTTCGTTTTCTTTGTTCCCAATATATTCGACCATAGCGATCCTTGCGCTCGTTTTCCTCTTCAGTTTTCGGGTCGATAATCGTGATATCGCCTTCAAACTCAATCTCATCCATGAGTGCCCGAATGGTTTCCTTTCGACCCAATAAAATGGGGATAGCAATGCCTTCTTCGTAAGCTATTTGAGCCGCCTTTAAGACCGCTAGCTGATCGGCCTCTGCAAAAACTACACGTTTTGGGTTTAGCTTGGCACGACTTAAAAGCAGCCTCACCAATTTATTATCTGACCCTAAACGCTCCCTGAGGCTATCTTTGTACTTCTCCCAATTCTCTATTCTGCCCTGTGCTACGCCACTTTCTATGGCGGCTTTCGCCACGGCCGGTGGTACTTCGGCAATCAATCTTGGGTCAAACGGCTTTGGAATGATATAATTACGGCCAAAGGCCAAACGGGTTTGCCCATAAGCTACGTTTACCTGTTCTGGCACGGGTTCTTTGGCCAGTTTTGCCAAAGCTTTTACTGCAGCCATTTTCATTTCTTCATTGATGGCCGTAGCGCGAACATCTAATGCACCACGAAATATGAATGGAAATCCTAGTACATTATTTACTTGGTTGGGGTGATCACTTCTGCCTGTAGCCATAATAATATCATCCCTGGTATCTATAGCCAATTCATACTTTATTTCAGGGTCTGGATTTGCCATTGCGAATACAATGGGGTCCTTTGCCATCACTTTCAGCATATCTGGAGTCACAATATCCGCCATGGACAGGCCAATAAACACATCGGCATCTTTCATGGCCTCTTCCAACGTATCAATTTTTCTGTGTGTGGCAAATTCAGCTTTTTGCGAGGATAGATTTTCGCGATCGTTGCGAATGACGCCTTTACTATCCAGCATCACCATATTTTCCCGTTTGGCACCGCAGGACTGGTACAATCGAGAACAAGAAATTGCCGCAGCACCGGCACCGCTAATCACTATTTTTACGTCTTGGATTTTTTTCTTCGCAAGTTCGAGGGCATTGATTAATGCCGCTGCTGAAATAATCGCCGTACCGTGCTGGTCGTCGTGCATTACGGGAATATCCAGTTCCTCCTTTAAACGTCTTTCTATTTCAAAAGCCTCTGGTGCCTTGATATCCTCTAAGTTGATACCTCCAAAAGTGGGCGCTATGTTTTTGACTGTTTCAATGAACGAGTCAACATTTTCAGTATCTACTTCAATATCAAATACATCGATATCCGCGAAGATTTTAAACAGTAACCCTTTACCTTCCATTACAGGTTTGGAAGCCTCGGGGCCAATATTGCCCAGACCCAAAACTGCGGTTCCATTAGAGATTACGGCTACCAGATTACCTTTTGCCGTATAGCGGTAGGCGTTGTTTTTATCTTTTTCAATTTCCAAACAAGGCTCCGCTACACCCGGTGAATAGGCTAGGGACAAATCCCTTTGGCTCGAATACTTTTTTGTCGGAACAACTTTGATTTTACCGGGAACCGGCTTTGCGTGATATATCAGGGCCTCTCTACGTTTGCTCTCTTCGCTCATAATGGACTATTTTAAGAAGCCCAAAGATAACAATCCTTAGAGGTAAACGCCTAATCTTTTCGGAAATTGATACGGCCTAAAACAATTATAAGAGGTCAGCAAAAATTTTATAGTCAATTTTAGAATTCAGTAAGTAATTGTAAAAAAGCCACAATCAAAAAGTCAATATTTTTAGAACGTCGGATTCATTATAGTTTATAGTGAAACTATTAGCTTCAAGATCTGCCGTTAAATGCACAAAGTCTTGGCCATTTTTCCAAAGGATATCAATTTCTTTGATTGAAGTCGCATTAACTTTTACCTTTCCCAAGAATGCATTATGCGTATTCCTTAATCGCATCAATTCAAGTTGATTTAAAACAATGTCTGTTTTCATACCTTCGCTGATATCAGTTAAGGACAAGGTGGTCCTATTAATTTCCTTATGCCCACCATTGCCAGCTTTGTCTGCAGCTTCGTAATTGTTTTTTCCTGCAAAAATATCCAGATACCAAACCTGAGGTATGCCCGGCATAAACATTTGAATAGCCCGTGCCAACAACAATTTTTTCTCGTCCTCTCCCAAGGCACTAAAAAAAGTTGCATTAACTTGGTAGTACGATATTTTCTTACCGTCAGGCCCGTAAAGGTTCTTAACCCTACCACCTCGCTCTATAATAATGTCCATGATATCCTCAATATCACTATCGGCAAGCAATCCCTTTTGATACACTCCATCCACGTCCTTTCCTTTTAAGTCCAAAACAGGAATCCCATCATGACAGCCCAGCATATTTACCGTTTTATAACCCTTGGCAATAATTTCATTTGCCCATTTTACTAATGCGGTACTATCCTTTTTCTCAATGGTATGGATCATTAACCCAGGTAGGAAGAAGTCATATATCCTGTATCCTTTTTGAGCCACCTCGTCATGCAGAAACGAACCATATTCTGCGTGAATCTCCGGCAAAAGCGTTAAACCGTTTTTATCTGCAATTTTTTTAATGCGCTCTAAATATTGCCACGTTCCCGGTTTATTAAAGAAGTTTGATTCCCCGATGGCCTTGTGCAAATAAGCAAAAGCATCCAAGCGTAATATTTTGCACCCGTAGCTACTGACTTTTTGTAAGGTTTCCTCGTAAAAATCCCAGACCAGCTCAGACTTGGCATTGACATCCATTTGGCCCAAAAAGCTTTTGTCCTCGTTTACTTTTTGATAAAAAGTGTTCCAATAGGGTTTTTCAGTGCCGTCTGGGAAAGGCACCTTTAAAATTGGCAATCCTGCTTTACGCATGAATAATTTATCAAGAAATTCCTTTTTTGGCTTGATAATACCATCGTTCCCCATGGTACCATGGCCTTCCCAAAAGCTATTCCAATTGATAAAAAAGTCCTTGTATTTTGATTGCCCTCCGTGTTCAATCAAATCCTTAAACTGAGGAGATGCAACTGATAAATGATTTAGGACGATATCCAGCTTTAATTGAATATTCAGTGCGTCCAATGCTTTTAGGTCGTCTTTAGAAACCAGATCTTTTTTAAGATTGTAATCTATTATTGAAAACCCCCGGTCCAAATCACTATTAAAAAATGTTGGCAATATGTAAAACAATGAAAATACATCTTTAAACTCAGGCCTCTTAAGAATACTGATGGTATCGCTTAATGTGTTGCCAATACTGTCCGGATATGCATTGAGCATAACACCATTTGTAATATTAGAATTTGTTGACATGATTATTTTCTATAATAGTTCGGACAATATGCTTATGTTATCGGGCAATCTACCCACGTTTTGGAGCTTTAAAGCTGCCAATTGCAAAGCTACTTTCAGGCATTTTTCGATGGGTTTATCCTTGATATAAGCAAATAGGAACCCCGACCAAAATGCATCACCTGCGCCAGTGGTATCAATTACGTTTTCCACCTTAACTGCCGGCATTTCAATGAGTGCCTTGTTTTTTTGAGATAATTTAACCCCTTTACTGCCCAAGGTTAAACAAACAGTTTCAACACCTTCATTGTGAAAGAAATTGAATATTTCATCATGTTGTAGTTCCTTTTCAAATAGGCGCAACATATCATCCTCACTGATTTTTATTAAAGGATTGAATTTGCAATATGCCTTAATGACCTTTAAAGCCTCTTCCTGACTGCCCCAAAGCTTTTTCGAGTAATTTAAATCTACACTTAAAGCACAGCCTTGTTTAAAGGCTTCTTCTGCCTTTTTCAAAATTGCGGATTGTGCAGGGTTTTTACTCAGCGCAAAACACGTGGTGTGAAAAATTTTGGTTTTAGAAAGCATTTCTGTAGAAATTTGACTTTCTGAAATATGCTGGTCTGCCTGACGGAAAGGAATAAAATCCGGTGTGCCTTTAGACCTCGAAACTAGTATCACACTTGTACTTTTGTCTTTAAGCTTATCAATATAATCTGTATTTACACCTACCTCTGAAAGCCTTTTAAAAATGTATCTCCCCAAGCCGTCATCACCTACAGTTGACACCAAAGTCGCGTTTAAGCCCAATCTGGCCGAATTCATCGCCACATTTGTTGGAGACCCACCTAAGTATCTATGATAATCTCGTGTGTCATCTATAAGCACATCCTTTTGATGGCCTATGAAGTCCACGAGAACCTCACCTACGCAAAGTATATCTATGTCTTTATTAAAATTTTTCAAAACTAATTTCTTTTGGAATTAATGTCCAGCACCAAAACCGGAAACCACATCTTCTTCCCCATTGGACTCTGGCTGTTTTAAGCGCAAGGCCAATACACCTGCTATGACAAAAAACACGCCCCCAAACAAAATGGCGTTAACAGCGCTGTTGTCCAACAGATACTTAACAATTGGCCCAAAAGTCAACGTTTGGATACCCATAGGGATTACAATCATCATATTCAAAATTCCCATATAAACGCCTCGCCTTTCCTGCGGGACAATTTTAGACACCATGGAATATGGAATACCCATCATGGCGGCCCAACCTATACCAAATAATACCATTGGCAAAACTACCAGAAGCGGGTCTTGGATATATGGAATGCTCAGCATAGCAATTGCCGTTAAAAATAAGCTAAGCACATACACTTTTTTTCCACCAAATTTTAATGCCAAAGGCACCAGGGCCAATGCAAATACAATGGTTGAAATATTGTAGGTGGTGTTCATTTTTGCCGCCTGGCTTAAGGCCTGCGAACTGTCAAATCCCATACTTTCCTTAAACATGGGGGCAATAAACTGCCAATACACGAATAAAGCGTACCATTGAAATAGGTAAACACCTGAAAGTTTCCACATAAATTTTGGCATATCCTTTACCGCCTCCATTATTTCAATAATTGGTGCTTTTACCCTTTCTGCAAGCCCAAGAGCTCTATGCTTTTTGATGTCTTCCATCTCTTCTTCGGATGGCGGGATTTCAGGTGTTTTTAAAACTGACCAAAGAATGGTTGAAATAGACAGTACTGCCCCTATAAAAAAGGAATAGTACAGCCATTTTGGTATGGACTCCACACTATCGGCAACCTGTTCTGCACCTCCAAACCAATCCTGAAAAAGAAAAATGGATGCATTTGCCAATACGATACCAGCACCAACAAATAGACTTTGCATTTGGTAGCCAAAACTTAATTGACTATTTGGCAATTTATCGCCTACAAAAGCCCTGTAAGGCTCCATTGCCATATTGTTCCCCACATCCAGAATCCACAATAAACCAACTGCAAACCATAACGCCGGGCTGAAGGGGAAAGCAAACAAACACAAACTGCCCAATAAGGCGCCAATTAAGAAGAAAGGCTTACGTCTTCCCCAACGTGGCGACCAGGTTTTATCTGAAATTGCTCCAATAATTGGCTGTATAATCAAACCCGTTACCGGACCCGCTAAGTTCAATAAGGGCAACTGGTCGTGTTCCGCACCTAAAAAAGAGAAAATGGGGTTTACCGCCGTTTGCTGTAATCCAAAACTATATTGAATACCCAGAAAACCAACATTCATATTAAAGATTTGCCAGAAAGATAATTTTGGTTTTGCTATTTTCATCTTATTTAGTTTTTTGGCTTAAACTTTTTAAAAAGCCTTCAAAATTCGCAACATTATTCATTATGATTTCGCCTTCTTTCTCCACCACCGGTAGTGATAAATTATGTAATGGAATATTGTTTTTTCGAAGCTTTTCTAACATCTCGCGCTCTTTCGCCATGTCTTGGTCCACATCAAAATATACAAATGCTATTTTGTGCTTCTTAAGATAAGCTTTTGTGTCAATGCAATAGTGGCAAGTATCGCTCCCATAAACTATTAAAGTAGTGGGCAAACTTTCCGCGCCGTTATTCTCGGGTTTGGCAGTCTTTTGGGCATAACACAAGTTTATTGAGGCGAAAAAAAACAATACCGAAAAAACAAACCATTTCATTGCTCTTCAATTTTTAGAAAGAGAGTTGGAATTTTTATAGAATTCCAACTCTCAAATTAACAGATCAAACTAAACTAAACTAAACTTTCTCTTTATTAAAACTTGAATTGTAATCCCATCGTAATAGATCTTCCTGGTAGAGGTCTAGCTCTTAAGTAATTATCTTGACCTTCAACAATACTGCCCTCTTCAACCTCAGTTACACCGATGCTATCAAAAATATTGTTGGCCGAAATGTTTGCAGAAAGTGCATCGGTAATACCGAAATTCACAAATCCATTTATAAATAAGAATCCTGGCATTACCAATTCGTTGGAATCTTGTGCAAATGCCTTAGACTGCCCAATAAAGCTCAACCCTCCAGAGTGTTGCTTGTTTCCGCCGAAGTTGATTGAAGGGATAAGGTTGTAAATTAAATCCGGTTGTCTTCTTGGTGTATTTCCTTTGTTGTCTCCAGAGTCAATTTCAGCATCTGTCCATGTTACCGCTCCTCTTAAGCTAAAGGTATTATTAAAGTTGTAAAACCCTTCCAATTCAATACCCATGGACTTATAATCGTTTTCAATGATACTGTTGGAAGTTGCTTCAAAACCGCCTTCTTCCCTCGTTTTGGCATAAAATGCAGTGGCATAAAGCGCTCCATTATCAAAACCTCTTTTATAACCAAGTTCTGTTTGATTCATAAAGTCTAGCGCGTTTATCATATCGCCGTCCATATAGTTTAGGCCAGAGAACAAAATACGGTCAGCCTTTGCAGAAGCACCTTTACTTATTCTTGCAAACACAGATTGTCTGTCTTTAAACTTGTAGTTAAAACCTACCGAGTAAGAGAAGTAATCATAATCATAGTCAACCGCAGTAGCGTTGGCATTGTCTATGGCAGATACGCTTTGCTCTGGTGCGGAAATTACCCCGTCGTTATTAACGTCGAACTCCGTTTGTACCGCTCCTGCAAACGTACCATCAACACGACCTCTATCATACCTTATACTAGCATCGATTGTGATAGCCTCAGTAGCTTCAACGGTAACATTGGCGTAAGGCGCAGACACGTTGTACTGTGTATCATAGTTACGTTGACAACAATTACCCCAAAACGGTACGCCATAGGCATATAATCCATTATCGCTTAAAGGGCTACCTGTTCCGTCCAAAACATTGATCAATCTTGCATTGTCATCATTCACTTCTTGTAAATAAGAGTTCCATAACCAAGACATGGATATGTCCTGAATAGATTTAAAATACCCCAAGGTAATATCCACATTGCCAAAGGATTTAGATAATTTTAAATCATTCATAAAATTGTTGAAATTATTCAATTCAACATCAAACATGTGCACACGCGCAACCAAACTGTTTCCTGAAACTGAGGATCCATCCGTAAACTGCAATGAACCCCATCCATTATCGGTAGCAAAATCGCCGCCTAAAATATTAGATGCAGTTGCCACTTCAGCAGGGAAAGGAGACACAAAAGTACCGCTGTTGGAAGAATAACGTCCATTATTGGTAACTTTCCATTCGTTTCCTAAATCAAAAGACGCTTCAACACCAACCGATGCAGATACCGGGTGCATACCATCCTGAACATGGCCTCTTCTTAGCTCACCATCGGCTCCCAGACCTACAGTACGTAATAAATTAGAACTGTGCAAAGACCCTCTAGTAGCATCAAAATTGGCAGCATTGTCCCAATCGGGATCGCTGTTGGTTCCTGAAACCTTCATAGGCATAGGCAAATATGCGGCCGCTCTATCATTTAAATACTTGGCGTACACTCTTACCTTACCTTTCTCAAATTCCTTTAACAAACTAAGTTTTAATTGCCCACCATTGTTGGCTGTAAATCCTGTTTCCCTTATGCCTTCACCTGCTCTATAAAAGCCTCCTGCATGCATGTATAAATCTTCTCCAATTTGAGTTCCGTAATCGAAATCGGTGCGAAAAGTATTGTAGTCCAAACCAAAAGTAGTACCTATAGAACCGCCTTCCGTTTTTCCTGTTTTACTGATGATATTGATGATACCACCCGGTGCATTTGATGTTAAGGTAGAAGCCGAACCTCCCCTGATGGCCTCAATTCTTGCCACATTGTTATCGAATCTTGTAAAGATATCAGCAGTTCCGAATGAAATATCGCCATAGAGCAATACAGGCAAACCATCTTCCTGTAACTGTACATATTTAGAACCTCCCGAAGAAATTGGCACACCCCTTACGGCAATGTTGGCATTACCCTCACCACCAGATGATTCCGAGCGAATACCTGGTATCGTTCTAAAAATCTCTGCGGTTGACCTTGGTGCGGATTGGGAAATAGTTTTTGCACGCATACTGGTTACCGATATACTAGATTCTATCTTAGACCTAGGGTTTACCACACCAGTAACAATTACCTCATCCAAGGATTCCGCATCCTCAGCCATAACAATATTTACGACAATATCCGCGCCTTGCACCGTGACACTTTGCGTAAATTTGGTATATCCCAAATACGTAGCTACAAGTACGTAAGTACCATCCTCTACGTTGTCAATAGAATAAATACCGTCAAAATCTGTAACCGCTCCTTTAGAGGTGCCTTCTAAAATTACATTTACTCCAGGTAAAGGAATACCTGTTTCATCTTTAACGTCTCCTGAAATTGATTGTGCTACAACCGCACTTGCGGATAACAGCATCAAAGCCAATAAACATACATTTCTTCTAATTAAATTCATTTTGCCTGTTTTAGTTATTTAACAAATTATTGAGTTGTTATTGGCAAATCTATATTCAATAGCCCCGAAAATTATGATTTTCTCAACCGAAATCGTTTTCGAAAGTACCGAAAACGTTTTCGATTTGATATTTTTTATATCTTTATTTGCATATACCAAGCTCTTTTTTATGAAAATTGTTACGCTAAGGGATATTGCAGAACAGCTAAATATTTCTGTTACAACGGTATCAAAAGCACTAAAAGATTATCCCGATGTTAGCAAAAAAACCAAATTGCAGGTAAAAGCGCTTGCCGAAACGCTAAACTATAAGCCCAATGCTTTTGCGGTCAACTTACGAACCAAAGAATCTAAAACCATTGGTTTGATTATCCCTGTAATTGTGCACCATTTCTTTTCCAATGTTATTAAAGGCATTGTGTCCCAAGCTGAGAAAAAAGGATATTTGGTAATCATTCTGCAATCGGATGAATCCTATGAACTAGAAAAAAAACAAATTGAACTGCTCCTAAGCCAACGTGTTGACGGTATTATTATATCCCTAGCAAATGGAACGGCCAAGTACGATCATTTGAATACCGTAATGGCTCAGGAAAAACCTCTTGTAATGTTTGACAAAATTGCCAAAATACTACAATGCTCCAAGGTAATAATCGATGACAGAAAGGCGGCTTATACCGCAACACAACATTTAATAGATATTGGATGCAAGCGTATTGCACACTTTAGAGGAGCCTTGTTACCCCAAAACTCCATTGATAGATTTTTAGGTTATAAAAAAGCTTTGTTGGACAACGGCTTACCTTACGATCCGTCGCTAGTGTATATTTGTGAATGTGGCGATATGAGTTTTGAAGAAGGCAAAAAAAACGCAAAACAATTATTGGAAGACCATAATGATGTTGATGGCATTTTTATAAACACCGACTTAGTGGCCATAGGCGCTATGACCACATTCCAGGAAATGGGGGTGAAAATTCCAGAAGACATTAACATCGTAGGGTTTAGTAACTGGTTTATGTCGTCGGTAATATCACCAAGCCTTACAACTATTAACCAACCTGGGTTTGAAATGGGCAAAGTAGCCTTTAAACAACTCTTTAAGGAAATTAAAGCTCGCAAAAAAGACAAACCATTTGAACCCAAAACTGTTGTTTTAGAAACGGATTTAATTATAAGGGCATCAACAAAAACAGTCTGTGTTTAATCTCTTAAAAAATTGATGTTTCTTTTTAGTCCTGAAAATTTAGTGCGCTTTACGGCCGATTTCCTGAAAACCTTTTGAAACGTTTCTTCGGTAATCTCCTCCCAATCTTTTTTGGACATTGATAATAATTCCGGATGTGGATTAAATAATGGCTCATCATGCGCTTTTGAAAATCTGTTCCAAGGACATACGTCTTGACAGACATCACAGCCAAACATCCAATCATCAAATTTGCCTTTTAATTCAGAAGGAATATTGTCCTTCAATTCAATAGTGAAATAGGAAATGCATTTACTACCATCAACTACATAAGGTTCTGTAATGGCTCCTGTTGGGCAGGTATCAATGCAAGCAGTGCAGGTACCACAATGGTCGGTAACAGGTGTGTCATATTCCAATTCCAAATCGATAATGAGTTCGGCCACAAAATAGAATGAACCTACTTGTTGGGTCAATAAATTACTATGCTTCCCAATCCAGCCCAAGCCGGATTTTGCAGCCCAAGCTTTGTCCAAAACGGGGGCCGAGTCCACAAAAGCTCTCCCATGCACTTCTCCGATTTCATCTTGAATAAAATGCAACAGGGATTTGAGTTTATCTTTTATGACGAAATGATAATCCGTTCCAAAGGCGTATTTGGACAACTTGTAACTTTCCGGATTTTGCGTTTCCGAAGGAAAATAATTTAGCAACAGAGACACCACACTTTTTGAGCCTTCCACCAGTTTTGTAGGGTCGAGGCGCTTGTCAAAATGGTTTTCCATATAATGCATTTCACCATGCATATTTTGGGCCAGCCATTTTTCCAATCGGGGTGCTTCCTCTTCCAAAAATTGGGCTTTGCTAATGCCGCAAGACAAAAAACCGAGGCGTTTTGCTTCGGTTTTTATCATTTCGGAATATATTGTTTTGCTCACGTTAGGTTTAAAGCACCTAAATTACAATTTTCATTTGAATGGACTTCTTTTTCTAGATACAACCCATATCCATTGAAGATTGCGTATCCGCATTTGGGAAACAGCTTCCTGTTGGCAAACTTTCAGGTTGATAGCGCTTTAAATTGGCATCGTATAATGCGTTTTCCACAAAATATGTTATCAAGTCAATTTCGTCCTCAGTCAAATTCAATGGTTGAAATTGCGGGGATAATTTATTTGAAGGCACTTCACCGTTTTCAGCAATAGCATTATTTTTATAGCTGATGATCTCTCGGATAGATTTGAAACTACCACCATGACCATAAAACCCAGCGTCCATCAAATTATAAAGTTGAGGGGTTTTAAATTTATAGTCGTCCTCTGGATTTCCTGTGAAACCACCTCTTCCTTTTTTGGTAGCCTCATCCACCTCTGTCATAATATTATCACCTGTTAAATCCTTCATCCCCAAAGCATGAAATTCCATACCGTTAAGCCCCGGCCCTGAGTGGCAAGAGTAGCACTGCCCTTTTCCAAAAAAAAGCATCGCCCCTTCAATTTCATCCTCGCTCATAGCAGAATCATCGCCTTTCAACCAATTTTGAAACGGTGCTTCGTTGGCTAAAACTGTTCTTTCGTAAGCCGCAATGGCTAGAGCTCCATTTAATTTTGTATAGCGTTCATCTTCTGAAACATTTGGGAAAGCGGCATCGAACAACGTTTTATAATCAGAATTAATAATAAAGTCTTTTTCAATCATTAATCGGTGTACATCCAAACCTGCGATAGCCTGGGTTTCCACACCTTCAAAACCAAAAGTATTGGCCTCTTTTGGCGTACCCACAGTCCAGTTAGCTTCTGTCCCTACATTCATGCCCACAGCACCAAACTGCCCATTCCACAACATTACCTTTTGGTAAGCCGAATTAAGAACACTTGGACTCTTAATAGGTTGCACATCCAGATCGGCTTCTACATAGTTGGCCGATTTAATGCGACCTTCTCCATGGTTTCCAAAGCCAATACCACCTTCACCGATGCCCTGCTGTATGCCACTTTGGAATCCGGCCGCCGCATGATGGCAACTAGCACAGGAATAGGTATTCATACCTTCCTCCATATTTGGGTTTTTACCTAATGCCGTTTCGTGGAACAACAACTGACCAAGCACAACTTTAGCATTGGTGATGCTATTGTTTGCATCGTTGGGAATGGCACTAAAGTCATTGGAAGCTGGTAAAATCAATGCTGTTTTTGACCCAGCCGTTGCTTCAATCTGTTGTTCTAAAAGGGTTTTTGTTGGGGTTTCTACATAGTCATCGTTATCGGTAGCACATGAGCTTAAAATAAATGCAGAAGCCAATAAAATACTGAAAGTCTTTGGGGTATTCATAAGTACTAATTTGGGGTTATTTAGTACTACAAAGCTAAATCCACTGGTCAAAAACCTTACAATAATTTGTTGAACCGCCTAAAAATTAGTTGAGTAACTTAAGTTTCGACGAAGTGCTAGTTCTACTCTATCAACTCCCTTCAGATTTTCGCCTTTTTGTAAATTTCAGGTTCACATTGACTGGTTTTAAGGTAATTAGCGGGTTGGTTTCTATCCTATCAGTATCCGTTTCAATATGAAATTTGCTTAAAATGGCATTTAAAGTCAGCATCATTTCGTACATCGCAAAGTTGTTGCCAATACACAATCTTGGGCCCGCTCCAAAAGGCATATAGTACGGCAAAATGCTTTTTCGATTTTCCTCAAAAAAACGTTCAGGCATAAATTGCTCGGGATGGCTCCAGTATTTTTTATTTCGATGCAATTCGTAAATCGATGTGCCAATAATGGTGCCTTTTTTTAACCTATAACTTCCAATGTTGTCATCCTGAATGTTCATTCTATCGGTAATCCACGCCGGTGGATATAGACGTAGGCTCTCCTTTACACAGCATTTCGTATAATTAAGCTTTGACAATAGTAGAGATGATGACACATCGTTTTGGTGTACTGAATGAATTTCATCCGAAACCTGTCGCAGTTCCTTTTGATTTACTGCCAAAAGTTTTAAGGTGAAAGTCAGTGCATTTGCCGTGGTTTCATGACCAGCCACAAATAAAATTAGGATTTCGTCAATCAACTGAGCATTGGTCATTTTGGAACCGTCTTCATATTCAGCATTTAATAGCATGTCCAATAAATCGTCATGGATTGCTTTGGATTGTCTTCTCTGCTCAATAATCTCAAGAATAATGGCCCTGCTCTCCTTTACCAGTTTCATGTGGTAGCGCACTTGACCGCTCAGGATATACCAGACTTTTTGATACGGCAATCTTAACTCTTTAATTATAAACAACTGCAATTTTTCGATAATGAACTGCAATCGTTTTAATGTTTGCTTTTCAGCTGAAAAATTAAATAGCGATTTGGCCACTACCTCAAAGGCCAATTCATTCATAAGTGGATAGAGTTCCACCATTTTTCCAATTGGAATGGACGCCACTTGTTCTTCGATAGTGTCGTTAATAATACCCACTAGGTTATTGATTTTTTCCTTGTGAAAAGCGGGCTGAATTAATCGACGTTGCTTCAGCCAATAGTCCCCGCTTGAGGTCAACAATCCATAACCAACATATTTCGACAGGTACTTGGTTTGAATTTTAGACTTATGGTAAATCTTATGGTTTTTTTGAAGAATATGCTTAGCGATATCCGCATCTCTCGTTAAGATGATATGTCCATAAAAAGGGGATTTTAGGGAAAAGGTATCACCTACTTCATCAAACCATTTGCGATGGTAAGGCAATGGATTTTTGGCAATATGGGTTGATTTTAAAAGAAATTTTAAAAATGAAATCTTATTTGGATAGTAGTATTTCATTATCTATCTGATGAGACACTGAAACAGCACTTCGACTGCGCTCAGTGTGACAATTTGGGATGCCACAATGTCAAAACAACCCACCTTGAATATTCCCTTTAATCTTTCCTAGATGCTTATAAGCTTGCTCGGTAACTTCACGACCACGCGGGGTACGCATGATAAATCCCTGTTGAATTAAAAAGGGTTCGTAAACCTCTTCGATAGTTTCTGGGCTTTCGCTAACAGCCGTAGCGATGGTGGTAATGCCCACAGGACCTCCTTTAAACTTATCGATAATGGTGGATAGAATTTTATTGTCCATTTCGTCCAAGCCGTGGGTATCTACATTTAAAGCCTCTAATGCAAACTTTGCAATTTTGATGTCAATAGTACCATCTCCTTTTATTTGGGCAAAATCCCGTACGCGACGTAACAAAGCGTTAGCAATTCTAGGTGTGCCCCTGCTTCGACCTGCAATTTCGATTGCCGCTTCCATGGAAATGGGAACTTTTAAAATTGAGGCACTGCGCTGGACAATGGTAGTGAGCAAATCGGTTTTGTAATACTGTAACCTACTTTGAATCCCGAAACGAGCGCGCATGGGCGAAGTCAATAACCCCGACCGTGTGGTCGCCCCTACTAAAGTAAAAGGACTTAAATTAATTTGAACCGTACGGGCATTAGGCCCCGTTTCAATCATGATATCGATCTTGTAATCCTCCATGGCAGAGTAGAGATACTCCTCCACAATCGGACTGAGACGGTGTATTTCATCAATAAATAAAACATCTCGTTCTTCAAGATTGGTTAACAGTCCCGCTAAATCCCCAGGTTTATCCAATACTGGACCAGAGGTAACTTTGATGCCCACATCCAATTCATTAGCCAAAATATGAGCCAATGTAGTTTTACCCAGTCCCGGAGGGCCGTGAAATAGGGTATGGTCCAAAGCTTCGCTTCGTAAATTGGCCGCCTTTACAAAAATCTGCAGGTTTTCGAGCACTTGGTCCTGACCTGTGAAATCGTCGAAGGCTAAAGGCCTCAGCTTTCTTTCAACGTCCAGTTCCTCAGGGGAATAGTTATCGTTTGATGGATTTAGGTTTTCGTTCATATTTCAGACCCTTAGTCCCGATAACTATCGGGAGCGCCCAGGGTGACATTTTGGATCTTAAAAATTGATTCCTGCCTTCGCAGGAATGACAAAACTATCTCATGGAACTTCAGTACAAGCAAATATAATCAAAAAGCCTTTCAATCCCGACTCTTGTCGTTCAGAAAGGCTTTCTCAGGTTTCAGGTTGGTTTATCTTTTACAGGCTATTTCAAAATTATAAATTCACAACGTCTGTTGATGTCATATTCTTCGTCGGTACAAATGCCCTCTTTTACGCATTTATTAAGTGGTTGCATTTCGCCATAGCCAATACTTTTCAATCGGTCGCGGGCAATGCCTTGGCTAACTAAATACTCCAAAGTTGAGGCCGCCCTACGTTTGGACAGATCTAAATTGTACTGGTCTGGCCCACGGGCATCTGTATGTGCCGACACCTCCACTTCCATGGTTGGGTATTTCTTCATTAAGTCCACCAGCACGTTCAAGGTGGCTGCCGCATCTTCACGAATGTCGGACTTATCAAAATCAAAATAAATTTTGTCTAACTCTACCTTGACCTCATCGGTCTTATCATCTTTCTTTATTCGATCTTCGGCATCCGCAAAAGATTCTAAATTTAGATAAATATTATGCTGTACCTTCCCCTTACTGTCTGTAGAAAACTCAACATCCTGAGGAATGTAAGCTTTTCGAATTCCTCGTACTTTATATTTTTTATTGGGTTCTATTTTGAAAATATAATACGCATCATCTCCAACAATAGTGTCTTGAATTACGGTATCAGATTCATCAAATAAGGTTACCAAAGATCCTGCTAATAACTCCTTACTATTTAAATCTTGTACTATACCTTCAACTTGATATATGGTTAGGGGATTTATTTCTCTTTTAAAACCAAATAATCTGTCGTATCCGGTTCTATTTGATGACACAAACCCTTTGTTATCTTTTTCTCTTACCACATAGGCAAAATCATCCAAAGGACTATTAATGGTACTGCCCAAGTTGACTGGTTTATCAAATGCGTCGTTCACCAAATTACTCCTAAAGACATCCAATCCGCCATAGCCTAAATGACCGATGGACGAAAAATACAGCACATCGTATTTGCTGATATAAGGGAATTGTTCCCTATGTTTTGTATTGATAGTTCCACCTAAATTTTCAGGTTCGCCATAGGTGCCGTCTTCATTTATGGCCACTTTATAAATATCAAAACTACCAAAGGTTCCGGGCATATCACTGGCGAAATAGAGTGTTTTCTCGTCATAGCTCAAAGCGGGATGCTCGGTACTATAGGAATTTGAGGTAAATGGCAATGCGGTAACATTTGTCCATTCACCATCTATTAATTCGGCTTTATAAATTTTGATGTGGGCGATTCGGTCTGCGTCCGTTTTCTTTCGGGTCGTATTCGTTCTGTTAAAATACATGGTTTTTCCATCCTTGGTGAACACCGCATTACTTTCATGGGATTCGGTATTAATAGATTCTGAAAATGGCACCACATTTTCGAGGATATTTTGACTGTTCAACGTACCGCTGTACAAATCCAAATAGGGTAAATTATTCCACGAATAGGCTGGATTTTCTGAGTTCCTTGCGGATGCAAAAGCTACTTTATCTTCACCATAAAAAGACAGCCCAAAATCACTACTTGAATTTCGGTTTTCAATTTGTTTCAATTTAAAGGTATGCGGTGTGGTTTTATCCGTTTCTTCAATAAAACCCAAAGTATTGATTTTAGCGTTGTAATATCTGCTCAAATGTTTATCGGCTTCTTTGTATTCCTTTACACCTTTTAATGCCTGCGCAAATCTGAAGTGGTAGTCGATATCAATAGAATCGCCATATTCCACAAACAACTCCCGATAGGTTTTTATGGCCTTTTGATGGCTGGAATTGTAATAGTAACAATCGGCCAAATTCTGCAACACTTCCTGTGAGCGTTCTTTGGTTTCGTAAATCTCGGCCGCATCCTTGTAAGCCCTCATTTCGAAAAGCTTATTCACGCGTTTTAGGTTTTTCTTTTGGGCAAATGCCGTTCCGCTAACTAATAAAAGGCTTGCCAATATGTATATAACTTTTTTCATTTTTCCTTGTATTAACTGTTAGAAGAATCGAGGTGAACGGTCGTAACCGCCTTTAAATCCGAAGAGATCGACATCAAACAAAATGAATATCTCGTGCGACCCTGAATTGAAATCACCCAAATTAGTCGTTGTATAATCGTAGGCATAGCCTATTCTGAGTTCAGGAGTAATCCTAAAATTCACCAAAGCACTCACGGCATCGTCCAAACGGTATCCCAAGCCTGCCTCCAGTTTTTCATGAATAAGCACATTGGCTGTTATATCCAGGGCCAACGGTGCACCTTTTACGGCGCGTCCCATAAATGCAGGTTTTAACTTCAGGTTTTCATTGATATCGAATACGTATCCTCCTGTGAAAAAGAAGTGCATACTTTCCACGCCCGTGGCCTTGATGCCGTTTTCATTTTCTAGATGTTTGGTGGACAGCATGTTTGGTGCCGATAATCCCAAATAATAGTTATCCGTGAAAAAGAAGGCTCCGATACCCAAATTCGGGAATGCGCGATTCACATCTTCATTAAAAGCGTTATCGCCACTGGCCGGGCCTGATTGCAGTACCAATCCATCAAAATTGGCATCAAACATTCTAACTCCCGCTTTCACTCCAAAAGAGATTTTACTTTCGAGGCCAACTGGAAGCACATAAGCGACATCGGCAAATATGTTGTTTTCGTTGACAATATTTCCAATATTATCATTGGTAAATGAAATACCGGCTTCAATTCTTTCGTTGATAGGCGTATGGGCGAAAAAGGTTCCCGTTCTCGGTGCACCTTCCACACCTACCCACTGGGTACGGTACAATCCCCCCAAATTTAAAATACCTTCCTCTGCCGTGGCATAGGCCGGATTGATAACGCTCATATTGTACATATACTGCGTAAACTGAGGGTCTTGTTGTGCTGTACTTTGCAAGGATAACAATGCTATACTTAACAAAGCAAGGATGTTTTGATATAGATTAAAATGTTTCATCTTTTCTAAATTTTGCTTTATTAATTATGTTATCTGCTTAAGTATAAGCGTCCTTGTACTGGTTTTTTACTGCCATCATTGTAGCTGAAGATGTAGAAATACACTCCCACAGGCAAATCACCTTTGAGCGCTATGCGACCTTGATTAGATGTACCATCAAATCGGGGTGTATTTGCATTGCCTCGGTACACGATGTTTCCATTTCGATTATAGATTTCCATTTCGAAATTTGGATACAAAATCGCTAGGTTATCGATATCAAAGGTATCGTTCAGACCATCATCATTTGGCGAAAATCCGTCGGGTATCCTTAAATCGCCACAGGCGGTAATGTCCGGTGTCACTTCCAATCGTACCGAACTTTCGCAACCGGTATTTGGATCGACTAAAACGGCATAATATGTAGCAACTCCGAGTGGTGTATCTTCTGAAAGTAGATTACCTCCCGTTGGTGCATCGTACCATCTTAGGTTATCCGCATTTGCATCGTATTCTAAAATATTATCTGAAAGCGTTGTGATGGTCGGGCCGT
Source organism: Hyunsoonleella rubra (assembly GCF_042684665.1). Taxonomy (NCBI): domain Bacteria; kingdom Pseudomonadati; phylum Bacteroidota; class Flavobacteriia; order Flavobacteriales; family Flavobacteriaceae; genus Hyunsoonleella; species Hyunsoonleella rubra. The sequence continues at coordinate 129,451 of NZ_JBHULY010000019.1, read as the reverse complement.
CATTAACACAATAAGTTTCTGAAGTATCATTCAATGTTGGAGTTGCCGTGTCGTTGATAGTGACGTTCAATTGGACACTACTTGAAGATTCGCAATTGGTGCCATCCGTTTGGGTTCCGAAGTAATCTTCACCATCAACTAAAGTATCCGTAGCATTCAGTGGCATCGTTAAACCAGCATCATCATACCAAGTTATAGTACCTGTGGCTTGAACACTTCCCGCCAAATCCGCAACCGTCGGGTTATCCACCAAACAGAATGTTGGATTGGGATCCAAGACCGTCAACGGTGGACTATCATTTACGGCTACTGTTACCGTGGCTGAATTATCTGGGGAACACGGGGCAATTGCTGTTATCGTGTAGGTATATACACCGGGCGCATCAACAGTTGGATCAAAAACCCCTGTGCCACTGGTCAAAGCTGGCGACCATGTACCACCAGTTTGTGCATTACCCAATTCGGTAAATAAATCAATCGGGGCATCGATCATACACAAACCAACGCTGGTACTAGTGCCGGCATTTGGGGCTTGGGTTACTGTAATAGCTACTTCATTGGTAAACGTGCCACAGCTATTGGTTAAGGTATAAGTATAAGTACCGTCCGGATCAATCAAAGGATCAAAAAGACCAGTGCCACTATCTAAAGCAGGTGACCAAGTTCCACCTGTATCAGCGCCTCCCAATAAAGTGAATAAGTCTACCGCACCATTATTGCTACAAATATCCAACGTAGGGTTTATGGTTGGACCTGCATTTAAAGGTGCTTCGATAGTAATAGTTATGGTTTCGCTATCATCCACACATGGTGCATTCCCGGAAACCAAATAGGTAAATTGATATGTACCAGGAGTTACTCCAGTAGCATCCAACGAGCTTCCACTAAGATTTCCAACACCATCATCGTTTTGCCATGTGCCTCCTGCATCTTCTGTACCGTCCAAACCAGTAAATAAATCAATGGCATTGTTATCATTACAAGCTACAATTGTCGTGCTGTTCGGATCACCTGAACTTGGTGTTTGATAAATATTTACACTAATTGCTGTTCGTACAGAAGATTCGCAGTTAGTGGTCGCATCGGTTTGTGTGGCGTAATAGGTTTGACCATCCACAAGGTCAGTAGCAGGGTCCAAAGGTGTTCCGTCAACTGCAACATCATACCATTGAATGTTATTGCCTGTTGCGGATAAATCGCCAACAGTACCCGAATCACAAAAGGATTGAGGCGTTGATGCGCCGGGAGGTGGCGTATCATTAATAACTATGCTTACCGTTACATCAACGTCATCACAGCTTCCAATGGCATCCACATCATAGGTAAAATTATATGTACCTGCCATCAATCCATCAATGGTGACTTCACTTCCGGATAATGCTCCCGAAGCGTCATCATCATTCCACGAACCCGTTTGATCTTCATCAGATAACAAATCGAATAAGTCATAGGTTTGACCAGCTGTTATTTCCACTAGGCAAAATTCCACTGGGGTATTTGCAGTTCCAGATTCTGGGGCATCTTCAACTGTAATTGTTACGGTTGAACTATTTGTACAGCCATTCACATCGGTAATGGTATAGGTGAAGCTATAATTTCCAATGGTAAGTGTCGTTAAATCTACATCGCTTCCCGTTAATGCCCCGGATGCATCATCATCCGTCCAAGTTCCTCCAGAATCTTCACCGGATAATTGACCAAACAAATCCAAAGGTGAATTTGTCGCCAAATCATTTTCACAAAACGTTGGTGAATCGGGAATACCTGTATTTGGAAGCGGATTTATTACGACCTGCACAGTAACCAATGGGTCATCACAACTTCCTATGGCATCCACATCAAATGTGTAGTCATAGCTACCTGGAATAAGACTTGATAAGTCTTGAGTATTGGTAGTTATTGCGCCCGTATTATCCGTTCCAATGTACCAAGTTCCCGTTTGATCTTCGTTTTCTAATAAATCAAAAAGATTATAACTTGATGGTGCTGAACCCTCACAATATTCTGGAAAAGTCGCTACTGGACTACCTGATTCTGGGGCATCTTCCACAGTAACTGTTACTGTTGAACTGTTTGTACAGCCGTTTGTATCCGTAATGGTATAGGTAAAATTAAAACTTCCAATGTTAAGTGCCGTTAAATCGACATCGCTTCCAGTTAGGGCCCCTGATGCATCATCATCCGTCCAAGTACCTCCATTATCCTCACCGGACAATTGCCCATATAAATCTAAAGGTGAATTTGTTGCCAAATCATTTTCACAAAAAGTTGGTGAATCGGGAATACCTGTATTTGGTAGTGGATTTATTATGACCTGCACAGTAACTAATGGGTCATCACAACTTCCAATGGCATCCACATCAAAGGTGTAGTCATAGGTTCCCGGGACTAGGATTGATAAATCTTGGGTATTGGCAGTTGTTGCTCCTGTATTGTCCGTTCCAATGTACCAGGTTCCCGTTTGATCTTCGTTTTCCAATAAATCAAAAAGATTATAGCTTGATGGTGCTGAGCCTTCACAGTATTCTGGAAAAGTCGCAACAGGAGTACCAGATTCCGGGGCGTCTTCAACTGTAATTGTTACGGTTGAACTGTTTGTACAACCATTCGTATCAGTAATGGTATAAGTAAAATTAAAACTTCCAATTGTAAGTGCCGTTAAATCGACATCACTTCCCGTTAGGGCTCCAGAAGTATTATCATCTGTCCAAGTGCCTCCTGAATCTTCACCTGTCAATTGACCGAACAAATCCAATGGTGAATTTGTTGCCAAATCGTTTTCACAATATGTCGGCGAATCGGATATTCCCGTATTTGGAAGCGGGTTAATCGTGATTTGTACCGTCACCAATACGTCATCACAGCTTCCGATAGCGTCCACATCAAAAGTGTAATCATAGGTTCCGGGGATAAAACTCGATAAATCTTGGGTATTGGTAGTTGTTGCTCCTGTATTGTCCGTTCCAATGTACCATGTTCCCGTTTGATCTTCGTTTTCTAGTAAATCAAAAAGATTATAGTTTGACGGTGCTGAACCTTCACAGTATTCAGGAAAAGATGCGACTGGGTTTCCAGATTCTGGAGCATCTTCAATTGTAATTGAAATTTGCTCTGAATCTGAACAGCTTCCATTATCAATAGTATAGGTGAAAAGATACGGACTTCCAGCAACGGCAAAACTAGTAATATCAATTGAATTTGAAATGTTATTGCTTCCTGAATCGGTCCATGTGCCCGAGTTATTATCCTGTGAACCATCCAAGGCATCAAATAAATCAAAAGGGGAATTTGCACTTAAATCATTTTCACAAAAAGTTTGATTTATGGCATTTCCGGCATGAGGGTCTGGAAGTATCACCACCTGTACAGTAGTAGATTCCTCAGGACATGGGCTGGGCAATAGGTTTTGGGTATAGGTAAAATTATAAGTGTTAGCCGCAAATCCAGTTAAATCAACAGGTGAAGTTACAACGGGATCCGTACTCGAAGTGCCCTGCGTCCATTGTCCGTTAGGGTCTTCATTATCCAATAATGTGAACAAATCCAAGTTGGTTGGCACTGTAGATTCACAATATGTTGCCGGATTGGCTGAAGATGGTATTCCTGAACTTAATGTTTCATATACAGTAATCACCACATTCGCAGTGGCGTCAGGGCATGCGCCATTACCTGATACCGTATAAGTAAATGTGTAGGTACCGGCAGTAGTTAAAGTCGATATATTTACAGTACCTAAATGTCCATTTGAGGTAGTCAAAGGTCCTGACCACGAACCTGTGGCTTCAGGCGTACCACCCAATTCATTAAATAAATCAAAGTCGGAGCCAGGTAAACTATCATTACAGTATTCTAGACTTCCGGAGGACCCTGCATCTGCTGGATCATCAATATTGACAGTAACCGCCACAGGGTTACTCACACAAAAAATATCATCAATTTGGATGTAATAGGTATTGCCATCTACCAAAGGTGTTGATAAAGCTAAGGCAGGAGGAATTGGATTTCCAGAACCATCCAAATTAGCATACCAATTAAAGTTGGTAGCAGTGGTTCCCGGATCTAAATTTCCAACTAATGGGTTTGAATCAGAACAAAATTCTTGAGGCCAAGCGGGAGTTGGATCAGCTGGAGAACTAAAAACGCCTACTTGTGAAAACTCTATTTGGCTTCTACAAGTAGAACCATCAATAAAAATTATATATAGATTTGTCCCTCCAACGGAGAAAATATCTGTTGAATTAGCCTGAGTAGTTAATCCCAAATCATAATAGATCTCAACAGATGTAGCGCCTGGAGGAAAACTTGGTTGCAGTACATCATCTATGTAGTCCTGAACGGTACTATTTTCGTTGCTACAATATATTTCATCTAAATTAACCCCCGTAGCATTCACCTGAAAGTCAACTGTAATTGATGGTCGTGTAGCACAATCACCAGAATCATTGTCTGCATAATAGGTGCCTTCCGCCACGAGTTCGTTTGTGTTAAATGCACTTCCACCAGAAAGCATATCGTACCATACAATACCGTCGCCACCATCCGTAGCAAAAGCGTTTAAATCGTTAAAGGTAAAACCCGCAGCATCGCAAATGGGAGGCGGGTTAGGATTGGTAATTGTGGGGCATTGTGCATACAGAAAAGACGTTGCGCCCCATGAGAGAAAAATTAAAAATGCATAATACCATGCATTTCTTGAGGTAGATTTGGTTGTCATGATTGAAATTTTAAAAAATCACAATTAATAGCTGGAAACAATATAAATTCATGGTTTCAAATTGGCTTCACCCATCATTATATATATTTTCCGACTGCAATTTAACTGATTTTTTTGTATTTCATCGATTTTTTTGAAAAAATTTTACATTTCATCGACAATAAAATGTATTTAAACAGAAAAACCCGCTTAAAAGCGGGCTTCTGTATTGTAAGATTAATTCTAACTACTAGTGCTGTAACTCTTCCTCTCCGTCCTTTAACGGAATGTTTTGAGGCACGAAGTCCTCATCATGTCCTGGCTTACTGTAGTCGTAAGCCCAACGGTGTACATGTGGAATCTCACCTTCCCAGTTACCGTGAATATGCTTGATTGGTGCTGTCCATTCAAGAGTTGTAGATTTCCATGGGTTTTGAACTGTTTTCTTTCCAAAGAAGATACTTGCGAAGAAATTGTACAGATACAAAATTTGAACTGCACCACCTACCAAAGCAAATATGGTGATAATCACATTAACATCAGCTAAATCATCGAATAATGGAAAATTACTATTGGTGTAATAACGACGTGGCAATCCTGCCATTCCGATAAAATGCATTGGGAAGAATACGCCGTAAGCACATACTGCCGTTACCCAAAAATGAATATAACCTAAATTCTTGTTCAACATTGTACCAAACATTTTTGGATACCAGTGGTAAATCCCAGCAAACATGCCGTACAATGCTGAGATACCCATTACCAAGTGGAAGTGTGCCACCACAAAGTAAGTATCATGCACATTGATATCCAATGCTGAATCTCCAAGAATAATACCAGTTAAACCTCCAGTAATAAAAGTTGACACAAAACCAATTGAAAACAGCATTGCGGGATTCATTTGGAGATTACCCTTCCAGAGGGTAGTAATCCAGTTGAAGGCTTTTACAGCAGAAGGTATCGCAATCAATAAAGTGGTAAATGTAAATACAGAACCAAGGAATGGATTCATTCCGGAGATAAACATATGGTGCCCCCATACAATAGTGGAAAGAAATGCAATCGCCAAAATGGAAGCAATCATCGCACGGTAACCAAAAATGGGTTTACGTGAGTTGGATGCCATAATTTCAGAAACCAGACCCATCGCAGGTAATATAACTATATAAACTTCCGGATGTCCTAAGAACCAAAACAAATGTTCAAATAATACTGGAGACCCACCTTGATAGTGCAACACTTCACCTTGAATAAATATATCCGATAAGAAAAACGATGTACCGAAACTTCTATCCATAATCAACAACAAGGCCGCAGATAATAATACTGGGAATGAAATCACACCGATAACCGCTGTAATAAAAAATGCCCAAATAGTCAGTGGCAATCTGGTCATAGACATACCCTTAGTTCTCAAGTTGATTACCGTAACGATATAATTTAACGACCCTAATAACGATGATGCAATAAAGATAGCCATAGAAACCAACCATAAGGTCATACCCATTCCCGAGCCACCTTGCGCCAATTCTAGGGCACTCAATGGAGGGTAAATCGTCCAACCTGCAGCGGCCGGTCCAGCCTGTACAAATAGGGATATTACCATCACCACACTAGACAAAAAGAATAACCAATAGGAAACCATATTAAGAAATCCAGAAGCCATATCTCTTGCTCCAATCTGCAATGGAATTAAGAGGTTACTAAATGTACCACTCAAACCAGCTGTTAATACGAAGAACACCATAATGGTACCATGTATCGTAACCAAAGCCAAATAGATATCTGCATCCATAACGCCATTCGGAGCCCATTTTCCAAGCAATGCCTCAAAAATCACATTTGGCTGTTCAGGCCAGGCAATCTGCATACGAAACATGAGCGACATCATTACCCCAATAACCCCCATAATAGTACCTGTAATAAGGTACTGCTTGGCGATCATCTTATGATCTTGACTAAAAATATATTTAGTAACAAACGTTTCTTTATGATGATGTCCGTGGTCGTCGTGAGCGTGAGTATCTGCGTGTGCTGACATAATCTTATTTCGTTTTTCTTTTTGTATTAGTTAATTAAAGAGTTTTTGAATTCCTTCTGCTCCTTCATCCAAGCGTCATATTCTTCTTGTGTTTCCACCACAATTTTCATTTGCATATTGTAATGCGATTTGCCACATATCTTATTACACAACAACAAATAATCAAATTCATAACGCTCTAAAGCATCCTCGCCTTTAGCTATTAAGGCTTTGCTCTTTTCAGTCCGGATTTCATTGATATGTTGTACCTTATCCTTCATTTGCTGTGTTTCCCGCATTTGCGCCGTGGTTTTTGTAGGCGTAAACCCAAACTGGGTAATCATACCAGGCACGCAGTTCATTTGAGCTCTAAAGTGAGGCATATATGCAGAGTGTAAAACATCCTGTGAACGCATTTTGAACAGTACAGGGCGACCTACTGGTAAGTGCAATTCAGTGGTAATCACATCATCCTGAGCATTAGGATCGGATTCATCCAAACCTAAAATGTTAGCACGATCGATATCGATCAAACGCACATTTGCCTTCCCTAGGGTATTGTCTGCACCGCCGTATCGTGCTTTCCAGTTAAACTGTTGTGCATATAATTCAACTACTAATGGATCGTCACTTTCATCAACACCCATGATATTGATCCAAGTATTCAACCCGTAAATAATTAAACCAGCCAAAACGATTACAGGAATGATCGTCCAAATAAATTCCAACTTATTATTATCAGCAAAGAATAAAGCTTTCTTCCCTTTTTCACCTTTATACTTGTATGCGAAGTAATGCAATAAAAACTGAGTTACCGTCTGTACAAAGAAGATAATCACCATGGAAATAACCATCAAGTTATCTATCGTCGGTCCATGCTCAGATGCCGAATTCGACATCAAAGGTAAATCGCCATATTTTACACAACATACAATGGTAATGACATAAATAAAGGCCAAAAAGCCCATCATTAAGTAACCATTCATGGTGTTGTCCTTATCGGTAGCAACGCCAGCAGTAGTACTTTCTTGTCTAGCCTGTGCTAAATCGAAAATCTTCACCATCTGCCAAATGGCAATTAAAATAAATACTAAAACTATAATTGTTAATAAAGCAGTCATTGTTATCGGTCGTCTTTATTTATATCTTAATTAATAATGAAAATCTTCACTTTCTTTTCTAAATGGATACTGCTTTACCAGTAATGGTGCTTTTGTTAAAGCTGTAAACACCACAAAGATGAACAGACCCGCAAACAGTAATATCGAGCTGATTTCTGGGATACCAATAAACCATCTATCTCCAACAGTTGCAGGCATTATCATATTAAAAACATCAATATAGTGTCCAAATAAGATTACCAAACCAGTCATAACTACGAACCAAGGAATTCGCTTATAGTCCGCATTCATCAACATTAAAATTGGGAACACAAAGTTCAGTACCACCATACCCAAGAATGGTAATTTATAATCGTTGAATCTTGAGATGAAATAGGTAACTTCTTCCGGAATGTTAGAATACCAAATCAGCATGAATTGTGAGAACCACAGATAGGTCCAGAAAATACTCATCGCAAACATAAACTTTGCCACATCGTGTAAATGGTTTTCATTCACAAATTCTAGATATCCTCTAGATTTTAGGTAAATCGAAATCAAAGCAATCACAGTGATACCACTTACAAACATGGAAGCGAATACATACCATCCAAATAATGTTGAAAACCAGTGTGGATCAACACTCATAATCCAATCCCAAGACATCATGGATTCCGTATAGATGAAGAATACCAAGAATGCCGCTGAAATACGGAATGACTTTTTAAAGTTGCTTTTATCTTCAGCTGTATCCTGTGCAATTGAAAATTTACGTGAAAAATGACGATATAAAACCCAACCACTAATAAAGATAATAGCACGGATTATAAAGCCAGTCAAGTTTAACCATCCTGATTTTCCTTGAATCAATTTATCGTGAGCTACTACATCCGGGTCCATCCAAATAAACAAATTATAATGTCCTACTGTTCCAGAAGCTATAGCAATGAGCAATACAATTATTGCTCCAGGCAATAGATATGCAGTTATCCCTTCCATCACCCTAAACAATACAGGAGACCATCCTGCTTGCGATGCAATCTGAATGGCATAAAAGGCCAAACAGCCTAAAGCTATCATCATAAAAAAGAATGCCGCAACGTAAAGGGCCGCCCAAGGTCTATTATGAATTTGGTGCTGTACATGCTCAATATGCTTGGTATGCTCATCCACCTCTCCATGTGCATTATCACCGTGTGAATCAGTAGCATGGGCATCATCAGCATGATTGTCGTGACTTGCTACTGCATGAGCCGCCTCTTCTCCATGTCCGCCACCGTGATGTGATTCCTCAGCTAGTAAATGCTCAACTTCTTCAAAAGACTTATTGGAGGTCATAAATCCATACCCCACTCCTAACAATCCCAATACCATTAGGATGAAAGAAAATGTCCTTAATTTATTTGAAAACTTGTAATCTTGCATATCTCTATTACTTTTCTAAATCTGCTTTTAACTTTAGAACATAAGACACAACCTGCCAACGTTCTTCCTCGTTCAACTGATTTGCATAACTCCCCATAGCGTTTTTACCATAGTAAATCGTATGGTAAATACTGCCTTCGTTGATAGCTCTACCTGCATCATCATAACTTGGAATACCCAAAATCTTTTCGCGCTTTACCAACTTACCTTGGCCATCGCCTTTGTTGCCATGGCAGATGCCACAATAAATATCATACAATTCCTTTCCTCTATCCAAATCTACTTGAGTTGAGTCTAACGGACAAGTGATTGTAGCCTTGGCCAATTCATAACCTGCTGTGGAATTTTCAATATCAAACGGCACAGACCCTCTTGGCACAGTTCCTTCAACCGGGGTTCTTGAAGCCATTTCATTTTCAAACATGTCATTTTCACCATACGTTTCATAACTTACGGGTTCGTACATGTTTGGCATAAACTCATAGTTACGAGCAGTATCCGTCTTACACGACACAGCTACTAAAACAACTGCTACAAATGCTATTCTAATTAAGCTTTTCATATAAATTATATTAATGCGCTTCTTTATCAACTATATTAACTTCAACTGCACCTGTTTCGGCAAGTAAACTTTGTAACTCGCTCTCATTACCATGCACCGCAATTTCCATTAAAAAATGGTCGTCTGTAGTTCTTGGATCTGGATTCTCAGCTTTTTTAAACGGCCACATCCTACTTCTTAAATAGAAAGTGATTACCATTAAATGCGCTGCAAAGAATACCGTCAACTCAAACATAATCGGCACAAAAGCCGGCATATTTTCCAAATAGCTAAAGCTAGGCTTGCCTCCAATATTTTGAGGCCAATCCTCAATCATGATGAAGTTCATCATGGTAATGGCAACCGATAAACCAACCAACCCATACATAAACGATGTAATCGCAATTCTGGTTGGCGCCAAGCCCATTGCTTTGTCTAGCCCGTGTACCGGAAACGGTGTATATATTTCTTCGATATGATGTTTTGCTGCCTTCACCTTTTTAACGGCCGACATTAATACATCATCATCAGTATAGATAGCGTGAATAACTTTTGAAGCTTCCATTGACTATGTTTAGTTTATTAATTTTTTAGCTTGCCCGGCCCAATCGTCACGTTCTGCCCTACCCGGGAAAGAACCTGTGATACTGTCCAACAAATCATATTCTTTTTTGGTCATCTTGCTTACCTGAAGGAAAGTGTAGATACCAATACTGTTTAAAACTTGTTCCATTTTTGGACCAACACCACTGATTTTCTTCAAGTCGTCTGCCGTCTGAGTAGATGCATCAAACGCACCAATACTTGATAAAAGTGAGTCGGTCATTGCAGATTTATCTTCATCTGAAACCTCTGTTTTAGGAGCCTCAGAGGTTGGAGCCACTGTTGCTGATTTTCCTGAAGTACGTTCATCGGCACCTGTACCCACTAAACTATCACCTCTTTCCCTAATCTTTTTGTAACGCTCACCAGAAGATTTCAAGATGGTCTTCACCTCAGCCTGTGCAATTACAGGGAATGTTCTAGAATAAAGTAAGAACAACACAAAGAAGAATCCAATGGTACCGATAAATATCCCAATATCCACAAAGGTTGGCGAGAACATAGTCCATGACGATGGCAAGTAATCCCTATGCAATGAGGTTACGATAATTACAAAACGTTCAAACCACATTCCGATGTTTACCACAATCGATATAAAGAAAGAGAACATGATGCTTGTTCTTAATTTTTTGAACCACATAAATTGTGGCGAAAATACGTTACAGGTCATCATCGCCCAATAGGCCCACCAGTAAGGTCCGGTTGCTCTATTTAAGAAGGCGTATTGCTCATATTCCACACCTGAGTACCAAGCGATAAATAGCTCGGTGATGTATGCCACACCAACGATAGAACCCGTAATCATGATGACGATGTTCATCAATTCGATATGTTGTACTGTGATATAATCTTCTAAATCACACACTTTTCTCATAATAATCAAAAGCGTGTTCACCATCGCAAATCCAGAGAATACCGCTCCCGCAACGAAATACGGTGGGAAGATAGTGGTATGCCAACCTGGAATTACCGAAGTGGCAAAGTCAAAGGATACAATTGTGTGTACAGAAAGTACTAGTGGTGTTGCTAAACCAGCAAGTACCAAAGACACTTCTTCAAAACGTTGCCAGTCCTTTGCACGACCGGACCATCCGAAACTTAATAAGGAATATATTTTCTTTTGAAATGGCTTAACTGCTCTATCGCGAATCATTGCGAAATCTGGCAATAAACCTGTCCACCAGAATACTAAGGATACCGATAGATACGTTGAAATCGCAAATACGTCCCAAAGCAATGGTGAGTTGAAGTTTACCCATAGCGACCCGAATTGGTTTGGAATTGGCAATACCCAATAGCCTAACCAAGGACGCCCCATGTGAATGATCGGGAATAAACCAGCCTGTACTACCGAGAAAATGGTCATCGCTTCCGCGGAACGGTTTACGGCCATTCTCCACTTTTGACGGAAGAGCAACAATACCGCTGAAATCAGCGTTCCCGCGTGACCAATACCTACCCACCAAACGAAGTTGGTAATATCCCAGGCCCAACCTACGGTTTTATTCAAACCCCAAGTACCGATACCCGTTGATATGGTATAAATGATACATCCAATTCCCCAAAGAAAAGCGGCAAGTGAGATACCAAAAACTATCCACCAGTGCTTATTGGCTTTTCCTTCTACAGGTTTGGCCACATCCACGGTAACATCGTGGTATGATTTCTCGCCTGTAACTAAAGGTCTTCTAATAGGTGCTTCGTAATGAGACGCCATATTTAATTGTTTAATTGTTTATGTGTTTAAAAGTTTAAAGTAAAAGCACTTTTAAACTTCTCAACTTTTTACTTTGCTACTTAAAATTATGCTTCGGTTGTATTTCTCACTTTGGTCTGGTAAATCACGTTTGGTTTTGTGCCAACATGCTCTAACAAGTGATACATACGATTATCTTCCTTAAGTTTTGCAACTTTACTTTCCTTATCATTGATATCTCCAAATACCATGGCACCATTGTTACATGCTGCCGAACAAGCCGTTTGGAATTCTCCATCCTTAATCTGGCGTCCGTCACGTTTGGCATCCAAAATGGTTTTCTGTGTCTTCTGAATACACATTGAACATTTTTCCATTACACCACGTGAACGCACCACAACATCTGGATTCAACACCATACGGCCTAAATCGTCATTCATATGGTAATCGAATTCATCATTGCCGTTATATAAGAACCAGTTGAAACGACGCACTTTGTAAGGACAGTTGTTGGCACAGTATCTTGTACCTACACAACGGTTGTACGCCATATGGTTTTGACCTTGACGACCGTGAGAGGTTGCGGCTACAGGACAAACAGTTTCACAAGGCGCATGGTTACAGTGCTGACACATTACTGGCTGGAATGCTACTTCAGGGTTATCTGCTGCATTTTCCATTTCACCAAACTCACTTAATGAGCTTCCTAAACCAGAAATATTATCTTTTTTGGAATTGTCTCCTTCAAAGGACTCTTCCGAAGAATAATATCTATCGATGCGCAACCAGTGCATATCACGACTACGACGTACTTCAGTTTTCCCAACTACAGGTACGTTATTTTCAGAGTGACAAGCAATCACGCAGGCACCACATCCCGTACAGGCATTTAAATCAATAGATAGATTGAAGTGATGTCCGATAGAACGGTCAAACTCATCCCATAAATCCACTTCAGGAGAAGTTACAGGTGTTTCTTCGTGGTTCAAAGATACTTTTGGTACTTTGTTCCAACCGTGCTCGTGGTCTTCCCTATCATAGGTATTGAAGATTTCTAAAGTGGTTTCCTTTACGATATCCCCACGTCCCATCAGGGTATTGTGCAACTGTACGCAGGCAAATTCATGCTCTCCGCCAACAGCTTCAACAGTAACGCTCTGTACGTTGTTGAAATCCTGATATAATGGATAGGCATTTACACCTACTTGCATTTCTTCTTTCATGCCTTGGGTCTTGCCATACCCAAACGCCAATCCAACAGAACCTTTGGCCTGACCTGGTTGAATTATAACAGGCACGGTAACCGAAACACCATTAACAGTAACTTTTGCATAGTTACTATTCAAAGCACCGTTAGCCACGTGGGTATTTTCTAAACCTAATGCATCGGCATCAGCTTTGGAAACGGTTAAATAGTTATCCCAAGCCGTTCTTGTAATCGGATCAGGGAATTCTTGCAACCATGGGTTGTTGGCTTGTTGACCGTCACCCATACCTGTTTTGGCATATAATGTTAATTCTAAACCATCAGATTTTGAAGATTTTGCTAAGGCCCTTGCAGCACTTACTCCACTTACAATGCCTGCACTACCGTTAGCTCCTCCAGCATCTATCGTTTGGGAAGATGTTGTGGTAACAAACTCATTTTTATCCTCGTCTTTGATACCAACACCAACGGCAACATCATGGATAATGCCTCCAACAAAAGTTCTATCTTTTTTATCTTTTAGTTTAGTAGAAGTCGTTTCAACCGTGTGAGATCCACTTACTCCATTTCCAGAAGCACCGCCCGCAACGAAAATACCATCGTGCAAGGCTTGGTTGAAAGAACTACCTCCTAAAATTCCATCATTCCAGGTGGCTTTGATGTAGTCCAAATATGAACTGTCATTTCCAGTCCACTTTAACAAAGCTTCCTGAAATTGTCTTGTATCGAACAAAGGACGAATCGTTGGCTGTGTTAAACCAAAGTGTCCCTTTTTCAATTCCACATCACCCCAAGATTCTAAATAGTGAGGTGCTGCAGCGATATAATCACATGCCGTAGAAGTTTCGTCTTCTTTCAGAGAAAACGCTACGGACAATTTTGTTTTTCCTAGTCCTTCAAGGAAATCAGTCGAATTTGGCAAAGTATAAGCAGGATTCACACCACTCATGATGATAGCCCCAACCTTTCCGGCCTTCATATCAGCAACTAATTTTGCTACCGCTTTATCGTTGCCTTGACGTGTTTTAATCGGCGTGCCTGGATCGAAAGCTTTACTTCCCAAAGCCGCATTTATTTCTAAAGCTACAGTTTGGGCATTCACATCTTGAATTCCAGTCACCAAGACACCTTTGCTTCCGGCTTTCTTTAATGCTGAAGCCGCTTTTGCAACTGCCTCATTAATCGCTTCTGGCAAATCAGTTGAAACAGCTCCACCAACAACCAAACTATACAATTTAGCCAGAGCTTGTTTTTGTTGGCTTGGCGTTAATGGCACACGCTTATCCGCGTTAGCACCAGTTAACGACATATTAGATTCAAACTGAATATGACGAGACATTTTACCATGGTCCGGCACTCTGTTTTTAGAATATCCTGAATCAAAGCCACCGCCTTGCCAATCTCCAAGGAAGTCTGCACCAACTGAAACGATGGTCATCGCCTTTGAAAAATCGTAATTCGCTAGGCCTCTTTCTCCGTATTTTGCTTGGTAAGCATCCAAAGCCGCAGATTCTGAAATCGCATCATATTGAACATGGCTAACGTTACCATATTTCTCAGTAAACTCACCTACCAATTTATCTGTGGACGGACTTGCAAAAGTTTGCGTCAACAATACAATTGATTGATTTGCCGCCGCAATATCCGTTAAAGCTTTAGAAGTTTCAGCATCAAAATCATCCCAAGAAATAGATTCGCCTCCTTTCTTAGACCCCATAACCCTTAGGCTATCATACAATCCTAAAACCGAAGCATTCACTCTGGCATTGGCACCACTACCAGCCATCGTGTTGTTTTCAATCTTAATAGGACGTCCCTCACGGGTTTTTACCAAAACACTTGCAAAATCGTAACCATCTGCAATGGTAGTTGCATAATAGTTAGCAACACCAGGAATAATTTCCGTCGGCTGTACCACGTAAGGAATTGATTTCTTCACTGGCCCTTCACATGCCGCTAATGAAGCGGCCGCAGTGGTAAAACCAACATATTTTAAGAAATCACGACGTGAGGTAGAAGTAGCCTCCAAAGTTTCCTTATCACCCAAAAATTCATCGGTAGGAATCTCTTCTACAAATTCGTTGTGTTTTAGCGTCTCAACAATTGAGCTATCTTTTAGCTCTTCAACACTTTTCCAGTATTTCTTGTTTGATGACATAGTATTTATTTACGATTTTTGATTTCGGATTTACGATTCTAATTTCATGTGATGCTTCACTTCCGTCATTCGTAAATCGTCAATCGTAATTTAATTTTATTTTAATAATGACACTTACCACATTCCAAACCTCCCATTTGCGCTGCCGTTAATTGGTCAACACCATACTTTTTGGAAAGTTCTTCGTGAATCTTTTCGTAATAGCCGTTGTCTTTTACATCCACATTGGTTTCTCTGTGACAGTTGATACACCATCCCATGGTTAGAGGTGAATATTGATATAAAATCTCCATTTCCTCAACTGGACCGTGACAGGTTTGACATTCCACACCAGCAACTGTAACGTGCTGTGAGTGATTGAAGTAGGCAAAATCAGGTAAATTGTGGATACGAACCCATTTTACAGGTTGCGAGTCTCCGGTATATTTTTGCTCAGCATCATCCCATCCTGCCGCTGCGTATAATTTTTTGATTTCGCCATCGTAAAACTCCTTGGAGTATTCCACGGACGTTTCACCATTGTACTCATAAATGGATTTATGACAGTTCATACATACGTTAAGCGAAGGAATACCGGAAGTTTTGCTCACCCTAGCAGAAGAGTGGCAATACTTACAATCGATACCGTTATCGCCTGCATGAATTTTATGTGAAAAATGAATCGGTTGCACGGGCTGATACCCTTGGTCCACACCAATCTGCATAAAGTACCCGTAAGCAAAATATGCACTGGCCAACAAAAAGAAAATAGCCGTAACCAACATTAAAAATTGGTTTTGCACAAAAGCCTTCCACAATGGCGTCCTTGAAGAAGATGCCGGTAATTCGACACCCTGAGCAGTAGCAAAACGACGCAATGTTTTGTTTACCAAATACAATCCAAGTGCTAAAAGAATAAATAGAATAGCCAGAGCACCAAGAATAATTTCATTGGAAATTCCACCAGAATTACCGCCTCCTCCTTCAGGAGTTACAGCAACAGCCGCAGCTACAGGTGCTTTTTTCTCTTCAGCAGTATAAGCCAAAATGTTATTTAAATCCTCGTCTGATAATTGAGGGAAGGCCGTCATCGCAGCACCACCGTACTCATTGTAGATTTTATTGGCATAAGCGTCACCAGATTTGATAACCCCGGCACTATTTCTGATCCAGGCGTAAATCCAATCCCTGTCCAAACCTTGCTCTTCTGACAATCTGGCCTCAACATTACGCAATGCAGGGCCGGTCATCTTCTTGTCCAATTGGTGACAAGCGGCACAATTCGCATTAAATAAAGATTTTCCTTTTGCTGGGTCTCCTTCCTGAGCCGAAATCGATGTAGTAAACGCTAATAATATAATTAAGCTAAAATGAAGAAACGTGTTGCTTAATCTACGGTGAATCACCTGTTTCATATTGTTGGTTATATTAACTTCTAAACTTTGGTACGGTTTTTTCATAAAATTAATGGAAAAAACGCAGTTGTAAAATCTCAGGCAAAAGTAATATTTAAACTCGATACCCAAAATGTTAACGCTTCGTTAACTACTAATTTAGAGAGATTCTAAATAATAAATTTGCAACTAATTCAGTTATTAAGGTTTACATTTGCATAAATATAATTAAAAATGAACGCATTCCATTCAAAAACCGCTTTCATCATAAGTTTTTGCACAATTTTTATGGCAATTCATAGCTATGCGCAAGAGGGTAGTGTGACCATCAATCAGGATGAAAAAATCACAAAGTTGTTGGACATAAAAAAAGAAATGAACCGGGACGAAACGGATTCGAGACGCTATAAAATCCAAATTTATTCTGGGAACCGCTCGGGCGCTCAATCTGCGCAAACCGAATTTTCAAACACTTATAGCCAGTGGCGTCCGGTGATGCATTATGAAACCCCAAATTTTAAAGTTTGGGCCGGTAATTTTAGCACGCGCTTGGAGGCAGATAGAGCTCTTCAAAAAATAAAGCGAACCTTTTCAAGTGCTTTTATTTTTAAACCTAAGAAAAAGAAATAGCCATGACTATTGAGAAATAAAAAAAAGCGAACCCAATGGTTCGCTTTTTTTTTTATAATTACTTCAATTTTTTCTTCACCTCAACTTCATGGAAGGCCTCGACAATGTCGCCTTCTTTAATGTCATTGTAGTTTTTAATCTGCATACCGCAGTCGTAGCCTTTGGCGACTTCTTTTACATCGTCCTTAAATCGTTTTAACGATGCTAACTCACCAGTGAATACAACCACACCATCCCGAATAACGCGTACACCAGAGTTTCTAAAAATCTTACCATTAGTAACCATACATCCAGCAATACTTCCAACTTTGGATACTTTGAAAATGTTTCGGATTTCTGCCGTACCTGTAACCTCCTCCTTCAATTCAGGAGATAACATACCTTCCATGGCATCCTTCAAGTCGTTAATCGCGTCGTAAATGATGGAATAGGTTCTGATATCGATTTCTTCTTTATCGGCAATGTCCCTTGCGTTTCCAACAGGGCGTACATTAAATCCAACGATAATGGCATCCGAAGCAGAAGCCAATAGTACGTCACTTTCTGTAATTGCACCAACACCCTTATGAAGAATATTTACTTGGATTTCTTCTGTAGATAATTTCTGGAATGAATCCGTCAATGCCTCAACAGAGCCGTCCACATCACCTTTAAGGATAATATTCAACTCTTGGAAATCACCCAATGCAATACGACGACCGATTTCATCAAGAGTAATATGACGTTGGGTTCTTACGGATTGCTCACGTTGCAATTGAGAACGTTTGGCTGCGATTTGCTTAGCCTCTCTTTCGTCCTCAAAGACATGGAACTTGTCACCTGCCTGTGGCGCCCCGTCCAAACCTAAAATTGATACAGGAGTAGATGGCCCAGCCTCTTCAACATCTTTCCCTCTTTCATCGTGCATGGCTTTCACCTTACCACTGTGTTGCCCGGCAAGGACATAATCACCCACACGTAACGTTCCTGCCTGAACCAAGATAGTAGATACATAACCACGACCTTTATCCAAATATGCTTCTACTACAGTACCCAAGGCCTGTTTGTCAGGATTTGCTTTTAACTCCAATAATTCAGCTTCAAGCAATACCTTTTCCAATAATTCTTTGACTCCCGTTCCAAACTTTGCAGAGATATCATGGGATTGGATTTTACCTCCCCAATCTTCAACCAATAAATTCATATTGGCCAAACCTTCTTTAATCTTTTCCGGATTGGCATCGGGCTTATCAATTTTGTTAATTGCGAAAACGATAGGCACTCCCGCCGCTTGGGCGTGGGAAATGGCCTCCTTTGTCTGAGGCATGATATCGTCATCTGCAGCGGCAACGATAATGGCAATATCTGTAACCTGAGCACCACGGGCACGCATCGCCGTAAACGCTTCGTGACCCGGTGTATCCAAGAACGCTATTTTTTGTCCACTATCCAAAGTCACACCATAAGCACCGATATGCTGCGTAATCCCTCCGGATTCTCCAGCAATCACATTTTCCTCACGGATATAATCCAGAAGCGAGGTTTTACCATGATCTACATGTCCCATTACGGTTACGATTGGTGCACGGGGTTTTAAATCGTCAGGATTGTCTTCAACTTCTTCGATAGCTTCTTCGATATCGGCCGTAACAAACTCCACTTGATATCCGAATTCCTCCGCAACAATCGAAAGGGTTTCAGCATCCAAACGCTGGTTCATCGTCACCATCATTCCTAAGGACATACATGCCGAGATAATCTCGGTCACCCCAACATCCATCATCGTAGCCACTTCACTTGCTGTCACAAATTCAGTTACCTTAAGGGTTTTGCTTTCTTCCGCCTCAGCTTGAAGCTCTTTTTCGGTTTGATCTCTATGCTGATCCCTTTTTTCCCTACGGTATTTGGCTCCTTTGCCTTTTGTAGACTTTCCTTGAAGTTTTTCAAGTGTTTCACGCACTTGTTTTTTTACATCTTCTTCAGAAGGTTCTTCCTTTAAAATATTTCTTCGGCCTTTGCCTTTGCCTCGATCGTTGCGATTACCGCCTCTTTGACCATTATCATTACTTGGCCCAACTTTACTGATACGTCTGCGTCTCTTTTTACCTCGACCATCAGAATCACCATCGGATTTTTTGTCCTCTTTCTTCTTTTTCGGCTTATTGAATTTTGATAAATCGATCTTATCACCGGCAATCTTAGGCCCCGTTAATTTTTGGTATTGGGTTTTTACCTTTTCGTCCGGAACTGCAACTTCCTTATCAGCTGCCAACTTTTCAGAGGTCTCCTTTTCTTCAACCACGGCCTTGGCCTCAACTTTGGGTGGCTCAGCTTTTACAACTTCTTCAACAGCTGGCTTCTCTTCAACCTTCTTCTTCGGGTTTAAATCAATTTTGCCAACGGTTTTCGGGCCAGAAAGGGACGGGGACGCCTTGATGACCTCTTCCTGTTGCGCTTGCTCTGCAACTTCCTGGGCCTTCTGTTTTGCTTCCAACTCCTGCTCGCGTTTGATACGCAAATCTTCCTTTTCCTTTAGTTTTGCTTCACTGACTTTCTGAGACCTCATTTTCTTATTGGCATCCGTCTCAAATTCATCTGCAAGCACGTTATACGTGTCCTCAGAGATTTTTGTAGTCGGACGCTTTTCAATTTCAATGCCCTTGGAATCCAAGAATTCCACTGCACGGTCTAAAGAAATGTTCAGTTCGCGTAAAACTTTATTTAATCTAATTGTTTCAGCCATAAATTGCCTTTAAAATCCCAAATATATTATTTAATACCTATTTTGCTAATAATAATTGGTATTAGTCTTCGAATTCTTCTTTCAGAATTCTAACAACATCATTTATTGTTTCTTCTTCTAAATCAGTGCGCTTCACCAAATCGTTAACATCCTGCTCCAACACACTTTTTGCGGTATCGAATCCAGCCTTACTGAATTCTTCGATAATCCACTCTTCTATTTCATCAGAGAATTCACTTAACTCAACATCTTCCTCAGCACCTTCTCTAAATACATCAATTTCGTAACCCGTTAATTGACCAGCCAAACGGATATTGTGACCACCTCTACCAATGGCTTTACTTACTTCCTCGGGCTTTAAAATCACCTCGGCACGTTTGTTTTCCTCATCCAGTTTAATCGAAGTTACACGCGCAGGACTTAACGCTCTTGTGATGAACAATTGTAAGTTATTGGTGTAGTTAATCACATCGATATTCTCGTTGCCCAACTCACGAACGATGCCATGAATCCTTGAACCTTTCATACCCACGCAAGCTCCAACTGGGTCAATTCTATCATCGTAGGAATCCACCGCTACTTTTGCTTTTTCACCTGGGATTCTAACTACTTTTTTGATGGTAATCAATCCGTCAAAAACCTCTGGAATTTCTTGTTCAAACAGCTTCTCCAAAAAGACGGGGGAGCTTCTGGACATGATAATCGTCGGTTTTGCGCCTTTAAGCTCAACCGTATCAATAACACCTCTAACGTTATCGCCTTTTCTAAAGAAATCCGAGGGGATTTGTCTGTCTTTTGGCAATACAATTTCGTTGCCCTCGTCATCCAATAAAATAACAGCACGGTGACGGATATGGTGCACCTCTGCCGTATAAATTTCGCCAACTAAATCTTTAAATTGCTTGTAGATAATAGTATTGTCGTGCTCGTGAATTTTTGAAATCAGATTTTGGCGTAAAGCTAAAATAGCCCGTCTTCCCAAATCCACTAATTTTACTTCTTCGGACACATCCTCGCCAACCTCAAAATCTGGCTCAATCTTTCTTGCGTCGCTTAAAGAGATTTCTTGGTTTTCGTCTTCAACTTCACCATCAGCAACCACAATACGGTTTCTCCAAATTTCCAAATCCCCTTTGTCCGGGTTCACAATGATGTCAAAATTGTCATCATCCCCAAACTTTCTTTTTAAGGCGCTTCTAAAAACATCTTCTAAAATCGCCATTAGCGTAACACGGTCGATTAGTTTATCGTCTTTGAATTCCGAAAAAGATTCAATTAACGCAACATTCTCCATAACTCTACTTGAATTAAAATTTAATCATAACTTTTGCTTCTACAATATCCTCGTAAGCCACTTGGGCTTGTTTTTTTACAGTTACCTTTCCCTTGCCAACGGGTTTTGGCTCTCTGGCCTTCCATTCCAAAAGAATGGCTTCGTCCGTGGCTTCGGCCAAAACACCTTCCAGTTTTTCGGTAGCTGTTTTAACTTTTAAGGTTCTGTTTATATGCCTTTTATACTGTCTTTTGTTGACTAATGGAGACGAGGCTCCGGCCGACATCACTTCTAGTGAAAAATCTTGTTCTTCCCTATCCAAATTATGCTCGATGGCACGGCTCACAAACATACAGTCTTCTACCAAAACACCATTGTCGCCATCCAATATCACTTTAATGTGATTTGCAGCATTTACCTCAAAATCAATCAAGAACAAATCCTGGCGTTCTTCCAACGCGTTTCCTAACAACTCCTGTACGCTTTCCTTAAACATTTTAAGTATAAAAAGAGGGGACTTTCCGTCCCCTCATAATTAATTTCGCCTTTTCAACGGCGCAAATATAAGATATTAAATTGATTTTTAAAGAATTTATGCCTAATTTTATAAGAACTCAAAGAACTTTCTCTTTCTACATGAAATGACAAAATCGAGCGAATAGCTAAACCTCCCCATCATGAAAAAAATACTAGTCCCAACCGATTTTTCCGAACAGGCGGAAAAAGCTCTTGAAGTGGCCGCCCAATTGGCCAAACAGCACGACTGTGACATCTTTCTATTGAATGTATTGGATTTGCCACTACATGAAATTGACCCCCTAAAAGGCTATAACGATTTGCCCGAAGCCGTGTTTTTTATGAAAATGGCGCATAAAAAGTTTGAGGAATTAAAAACCAGGGATTATCTGGAAGGCCTTACGGTACATGATACCGTCGAGTTTCACGACACGTTTAAAGCCATCAATCAGGTGTGCAAAAAGTACCAAATTGACTTGGTGATTATGGGCTCGCACGGCACAAGTGGGTTTAAGGAACTGTTGATTGGCTCTAATACCGAAAAAGTGGTGCGCACCTCGGATGTACCAGTTTTGGTGGTAAAAAAACGGCATACCGAATTTAAGGTGGGTCATTTTGTGTTTGCTTCCGATTTTAAGGAAGAATCCAAAGTGCCCTTTTTGAAGGCCTTAAAATTTGCAAAATTGTTTGAAGCCGAAATGCATTTATTGATGGTGGTTACCGCCAATAAATTTGTGACTACCGCCGAGGCTAAACGCCGCATCCAAGGCTTTTTGGATACCGTTACACATGAGTTTTGTACCATTCACATTTATAATGACAAGACCATTGAAGAGGGTGTAATGAATTTTTCGCAATCTATTAATGCGGATTTGATTGGCATGAGCACTCACGGACGGCAGGGCATATCCCATTTTTTTAATGGTAGTATCAGCGAGGATTTGGTTAACCATGCAAGACGGCCTGTGATGACGTTTCGGATTTGATGTTTCTCGCAAAGTCGCTAAGGCGCAAAGTTTACAGGACAGAATGAGGCTTGGATAAACAATTTACTTAGCGGATAGGTGCGTTAGGGATTGAGCGGTATGTTTGAAATCCCCGACGCAGGAGGGATTGAGTAGTGAAAGCCCGACCCCATGCGGGTAACGCCATCAAAAAAGCCCTCTCAAAAAATGAAAGGACTTTTAAACTACAGTTGGCCTACTAGGGCTCGAACCTAGAC
This sequence comes from Hyunsoonleella rubra, assembly GCF_042684665.1. Lineage (NCBI taxonomy): Bacteria > Pseudomonadati > Bacteroidota > Flavobacteriia > Flavobacteriales > Flavobacteriaceae > Hyunsoonleella > Hyunsoonleella rubra. Next base: position 106,272 of record NZ_JBHULY010000019.1, on the reverse strand, counting down.
TCTTCTGGACCAAAACCAGACGTGTTGCCAGTTACACCATAGGCCAATGCGGGTGCAAATTTAGCACAAAGTTTTATTTGAACAAGTATTTTTGGGAAAAAATTGTAGACACGAATTCCACGAATTCTCACCAATTTTAAATAACCCCTTGAGGGTTTTTATTCGGTTTTCTTTAAAAAGTCAATATAAAGCGTACGTTTAAGCATTTGTGCAAATTAGTGGAATTAGTGTCCAAATCACTTATGTTAACGCAAGTATAATATTTACGGCTGTTTCATATTTATTGTTAAATTCGCCACAGCAAACAAATACAGATATTTGATGATGGATTTTAATTTTAAAAAATGGAACACCATTCTGGGCTGGTTCTCTTTTTTAATTGCTTTGATGACCTACAGTTTAACGGTTGAGCCGACGGTAAGTTTTTGGGATGCAGGCGAGTATATTTTAACGGCGGCAAAACTGCAGGTGGGCCATCCACCGGGGGCACCATTATTCCAAATGATGGGGGCTTCTTTCTCCACGTTTACCTTTGGGAATAGCGAACTTGTTGGCCTTATGATGAACATGATGAGTGCTGTGGCCAGTGCCTTTACCATTCTGTTTATGTTTTGGACCATCACTTTATTGTTGAAAAAATTAGTTGTAAACGATAACACCATTGCCAAAGAGCAAGGCATTGCCATTTTAGGTAGTGGTTTGGTTGGAAGCCTGGCCTTTGCCTTTACGGATTCGTTTTGGTTTAATGCCGTGGAAACCGAGGTATACGCCATGGCTACTTTGATTATGTCCTGTTTATTTTATCTGGCATTGCGCTGGGAGCAGGATATGGACAAGCCACGGGGCAACCGTTGGTTGATTTTGATTGCTTTTATTCTCGGGCTGTCTTTTGGGGTGCATTTTATGGGTTTATTGACCATCCCTGTAATTGGTCTTATTTATTTCTTCAAAAATTACAAAACTGTAACTGTTACCAATTTTATTATCGCCAATGTAGTTTCGGTGGCTATTTTGCTGTTTGTATTTAAGCTATTGGCACCGAATATTTTGAAGATTTTCAGTGTTTTCGAAATCTTTTTTGTGAATAGCATTGGCTTGCCATTTAATTCTGGTTCTATCATTGCCGTACTGTTTTTAGTAGCGGTGATTTTTTATGCCTTGCGCTATACCCGACAAAAGAATTATGTGCATTTGAATACCGGTATTCTTTGCCTGACCTTTGTTATTATTGGGTTTTCTACTTGGTTGATGCTACCTATTCGGGCGAATGCGAATGTGGTGGTAAATGAAAATAATCCTTCAAGTGCTAGGGAATTATTGGCATATTATAATCTAGAGCAGTATCCTGAAACCCACTTGTTTTATGGCCCACAGTTTACCGATCAATATGCCTATCTGGATGAAAACAACCCCTACATTGACGATAAGCCAAAGTATGAAAAGGATGAAGAAAAGGGCAAGTATGTGGTAGTAAATAATTATAAGGACGCTAAGCAAAACTATAATTCAGACCACGCCTCTATTTTACCCAGAATGTGGAGTCCTGAGCATGCCGAAAACTACATGATGTTTACTGGGTATTTGAATTTTAGTTTGAAACCTGAATATCAAATGCAAAACGAACTGCGCAAACTAGTTTCTGACTTTCGAGGTGAAGTGATGCAGGGCAATGTAGATTATGAAGATTACAACAGTTTTTTAAAGCGTTATAAAAGTTACATCGATATCGAAAAGCCTGACTTGGCAAGCAATATCAAATACCTTTTTGAATACCAATTGGGCTATATGTACTGGCGCTATTTTATGTGGAACTTTGTGGGGAGACAGGACGACATCCAAGGAAAATATGACAACCACGGGAATTGGATCAGTGGTATTAAACCTATTGATGAATGGCACCTCGGTTTGTCCCAAGACAATTTACCAAGCGACGTAAAAAACAATAAAGCCCGAAATACCTATTATTTCCTCCCTTTGATTTTGGGTTTAATAGGGATGTTCTTCCTATTGAATAGTGACAAAAAACGCTTTTGGGTGATGCTGGTATTTTTCCTGTTTACCGGACTTGCCATTCAGGTGTATACCAACGTACGACCTTTCGAACCTCGTGAGCGGGACTACTCCGTTGTGGGTTCGTTCTATGTATTTGCCCTTTGGGTTGGGTTTGGGGTATATGCTATTTACAATGCCTTAAAAAACACATTGCCAAAAACATTGGCCGCACCTATTGTTTCCATTGCGTGCTTAATTTTAGTACCGGGGATTTTGGTGGCCAACAACTGGGACGACCACGACCGATCTGGCAAATACACCGCACAGGCCATGGCCCGAAAGTATTTGGATTCCTGTGCCGAAAATGCCATTCTCTTCACTATTGGTGATAATGACACTTTCGCGCTATGGTACGCACAGGAAATTGAGGGCTACCGTACCGATGTACGTATCGTGAATACCAGTTTGTTCCAAACGGATTGGTATATCGACCAAATGAAACGGAAGGCTTATGAAAGTGATCCTATCCCCTCTCAATTGACACACGATTTGTATAAATATGGCACTAATGACTATATTATTGTGGAGGAAGTTGTTCCAGACACGCTTTACTTGAAAGAGGTTTTAAATTTTATATCCAGTGATAACCCAAGGACCAAATACAAATATCTCCTACAGCAACAAGGCGTGGATATTTCAGGAATCCGAAGTCAGGATTTGAATGCAAGTTATTTGCCAACTCGCCATTTACGCCTTCCTGTCAACAAAAAAAATGCACTTAAAAGTGATATTGTAAAGCCAAAAGATGCCGATAAAATAGTGCCATATATTGACGTTGAAATTTCAGGCGGAGCACTTTACAAAAACCGATTATTGATGTTGGATGTAGTGGCCAACAATGAATGGAAACGTCCCATTTATTTTACTGGCGGTAGTTTTGGTGACGACGACTATCTGTGGATGAAGGATTATCTGCAACTGGACGGGATGTGCTACAAGTTAGTACCTATTAAAACCGAGATAGACCGTGCAAATCCTTTCGATATGGGACGCGTAGATTCTGACTTAATGTATGAAAAAGTCATTGGTTGGGACTGGGGCAATAGCGGTAGCCCGAACATTTATCACGATACCGAAACCCGAAAGAATTCCATCACATATAGAGGCAATTTAGCAAGGCTTGCTGAACAATTGATTAACGAGGGCAAACTGGACAAGGCTGAAGAAATTGCGGATATAGCCATGGAAAACATGCCTGTTGAATATTTTGGATATTACACTTTGCTCGAACCTTATGTAGGGGTTTATTATGAAGCAGGTGCTAAGGAAAAAGCAAGAACACTGTATCTGGATGTCAGCAAAAAATACCAAGAAAACCTGACGTATTACAGTAGTCTCAAAGTTGAAAACCAAGAGCGCATGTTTGAGGATATTTACACTGATATTCAACGCTACAAGGGATTGTTGGATGTACTGGTAAAATACGACGACGAGTTCGCTCAAAAAGAAGGGGAAGTTTTTAATAATTATTTAAGGTTGTTTAAATATTTCTATGGTGATGAAGACGAGGAAGTAGAGCCACGCGCGGATGCCGATTTACCAGCCGATAGCGGCAGCGTTGAACCTGCTGAATAGCTACTTGCCATGACCATAATTCCGGTTAAGACCCCAGAAGTTGTAAAATCATTATTTCCAAACTATGTTTGGAATATCGAGACTTCTGAAAAGGTCCTTTACCTGACTTTTGACGATGGCCCTACTCCTGAAATCACTGAATGGGTATTGGATGAATTGGAAATGCACAATGCCAAAGCCACATTCTTTTGCATTGGCGCTAATATTGAAAAGTATCCCGAAATTTTTCAAAAGGTTTTAAAGATCGGCCATCGAATTGGCAATCATACGCAACACCATTTAAAGGGATGGAAGTTTAACACTAAGGATTACCTTGAGGATGTTAAAATGGCTGAAGGTTTACTAAACTCCAAATTCCAAAAACTAAATCCTAAAATTCACAATAAGGCAATCGTAAATTGTAAATCTCCAATCGTAAATTTATTTCGTCCGCCTTATGGCAAAATCAAACGTAAGCAAGGGAGAAAGCTAATTGAGATGGGTTACAAGATTATTATGTGGGATGTTTTAGCTTTTGATTGGAAAAAAAGTGTCAGTCCAGAAGAATGTATGGACAATGTACTATCAAAAGCAACTAACGGTAGCATTATTGTATTTCACGATAGTGTAAAGGCTTCAAAAAATATGCAATATGCCTTGCCGAAAGTGCTCGCACATTTTAGCGCAAAAGGGTATAAATTTGAGGCTTTGGAATAGTTGCCCTCAAATCAAAAGTTGTATTATGGCTCCTGAAAAAGATTCCTGCTTCCGCAGGAATGACAGCAACCGCTAAATATATTCCTGAATAATATCAATAAGGGTATTGGCATCCTGCTCGCCACTTTGGCGCCATTTCATTTCGCCATTTTTATAAATAATCAATGTGGGCAGACCTTTAACACGAAGTGCGTCGGCCAATTCTTGATTTTTTTCGACATCAATTTTAATCACTTTGGCCTTATCGCCCAAAGCGGCAGCGACATCCCTAAGTACAGGATGCATGGCTGTAGATTGTTCGTTCCAATCCGTATAAAAGTCCAACAGAACAGGAACTTCAACGTCAATTAATTCCCCAAATTTAGACATATCTTAATCTATTCATTTAAAGCATTAATGGCAGGGGCAGTGCTATACTTAATTATAAAAATAAGCAATTTCATTATAAATATAACATTTCCATACAATTAAACGGTCTTTGCTCCTTTTTTAAGCTCGATAACAGTAATTTCTGGCCAAATCCCAACACGGCCGGGGAACCCAATGTAGCCAAAACCGCGATTCACATTGATGAATTGTCCCAATTCTTCATAAATGCCCGCCCAATATTTATAGCGCCATTTTACGGGGCTCCATTTAAACCATCCTGGGATTTCAATGCCAAATTGCATCCCGTGGGTATGCCCGCTTAAGGTTAAATGATAATGGTAGTCGTCTCCAGTCACCTGTTTTTCCCAATGGGAAGGGTCGTGGCTCAATAGTATTTTAAAGTCTTCTTTTTGAATATTGCTGACGGCCTTCTTTAAATCGCCAGCCTGCTTAAATCCCCCTGCACCCCAGTTTTCCACCCCCACCAAAGCTATTTTTTCGCCGTTTCGTTCAATATATCGGCTTTCGTTTAAAAGTAAATCGAATCCTATTTGCTTTTGAATCTGCTTTAAATCTTCGAGATTTTGTCGCTTCGCCTCATCCGATTCCCATCGGATATAATCGCCATAATCATGATTTCCCAGCACGGAATACAGCCCATCTTTAGCCTTTAGCTTACTAAAGATATCAACATAGGGTCTCATTTCCCTAGCCTCATTGTTCACCATATCGCCAGTAAACAAAATCATATCACTTTGTTGCTCGTTTATCAAATCAATGGCATAGGCCACCTTTTCCTTATTATCAAAACTTCCAGAATGGATATCGCTTATTTGGGTTAGTTTGTAGCCATCAAAAGCATCCGGTAAATCCTCAAAACTCAAAGTGTACTTCAAAACTTTGAAGTTATATTTTCCGTTATAAATCCCGTAGAGAATCGCCCCAAAGGGAATGGCGGCGATACCCAAGGCAATCTTTGATATGAAAGCGCGTCGGGAAGGCATATATTTTACGTTGGCATTTGGCCCTTCGGTAAAATAACGAAAAATGGCCTGAGGTACCCTAAAAATATCTTCGGCAAACATGATGCCCAACACAATTATTTTTGGAACCAAAAAAGCTATAACTAAGGCAAAGGCATAGGCTTGAGGGTTGCCATAATCTGCTCGGCTTAGGCCATAAAAACGATAGATAAAATTACCCAAAACCAACAGGGAAACACCCCAATACAGGGCAGTCATCCAAACCGTTTTGGAAATGGCCCTAAACGCCTGAAAGGCGTAAATATCAATAACTATGAATAGTAATAAAAATATTATCCAACGCATGCTTATTTTTTTTACCAAAGATAGATATTAGATACTCCTTTTGTCTTATGAAATTGTTAAAGCTTTTCGTTCTGAAACCTCAGGACTGGCTTGTTTTAATTAGCTATCGTTGTTTCTCATTTTACTATCTTAGACATTTTAAAAAAATCGATTAATTTTTGACTATGACCAATCAAAACAACAAATCAGCGCTTGCAACACTCGTTACTGTATTCTTCTTTTGGGGATTTATCGGGACTTCAAACGCTGTTTTTGTTCCGTTTTGCAAAACCTACTTTAATATAGGCCAATTTCAATATCAGTTGGTCGATTTTGCCTTTTCTGGGGCTTACTACTTTGGCGGATTATTTTGCTCAATTATGTGGCCTTGCATTTTTACGTTGGGTATAGCTGATTTAGGAAAATACACATCACAGGGGTCGGTATTTTTAATATTGATGATTCTTAGTGGCGCCATAATTCTTCCTTTTCAAGGAAAATTAGCTGATGTTTTTAACATACAATACACCTACTGGATTGCTGTAGCGTGTTTTACCTATTTGTTATTTTTTGCTTCTGGAATAAAAAGGGCTTTAGATAAGTAAAATGTAACTTATTAAAAAGATATGTTGAGATTAACTTTTCGTGGTGTAGATTAACAAATGTCTATGTTAAAACAAGTTTTAATTCCTTTACTCGTAATAATTTTTTATTCAAACCTACACGGTCAAGAAATGAATTTTCACCATTATGGATTAGATGATGGTATATCACAAACAACAATTAAGTGTATTTTAAAAGATTCGAATGGATTTTTATGGATTGGTACACAAGACGGCTTAAATAGATTTGATGGTACTACTTTCAAAATCTACAAAAGCGAAAAAAATAATGCTTCAAGTATTTCTGGTAATTATATAAATGCACTAGTTGAAGATGATTATGGTAATATTTGGATTGGTACTAACAATAATGGTATATCTATTTACAATCCTAATATAAATAGTTTTAAAACTACTTCTATAAATAAGGGTAAATGTAACAGTTTATCTAAAACTGCTAGCGGTATGATTATAGCCACTATCTTGAATGAGGGCATAGTTATTTTCGATAAAAACGGCACAATACACAAATCAGAAAAAATTATTAGACCAAATAAAAAATCACAATATAGTGCCTCCTTCGCCAATGGTAATGATGCGTTTATAGGTACTTTAGATGGCCGCCTATTTACTGCCGAAATAACGTTAAACCATAAACCAACTTTTAAAGAGATAGATTTAGGCAAAGCTTTAGGAAGCATAAATACTTTATTTGTAAAAAACCATACTATTTTTATAGGCACTACAAATGGTTTATTTGTTTTTAATACCATTGAGAACAAACTTTCTAAAATAGTATTAGAAAAAGAAATACAGCTGAATGAAAATCTAAATATCTCATCAATAGACGCATATAACAATACGTTTTACATAGGCACTTTTAATGGGCTTTTTATTGTTAAAGGGTTTAATGAAGAAACTGGCAAATTCAAAGATGTAGTAGTTTACAAAGCCAAACAAAAAAACACGAATTCTATTACTTCAGATCGTGTTCATGATACTTTTACAGATGGAAAAATGCTATGGGTTGGGACCCATAATCTAGATGTAACTACATCAACAGAACCTGTATTTAAAACTATTAATACAACATCAAATACTGCACTTAACAATGCATTCATTTTATCTTTTGCTAAGAGTAAAGATTATACTTTTATAGGAACTCGTAAAGGAATTAATTGTATCGATTCCAATCAAAATACTATTTACATTACAAAAGAAAACACTAATAACGCATTAGCATTTAATGTAATTAGGGGGATGGCCATAGACCATAAAAACTATTTATGGGTTGCAACATTAAAAGGACTTTCTATAATAGACCTTAACAACTTTAACCCTAAACAACCAAAAATAATAAGTTTATTTAATAATATAGAAGATAATACATCCTTGAGCAATGATGCCACAAAAGGCGTATATGTTGACCACAAAGGCAGTATATGGATTATGACATATGGTGGTGGCGTTAATAGATTTACTGGAAACATACAAGCTAAAAGCTTCACTTTTGAACATTATAAAGTTGACGCTAATTCAAACGCGATCAGTTCAAACTTCACTTATAATATGTCTCAAGATAGCGATTTAAATTATTGGATTACTTCTGAAAACGGACTTAATAAGCTACAATTTGAAGACATCAATTACAAAAAACCTAAGTTTACAAATTACTTTAACATAGATAATGATAACACAAGCCTTAGTAATAATACAACATTACATACGTGGCATGATGCAGATAAAACCTTATGGGTGGCTACCCAAGAAGGTCTTAACAAGTTTAACACTACAAGCAAAACCTTTAAACGCTATGAAAAAACACAAGGCTTAACCAATAACGTAGTGTATAACATTGCTGAAGATATAGATAGTAATTTATGGCTCACTACCAATGGTGGTCTTTTTAGGTTTAATAAATTAACCGAAGAATTCACAAACTACGACCAACACGATGGTATACAAGGCACAGAGTTTAACCTTGGTGCATATTTATACGACAAAGAGACCAACAATATTTACGTTGGAGGTGTTAAGGGATTTAATATTTTTAATCCGAAAAGAGTTTCAGAGCTAGACGTTCCAGGAAACCTTACATTTACGTCTCTTAGAATTAAGGACGAAGAGATAAATTCTTTAAGTCATCCAGAAATAACAAAGGAGAGTATTACAAAAACTAAAGAAATTGTATTAAATCATGATGATTTCCCATGTTATATTAATTTTTCAGATTTAGACCTTAGGCCCAATAAAAATAATCAATTTATATATGCATTAAATGATAACCAATGGAATGAACTAAGAAACTCTAAAGAACTCCAAATATTAAGTTTACCTAAAGGACTAAATCAATTAAAAATACAAGGGAAGTCACGTAATAAGATTTGGAACAAGTCACCTTTAGAGTTAAGAATTAAAGTTATTCCGCCATGGTATCAAAGTAATATTGCTTATGCTTTTTACATTCTAACATTTTTATTTTTGGCTTATATATTCTACAGATTAAGCTTGCAACGGCAAATTGCAAGACAAGAATCTAAACGTTTACAAGAATTAGACACCCTAAAATCTCGCTTTATTACAAATATTACTCATGAGTTTAGAACACCTCTAACCATAATAAATGGTTATTTAGATAATTTAAAAGAAGGGATTTCAAGTAAAGAGGGTATTAAAACATCATTAGAAACCATAGAACAAAACAGTAATAATTTACTGGATTTAGTAAACCAAATGCTAAATTTAGCAAAGCTCGAAAAGAAACAACTCAATACCAATCTTATTCAAAATGATATCGCAACCTATACTAATCATATTGTAGATAGCTTTCTAAACATTGCTTCTGATAAACTCATAGCGTTAAAGTTTAATCCAAAGCCAGATAAAATAATTATAGATTATGATGCCGAAAAATGGCGACAAATCGTCACTAATCTTATTTCTAATGCATTAAAGTTTTCACCTCAGCAATCAGAATTAACAATAAATCTAGAAAAATTAAATAATAAAATCCTACGATTGGAAGTGATAGACCAAGGTTGTGGAATTTCAGAACAAGCATTGCCTTTTATTTTTGATCGCTTTTACCAAGTAGAAAATGCTAATCAAAAAGTATCACAAGGCACAGGAATTGGTTTAGCACTAACTAAAGAATTGGTAGAACTGTTTAAAGGTAAGATAAAAGTGCAATCAAAATTGGGACAAGGTTCTACATTTACAATAACATTACCTATTACAAACAATGAGAAACTAAAAGATCCAATTATTAATACCAAAAAAACAACTATTGGTCCGGTAGTACCTCAAATTGATGATGTAATTGCAAACGAAGATGCTAATAGTGTACTTATTGTAGAAGACAATACCGATATGGCACGTTATATAGCCTCTTGTTTAAAACCAGATTATAAAGTTACAGTTGCAAAAGATGGCAAAAAAGGATTAGAACTTGCTACAAAACAAATCCCAGATATTATGATTACTGATGTTATGATGCCTATTATGGATGGTTTACAACTTACACAAAAACTGCAATCTAATAACAATACAAATCATATTCCTATAATAATGTTAACCTCAAAAGCCATGCAAGAGGATAAACTACAAGGAATTACCAGTGGTGCAGATGCTTATTTAACTAAACCTTTTCAAAAAGAAGAATTACGTTTGCGTATGCAAATGCTCATTACAAAACGAAAGAAATTACAAGAACGCTATACCGTTACTAAAATTGTTGAATCTTCATGTGAGAACAACCAACCCACAGATAAAAACCTCATCTTCTTAAATACTACTTTGGATGCTATTCATCTACATGTAGACGACCCAAATTTTGGAGCTAAAGAATTAGCAAAATACATGGCCATGAGCGACTCACAACTCTACCGAAAATTAAAAGCAATCTCAAATACTAGTACAGCAATTTTTATTAGGAAAGTACGTTTGGAAAAGGCAAAAAAACTGCTCAAATCTACTGAACTCTCTGTTTCAGAAATCGCATATTCTACAGGATTCAATAATCCCAACTGGTTTAGTAAAGCTTTTAAAGAGGAGTTTAACGATAGTCCATCCAATTTTCGCAACTAATTGATTATCAGAAAATAAATTATTCTATTTAAAAAGATATTACCTTTCAATTTCTTTCTTTTGACAAAATACTACCCTCTTTTGAAAAAATAGTCCACTTCAATTTTTCAATTCAAAGATAGATTTGCGTGGCTATTAATAGCAAACCTGAGTTCGATTATTAAATATTTGATAATACGCTAACGAATATGTGAACTGCAAGATTTTGAGAGCGTTGGTTGGTCTTTTAAAATCTAAAAGGAGGGTTTTAAGCCTCTTAGGGTAACCATTCTATTTAAACAAAAAATAATCGAGGTGTTTGCTTTTATCAAATTAATCGAACTCAGTTTAAAAATTCTATTTGTTATGAAAACTTCAATATTACTAATTTCTTTAGTGGTATTAAACTCTAATGTATTATGTGTTACACTCTATTAATACTTGTGTCGACACAAAAACTACAGATATTAAGAGATTATTCTAAAACACTTTAAACCCAAATCAAATATCCATCGATACGCATTTTATGAATATATGTATGAAGAACTATATCATTAATTAAAATGCAAATAATAAACATCATGAAAAAAATCTACCTCATTTTATGTTTAGCTAGTTTACAAATGACTTTTGGCCAACCTGCAAACGACGATTGTGCCAATGCTGAACTAATTACTATAGACACTTCGCTCACATCCTTTACCTTTGAAATTGTTGATGCTTCCGTCAATGACGAATTAGGATGTACTACCACTGATGATTATGTTGACGTATGGTACGAATTTACCATGCCGTTTAATGGTAATCTCTATATTAATGGTGTTACCAGTTGGAACAATTTTGCGCTATACGATGCCTGTAACGGTAATATGATTCAATGCGGAAATAACAATCAATTTATTAGTGGGTTAACCAGTGGAACTAATTACAAATTAAGAGTGTTTAGAACCGTCTCTCTAGCTGACAACGGATTTACAAGTTTCGGTATACAAGCATTCGAAGAAGTTACTAATGACACTTGCGCTACAGCGGAAACTATTACAGCTTCAACAACCCAAGAATTGTTGTACGATTTCAATATTGGTGGGGCCGAAATTCTTAACGAAGTTGGATGCAATGGCACAGCCGATTATGTAGATATCTGGTACGAATTTACCATGCCAGTAACTGGTAACCTCTACATAAATGCTGTTACTAGTTGGAACAATTTTGGACTATACGATGCCTGTAACGGTAATATGATTCAATGTGGAAATAACAATCAATTTATTAGTGGGTTAACCAGTGGAACTATTTACAAATTAAGAGTGTTTAGAACCGTCTCTCTAGCTGACAACGGATTTACAAGTTTCGGCATACAAGCATTCGACGAAGTTACTAATGACACCTGCGCGTCAGCAGAAACTATTACAGTTACAACAACCGAAGCCTTAACATACAATTTTAACATTGGCGGGGCTGAGGTACTTAACGAAGTTGGATGCGATAGTACAGCCGATTATGTAGATATCTGGTACGAATTTACCATACCAGTTAATGGTAACCTCTATATAAATGGTGTTACCAGTTGGAACAATTTTGCGCTATACGATGCCTGCAACGGTAATATGATTCAATGCGGAAATAACAATCAATTCATTAGTGGATTAACTAATGGAACCAATTACAAATTAAGAGTGTTTAGAACTGTCTCTCTGGCTGACAACGCATTTACAAGTTTCGGCATACAAGCATTCGAAGAAGTTACTAATGACACCTGTGCTTCAGCAGAAACTATTACAGTTACAACCGAAGCGTTGACATATGATTTTAACATTGGCGGGGCTGAGGTGCTTAACGAAGTTGGATGCGATAGTACAGCCGATTATGTAGACATCTGGTACGAATTTACCATACCAGTTAATGGTAACCTCTATATAAATGGTGTTACCAGTTGGAACAATTTTGCGCTATACGATGCCTGCAACGGTAATATGATTCAATGCGGAAATAACAATCAATTCATTAGTGGATTAACTAATGGAACCAATTACAAATTAAGAGTGTTTAGAACTGTCTCTCTGGCTGACAACGTATTTACAAGTTTCGGCATACAAGCATTCGAGGAAGTTACTAATGACACGTGTGCTTCAGCAGAAAACTTTACTGTAACTGAAGGCAGTATAACCACTATTAATTTTGAAATTGGTGGGGCAACAGTTAATAATGAAACAGGGTGTACAACTGGAACAAATGAAGACTATGTAGATATCTGGTACAGTTTTGAAATGCCTCTGAATGGCGATATTGAAATTGATGGCAATACTACCTGGAATAATTTTGCCATTTTCGATGACTGTATGGACAATAACAGCTTAGCGTGTTTTGAAGAATCTGGAACTGTTACCAATTTGTCAGCAAATAGTACCTATTGGATTAGAGTATTTAGAACTATTGATTTGGCAGACAACACCGCAAATACGAGTTTCAATATTTCAATTGTAAATAGCTTAAGTACTACTACTTTTACTAATGCAGATGTTAGGGTTTATCCTAATCCTACGAATGATGTTATAAATATACACTCAAACAAGTCGTTCGACACATTAGAATTATACAATATACAAGGCAAAAAAATAATATCTGTTAAAAGCCAGAATAAGCTATCAATTGGTTCTTTAGAATCTGGTATTTATATATTAAAAATTAAATCTCAACAGAATAAGCAAGTCGTCAAAAGGATTGTTATTAATTAAAAAACTCTCTATTTTTAATAAAAAACACCCCATAATCTCATGAAAATCAAATTGTTATTCACGCTTTTTTTTGTCCCATTTTCCCAATTCACTATAGCACAAGTTGGTATAAATACTACTACTCCAGATTCAGCTTTACATATATCTTCAAGTAATCAAGCTACTCCGGCTATTACTGATGGCATTTTAATTCCTAAAATTGATGAGTTTCCAGCTACCAATCCAGGTGCAAATCAAAATGGCATGCTTGTATTTGTAACTGGTAGTGGTACACCAGCAGAAGGGTTTTACTATTGGAACAATGCAACAACATCATGGATTCCATTTGTTAAACAAATAGACGACCTATCTGATGGAAAATCTGATATTGATGGATCAAATAATGGTTCATCGCTATTTTTAGGTATTGGTGCTGGTAATGCTGATGACGCTTCACATAACAGAAATATTGGTATAGGACTGAATGCCTTAAATGATGTTGTTGGAAATACAGCTAGTGAAGGCGAACAGAATATTGCTATAGGATTTCAATCTTTACAATTAAATACTTCTGGCAGTTACAACGTCGCTATAGGTTCATCTACTCTAGACGCAAACACTTCTGGAAGAAACAATACAGCTATAGGACATAATGTCCTAACTAATAACGTTGATGGCTTGAGGAATACCGCTATTGGTTTTGCCGCATTAGTTGCAAATACTTCTGGAAGAAATAATTCAGCCATTGGAGGAAATGCGCTTAACAGTAATACTACTGGTTCATCAAATGTAGCTATAGGTGCGTTTTCTTTAGGAGAAAATATATTTGGAATAAACAATTCTTCTATTGGAAACCAATCTCTTAGATTTAACATTTATGGAGATAACAATACAGCTGTAGGGGATTATGCTGGAAGATCGTTAGATGATGACAATGCATCGGATTTAAATAATGATAGAAACGTGTTTATTGGAGCTAGTTCAGGAAATTCTGATGTAAACTCATCAAATAATGTATACATAGGATTTGAAGCTGGTGGTGGTAATTATGACCCCGAAACCAATACTGGAACTGCTGAAAATAAATCGGGAAATGTTTTTATTGGTTATCAATCTGGAATGCAAGAATCTGGAAATAATAAATTATATATTGACAACTCAAATACTACAGCCCCATTAATCTATGGGGATTTTCAAACTAATAATATTGAAATCAATGGCGATTTAAAGGTAGCAGACCAAAATGTATTTAAATCTGGTAGGTTTACTGCTGCACAAGCAAGCGCATTAACCGCAGTTAATGGAGACTTTATTTATGTAACCTCTACTAATGCTACATTTACAACAATTGGTTTTTGGGGATATGAAGGTGGCACTTGGGTAAAACTTTAGTCAAATTTCATGTAAGCATAGAAACATTCAACTATAATACTTCTATTAGGCAATAACTTTTTGTAGCTTTGGTACTCTATCAAAACACACAAAATGTCAAACCAAAAACGCCTTTTTTTAGTTGATGCCTATGCCTTAATTTTCCGTGGGTATTACGCATTTATCAAAAACCCAAGAATCAATTCCAAAGGGCAAGATACCTCGGCCATTATGGGGTTTATGAATTCCCTTTTGGATGTGATAAAACGGGAGCGCCCCGACCATTTGGCTGTGTGTTTTGATAAAGGTGGCAGTACAGACCGTGTGGAAATGTACGGGGAATACAAAGCCAATAGAGACGCCACCCCTGAAGGCATCACAACCGCCATTCCCCATATTTACAATATTTTGAAAGCGATGCACATCCCAATTATGGTAAAGGAGGGGTATGAGGCTGACGACGTTATTGGCACCCTATCTCGTCAGGCGGAAAAGGAAGGTTACAAGACCTATATGGTCACACCAGATAAAGATTTTGCACAATTGGTGACAGAAAATGTGTTTATGTATCGCCCCGTTTTTGGAGGCGGTTACGAAACATGGGGTATTCCCGAAGTGAAGAAAAAGTTTGAAGTGGAAGACCCGATGCAAGTCATAGACTTTTTGGGTATGATGGGAGACAGTAGCGACAATATTCCAGGACTTCCCGGGGTAGGTGAAAAAACAGCGAAAAAATTCATAGCCCAGTTTGGAAGCATGGAAGGCCTTTTGGCCAATACCGACCAGTTAAAGGGCAAAATGAAAGAGAAAGTGGAGGCCAATGGCAAATTGGGGTTACTTTCCAAAAAACTGGCCACTATTATGCTGGATGTTCCTGTAGAATTTGACGCAAAGGATTTTGAATTGGACCATCCCGATGTTGAAAAAGTAAAAGAAATTTTTCAAGAACTGGAGTTTCGACGTTTGACCGAAAACTTTTTGAAGACTTTCGCCAACGATAGTAGTGCTTCAACCAATTCAACTCCTCAGGAAAGCAGAGAACAAAAAACAGAACAACCCACCCCAAAAGAAAAAAAATCTGCAGGTGCTGGGCAGTTTTCTTTATTCGGGACGGATCCTTCAAACGACACCAAAGCTGATTCAGAATATACTAGAAAAACTGCCGAAACAACTCCACATTTTTATCAAAGTGTAAGCACTGGTTTGGCCACCAAACTATTCCTAAAAAATTTGATGAACCAAGCTTCGGTGTGTTTTGACACCGAAACAACGGACATTAATCCAATCACTGCGGAACTGGTGGGAATTGCCTTCTCATGGGAAGTTGGCAAAGGATTTTATCTCCCCTTCCCTGAAAATAAAGACGAAGCTCAAGAGTTAATTGAGCAGTTACGCTCATTTTTTGAAAGCGAAACCATTGAAAAAATTGGTCAAAATTTAAAGTACGATATAAAAGTTTTAGCCAAATATAATGTGGAGGTGAAAGGCAAGCTTTTTGACACCATGTTGGCGCATTACCTCATCAATCCAGACATGCGCCACAATATGGATGTATTGGCCGAAACCTATTTGAACTACACCCCTATTTCCATTGAAACTCTGATTGGCAAAAAAGGAAAAAATCAATTGTCCATGCGGGAAGTACCGTTGGACAAGCAAACCGAGTACGCTGTTGAAGATGCCGACATCACTTTACAATTGAAAGAGCATTTTCAAAATGAATTAGGCGAAGCCAATACCCAAAAGTTATTTGATGATATTGAAGTGCCATTACTTCGTGTTTTAGCCGATATGGAACTGGAGGGCATCAATTTGCATAAAGGGTTTTTAAATGGTCTTTCCGAAGAATTGGATAAAGACATAAAAGCACTTGAAGAAAAAATTTATAAAGAAGCTGGGAAGGAATTCAATATCGCCTCACCAAAGCAATTGGGTGTGATTTTATTTGAAAAAATGAAGTTGGTGGATAAGCCGAAAAAAACTAAATCTGGGCAGTATTCTACAGCGGAAGATGTGCTGAGCTATTTGGCCAAAGACCACAAAATCATTCAAAATATTCTCGATTTCAGGGGGCTGTCCAAACTAAAAAGCACATATGTAGATGCGTTGCCAACACAAGTTTTGGAGCAAACAGGACGTGTGCACACCGACTACATGCAAACGGTGGCTGCAACGGGCCGATTGAGTAGCAATAACCCGAACCTGCAAAATATTCCCATCCGTACAGAACGTGGGCGACAAGTTCGAAAAGCATTTATCCCCCGAAATGAGGATTACACCCTTTTGGCGGCTGACTACTCTCAAATCGAATTGCGTATCATTGCCGCACTTAGCAAGGAGGAAACCATGATTTCAGCCTTTAAAAATGGGGAGGACATTCATGCTTCCACGGCATCAAAGGTGTTTAATGTCCCAATTGAAGAAGTGTCTCGTGAACAGCGTAGTAATGCTAAAACGGTGAATTTTGGTATCATCTACGGGGTATCTGCTTTTGGGTTGAGCAACCAGACTGATTTATCGCGAACCGAAGCCAAGGAGTTGATTGACACCTATTATGCCACCTATCCAAAACTGCGAAACTTTATTCACGATCAAGTCGATTTTGCGAGGGATAACGGTTATGTCCAAACCGTTTTAGGGCGTCGTCGTTACTTAAAGGATATCAATTCCAGAAACGCTGTGGTCCGTGGTGCGGCCGAACGTAATGCCGTAAACGCTCCCATTCAGGGAAGTGCGGCTGATATTATTAAAATTGCCATGATTAACATCCATAAAAAACTCATCGAAGGTGATTTTAAAACGAAAATGTTATTACAGGTGCATGATGAATTAGTATTTGATGTTTACAAACCCGAGTTAGAAGACATCAAAACTCTGGTAAAAACCGAAATGGAGAATGCCTATCAATTGGATGTGCCTTTGGATGTGGATTTGGATATTGGCGATAATTGGTTGGAGGCACATTAATGTTTCCAACACCCCTAAAGTCCCCTCAAGGGGACACCACTCATGCCTTTAAAAATACTTGTTCGGGTAATAAAATATTGAATGAAGTGCCCTCTGTTTGAGTCAAAAAAACGAAAACCAATGTCCCCTTGAGGGGACCACAGGGGTGTAGTTCCAAAACTACCAATCAACGCTTCTTCTTACTCCTAAACTTAGCCTTATTCTTCCTTTGATTAAAAGGCACTGCGTCATCAAAGGTATGCTTGGGTTTTCCAGGTTTGTTTTTACGCCATTGTTCACTTTTCTTGGGGAGAAGTTTTTCCAATAGATCCTGGCGCCCGAGTTTGTTTAGAGTGTTTTTAATCCAAGCTTTGTTTTCGTCTTTATACCAAAAGAAAAAACGGTGCTGTTCTTCTTTTTCCTTGGCAGTTTTTGGGGTGTTTACCTTTTGTAATGTGTATGGATGATAACCACTGTAATAAATCACCGTTGCAACGGTCATTGGGGTTGGTGTAAACCCTTGCACCTGCTCCAATTGGAAACCCATATCTTTAGTTTCGGCCGCTAAGTTGGCCATGTCTTCCGCTTCGCAAGCGGGGTGGTTTGAAATGAAATAGGGAATCAATTGCAACTTCAACTTGTTCTTGCTATTGATTTTATCGAACCTTTCCTTAAACTTGTGGAAATAGCTAAAAGAAGGTTTCCGCATTAATTTTAAAACCGGATCACTAGTATGCTCGGGTGCTACTTTTAGTCGTCCCGACACGTGCTTGGTCATCACTTCTTCGGTATAATCATCCAATTCCTTTGCGTCCGCATTTTTATTGAACTCCGGCACCAGCATATCGTGGCGAATACCACTTCCAATGAACGATTTTTTGACCTTAGGATGATTATCGACGGCTTGATACAACTGTGTCAAAGGTTTATGAGAGGTATCCAAATTGCTACAAATTACTGGAGAAATACAGGAAGGTGCCACACACTTGTCGCAAATCTCCTGAACCTTGCCCTTCATTTTATACATATTCGCACTTGGACCACCGATGTCTGACAAATAACCTTTAAAATCTGGCATATTAGCCACAGTGTCCACTTCCCGTAACACCGATTCTTGGCTTCTAGATGCAATAAATTTTCCCTGATGCGCGGAAATGGTACAAAAACTACAACCTCCAAAACACCCGCGATGTATGTTGATGGAAAACTTAATCATTTCGTAGGCCGGTATCGGCCCGCGTTTGTTGTATTTGGGATGGGGCAAACGTGTATATGGCAATTCAAAAGAAGCATCTATTTCTTCTTCCGTCATTGTTGGATAAGGCGGATTAATCATCAAGGTTTTATCCCCAACGTTTTGAAAAATTCGCCTAGCGTAAAGTTTATTACTTTCCTGCTCGATAACTTTGAAGTTGGAAGCAAACGTTTTTTTATCATTCAAGCAATCTTCATGGGAAGCAATTTCAACATCCTCCCAATTTTTGTTTTTTGGGATTTTTGCTTCAGGAGGCAATAAAACAGCTGTTTGCTTTATTGTTGTAATACTGCTGAAAGGCACACCCTTTTGCAGCAGTCTCACAATTTCCCGAAGCGGTTGCTCTCCCATGCCGTACACCAGCATATCCGCTTTGGAGCTTTCCAAAATAGAGGGCATCAACTTATCGCTCCAATAATCGTAATGGGTGACCCGTCGCAAAGAAGCCTCAATTCCGCCAATCAAAACAGGTACGTCAGGCCACTTTTCCTTTAGAATGTTGGAATACACCGTGGTGGCATAATCCGGCCTAAAACCAATATCACCATTAGGGGTATAGGCATCCTTTTTACGTTTGCGTTTACTGGCGGTGTAGTTACTCACCATTGGGTCCATACAGCCTCCCGTAATCCCAAAAAAGAGCTTAGGAGCACCAAGCTTTACAAAATCCTGAAGATTATCATTGACGTTTGGCTGTGGTACAATGGCGACTCGAAGTCCATAACTTTCCAAAATACGCCCGATCACCGCAGGCCCAAAGGAAGGGTGATCCACATAGGCATCTCCGCTAAACAAAATAACGTCTAGTGCTTCCCACCCACGGATTTTAACTTCGCGGTTTGTGGTTGGCAACCAATTGGATAGCTTTAACTCTTGCATAGCCCTGCAAAAGTAGGTAAAAATCACTGCTTTTTGCCATCTGATAGGACACCATTAATGGATATACTTTATTTTAAAACTTCACCCACAGAATTTTATCAATAACTGGACATTCCGTGTAATACACTCTCAGCCTATTAGTTTCATCCATGGAATACTGTTTGGTGTCAATATTTGCAAAAGCCAAAACCGTATTTGATGTGTCGTCAGTATTGAAAGCCGTTACCCCAATAAATTCACCTCTTCTAACGTTTAAAAATACTGATTGAGAATTACCAGAAGCTACATTATAACTCATCTGAACACCTTCTTCATCAATAAGGTATGTAATTGGAAAAGAAGCGCATACGTCAAAATTATTATTAATTAATTCAATTTCAAATTTCAGTAAATCACGACTTTCTGCAAGTATCTCATCTTCATCACACGAGACTAGAACCAACCAAAATAAGGCTGTAAAAAAAATACATTTTATCGTTTTCATAACAATTAAAGGTTAAAAGTTATCAATATCAGGTTTGATAGTAACCGTCACAGTGATAGAAACATCAGTAGTAAAACGTACCGGATTATCGGAAACGGAGCCCTCATAGAAGAACCCAATACTTCTAAATTGGGTGATAGCATTGTTCACAGGACTAAAATCACCAGCCAAATTATATGCGGTATTGTTAAAATCGGCCTGGGCTAAATTGGTTTGTACCGTACTGTAGGATTCGCCTCCTTGGCCTACTGAGAACACCATTTCACCTTGTACATGTGCGTCTTCATTGCCTGTAACATTTTTGTAAAAGTATCTCACGGAATTGATTTCAATCTTAGTAATCTCGTCTGGATCTCCCAAGTATTCAGACACATTCGGGTCTTGGGTGAAATCCCAAAATCCCAGGTTCGATTTAAAATTTACGGCCTCTTCAGGAGAGGAAGCATTAGGCACGTTTGTTTCCAATTCGGTAATAAAGGTAGTTTGTACTTCAAACTCCTCTTCTATTAATTCTTCCAATTCTTCACACGATGAGCAAAAAAATATAATTGCCATCAGAAGCAGATAATATGTTTTCATGATAATAGCTTTTACGATTTAATACAAAGTTATTTCCGGCCCCTTGTTTTTCATATACCTAATTGTAGGTATTTGAAAGGTGAACATAGGGCTCTAGTTTTATCTAAAATTTTTAATTATGAAAACACTAGTTATACTGATTATGGGAATTCTTTTCTTTGGTTTTTCTCTAAACGCACAAGTCATAAGCCTTAAAGACATCTTTCCACAGTCCTCAAAAGATTTTAGAGCCAGTGTAAAGGCCGACCAATATGGAGGCAGTATCGCATTCAATCGTCCTTACAGAACCAATTGCGTGGGTACTTATAACATCAATTGGAAATTCAGTAAAGACCTCTCCACTTTGCAGGATGGTGAACGATTTGATATAACAATTACCTGTACCAGTTGCAATACTCCATGTGGCTATAAGTGGGGTATCGCCAACGTTTACGCGGCTAATAACGTAACAGTACTCGAAAGGTATCCAAACTACGTCTATAATGGAAATATTTCTCAAGTGAGCACAACGGCAAGCTCTTCAGGAGTACATGATTGGTACCCCGGGCATACTTCCCATACCTATACTTTTGTATATAGCAAGAAAAAAAATGCGCCCTTAACGTCCTTTAGGTTTGACTTTGCAGGCCATAAAGTATTTTACGTTTTTCAAGAAGGAGCCAAAGTTGGAGGCACTGTAAATTGCCATGCGCTACTTGGACTTGGCAAATTAGTGTACGGTTTGGAACTCGGCGCTTACGAAGGCTACGGATGGGACTGGATGGATAAAACCATTGGCTATGCCTTAAACCATATTAAAGCCTCCAATTGTTTAAGTGATAGCTTTTTAAAAGATTTAAAACGAAGAATGTACCAAGCCGCTAACACAAAGGTATTTCTAAATGAAATCCGCTCCTATTCACAAAAGTTGGAAATAGAGGCCGCAGCATGCAATTGTTGCTCGGGTAATTAATTTGAAAATTGGCTATCTTCGAAGATACTAGAATTTCACCATGAAACAGTGCTTCCTTTTCCTGGCAATTTGGGCAACTTTTGTTGGCTCTGCCCAGGAATTGGCTATAGATAGTCTCAAGATAGAGCTTAAGCATACGACAGATGTTTTTTCAAAAGCAAAAATCAATCTAAAACTTGCCCATTTATTTGAACGCGTTGATTTAAACAAGAGTATCCTTCATGGCCATCAGGCTTTATCATACCGTAACAATGATTCCTTGTTGGCTGAAACCAATAATCAACTGGGGAGAACCCATTTTTTTATTGGGCAATTGGATTCCGCCACTTATTTTTTTAAAAATGCAAAAGATATCCTCAAAACACTAAATGAAAATGAACGTGCGGCTATTATCAACATTAGCATCGGAGCCATCCAACTTCGGCAAGGCGATTATAATAGTACAATTGCCACTTTAACAGAAAGTGCCAGCTTTTTTGAAAGCACCAATGACCATCTGAATGCCGCTAAATGCTACAGCAACATTGCCAGTGCCTTTGCCGAATTGGACCTGTACCCTAAAGCTATTGAATACAGCCAAAAAGCCTTGGCTATTTTTGAAGATGAAAATCAAGTGCAACTCAAGCTTATCACGCTTCCAAATCTTGCTACGCAATTCTACAAAAATGGGGATACCTTGCAAGCTATTGACGCCAATACAAAGGCCGAAAAACTCGCTTTGGAACTTGGCAATAAGCGGTCGCTGTCTATCATTTACAACAATTTGGGCGAATTATACCTGGAAAAAGATTCGAAGAAGGCAAAAACCTATCTCGAAAAAACCTTGGAAATAAAAAAAGAACTAAGTCTTAAATCAGGGATGGACATTACCCAAAACAACTTGGGCTATGCCTATTTAAAACGAAAGGAGTATAGGACGGCCATTGACTATTTCAAAAAAGCAGAAAAAACTATCAAAGGGAAACAGTTGGTATCGGTATATAATAATTTAAGCGAAGCCCATGCAAAAATAGGCCAATTGGATATGGCTCTCGATTATGCAAAAAAGTCCAATACCCTTAACGACAGTATACTTAACGAAGAAAATCAAAAAAGCTTCCTAGAGATTCAAACCAAATACGAAACGGAAAAAAAGGAGAATGAAATCCTAAAACTGGAAACTGAAAATCTTGAAGTAAACCACAGGCGGCAACAAAACTTCTATCTCTTTATCGGTGCATTGTTGGCCTTCACGCTAGCTATTCTTTCTATTTATTTCTTACAAAAAAACGCCAAGCGAAAGCGTATCATTATGCAACAAAATCTAAAAATTAAAGAACAGGATTTTGACCAAATGCTTCAGGCCAAAGAACTGGAGGGCATTGATAATATTCTGGAAGCCCAAGAAAAGGAACGCTCAAAAATGGCCGCAGAACTTCATGATAATTTAGGGAGCAAAGTCGCCACTTTAAAACTTTTTTTAGAGAGTTATGATGAGAAGGATGATTTTTCAAATTATTACAAAAAATTGAAAAGTTTAATTGGCGACACTTATAATGAAATACGGAATATTTCAAAGAACAAAAACTTCGGAGCTCAGATTAGCAGTGGGCTTATTCCTTCTACACTTGCTATCGCAGAGCAAATTTCAGACACGAAAAAGGTCAAAATCGATGTCATCAATATTGATGTAAAAAAACGAATTGAAAATAATATTGAAATTCAAATATTTCGAATCCTGCAGGAACTCATCACCAACATTATCAAACATTCGGAAGCGAGCGAGGCTACGATTCAATTTTCAGAAGATAACTGTATGCTTAACATTATAGTGGAAGACAACGGCAAAGGTTTTAACCTCAATACCCAAAAATCTGGTATAGGTTTGGTTAATATTGAAAAGCGGGTGGAAAAAATGCAAGGCGATGTGGTTATAGATACCTCAATAGGTAACGGCACCACCATAATTTTAAATATTCCAACATGACCATAAAAGTTATCATTGCCGACGATCACCAATTGTTTATTGACGGGATAAAGTCTATCCTGCAGAAAGTAATGAATGTTGAAGTTATTGGAGAGGCCAATAATGGTTTAGAAGTCTTAAAAATGCTAGAAGGCGGTGTGCAACCTGATATTATTATAACAGATATCCGTATGCCTATTTTGGATGGTGTTGGATTGACCAGGCGTCTGACCTTGGAGCATCCAAAAATTAAGGTTTTAGCATTGAGCATGTTTGACCAAACTGTTGATGTTACCGAAATGCTTGATGTTGGCGCCAAAGGTTACGTCACCAAAAATGTAGATAAAGATGAACTGGAATTAGCTATTAACACCTTGGTAAAAGGGGAATATTACTTTAGCAAAAACCTACCGGAAAGCATCAAAGATTGGTTCAATAAAGAGAAAACAACACCACAAACTGAACTCACCAAACGGGAAACAGAAATTTTGCAACTGGTGGTAAAAGGGAGAACCTCAATTGAAATTGCTAAACATTTAAAATTAAGCAAATTCACTATTGACACCCACCGTAAAAACATCCATAAAAAGTTGGGTATTAAAAGTAACACAGGTCTGGTAAACTATGCAATCAAACAGGGCTTGAAATGAAATTATGCGAACGTTAGTTCAAGTAATTTTAGAGGAGCTTAGGAGTCTGCCAACTCTGTTTTATCCAGTTGCTATATTTCCTTGATAAATTTTGTACCAGGTTACGGCTTGTGGAGTTTTGACATACAAGTATTTGAAAAATGAAAATTCATTGAGGCTGTCTGAAAAGTCAATTTTTTGTCAACCTGAACTTGTTTCAGGTTCACATAATAATTGAAAATCAACATGTTGAGATTCTGAAATAAATTCAGAATGACACGTCGACTTACTTTTAAGACAGCTTCAACCGTCTAAATTAATACATTCTGTAATCTTTGGAATTCATTCCTAATCCCATGGAATATCGCTCCTCCCTTTTAGAAAAGGGAGGAAAATTTCGATGCATCGAAATTAGGAGGGTTTCTAAAAGCCTTACAGGCCTTGAAAACTCAATAAAACACCGTACTTTTGCACCGCTTAATTCGGAATTGTGAGCATCATTTCAAAAGACATATCGAAAGCCGTTGCACTGCTTAGCAAAGAAGAAGTCGTCGCCATTCCGACGGAAACGGTGTATGGTCTAGCTGGAAATATTTACAGTGAAAAAGCCATAAACGCCATTTTTGAGACCAAAAAACGCCCTTTTTTTAACCCGCTTATTGTACATATTCCCTCGGCTGAAAATTTAGAAAGCATTGTGAGCCATGTCCCTGAAAAAGCTAAGCAGTTGGCCGATACGTTTTGGCCAGGACCATTGACGTTGGTACTTCCAAAACAAGAGTGCATCCCCGATTTGATTACCGCAGGAAAAGATACCGTTGCGGTGCGTGTGCCCAATCATCCTACAACCCTACAACTTTTAAGTCAACTCCCTTTCCCATTGGCCGCACCTAGTGCCAACCCGTTTAGTAGCATTAGCCCAACTACGGCACAACACGTGGAAAGTTATTTTCAGGATAAAATCAAAATGGTGTTAGACGGCGGGCCATGTAAAAATGGTATTGAATCTACCATCATTGGTTTTGAGAACGACATGCCGATTATCTATCGATTAGGCTCTATTGCTTTGGAGGATATAGAAGCTGTGGTTGGCAACATACCTATTAAAAATAAATCAGAAACGCCGAAGAGAAATAAAGCCAAGAGCCATCCTGAAGCGCCGGGCATGTTGGATAAACATTATGCACCCGCAACAATGACAATACTCTCTGACAACATTTCAGAAGATCTCAAAAAATATAACGGCAAACGAATAGGCGTCCTAGCCTTTCAAAATTCAATTGAAAACTCTCGCATTCTGCATCAAATCCTACTTTCCAAAACCGGAAATATGGCCGAAGCCACTTCTAAACTTTACGATGCTTTGCATCAGTTGGATAGTTTAAATCTGGATATTATTATTGCTGAAATTTTTCCGGATTATGGTTTGGGAAAATCGATAAACGATCGCTTGAAGCGGGCCGCACATGGTTCTTAGTATTCTCGAACAGACACTTGTCAATTTTTCCCTTTTTCTTTTGAAGCTGTTAAAATTAGTAAGAAAGTAGGCGGTTCAACGACCGTTTTAATGTAGTTGTTGAAGAGATATGGTTTTAAAACATTCAATCATTATCGTACTGCTGGTTTGCGGGCTTAAATTACACGCTCAAACCTGTTGCTCGGGTGGGATTCCACTATCGAACAACATAGGCATGTCTGTAGAAGAAAAGGGCACTTTTCAATTGAGTCTTAATTACGATTACAACAACCTAAACACCTTAAATTCAGGCACTGAAAGTCTTGATGATAGTTCTAGGCTACGTATTACGCATTCTGTGTTATTTAATGCAAGTTATGCCATTACCAATCATTTATCTGTTGAAGGGCTGTTCACCTGGGTAAACCAACGTCGCAACATTTCCCAATTTGGAAATGAAACTTTGGACCAAACTTCTGGGATTGGTGATGGGCTACTTTTGGTGAAGTACAATATTAAAAACACCTTGGGCAAAAACAGCAATACGGAATTCGGCCTTGGTACTAAAATTCCATTGGGATCATCCACAGAAACTAACACACAAGGTATCGTTTTAAATGCCGATTTGCAACCGGGGAGCAATGCTTGGGATGTGGTGTTCTTTCTTTCAGCTTCAAAACAAACCAGTTTCAGGCCTTCGCTTTCCATATCCGGCCGGGCAATCTATCGTAGCACGGGAACAAACGATACGTATTTGGGAAATTCTTCGTATAAATTCGGTAATGAAATTCAAGCGTTTTTGGTGTTTTCAGACCAATTCAACGTTTTAAATACTTTGGCAAACCCTAATATTTCATTTAAATATCGGGATACCGCCTTGGATGAAATTGACGGATTTGATTTGGATAATACGGGCGGAAATTGGTTATTTATCATACCAGATATTTCCATTAACATTACTCCAAACCTCATATTTTCTACCCGTGCAGAACTGCCGCTTTATAGTAATGTGGATGGCACGCAGTTAACACCTACATACCGAATTACCACAGGATTTTTAATTAAACTAAAACCGAAACCAAAATTGTTAAACCTATAAAATATTGAGCTATGAAATCAAGTGTAATATTAGTGTTGCTTTTATTAGTCTTTGCATCCTGCAGTACCCCCAATGATAGCCCACCAAACGGACAGACCATTATTACACCCCCTCCTGCTTCATCAGATTGGACCATTCCCGTAAATTTGGTAAGGGATGGTGGCCCGGGAAAGGACGGAATTCCTTCCATTGATAATCCTCAATTTATTTCTGCTTCGCAAGCTAGTTTTTTAAATAATGATGATTTGGTAGTGGGTATTGTTAAAGATAATGAAGTAAAGGCTTATCCGCATATAGTCCTAGATTGGCATGAGGTGGTGAACGACGAAATTAACGGTGCATTTTTCACCCTAAATTATTGCCCCTTGACGGGCACCGCATTCGCCTGGGAAAGCAAAACGGCCAATACCCGAACCACTTTTGGAGTGTCTGGCCTGTTGTTCAATGCCAACTTGATTATGTACGATAGAAATACAGACAGCTATTGGTCCCAACTCCGTTTGGAATGTGTCAATGGTGAACTGATCAATGATGTACCGAAACTATATGGTGTGGTAGAAACAGACTGGCTCACATGGAAAACCCTCTATCCCAACACCCAAGTACTGAGTACATCTACCGGGTTTTCAAGAAATTATGGGGTGTCGCCGTATGGCGATTACGCTACCAACAACGGCCGCTTTATTTTTAGGCCGGAGATTACCAACCCCGCCCTGCCCAATAAGGAGCGGGTATATGCTATTATTGAAGAGGGGACTTCAAAAGTCTATCAACTTTCAGATTTCGAAGGTGGCAAAGCCATAAAAGACAGCTTTAATGTAAGGGACTATTTGATTGTTGGTAACCAAAACCTGATATACGGATTTGAGCTTAACGGCGACTATTTAGACCTAAATTTTGAATACAACTTTAGTGGTTCGGAGGGATTCTTTACGGATAACGAAGGCAATATATGGTCTATTTTTGGAACCGCCATTTCTGGCCCAAGAACCGGAGAAACCCTAACCCCTGTAACCTCCGTAATGAGCTATTGGTTTGCTATTGCGGCCTTTTATCCTAATCCAGAGATTTATTCCGAATGAATAGCATTTACTATCAACTAAGAAATAACCCTCAAATTAATAAAAAGTATTGGATAGTTGATTTCTAATTTGTTCGACATAAGGAAAGAGCCCGCGCTTTCATCTATTATTTACAGAACGTTCTATTTTGAACGATTACGGTCTGGGCAGAACCCTAAAAGTTGGAATTCACTATCAACACCCATATATTCTGATATAAAGTTTATTTCCTCCAACTGTTTCAACTTTGTAAAGATTACTCTAAAACTCAAATCGCAACTGCGCACTCACATTTTGCTTTTCCTCAGATTTACTTGGGTCATTTTTAGACTCGGCTTCCTTTTTTTCAGTATTCAAATTCGAAAGGGAAATCCCGAGCAAGCGTACCGAATTATTCAATTTCTCTTGGTACAACAAATCCTTTGTAGTTTCTAAAATCACACTTTTGTCACTGATATAATAGGGTAAGGTTTTGCTCCGGGTATTCAGGGTAAAATCGCTGTATTTTATTTTTAGGGTGATTGTTTTTCCTGCTACCTTACTTTTGGTTAATCGCCTAGACACTTCTTCTGCAATATGCTCCAGTTTTTCAAGCATAAAGATTTCGGAAGATAGGTTTTCGCTAAAGGTGCGTTCGGCTGCCAAGCTTTTACGGGTGCGATGGGGTTTTACTTCACTGGTGTGAATGCCCCGAACGATGTAGTAATAATATTTCCCAGATTTCCCGAAATGCTCTTCTAAATAATCCAAGGATTTTTGTTTTAATTCCAATCCTGTAAAAATGCCTTTTTGATACATTTTTTCTGCAGTTACTTTGCCAACGCCATAAAACTTTCGAATATCTAATTGCTCCAAAAACCCCAAAACTTCTTCGGGGTTTACAGTTTTTTGTCCGTTAGGTTTATTGTAATCGCTGGCTATTTTCGCAATAAATTTATTGATAGAAATTCCGGCGGAAGCTGTTAATCCCACCTCGTTAAAAATCCTCTCTCTGATTTCAGTGGCAATCAAGGTAGCGCTGGGATTACCTTTTTTGTTTTCGGTAACATCCAAGTAGGCTTCATCCAAAGATAGAGGTTCCACTAAATCTGTATAATCGAAAAATATGTGCCGGATCTGTTTTGAAATTTCGGTATATCGTTCAAAATTCGCCCTTACAAAAATTAGTTCTGGACAAAGTTTTGAGGCAAGTGTACCTGCCATAGCACTTTTTACACCAAACTTCCGGGCCTCGTAACTTGCGGCACTTACTACCCCACGTTTGCCACCTCCGCCCACAGCAATAGGTTTCCCCATTAATTCCGGATTATCCATTTGCTCTACCGAAGCATAAAACGCATCCATATCCACATGAATAATTTTTCGTATTGGTAAATCCGATGACATCCCGTAAATTTATGAATTCCTGCGAAGGCAGGAATCTTATAAAAGTTAAAAAGTAGATGCCCATTTTCATGGGGAGTAGTATGATAGAAATAGAACGTAAATTCTTGGTGAATTCAACAGCTTATAAGAACGAAGCAAAGTCTGAAATACGATTAGTTCAAGGGTTTCTAAACACTCATAAAGAACGGACGGTAAGAGTACGCTTAAAAGGTGTCCAAGGTTTTTTAACCGTAAAGGGGAAATCCACGGATGATGGTTTAAGCCGTTTTGAATGGGAAACCGAAATTTCAAAATCCGATGCCGAGAATTTGCTTAAATTGTGTGAGCCAACTATTATTGAAAAAATACGCTATGAAGTTGAACTTGGAACGCACATATATGAAATAGATGAATTTTTAGGTGACAATGAAGGTCTAATAGTGGCCGAGATAGAATTAGATTTTGAGAATGAAACCTTTGAGAAGCCTAAATGGCTAGGTGCCGAAGTTACCGGACAAATAAAATATTACAATTCGCAATTAAGCAAAGAACCTTTTAAAACCTGGAAAAAATGAAACTATCCATTATACTTTATTTAGGACTTGTATTAGCAATATTTGCTTGCAAACAGGACAAAACTACGCCAGATTCGGAGTTACAGAAACCCGTGATAGAAAAGCCTGTTAAAGTTCACGATCATGCTGAGACCTATAGTAAAGAGGTTGCGGAAGTAGCTGCAAAAACCGCTAAGGCTTTGAAAGCCGAATTAACGGCGAAAGGTTTTAAAATTTTTGATTACGTGGATGAGGCCACCCAGGACACCATTTTGATGCAACAGTATTTTATCGCCTTTTTGAAAACCGGACCTATTCGTGGACAAAATGAAGAAGAAACGGCCGAACTACAGAACCAGCATTTGGCACATTTAACTAAAATGTATGAGATGGGCTATGCTGATATCTCTGGGCCTTTTGGGGATGATGGTGACATACGAGGCATTACCATTTACAACGTACCGACACTGAAAATGGCGGATAGCTTGGCCAAATCCGACCCGATGGTAAAGGCTGGCCGATTAAAAATTGAAGTGCACCCTTGGTGGGCCGCCAAGGGATTTTCCCTGCGGTAATCATTTTTCTTAGGAACCAACTTTGGCAGAAACATTCTGTTTTTCAGTCTTTGTATGGTATTTGTATAGTTTTAAAGCACAAGGATTATCTATGAATTGAATAACTTTTGTGTAATATAGCTTTGCACAATATTTTCTGATGTTCCACAATACTAAAGCAAAAGGCAATTCTTGTCCCGCACTATTTTTTGGGATCATTGCGGTTCTAGCATTTTCTCAAAATGCAATTGCCCAGCTGGGCTTTTGCTCTGGTAATTCAGGAGACCCTATTTTTACTGAAGACTTTAGCAAGGGTACAATTAATAATTCTCTACCGACAGGGACGACTACCTATCCGTTTGCATCGGGATACCCTGTAGACGGTTTTTATACCGTAACCAACAATACATTTGGAAACTCATTCAATTGGCATGGTATTGTGGATCATACGCCAAATGATGTGGATGGGAAATTTCTTGTGGTGAACGCAGCGGCTACTGCGGGAGAATTCTACAGAACAACAGTAACAGGGTTGTGCGAAACAACAACCTATGAATTTTCGGCTTGGGTACTAAATTTGGTAATAGCCAATACCTTTTGCTCAACCCAGCCGGGAGGGACAATTCCGATAAACGTAAGATTTGAGATTTGGGATGGAACTGACACCAATTTATTGGCAAGTGGAAATACCGGAAATATTGTGGAAACAGCCACACCGATTTGGCGGGAATATGCACTTGTCTTTCAAACATTGTCCGCACAAAACACAGTAATTCTCAAGATGATAAACAATGGGCAAGGAGGGTGCGGCAACGATTTGGCCATAGACGATATTGAATTTAAATCCTGTGGAGACACTGTTACGGTAACGGATACTTCAAATAGGAGTGCCCAGAATTTGTGTAGTACACAAGCTCCTTTTGCAACAACTTTAAATGCTTTGCCCGATTTTGCGGTCTACAGCTCACATTTTTATCAGTGGCAATCGAGTACGGATGGTGGCGCTACATGGAATGATCTGCCAGGAGAAAACAATCAAACTCTTAATATTTCTGTTTCTAGCACGGCATATTACAGGGCTAAAATAGCGGAAGTTGCAGTCAATTTATCCAATGCATTATGCGTTTCCTTTTCAAACGAATATCGGGTTACAGTGAACCAATTACCTTCAATGCCCACATTGAATTGTTGGGAAATGGCCACTATTAATGAAACCACCTGTTCGTGGGACGTTACCGGAACGCAACCCGCAAGACCAGTCTTGGAATGTTGGGAAATAGCTACTTTTAATTCCACCACCTGTAGCTGGGAAATATCGGGAACCATGCCCATACAGCCAACGATAGAGTGTTGGGAAACGTCAACTTTTGATGCTAATAGTTGTGCTTGGGAAGTATTGGGTACGCAGCCCGAACAACCTACCCTTGAATGTTGGGAAACAGCCACATTTAATACCACAAACTGTGCTTGGGATGTTACTGGTAGCCAGCCACTACAGCCCACTTTGGAATGCTGGGAAACAGCAATGTTTAATAACTCTACCTGTATTTGGGAAGTATCGGGTACCGAGCCAGAACAGCCCGTGCTGGAATGTTGGGAAACTACTATGTTTAATGTTACAACATGCTCTTGGGACCTTTTTGGAACGCAACCATCCCAACCATTTATAGAATGTTGGGAGACCGCCACTTTCAATGACACCACTTGTTCATGGAATGTTTCAGGAACTCAGCCTACTATGCCAAGCCTAGAATGTTGGGAGACGGCTACCTTTAATACGTCTTCTTGTGCCTGGGAAATTTCTGGAACACGACCCGGAACAACCGTTGAAGAGGATTTTGAGCTGTGTGAAGGAGATGAATTGACTCTACAGCCTCAAACTAGTATTTCAAACCCTACATACCTTTGGAGTACGGGCGAAACAATCAGTAATATTGATGTGGAATCCCCAGGCAGATACGAAGTTCAAATTACAGGTGGGTCGTGTACTTTTGAGACCCAGATTTTTAATGTTGAGGTTTTAGAAAAACCGGTGATTGAAAGTATTATGTCAGATGGCAACGAAATTATTGTCAAAACTTCTAATACAGGAGATTTTTTGTATTCATTAGATGGCATTTCTTTTCAGTCAAATAATACCTTTTTTAATGTTGACGGTGGATTGTATTCAGTGGAGGTGAAAAATAGCAACTGTGATGATGAAAGCGTTCTACAACATCGGCATTTTTACATTCCTACATTTTTTACACCTAACAATGATGGTTTCAACGACACTTTCGATTTATCCGGACTTCAATATTTCACTACCTCTGAGGTTTCAATTTACAACAGGTATGGGAAATTACTCAAATTTTCAAGAAACAGTCCTTTTAGTTGGAATGGCACTTTAAATGGAGAGGATTTACCAAGTAGTGATTATTGGTATGTTATTACGATAGAAAATCAAATATTTACGGGGCACTTTACCTTGAAGCGTTAGAGTGTTATTTCAAAGATTCGTTTGGCTTCATTCCCAAACTCATCTACTACGGTAATGGTATGTTTACCAGAATCTGGTTTAATACCCAATTCATGAATGTCCTTTGTAGTACCGACAAAAGTTGCATCTATATACCAAAATATTGTGCTTTCAGGTTTGGAATGTGCTATTTTTAGAATAAGGTCGTTGGTTTCGCCATCAAAATCCTTTGGAAGAAATATTTTATTATTGGCTTTCGGATAAATAAAGTCAATTGAAGACACTTGTGCCCCTGTGCAATCTTCCCTAAACTTTGGCAGTGGTTTATAAAATGGATTTTTGGCTTTAAAATAATGGGCCATTAGAGGAGGTAATACAAACCAAGGTTTATGCTTGATTTTGGAAATATCTTCACAAGAGGTATTTACTTGATATGTTTCATTTTTATCCAAATGCACCAGAACATGGTATGGGCAAGGAGGCGTTTTCAATCCACTAATTTGAATATAATTGTCTGACACTTCATCACAATTTGGAGAAGCCCTATGTCCACTTTGCTGACAAATAGAAACTTGTTGCATTTCGTCATAAGGTATATCAAACCAATCGCTGTTGGGCAATACGTCAAATACATCAAACATGATTGGGGCCGCAGTTTGAACACCAACCAGCCCCGGTCGTCCCTCACCGTCAGCATTGCCCACCCAAACACCAACCACATAATCTTTAGTTGTGCCAATGGCCCAGGCATCCCGAAACCCAAAACTAGTGCCAGTTTTCCATGCAATCTGTTTTGAGTCATCAAAAAACTCCCAGCTTTCATTACTTTCAGGACGGTTGACCTCCTTCATGCTTTCGAATGTCAAATAAATAGAACCTGCATCAAAAAGGGTTTTCTCGCCTTTCTTTTTACCAAAATCTATAGTTTCAGAATATAAATATGTGGGTTCACAAAACTCATTTGAATAATACTCGCTGGAAGTTTCTGTAAAATGATTTAAAGTAGATGATAACGCCGCATAGCTTTTGCACAAATCCCAAAGGTTGCTTTCCGCTCCCCCCAAAATCAAAGAGAGGCCGTAATGATTAGCATTGAATTTTAAATCTTTCAGTTTTAAATCTTCTAAATAATGATGAAACCTATCTAGGCCAAAATTTTGTAACATACGGACTGCCGGCACATTTAACGACCTAGACAAAGCTTTACCGGCCGAAACAGCTCCATTATAGCTTTTGTCAAAGTTTTCTGGATTATAGTTTCCAAATTGTGTTGGTACATCGGCTATTAAAGTATTGGGAAGCAAGTCGCCTGTATCCAGCATAGCCGCATATAAAAAGGGTTTCAATATACTACCTGTACTTCTTGGTTTGTCAATAATATCCACGTGGTTTTGGTGCGCCCTATCCGTTGGTGTATTGCCTACATAGGCCAGAACTTTTCTAGTATGTACATTGAGAACAAGTACGGAGGCATTATAAATTTCATTTTGACTTAATTGCCTGTAATGTGTTTTAACAATATGGTTGATTTGATTTTGAAGTTGTATATCAACTGAAGTTCGGATGCTTTTCCCGTGATGGGATTTTGCTACGTTTTGAAGCAAGTGGGGCGCAATTTGAGGTAAAGGATATGGTTTTTCAGGTAATTCCTCGGCAATAGATAATTGGTAGGTGAGCGAATCTATAATTTTGTTGTTCAACAACTTTTTCAAAAGGCGGTCTCGTTTTTTTTGTAATCGTTCGCGGTTTTTACCGGGATAAATCAAACCTGGTGCATTGGGCAAAACGGCCAATGTAGCACTCTCGCCCCATGATAGAGTTTTTGGGCCCCGATTAAAATAGCGCCATGAAGCAGCATCCAGGCCCACAACGTTGCCCCCAAAGGGTGCATTGCTGGCATAAAGAGCCAAAATATTGGATTTGCTTTCCCTCAACTCCAATCGGGTAGCTAAAACAAGTTCCTTCAACTTTTCTAAATACGTACGCTTTTGGCCTTTTCTCGACAATCGAATTACTTGTTGTGTTAAAGTACTTCCCCCTCTTTTTATGCCATCAGATTTTAAGTTTTCCCTAAATGCTTTAAAAATAGATACAGGATTAAAACCTGGGTGCTGATGGAAATATTCATCTTCAAATTGAATGATACAAGTCTTAAATTTTTGGGAAAGCGAATCATTGTGAGGAAAGCGCCATTGGCCATCCTTTGCGATCTGCGCCCCTAATAATTCATTTTTGGAACATGTAATTACTGTAGCTGTTGGATCTTCAAATAATTGATTTGGTAAACAGAAATAATATCCCACCAAAAGCACGGCTAAAACTGTCGATTTAACTTTATGTTTTTTTATGAATTGGATATGAACAGTCATTTAAAATATATACTCTTGAAGTGACCATATAGATGTAATTTAAGACAATTTTAATATTGTCCATATTCAGTTGATACATCACTATATTGACTCTACTCTCCAATATAGCAAAAGTACCTTGTTCAGTACTGATAGCATTTTAAAATATGAATTTAAAGGGCAAATTGTCGGTGTATCGAATGTTTTAGCAGTTCCTCCGATTTCATCTTTCAAAACCTTAACTTTTTGTTAATATAGCTATCCCAATAAATTTAAAACTAAAACTGAATATAGGAAAAATTACGTGCTTAGGCGATATACCAATATATTATCCCTCATTCTAATATTTCAATTACCAACCCATTTAAATGCTCAATTGGGGTTTTGCTCAGGAAGTTCGGGCGACCCAATCTATAAGGAGGATTTTGGTACAGGAGTTGACAATGCGATTTTGTCATCAGGCACTACTACATATGCTTATGCCAACGGTAGGCCTTTGGACGGGTTTTATACTTTATCAAGTTTTACAAGGTATTTTACATGGTTTGACGTCGAGGACCATACACCAAATGATGTTAATGGTCGTTCTATGCTGGTAAATGCTGATAATAAATTAGGGGAGTTTATTAGAGTCCCAGTATCGGGGTTATGTGAAAAAACCACTTACGAGTTTTCGTCATGGATGCTTAACCTCGTGCCTTTAAATGCGAGTACCAGTTTGGTCCCTATACCTGTTAACGTAACGTTTCAGGTCTGGGATGATACGGAGACGAATCTTTTAGCTTCAGGAAATACAGGTGACATACACTCAACCATTGCTCCTGTTTGGAGAGAATATGGTCTTGTTTTTCAAACGTTTCCAGGGCAAACTTCAATCGTTTTAAAGATTATTAATAATGGAGAAAAAGGTTTTGGTAATGATTTGGCTCTTGATGATATTGAGTTTAAAGCCTGTGGGGATATCACCAGTATTTCAGACGGAGTAAATAACAGAATTTCCGTTTGCAGTTCTCAAATACCCTATGCCACTATTATAAGTGCAAATTCTGATGGTTCAGTTTATAGCTCTCATTTTTATCAATGGCAGAAAAGTAATGATGGTATAAACTGGATCGATATTCCTGGAGCAAACAATCAATCAGTTAGTGTTTCTGGTATTAACTCAAGCACATTTTACAGAACCAAAGTTGCCGAGGTAGAAAGCAATTTGTCCAACGACAAATGTTACACAATTTCGGATGTTTTTGAGGTTGAGATTATTGGTGCCCCGCCAAAACCCGTTTTGGAATGTTGGGAGTCAGCTAGTTTTAATGACACAACCTGTTCGTGGGAGATAACAGGAAGTAAGCCTGAGAAACCCGCTATTGATTGTTGGCAGACTGCCACTTTTAATAGTGCCACATGTTTATGGGAGGTAACCGGATCCCAACCACCAAAGCCATTACTGCAATGTTATGAGTCCGCTAGTTTTAACTCCTCAACTTGCTCTTGGGACGTAACAGGTACTCGTCCGACCCAACCAGTAATAGATTGTTGGGAAAGTGCAACTTTCAATGCTACTACTTGTGTTTGGGAAGTCAAGGGAAGCCAACCCCCTCAGCCAGATTTGGAGTGCTGGGAATCCGCAAATTTCAATACTACTTCCTGTTCTTGGGAGGTCACAGGAAGCCAACCTGACCGACCTGTTATTGATTGTTGGGAAATAGCCTCTTTTAATAACGCAACTTGTATATGGGAGGTGACTGGAGAACAGCCCGCACAGCCAGTAATGGAATGTTGGGAGTCTGCTATTTTTAATAATTCCACGTGCTCATGGGATGTTGTGGGAACTCACCCTGACCAACCCGTCATTAACTGTTGGGAAACCACTGCGTTTAATGATACTACTTGCATTTGGGAAGTATTTGGAACACAACCTGTGCAGCCGTCACTGGAATGCTGGGAATCTGCGGTTTTTAATGACACCTCTTGTTCGTGGGATGTTTCCGGTACTAAGCCACATCAGCCCATTCTCAATTGCTGGCAGACCACTACTTTTAATGAAGCAACCTGTGTTTGGGATGTCCAAGGTGAACAGCCTGACTTACCTGACATGGAATGTTGGGAAACAGCGACCTTCAATCATACAAACTGCTCATGGGATGTTTCTGGTGATAAACCAGAACCACCCATTTTGGAATGTTGGGAAACCACTGAATTTAATAATAGCTCTTGCGAATGGGATATTTTGGGAACCAAACCCGAGGCACCAGCTTTAGAATGTTGGGAAACGGCGGCTTTTGATTCTGACCAATGCGCTTGGCAGGTTTCCGGACTTCAACCCGATAAGCCCGTGGCACAGGAATGCTGGGAAGTTATAACCTTTAATAATGTTACGTGTGAGTGGGAGATAGCTGGAACAAAACCCTTACCTCCTACTTTGGAATGCTGGCAAACAACTATTTTTGATGATGTAACGTGTAGTTGGGCCGTTTCAGGAACCAAGACCGAAGGTTTTTTTGAAGAAGATATTATTTTATGCGCCACTGACACCCCGGTTCTTTTTGCAAATACAACAATTCCAAATCCTACTTACTTGTGGAGTACTGGAGCGCAAACTGACGCGATACCAATTGACAAATCAGGCAGTTTTTTCGTAGAGGTGTCGAACAGTAAAGATTGTGTTTTTGAAACCACATTCTTTGATGTCACATTTTTGGAAGAACCAGAAATTGAAAAGGTATATTCTGACGGCAATGACATAGTAGTCTCTCCCGGAGAAAACAGCAATCTTCTGTATTCACTTGACGGCAGAAATTTTCAGACCGATAATGTGTTTTATAACGTCGAAGGAGGGCCTTATACCATTCATGTCAAAAATGAATTTTGTGATGGAACTGTCACCACAGAATGGTTGCATTTTTTCGTGCCAAAATTCTTCACTCCAAATAATGATGGCTATCATGATACCTTCAGCCTTCAGGGTATTGAAGAGTTCGGCAGTTTTCAAGTTTCTGTTTTTGATCGTTATGGAAAGTTGTTAAAAAATGTTGCAAACACGCCATTTGAATGGGATGGCACATTTAAAAACCAACTGCTTCCTACAGGTGACTACTGGTACGTAATTGTGGTTGAAGGGAGAAAAATAACAGGCCATATTACACTGAAAAGATAGTATATTTCCCCTTCTCTTATACATTTGTAAATTTATACTTACATCATAACCTTGGCTTCATCCGCAGACATACGCTTCACTAGTGCGTTTAATTTTTTCATTTATCATCTCTCAGTTTTCAAATGAAAAAATTCATGTACTTTTGCACCACAAAACACAATAGGTGAGTAAATCCCATATCTCTCAAACCTATGAACAGGCTTTGCAAACGCAAAATCTGCGAAATACTATTGCCCAAGCCCAAGCCAAAACACATCTCAAAGGGTTCGTCGGCTCTTCTTTTTCATTTGTAATTTCAAGTATTTTTAGAGAAGCTCAAAAGCCATTTCTTTTAGTATTTAACGATAAAGAAGAAGCGGCACATTACCTTAATGATTTAGAGCAACTTTTAAGTGATAAGGATGTGCTGTTCTATCCGGGGAGCTATCGAAGGCCGTACGATATCGAAGAGACAGACAATGCCAATGTCCTGTTGCGTGCCGAAGTGCTTAACCGCATCAACTCCCAAAAGAAACCAGCAATTATAGTTACTTATCCTGACGCCCTGTTTGAGCAGGTCGTCACTCGAAAGGAACTGGAGCGCAACACACTTAAGATAGGCCTAAACGACAAACTGTCTATCGATTTTGTTAATGAAGTCCTATTTGATTATAAGTTCAAAAGGGTGGATTTTGTTACCGAACCTGGTGAGTTTTCAGTGCGTGGGGGGATTGTGGATGTCTTTTCCTTTTCGCATGACGAGCCGTATCGTATTGAATTTTTTGGTGATGAAGTGGACTCTATTAGGACTTTCGATGTTGAAAGCCAACTGTCGGTAGAGCAGGTTAAAAAAATCAATATTATACCCAATGTGGCCAATAAATTGATAGAAGAAAAGCGACAAAGCTTTTTGAGGTACATCGCGCAAAAAACAGTAATTGGATTAAAAAATACAGATTTACTCTTTTCGCGAATTGATGATTTTTATGCCAAAGCCGAAGAAGCATTCAAAGCCTTATCAGAAGATATTAAACATGCTGCACCTCACGAATTGTTTTGCAATTCTGAATTATTGAAAAAGCAATTGCTTGATTTTTCAATTGTGGAATTTGGGACTCATAGTGTCTTTTGTCATCCTGAACTTGTTTCAGGATCTCATAACGAAGCGATCACCTTCAACACCACACCCCAACCCGCATTCAACAAGCAATTCAATCTGTTGATTGAAGACTTAAACGCAAATCATGATAAAGGCTACACCAACTATATCGCCTGCGTTAGCGAACAGCAAGCCAAACGTTTCCATGATATATTTGATGATGCCCAATTGGATGTGAAGGACTATCAAACGGTAATTCTTTCATTGTACCAAGGGTTTATAGATCATGATAATAAAATCGTTTGCTATACCGACCATCAGATTTTTGAACGTTACCAGAAGTTTCATCTAAAGAACGGCTATGCCAAAAAACAGGCCATCACTTTAAAGGAACTCACCAATCTGGACATTGGGGATTATGTTACCCATATCGATCATGGTGTCGGCCGCTTTGGGGGGCTTCAAAAAATAGATGTTGAGGGTAAAAAACAAGAGGCTATCAAACTGATTTATGGTGAACGGGACGTGCTTTATTTGAGCATCCATTCGCTTCATAAAATTACCAAGTTTAATGGCAAGGACGGCAAACCGCCTAAAATATATAAACTAGGGAGCAGTGCATGGAAAAAACTCAAGCAGAAAACCAAGGCACGGGTTAAGCATATTGCGTTCAATCTCATAAAGTTATATGCAAAGCGGAAAACCCAAAAAGGGTTTCAGTACAACCCCGATAGCTATATGCAACACGAGTTGGAAGCTTCATTTATTTATGAGGACACGCCAGACCAGAGTACCGCAACGGCGGATATTAAAGCCGATATGGAAAGTGAGCGCCCAATGGACAGGCTAGTGTGCGGTGATGTTGGCTTTGGGAAAACCGAAGTAGCCATTAGGGCCGCGTTCAAGGCAGTGGATAATGGCAAGCAGGTGGCCGTTTTGGTGCCGACGACCATTTTGGCCTATCAACATTCCAGGACATTCAAACAACGCCTTAAGGATTTTCCCGTTGTGGTGGACTATCTAAACCGTTTTAGAACCGCAAAGCAAAAACGTGAAACTTTGGAAGCTTTGGAGCAGGGGAAAGTGGATATCATCATAGGGACGCACCAATTGGTAAACAAAAATGTGAAGTTCAAAGATTTAGGTTTATTGATTGTAGACGAAGAACAAAAATTTGGTGTTGCCGTAAAAGAAAAGCTAAAAACTCTTAAGGAAAATGTGGATGTATTGACGCTTACAGCTACTCCCATTCCTAGAACCTTACAGTTTAGT
This sequence comes from Hyunsoonleella rubra, assembly GCF_042684665.1. NCBI lineage: Bacteria > Pseudomonadati > Bacteroidota > Flavobacteriia > Flavobacteriales > Flavobacteriaceae > Hyunsoonleella > Hyunsoonleella rubra. The sequence continues at coordinate 65,453 of NZ_JBHULY010000019.1, read as the reverse complement.
TTAATGGCCGCCCGTGATTTATCTGTGATTACCACGCCGCCCCCAAACCGATACCCGATTGAAAGCCACGTCATTCGATTTAATGAAGAAACCATTCGTGATGCCATCAGCTATGAAATCCAGCGTGGGGGTCAAGTTTTTTTCATTCATAACCGTATTGAAAATATTAAGGAAGTAGCTGGGTTGCTACAACGTTTGGTACCGGACGCAAAAATTGGCATTGGCCACGGGCAGATGGAAGGACGTAAATTGGAGCAACTGATGTTGCAGTTTATGGACGGTGGTTTTGATGTTTTAGTAAGTACCACAATTGTGGAAAGTGGTTTGGACGTCCCCAATGCAAATACCATTTTTATTAATAACGCCAACAATTTTGGCTTGAGCGATTTGCACCAAATGCGTGGTAGGGTGGGGCGAAGCAATAAAAAAGCGTTTTGTTATTTTATAACACCTGAGTACGCTGTCATGACTGAGGATGCCCGAAAGCGAATTACTGCCTTGGAGCAATTTACTGAGCTGGGCAGCGGCTTCAATATCGCCATGAAGGATTTGGAAATCCGCGGTGCCGGCGATTTGCTGGGAGGTGAGCAAAGTGGCTTTATTAACGAAATAGGATTTGATACCTATCAAAAAATTCTAAATGAAGCTATCGAAGAATTGAAGGAAAACGAGTTTAAGGATTTGTACAAAGACGATGGTGAGGATAAGGTTTATGTAAAAGACGTCACAATCGACACGGATTTTGAACTCTTATTTCCAGATAATTATGTGAATAATATCGCAGAACGGTTAAATTTGTACACCCAGTTGAATAACATAAAAACTGAAGAAGAACTGGACAAATTTAAAGTAGAATTGATGGACCGTTTTGGGGAACTGCCATCTCAAGTGACGGATTTATTAAACAGTGTCCAAATTAAGTGGTTGGCCGTTAAAATTGGGTTTGAAAAGGTGGTAATGAAAAAAGGAAAATTAATTGGTTATTTTATCAGCGATCAGCAAAGTAGTTTTTATCAAAGCCCTAATTTTACCAAGGTGTTGCAATATGTTCAAACGCATCCCAATGTTTGTAAAATGAAAGAAAAACAAACCCGTGCTGGATTGAGATTGTTATTGACGTTTGAGCAGATTTCCACTGTAAAACATGCTTTGGAAGCTTTGCAGCCTATTGTGGCGTAATTGTTGATTTATGAATTTAAAAACACATTAATAATTGAATCGTGTAATCTTTTTATTGGCTTTGTTGCCTGCGGTGCTTTCTGGGCAACACAGTATCAAAGGCACCTTTTCCCCAGCGGGGGAATTTGAAATTGTACTGCTCTATAAGGTAGAGCCAACAGTGTCTAGTTACGTAACCAATACCAAGATTGAAGCTGATGGTCATTTTGAGTTTAAATTGGATTCAACAATTACCAAAGGAATGTATCGTTTGGTGTATGCTTTACCACAAGAAGAGTACAATTTTGATATTATTTATAACGGCAAGGAGGATATTGAATTGGCTTTCAATTCTGAAACTGGTGTAGAGTTCAGTGCTTCCCGTGAGAATAAACTATTGGAATCTTACACCAATAGTATGTTTATGATCACCAACAGTATAGGCAGCTATTACCGAGACGACAATACCGAAAAAGATTCCTTGGCGTTACTTTCGATTTTTAAAACCCAACGCGAAAACCAAAATAGCTTTGAGGAAGCGGCAAAAGGCACCATGTCTTCTCACTTCATTAAAGCCAATAGCCTTTTTATTCCTGAAAAAGTTGTGGACGCTAAAACCTACGTCCAACTTTTAAAAACCCATTATTTTGACCATGTAGATTTCAATAACGCCGTGTTGCAACGTTCAAAATTTTTAACTGAGCGGATGTTGAATTACGTGTTTGGAATGGCAGACCAAAGCAAAGAGGAACCTGACGCCTACAAAGATAATATTGTAGCCTTTGTTGAGGCAATGAAAGATGCCCCACCGGCAATCAAAAAATCCCTGTTTACCGATTTATGGGAGCAAATGGTAGATTTAAAAATGGAGTCGGTGGCCAATTTTATTTCCGAAAATTATCTAATGGATTTGGCCGTAAATTTAAACGATCAGGAATTGTTGCGGGTGTTAATATTGTACAAAGACACTTCGATTGGAAGCGACGCCCCAGATTTTTCTTTTGAGGCAAATGAAAAAGAAAAAACAGCTTCCCAAACATTGAGTGAGCTAAATGGGTCGGAGCATTACGTTTTGGTCTTTTGGAGCAGTACATGTTCGCACTGTTTAGAAGAAATCCCGCAGTTGCATGAATTTTCAAAATCCCTTGCGACTGAAAAATTGAAGGTTATTGCCATCGGTTTGGAAGACGAACCTTATGCTTGGAAAAATCTAACCTATGAGTATCCTAACTTTTTGCACGTTTACGGTGAGGGCAAATGGGATAACGAAATTGGCGATAGTTATGGCGTTACTGCTACACCGACTTATTTTATTTTAAGTTCTGATAAAAAGATTGTAGCCAAACCTATGGATTTTGAGGAGCTTAAAGCTCTTTTTGTAGATAACGATTGAAAGGGATAAAGTTACATGTCGCAACCTAGCGATTAGAGAGTTCTGTTTTTAGTCAAAATGAGTTTTCTGTAATAAAAGGCTACCAAGGGTTTCTTAGTAGCTATTGCTAAAGATGAAAACGCAATTCTATTGCTTTATAATCTTCTTTATGGTATAACCTTCCTGAGATGAAATCTTGATAAAATACATACCATCTTGCAACTTTTCAATATTTATTTGTTTTTCTTTTGGAGTTCCAGATAAATCAATTTTATTAATCAACCTGCCATTAACATTGGTGATACTTGCAGAAATTAACTGTTGTCCACTTTCATTTCTAATGGTGAAAACGTCTTTTGCAGGATTAGGGATAACCTGAACTACTTCATCCAATAAAAATTCATTTGTGCCCAAACTTTTTGTTGTTACAACAACTTCTTCGGCGTTTCCCAAAAGGTAAAGCGCATTGTTTCCGTTAGTGGTGTTTTTGGTGTATTCATAAACTCTTATGGCATAATCTGAGTCTTCGGTAAGCCCTTCTAAAGTGATTGAATTTCCTGTTCCGTTATAAATAATAAAGCTATTATCACCAAGATTGTCTCCAGAGCCATATTGCCCATCTGCGGTATAATCAGTACCGTCCAAGGGATAGGCCTCAAAATTATTGTTTGCTGTCATGTTAACTAATTCCTTTGCTACAACAACCCTAGATGTGCCGTTGCCATTTATCCAAGACAAATCCATTGCATTTGCCGTAACGTTATTGGCCTGAAGGTTACTTGCATTAGTTGTAGGGGATTCAAATAAATCATGTGTTGGAAAGTTTGTTGTTCCTGACAGGCAGTTCCACCCTATATTATCTAAACCAGCCCAAAAGGCACTAGAATTCCCATCAATTACACGTTTATTTAATAGAATTGCCCAGGTGTATTCGCTACTAGTTCTAACGAAAATAGTGGCGGTGCCGTCAATGGCACCAGTATGCCACCAATTGTCAAATTGATTGACTTGCCATCCCTTTGAATAATAACTGCCCACAGAAGAAGGTGTCGACATAGTTGTAATTGCCGATGAGCTCAAAATATCAGGTTTACTGGTAAATCCATCTACTGCAACCAGAAGTCGAGTTAAATCTCTGGCAGTTGCAATCCAGCCTCCATGACCGTCCATTGCATCTACGGCCAATCCCCCATACTCCCATGGCACATACTGACCCGAACCGTAAATATCCAAAGTAGTATATCCATTGCCTTGATACTCACCCTCTCGTTCTCTCTTGTCGGCTAATAGGTTTTCGGCAATATACATGTCATATATACCAATTGGATTTAATACCTCCTGTCTCATCCATATCTCATAGTCCATCCCAGAAATTTCTTCAATTATTTCGCTCAGCACTAAAAACCCCATGTTGGAATAGGCATAGACGGTTCCCGGTGTATGGTTAAGGTTTTTTTCTAAAACATATTGTATTAGGTGCTCTTCTTTAACAGGATTGGGCTGCCCATAGGTTTGGGCAACATGCAATGGAGCGATAATGGGATCACATCCACTAAAGTTCCATGGGTAAGGCGATGTAGGACTGGGAAAGCAATTAACGTTTCTATCCCAACCCGCCGTGTGCTCAAGCAACATCTGAACTGTAATGTCATATACGCGATTATCAATGATATTGGCATTTGAAAACACCCAATGATTTTCTAAAATTCCTCCAGTGCCAAATACCTTATCCGATAACGAAATTTGACTATTGTCAACCATTTTCATAATTCCGATGGCCGTTATTGGCTTAGAAACGCTTGCAACACGAAACATATGATAAGGCTGCGTGGGCTCATTTCCAGAAATACTTGCGTTTCCGTAGGCTCTGGAAAATACCAACTTTCCATTTTTTGACATGGCAAAAGTTGCCGAAGGAATATCGAAAGTGCTTAGGAAATTTTGAATTTGTGTATCACAATGTGTCATTTCAGGAACGGCAATTCCTGTTTGGGCAAGATTCAAGAAGGGCAAAACGAAAAATAATAGTAGCAATTGTTTCATAAGTGATGGATTTTTAGTCAATGTACTAAAACATCTGAAATTTTATAAAATGTCATCAAAAAAAGTTACCTATTTAGAAATGTGATCAAAAATGGAAAATAGTGTCTTTCTTAGAACTACCATAATTTGCCAAATCTTTAAAGAGCGGAATCAAAAATGATAAAAAGCATCCTCCAAATGCTCAATGTTGAATCCTTTGTCGCCCTTCACAATCGCAATAATATCAAAGCGTACTTCCACATCTAAATCGTTAACGGTAACGTATTCATCAACGGCCTTGACCAGATTTTTGATTTGATTTGGCTTCACAAAATCTTGGGGGTCGCCAAAGTCTGTTGTGGATCGTGTTTTTACTTCAACGATGGCCAAAATATCTCCCTTTTGAGCAATAATATCTACTTCGGCTTTTTCGAAGCGATAGTTCTGCTCAATAATGTCGTAGCCGTTATTTATTAAAAAGTCTACGGCCAGTTGTTCCCCTTTTTTACCAAGTTGATTGTGTTGTGCCATGACGGTTAAATCGGTTCAAAAATCAAAACGATTTTATTAAAGTCGGCGGCACTGTTGATGACTGTTCGGTAGTCCTCATAATTGGCCACTGCAATAATGTTTTTGCGATAGTGCTCGTCCGCTGTAATTTTAAGTTGATTGCCATCTAATTCGTAATAGGAATCAAACACCAGAATATCTTTGCCGTCTTCCAAAAAGGAATTTTTGATATTGATGTCCTCCAAGTTTGCAATCTTATAACCCTCGGGAATGGTGACATTAAGGGTTCGGAAATAGCTTCGTGTAAATTCATTTTCAACGGGAAGTACACGCTCTTTTTCTTGGTACATTTCCATTTGCCTTCCAATAAGTTCGCCTATTTTGAACAAATATTTTCTTCCGGCTTTTTCAGTAAAGGCTTCCGATTCAAAATCAAGCACAAACTCGATAGGTTTGATGCCGAAAAGTTCGGGGTCTGAGTTTCGTACTTCTTTACTGGTAATGTTGACGTCCTCATGGATTTGCTTAGCAAAACCTTCAATAAGTTCTTCTTTGTTTTCGTCTTTAATCAAATGCATTACGGGATGGAAATACATGCCATAATAGCCTTCCATAGACCGATTTAATTTCACCCTGCAATTTTCGATATTATCCTCTTCAAATGAAATATCCAATACCATTTTATCCACGGTTTTTTCCGCAGGAATGGGCTTAATATATTTTATTTTACCCAATCCAGAGGCAAAATCTCCTACCTTTACTTCCTTGATAAACAGGCCGTAATTATCTGTTAGATTCGCAGGAGGGTATCCATAACGGGACTCCAATGCAGACGGTGACATATAAGTTTTGTGCTTACTGAAATAAATCAGAAAGTCGGTTAGAAAATTATTAGCCTCAAAACTTTTGTCAAACTTAATATCCTGCCGATTGCTGGTAATTACAATTTCGTGCTTAATACCAAGATAGTTGAATAGGGCAGTATAAAGCTTCAAAACACCCGCCTCATTGGCAATTTTGTTTTTGATGACCTGTTCCAAATCCTTCAAATTGTCTGCGCCACCTTCGGTAACAAAAATGTTTCCTTTGATAAAAAATTCTAGTTTTCGTATTAGTGCTTCCCCTTCCAGTTGTTTTTTATCAGTGGCCTCATCAATAAACTTTTTCAAGTGTTTTTTAGTTTTGTCACTTACCTCTTCGTAGTAGAAATTATAGATGTTTTGGGCTACTTTGCTATAAGAAGAAATGTCCTTTACGTTACTATAAATATTTCGGTCCAACTTATACACTACCATGCCCTTGCTGGCATCATATGCTGAAACCTCCTCTTTTTTCAAACCTTCTAGTTTAGGAATTTTCAAACTCCAGTGCTTTTTTTCTTTGAGAACCGTGTCCAATTCCACCTCTGGAATACCGTTATAGGTTTTAAACTCAAAAATCAGATTTTTTGGAGCGAAGAGGTCAAATTCTACATTTTTCTTGTTGTAACTTGTTTGTAACGTTAACCTATTGCCACTATACCTCGGGTAGCGCTTGGTTACGTAATAATATTCAATTATGCTACCCTTGTTGATGCCCTCAAAGGCGAAAAATTTATAATTCCTACCCGTTTCTTCATCTTTGGAGGTCAATATTTTACTATCATCCAACTCGATGATGTGGCCTTCATTGGTTATTACTCGAGCTCTGTTGACCACCAGCTCAGAAGTGGCATTATAAGGCAGGTACACTTTGTTATAGGCTTCGATTTTCTCATCGGAGTTTAACCAAAGCACACGATGTTCAAGAAAATATTCTACCAATCCATCGTCTTCAAAATAAAACTCCGTGGCAATTTTATCCTTTAATGCGATAATGCCATCTTCAGTCTCTTCATCAACAGCATAATTTGGTTCAGTTTCCCATGAATAATCCTTAAAAAACAGCTCGTTTTGGCCAAATGCAAATGTTGAAATAAGCAAAAAAGTAAATAGTAGGTTTAAAATTTTCATGGTGCTGTATTTTATATTTTTTTAAGAACGATAACTTCTTTGTAGGCCTTTTCGATTTTTTTTACAAGGCGATTAATTTCCTTTTGTTCGGCCAATGTCAAGGTGATAAAATTGAAGGCTACGTCATGTTTATAAGTGATGGAGCCACCTTCATTGTTGTAAACAATATGACTGGTAAGGAGGTCTGTTTTAACCGAAAGGTTTTCAGGAATATAATCAATGGTATAACCCTCTGGAATATGGAATGTTGTGGTATAGCTGAATCGGTTTTTGTACTCGTATTCAAGATCATTGGTTCGGTCGTCATTCATTCTGTATGGACTCAATTCCTTATTAAGGTTGAGGTTTATGTAAATCTCGTCGCCCAGTTTTTTGGCATAACCATTAATATTGAAGGTGTAATTGACAATTAAGTTTTTGTCGTAATCGTATTTGTTGGTTTCGGTAAAGGTGTCGATTATGAATTTATTGTTTCCTTTTTGAAGTTGTTTAATGTAAAAGGTCTTTAACTTTTCATCGGTATTCATGTATTCCAATGCATCGAAGCAATCCAATTTTCTATATCCTGAAATGTCAACCTTTGAAATGCCGACAAGATTTTCACCTTCTAAGTGAGCAACTGTTTCATCAATGACAGCATTTTTTTCCGCAGGAACTATGGGTACTTTTTTGATAACAAACCCGTCTTCGCCTTGCGAAATCAGTGCTTCTTTTCCTTGGATAAAAGGTGTCGGATAATCTATAGGGATAAACCTGCCCGTGGCGTCCAAAAAGTAGGTGTCATCACCTTCAGTATAAGACAGTATCATGTGGTTGTCCACCAAAGGGGTGGGTACTTCATCATATTTATAAGGTAATCTTCTGGTGCCTATCCACGTGAGGTTGCCTTCAATACCAGCAATTTCCAACATCTTGAACAATATGCTGGAGTTGTCCTTGCAGTCGCCATATTTCTTTTGAAACACATCATTGGCCTGTCTGGGTATGAACCCTCCCAAAGCATATTCAAAGGCAATATACTTGATGTTTTTTTGTGCCCAATAATATATGGCTTTTACCTTTTCAAAATCACTGGATTTATTAGTTGTCAATTCTTCCACAACCTTTACCAAATCAGCATCGGGTTCATCTTTATTGATACCTTTTACCATGGAATAGTACCAATTATAAAGGTCGGATACCTTATTGGCCAAATCCACATTTTTGTTTTTAGTTTTGTAGGAGGTGATAATTGGAACAATGTGCGGAAATATTTTTTTATAGGTAGGTGAGTTGGATTCGTATTTAAACTTGTCCATATTTTTTAGTTCCCAAGTGTAAATAATGGCGTTTCTTTTTTCCTGTTTATTGAATTTAATATCCAAATCTTGGGTTTGAAACTCCTTGAATTTTAAATTGATATTTTTATCGGCAACGATGGTAATTTTATTATTGACAATAGGTGAAAAGTCCCCAAAGTAAAACGGACTTAAAAAACGAGGATTTTTAACATTTTCTGAATATTTTAATCGTGATTTTGAGCCTTTTTGAAGGTTTGGAAAAATAAAATTCAACGATTTTGAATCGTCGTAAAACGATTGGTCCATTTCATCTTTTTCCTTAAACTCCTTTACTTCCATTTCCCTATATTTCCCATCGGAAAACACAAAAGACGATGCCTCAACATCCTCCAATTCAAAAAAGGATGAAAAGTGTAAAGAGCGCTTGGAGTTACGGCTGGCACCTTCATCCAAATATAAATCCTCTTCGATAAATTCCTGGGTGATGTTGACGTCATCCGCATCCAAAGTAATCGTCACCTTGGTCTCTTTGTTTAGGGTAACGGCATTGGCATTGGGATATAAATCTTTATATCTTTTAAATTCTTCGGACTCTTGGCCCCAAGTAATCAAACCGATAAACATTAATATCCAAGCTGAAAAACGCATCTTAAAAGGTTTTGGATTTGTACACATCACCGTTAAAATAATATTCCTCCTTGGTCAATTTTCCATTGACATTGTAGTACTTTGTTGCCCCATTTCTGGTATTGTTTGCGTAATTGATTTCTTCCTTCAAATTTCCATTTTCATGGTATTTAGTTACTAGCCCCTGAAGCACTCCGTATTGATAATTATAGGTGCCCTTTTTGTTGCCGTTTTCATAATAGGCGGTCAAAACGCCATCAAATTCATCTGCCTGGTAAGTCATCTCGCTTTCCAACTGTCCCGAGTAGTAGTATTCTTTATAAACGCCAACCAGATCGCCATACTTATATTCCATTTCGCGTGACACTTTGCCATTATCAAAATAAGCTTTTATTTTTCCAGTTTCATTTTCAATAGGAATCATTGGCACTTCTTTGCCATTAGTGTCCAAGTAGCTGTATCCAATTAGTCTGCCATATTCATAAATACGGATAAGTTGTAATTTGCCCGAGCTATCGTAAAAGAATTTTTTCCCATGGAGCTCGCCATATTCGTAATTGGTTTCATGGGATTGTACGCCGGTTTCAAAATAGGCTACCGACTTGCCCTCTCTTTTACCCCAAACATACATATGTTTTTCATCCAGTTTTCCATTATCATGGTAGTCTAGATACTCTCCATGCAGTGTGCCATCTCTAAATTGCTTTACCAAACTTTTATTGCCATTTGCGTAGTACCAAGTCCATTCACCGTCCATTTCACCATTGTTATACTGGCCCTGCAATAAAATGTTGCCGTAGTAATCATAACTAGCATACTTTCCATGTTTTATGCCGTTGACATAATTTACGGTGATGTCGGTTTTTCCGTTTGGGAAGACATAGGTTAATGTAAAATCGTTTTCCTTTGGGCGATAATTGATTTCGCCTAAAGCATTACCCTGGTCGTCAAAATATACTTCAGAAAATAACTTTCCCATTTTGTAGATATAGGTACGTTCAAGCTTGCCATCCACCGCAAAAATCTCTTGTTTACCATGCAATTCCCCATTATGGTAAAAGTTGATTTCCTTCAAAGTCCCATCCATATAATAAATCCGCCATTCTCCCTGTGCCTGGTTCTTTTTATACCAACCTTGTTGTTCCATTTGGCCATTGGGATGATAACCTACATAATACCCCGAAAGTGAATCATTGACATATTGTTCTATGGATTTAATTTCACCATTATTGTGATAATTGATGTGCTCGCCAATGGCTTTATTGTCGTCGTATTCCCCTTTATTGGTTAATACTCCATTGTTTGAATAAAACTTCCAGAGGCCTTTTTTCCCACCTTTGATATCATAAATTCCTTCGGATAATTTAATGCCTTGCGGGGTAAAACCCGTAAACTCAAATTCACCTCCTTTTTTGCGCGCTTCTTTGATTACATTGCCTTCCTTATCGAAGTATTTATAAGCGATGACTTCACTTTTGCGATACAGATATTCATAGTGCAATTTTCCATCCCTGTCATAATATTTTGACTCACCTTCCAAGTTGCCCTTATTATAGGTCTGATCGCGTTCTAAAGTACCGTCTCTATAATAGATTTTGAAGGGGCCGTTGTAAAAATTATCCGCGCTTACGCCTTCCTTCCATAAATTACCGTTGGAATGGTATAATTTATAGGGGCCATTTAATTCGCCATTGGCATAGCTGATTTCTGAAGATGGTTTTTTATTGTAATGGAATTTCTTTTCCACGCCATGTCTTTTACCATTTTCAAAAGGGATTTCGGCATACACATCGCCGTTGGCATAATACTCGGTGGCCATTGATTCCACATCGCCTTTTTTATAAGGGATATGCCATTCTAAAAGAGATTCGCCAACCTTAAAATAGGATTTGTAAAGGCCATCCAATTCACCAACCTTAAAAAATTTCTTTTCAATTAGGGCACCCTTTTCATTATAAAGAAGATACTCGCCTTCCAACTCGTCATCTTTGAAAGTTGTGACGATATATGGTTTGCCATTTTCAAAAAAGTGAAGGTTCTCACCGTTCAATTTACCATTTTGATATACTGCGGTTTCCATAATGCCACCCTTGGGGTGGTACCAGATCCATTTTCCATCGCGTTCGCCATTTTCGTTATAACTTCCTTCGGAAGACAACTGCCCATCTTCATTATAGATGTACCATTTGCCCACTGAGGTTTCTCCATTCATTTTCCCGACAGCTTGTGTATAATTGTTAAAGTAATAATTAACAACTTCTTGGGTTTCACCCTCAAACATTTGGTGGTCAGTTTTCATTATGTCGCGCCATTTATCATAAAACTTCCCAATAAAATCTACTATACCTTTTTCATTGCTTTTGACTGTCTTGGCGTACTTTTCATTTTCTATGGGATAACAAAGTGTATAAATGAAATTTTCAAATAAATCGTTTTCTGCAATCCATTTATACAATGGGATATATTTTTGGTCCCAAAAACCACCATTGCCCTCAACCTCATCAATTTGTTGCAATAAGGCATGATTTTGTTTGGTCAATGCAATTTCAATCCTATGGCCGGTTTTATATTTCTTGTTGAGCGCTATCCTATTGTTCAGAATTAAATCCAGTTCATCAAAAGCCTCGTCATCTGGAGAAATTTCAAAATCGGGATTGGCCTCATTCTCATTTCTATCCCCCACAACATTGTTGAGCGATTGTAAAATACTAAAGGCATTGTCCTCATCAATGATCAGAAGTAAATACACATTAAAACACATCAAAGCTTGGGTCATACGCTCCTGTTTGTAGCAAATATTTCCCAGTTGCAAATGCGGACGGCCATAAGTAGGCTTTAACCGGATGGAGGCCTTGTAGTTTTTAATGGCCTTTTCCAACTCACCAGCTTTTTCATGTGCGAGGCCTTTATTGAACCATAATTCTGCATTTTTTGGGTACCTTTTTAGGGCCGTTTTATAAACTTCAACCGCCTTGGTATACTCTTCCATTAAGGTCAAGGTTAACCCTTTGTTGATGTAAAAGGAAAGGTTGACGCCGTCGCAATCCATGCCAAGGCCTTCATCAATAGTTGCAATGGCTTTGTCGTATTGCTTTGAATTTAGAAGATAATAGGATTTAGACACCAAAACATCACAATACGAAGAATCGTTCTTGCTAATTGTGTTGAGTCGTTCTACATTTTTCCTATAATCTTCGTCTTCATCACCGCTGGAAAGTTGTTCGTAAATGTCGTCTAAATCGATAAAGGGGATTTTGTCTTGTGCGATGACTTTAATTGAACATAAAAGCAGTACAGTGAGGGCTAAAAGGTATTTCATTTGGAGTATTTAACGTCAGAAAATTACGAATTTTTTAATGGATAACACTGAGATTTACACCAAACGTATTATTTTTTTGTTGAACTACATGATTGTAATGGGGAATAGAATAACTCCACACATGATACAGCGGAATTTCTAGCTTTAAAGACGTCATTTCATCTCGATTTAAATCACTCAAAGGCTTATTGAATTTACGTTTTGAAAGTGTATTTCTTTCGTTTTGATAAGCTGAATTAATGATGGCTGTCATTTCTAGAAATTTCCCAAAAGTAGATTCCAAATCGTACAAACTGAAAATGGCATTTTTCTTTTTTACCCACGAGTTAGCCAGTGTTTTTAATTCTGAAGTTGAAATGGGATTATTGTCATGAAATAAAGTGCCATTTTTTAATAGAACGAATTGCAACTCTGGTTTTTGATCACCGAAGAACGTGAAATATGGAGGTGGCGGGGGAGGTGGTGGAATGTTGGCCAAGTGTCCTGGACGATAAGTATCATTTTCATTGAAAGGAGGTAGTCTTTTATTTAATAATTCATAGTCATAATATAGTCCAAGGGAGTCTTGATAACTAATACTGATATTATTTATAAAACTGATTTTTAAGCGATTAACCCTTTTGTGTTCAAATAATATTGACTCTAGGTCTTTCATGCCTGTGGATTGGTCGATGAACAAAATACTACTTGGAAAAGGACTTTGTTCTTCATGGTAAGTGTAGTGATGTCCGATATGCAAGAATTCTGGTAAATCAGTTAATTTAGAATGATTTCCATTTAGTTGCAGACTAAAGGCGTTATTGTCCAAACGTTTCCCGTAATGCAAATAACTATTAGGTGCGGTGGAATTTATTTTATCAAATTTAAAGTATTTGGAATTTGTTTTGGGTAGTTCTATCTTAATTAATGGGTCGTCCCACCACCATTTAAAAACACTATCCTTTTCATCTTTAACATATGCTATTTTATTAACGTAAATAGTATCCTCTAACTTGTTTGCAGGTATTTCCCAACTATTGAATAATAGCTTTTTAGATTTAATTTTTAGGGGGAATTTGTGCCAATGTTCAAAATACCAATAATTGAATTTAATAGAATCATTTTCAACATAAATACTGAATGGATAATCTAATTCATTGTTTTTAAGCCTTAAGGGGTCCAGTCGCCATTTACCTTCATATTGCTTCGAATCATCGCATGAAATAACTAGAGATGCTAAAACTAGGATTAAAAAGGCGTGTTTCATCGTGGCTAGAATTTAAGAGTATAGCCACAATAAAGATACCAAAGTTACCCTCTAAACAAAAAGAAATCATCTTTCATGTGCTCAATCCTATTATCTTGATTGGAGATGATATAGTCAATGGCCAAAGCAGTGAATTCTTCCCCTTTTTCTGTTAGGGAAACAATGTTTTTATTTAGCTTGATCATGTTGTTTTTTAAAGCCAAATCCAAAACGGTTTTAGAGCGTACCTTTTGCCAATTGATGTGTTCGTTGAGGTGGTTCACGTGGCGTTCGCGCTCTTCGGTGTGATTCTTTAAATGGAGCAAAAATGTGAGCAAAGACACTTCCGTACGTTGTTGCTTCTCGCGATACATAACGGCAATAACCCCCCTATTTGGCGCGAATAAATACACGGTTAAAAATAGCAATCCCAGCATGGTGGTTATCGAACCAGCAATGGAGGCGTCCAGCCAATGCGCCACCCAATATCCGGAAATAGCACTAAGAACGCCAAAGCAAATGGCGTAAATCAGCATACGTTTTAGTTCATTGGTTAACAAATAGGCCGTAGCCGCAGGTGCAATCATCAAGGCTACAACCAAAATAGCACCAACAGCATCAAATGCCCCAACAGTGGTTACGGACGACACCGTCATTAAGCCATAATGAATGGCCACGGGTGAAAACCCCAAGGAAGCGGCTAATCCGGCATCAAATGTGCTTACTTTTAATTCTTTAAAAAAGGCAAAAAGCAATCCAATGGTGAGGACTAAAATGCAACCAATAATCCAGAGGGATTTTGGCCCAACATCTGTACCCGCAATGATAAGTCTGTCAAAAGGGGCAAAGGCCAATTCGCCTAATAAAACGGCATCCACATCCAAATGGACATCATTGGCATTTTTGGCAATCATAATCACACCGATGCTAAACAACGCCGGAAACACTAAGCCAATAGCTGTGTCTTCCTTTACTAATCCTGTTTTTTGAATGTATTCCACTAAAACTACCGTCAATATTCCTGTCAAAGCGGCAAGTAGTATCAATAGTGGTGAATTTAAATCATGTGTAATAAAAAAGCCAATCACAATCCCAGGCAAAATGGAGTGGCTAATGGCGTCGCTTATCATGGCCATTTTCCGTAGTACCAAAAACGTTCCTGGGATAGCACATGCAATGGCCACCAAACTAGCAATCAATTGTATTTCCAGTTGGGCACTACTCATTGTTGTCGTTTTGCTGATTGTACAAATTGGATGCGGCCTTAAAGCCTTCCTTGGTCAAACTCCACATATCGGCATCTAATTTCACATAATTTTTCCGCACTAATTTTTGTAGGGTACTTTTCGTGTAGCCTTGAAAGTTGTTCAAAATTTTAATGGCGTGCGGATGGGAAATGTTCTCATGCGTTTCTGCAATATGGTACATAAAAGCTAAGGTTTTATGTAATTGCAAATCACGTCGGTTTTTTAAAAATCGTATTTGTTTAAATAGTAAGCCACGGCTTGGGGAAAAAATAAAAGAAACCAAAACGAATATACTTGCTACAATAACAATGACTGGTCCGGTGGATAAATTGTTTTGACTGGCACTAATAGCGGTGCCAAACACCCCGGAAAAGGCCCCAAACAAAGCGGCCAAAAATACCATTACGCTTAAACTGTTTGTCCACTGCCGAGCGGCCGCAGCCGGCGCCAAAAGCATGGCACTCATGAGCACAACACCAACGGTTTGCAAGCCCAGAACAATGGCCAAAACTATAAAAGATGTGATAAGAATATCAATCACTTTGGTATTGAAACCAAGCGTTTTAGTGTAATCCGCATCGAACAGCAGGATTTTAAATTCCTTCCAAAATAGCAAAAGGACAAAGAGGCAAATGCCTGTAATGATAGCCATTACCCATACGTCATATTCAACAAGGGTTGCCGCTTGGCCAAAAAGATATTTATCCAATCCTGCTTGATTGGCATTGGGCTGTTTTTGAATAAATGTCAATAACAACATACCAAATCCAAAAAACAAGGATAATATCAGGCCCAAAGCCGTATCGGACTTTAGGTGCGTTTTTTTGATGATTCCGCGAATCCAAAAGGTACCGATAAGGCCACTTATCAGTGCTCCCAATAATAGAACATTGCTGTCTTTAGTGCCCGTCCATAAAAAGGCAATGGCAATACCTGGCAAGGCGGCATGTGAAATGGCATCGCCCAAAAGACTTTGCTTCCGAAGTACCGCAAAACTGCCCAACATACCGGTTACGGCTCCCAATATGGCCGTGCCTAAGGTAATAGTTCTTAGGGTATAGTCTGTGAAGACGAGTTTTATGTATTCGGTTATGTCCATAATTCCTGAGAAAGCAAGAATCTCTTCCTTTTTCGCCTTATCAAATTTCTGTCACCCTGAACTTGTTTCAGGATCTTCTTTTTTGTTTTTAGACCTACAAGGTTTTTAAAACCTTGCAGGATATTTTTGAGTTCCCCCTTTGGGGGTTAGGGGGCTTCGCTTTTACTCCTGCACGCTCACCTTATAATTAATGCCATAGGTTTTGGTGAGGTTATCATCATTAAATATGTCCTTTACGGGGCCGGTAGCAATCTTTTTCACATTTAGAAAAGTAACCCAATCGAAATATTCAGGTACGGTTTGCAAATCATGATGCACTACAATAACCGTTTTTCCTGCTTTACGCAATGCTTTTAAAATATTAATGATGGCGATTTCCGTAGAGGCATCCACGCCTTGAAACGGCTCGTCCATAAAATAAATTGAGGCATTTTGTACTAGTGCCCTTGCCAAAAAGATACGTTGTTGCTGTCCCCCGGAAAGCTGACTGATTTGCCGATTTTTAAAAGGGAGCATTCCAACTTTTTCAAGTGCCTCCAAAGCGGCCTTTTTCTGTTGCTGCCCGGGTCGTTTTATCCAGCCCAAACTGCCATAGGTGCCCATCATCACAACATCTAATGCAGTAGTTGGGAAATCCCAGTCGACACTTCCTTTTTGCGGAACATAAGCTACCAATTGTCTTTGCTTTTCGTAGGGTTGGTCGTAAATACTAACGCTTCCTGCAATGGGTTTTAATATGCCCAAAATAGCTTTGATAAGTGTAGATTTACCGGCGCCGTTGGGGCCAACAATAGCCATAAGTACCCCTTCGGGGATTTCCAAATCGATATCCCAAAGTACGGGTTTGTAGTTGTAAGCTACAGTGAGGTCATCTACTTTTACGGCTGTTTTGGTCATTCCTTTGATTCTGTTTTAGTCTGCGCTTTAGAAATAAACTATAGTCACAAAATTACCGAGCTTTGGAAGGCACTCGCGGATTTGTAACTAATAATTATTGTTTTTGATATTTTCTCTCTCTTTTTCGAAAGATTCTTTTAATGATTCCAATTCTATTTTTTTCTCAGATGTGGTCAATTTCGTGTCCCCCTTAATTTTTTCTTTCAGGGAATTGTATCTTTCCTCTAGAGTTTCCAAATGATCGTTTGAACCCAAAGCGTGTAATTTTAATTCTCTCATAGTTTTGGTTTAACTTTTTCAAAAAGGCCAATGTTTTAACCCTTCCGTCCTTCGGACACCTTCCCTTGAAAAGGGAAGGATTTGTTCTGTTTTCTTTTGAAAATTCTTTTCACACTCTAAATTTTTAAAGCAAGAGTAGGGTTCCTCCCCTTAGGGGAGGCTAGGTGGGGCTTCTTTTCTATTTTAACGCATCCACAATCGTATTCACATTATACCTAAACATACCAATATAAGTGCCCTCAATGGCCCCTGCATCGCCAAGGGCATCGGAATATAAAGTACCTCCGATCACTACTTCATGGCCTTTGGATTTTACCGAGGCTTGCAGGGCTTCAATCGTGCGTTTGGGTACCGAGCTTTCTACAAAAATGGCTTTTACCTTATTTTCAATAATAAAGGCGGACAGCTTTTGAACGTCCTGGACTCCAGCTTCTGTAGCGGTAGACAAACCTTGTAAACCTACTACTTCAAAATCGAATGCCTTCCCAAAATAGTTAAAAGCATCGTGTGCCGTTACTAAGATACGCTGTTCTTTGGGTAATACATCGATTGTATCGTAAAGTTCTTTCTTTAGCTTATTTAATTTCTCGACATAGACTTTTCTGTTTGATGCGAAAACATCTTTTTTTTCCGGAACAGCTTCTGATAGGTAATACTCTACGAAATCAGCTGCTTCTTTCCAATAATCTATATCGAACCAAATATGTGGGTCATAATTTGAAGCGAAATAATCCGAACCAATCAACGTGCTTTTATCCAAAGTACTTGATATTGCAATGGTTTTCTTGTTTTTCATTTTTTTGAAAACTTCCACCAACTTACCTTCTAAATGCAAGCCGTTGTAAAAGATAACATCAGCGTTGGCTAATTTAGTAACATCACCTTCACTAGCTTTATATAAATGTGGATCTACCCCACTACCCATCAACCCTTGTACATTAATCAGGGTATCACCAATATTTTTCACCAAATCGGTTATCATCGTAGTGGTGGTCACCACGTTGATTTTGCCGTTGTTCTTCTTTTCGCTTTTGCAACTGAAACAGATAAGAACGAGAATTAAGCTTATTACTATTTTCTTCATTATAAGAGACCTCTGAGAGGTTAAATTTAATTTAAAGTATAGCGTAATCCAAAAAACAATCGCCTGCCTTGATTTGGCGCATACACGTATGACGGATCAAAGGTTAAAGCATACGGGTTGTCGGGTGTTGGAACAACGTTGCCTTCATTGTCAAATTGCACATTTTCATCAAACGGATCATCGGAACGAGCTATTATAAAGGGGTTACCGTCATTTGGGGTCCAATCCAAAATATTTTTTACACCGGCATAGAACTGCATTTTCGCATTGCTTTCATAGGTTAACTGAATGTTTTGAATGCTCCAAGTTGGGGAATATTCGCTTCTTGGGTCCAATTCGCCCAAAAGCGGTAATCGCATGGGGCCGTAAATATTTCCGGTGTAATCGATGGTCATTTTGGTAGGGTAATGTTTGTAGGATAATGACCAAACCCCAGTAAAACGTTCTGTTAAAATCTGACGCGTCCTTACGCCATTTTCTTTTTGAGATACATCCTGAAATGTTGCGCCAATGGAGGCGTTAATGCCACTGCCCAAAACGGTATCAATATTTAAGCTTACTCCTTTGGAGGTAGAGTTGCCGTCCAAATTATCATATATGATGAGGTTGGGATCGGTATCATAATCCGGGATAATGGCATTGGTAAAATAGGTGTACCAGGCAGAAGCATCCAGCGTAATCAAAAAGCCGTTTGCCGTATAAAACTTCTTCAGGTAATTGAGATTGACATTATAGGACTGTTCGGGCTCCAAAGCTTCGGTAATCAAAACATCCCTTGCACCTGTTAGGGCCGCATGGTCCTCGGTAAATAAGTTGACAACCCGAAATCCGGTGCCAGCATTCACCCTAAAAATGTCGTTTTCGGTTGGTTTAAAGCGATAAGCTATTCGGGGTGTTAAAATTGAACCGTGGCGGTTATCATAATCATAACGCAAGCCCAATAACAAATTTTGATTTTCACCGAGTTTGATTTCATCTTGAACAAAAACCGATGGAATGATGATCTCATCAGCTTGAGTCGTAGCCGTCGTATTATCATCATAAAAATTATACCTGGTTGCCAATCCGAACAAAAGATCGTGCCTTTCCAGAGGTTTGTCCCAGATGAGTTGCCCAAAACCAATGCGCTGTTGTGCGGTGTATTCAGTATCACCGTAAAACGAATCCTGGTCATGATCTGAGTATGAAAACTGAAAATTCACCTTTTCGGAAATAGGCAATTGATAGTTCCCGATAATTTCAAAACGGGAGGTGTAAATACTTTCGCCATACACGTCTGTACCTCCCCTAAATTGTTTGTCCCATTGCATTTCGCCTCCCCAACGGTCTTCATAAAAGTATCGCCCTGCCAATGAAAATAAACGGTTGTTATTACGTTTGAAACTCCATTTTTGAAACACAGAAATTCGATCCTGAAGGGTTACGTCCGTAAAATTGTCATTATTGTCGTCTATGGCGTTGGAATACTTGTAATAATTGGCTCCCAGCAATACATCGGCCTTTGACCCAACTCTTGACTTAAAGCCTAAATCGAAATTGGCCTCACCCCAGCTGCTCACAAAGTTGTCTATGAAAAATAGAGGGGCATGTTCAGGAAGTTTGGTTATAATATTAATCAACCCACCAACGGCCTCGCTGCCGTAAAGCGATGATGCGGGGCCTTTGACCACTTCCACTTGTTCAATCAATGAATTGGGAATCCCAGACAAACCATAAACCGTAGAAAGTCCACTCACAATGGGCATCCCGTCAATCATCACCAAAGTATAAGGGCCTTCCAATCCGTTTATGTGAATATCACCGGTATTACAGACATTGCAATTCAGCTGTGGACGTACGCCGTTAACATTCTGCAAAGCCTCAAAAATATTGGGGGTTGGGTTTTTCTTAAAAAAAGTAGGCGAGTACACTTCAACGGGCACAGGACTTTCCAATCGTGATACGGCTTTTAAGGTTCCCGTAACGATGACTTCGTCCAACAACTCAGATTCTGGTAAATCGAAGTTTATCGTTATATCTTCAGAGGCAACGGCTATTCTTTTGCGCTGTGTTTGATATCCTGTAAAAGACGCTATAATGGTGTAAGTGCCCCTCTTAACATTCGTGATTTTGAAGGTGCCGTTATCCCCCGAAACAGCCCCCATATCAGTACCTTTTAAATAAATATTTACGTAGGGTAACGATTCTCCATCTGAAGTAACTACTCCAGAGATGCTCTGGGCATTAACGGAATAAACTAAAACAATACAACATAAAGCCAGAATGTTCCTCATCAATATATTTTTTGCAAATATAAAACATATTTTAGATTAGTCTAAAAATAAATTTAAAGCTATAATTATTATATATTTGTACAATCAGAAATGAAGCTATGATTACCCTTACTGAAGAGAACTATATTAAGGCTATTTACCATTTGGGAGAACAAGGAGCTCGCACTGTAAGCACCAACGCCATTGCTCAAGAAATGGAGACCAAGGCTTCCTCGGTTACCGATATGGTGAAAAAACTTTCGGAAAAAGGATACGCCAACTATACCAAATATAAAGGGGTAGATTTGACCGAAACAGGCAAAGATATTGCCCTAAACATCGTCAGAAAACATAGGCTTTGGGAGGTGTTTTTAGTGGATAAACTGAATTTTTCCTGGGACGAGGTACATGAGATTGCCGAACAATTGGAGCACATAAAATCTAAAAAACTAATTGCCCAATTAGACGCTTTTTTAGAGTACCCCACGCACGACCCTCATGGGGATCCTATTCCAGACAAAACCGGCAAGTTCAAAAAGATTGATAAAATTCTGCTATCAGAAACGAAAGTTGGCGACAAATGTATTTGTGTTGGTGTTGTGGATTCTTCTCCAGATTTTTTAAAATATTTGGACAAGCATAAAATTGCATTGGGTTCTTCTTTAAACATAATCCATAGAGAAGTGTTTGACAACTCTATTACTATTGAAGTTGATGGAAAATCACTTGTGATTTCAAGTACTATCGCCCATAACCTTTATATAAAAACAGTATAGTTATTCCGTTTTAAAACGCACCTGTCTTTTTATAAACTCAGGAAACTCAGTAATTGGGGTGATGGTCATTTCCTTGTAGTAGCATTCTGCTGCTTCTGATTGAATTTGAATTTGCCCCTCTGTCAAAGGCTTGTTGGTTTCAGGGTTAATCGCATTTTCCACTACCATTACGATTTCGCCGTTTACCACATACACAGCATCGTTACCAACAGCGTAAAGCTCTAAGTGGTTCCAATTGCCATGAGGATTCTGAGGTTCTAAAAAGGCATGTATATACCCCTTGCCTTCAAAATAAGTATCTAAATTGGGATTGTACTGTTTAGTTTTGGCACTGCCGTCTCCTCTAATTTCAACTTTTGGGGCGTCAACCTTTGGGTTGGCCCTATTACCGGATAAAGCGATGAAGTCTCCAAGGTCTGTTTCCTGTACCTGAAATTCCAAACAGGTTTTCCAAGTATTCCAAAACCTACCATAATCGCCATAACTATGGAACAAAATGCCACTGTCCTTTTTTCTTAGAAGTCTAGGCTCCCATTTTTTATTGCCCCATTTAAACAGGGTGCTAAAATGGTAATTGCCAAAGCTATCTTTTGTGGTAATACTTCCGTAGATTTCACCACTGATATTCAATATCGTTTCGCCATTAATATTGGTGGTGGTAAAGACATTTTTTATATCATTATTCAATCCTAAAGGTTCACCCTTTGTAACATCATCCGATTGATAAGTATCTTCGGGTAAGCCCACTACTGTAATATGCGGTACACCGATAAATTTATTGAAATTAGTTAGGTTGGCATCTAGTAAGTTTATACTTTTTTGGTTTTCCTGTGAAAACGAAAAAGCTGTGCCTATTAAGCAGAGAACAAAGAGTGCAGTTTTTTTCATTGGAGGGAAAGTGGTTAATTATTTATTAAAAAAAAAGTTTTATTTACACCCACAATCATCATTTCCACATGCTTTTTCAGCTTTAGGTTTTTTAAAAAAGAACTTTTTAACCAAAAACGACACTGCTAATAATACAGCTGTAAATACTAAAATATTTTGAATTAGATCATTCATGATATTGTTTTTATTCCCTCCTTGAGGAGGGTTAGGGAGGTGTTTTGGATATCAAGTTTAGTATTCAGAAATACACCCCTAAATCCCCTCAAGGGGATATTATTTCAAAAATTGGAACGCTATCAAAGCTACAAGATACGCAAAACTGCTCATAATCACCAGTTGCAAAACAGGCCATTTCCAACTGTTCGTTTCTTTTTTAACTATGGCGAGGGTACTCATACATTGCATGGCAAAGGCGTAAAACAGCAATAAAGAAATCCCTGAGGCAAAATTAAATAATGGCCCTCCCAAAATCGGGTTCACCTCTGCAGCCATTCTCGTTTTTATAGTGGCTTCGTCGTCGCTACCCACACTGTATATGGTGGCCAAAGTACCCACAAACACCTCTCGCGCGGCAAACGAACTTACAATGGCAATCCCTATTTTCCAATCGTAGCCCAACGGCTTGATGACTGGCTCAATCGCTCTCCCTGTAATTCCGATAAAGGAATGCTCCAATTTATGAGAAGCAACTTTTTGCTGTAATTCCTCATCGTTTAAATTCTGTGACGCGTACTCAGTCTTCACAATGGTTTCGGCATTGTTAAACTGTTCTCCAGGGCCATAGGACGCCAAGAACCAAAGGATAATGGATATTGCCAAAATAATTTTCCCTGCCCCAAGCACAAATGATTTGGTTTTTTCGATGACCGTTAAAGCCACATTCTTAAACATGGGCAACTTGTAATTGGGCATTTCAATCACAAAAAAGGATTTACTTCGGATTTTTAAAACCTTGTTTAAGATTTGTGCGGATAAAATAGCCGTACCAAACCCAATAAGATACAACAACATTAAGGTCAAAGCTTGATAGCTCAGTCCAAAAAAACGACCTTCAGGAATAACCAAGGAGATAATAATCAAATATACCGGTAATCGTGCAGAACAAGTAGTAAAGGGCGTAACCAAAATAGTAATCAAACGTTCCTTCCAACTTTCGATATTCCGTGTGGCCATAATGGCCGGAATGGCACAGGCTGTACCAGAAATTAAAGGCACCACACTTTTACCGCTCAGTCCAAAACGGCGCATAATGCGGTCCATCAAAAACACAACGCGACTCATATAACCACTTTCCTCCAGTACGGCAATAAAAAGAAACAAAAAGGCAATTTGAGGAATAAAAATAACAATCCCGCCCAATCCAGGAATAATACCCTCGGCAATCAAATTGGTAAAGGCTCCCTTGGGCAAAGTATTTTTCACCCATTCGCTCAAACTCGCAAATGCGCCGTCGATAAAATCCATAGGCACTTCGGCCCAATCATAAATGGCCTGAAAGATGGCCAATAAAATCACCCCAAAAACGACATAGCCCCAAACCTTATGGGTTAAAATCCTATCTAATTTAATTCGTAAATCCTTGGCTTGGCTCAAATCGATGGTCTGCCCTTTGCCCAAAGCTTCATTAATAAATTGATAGCGTTTGATCGTTTCTTTTTGCTGTAAACGTTTTAAATCTGCTTTGCTTTTCGTTTTAAAATCAGCAACGGCATCAAATTCCTTTCGGCTGGTTTTGCCGAAGTTTACATCCTGTGTAATCACTAACCACAGCTTATATAGCAACTGGTTTGGAAATGCCTTTTTTAGATTACCGAAATAAGCCGGATCAATTGTAGTAGTGTCCAAACAGGGTTTTACCGAAATCTCTTTGTGATTGGCAATCAAATCTTTAAGAGTGTCGATTCCCTCATTTTTTCGAGTACTGATTAGCGCAATTTTGGTACGGAGTTTTTCCTCCAAGTAGTCAATATCCAGCGAAATCCCTTTATATTTCATACGGTCCGCCATGTTGATGACCAACAACGTCGGGATTTCTAAATCCTTTATTTGAGTGAAAAGTAATAGGTTCCGCTTCAAGTTTTCCACATCGGTAACCACCACGGCAATATCAGGGAAATCCTTGTCATTACGGTTCAACAACAGCTCGATAACCACATTTTCATCCAGGGAAGACGCGTTGAGGCTATACGTCCCGGGTAAATCAATAATGTGCGCCTTCACCCCACGGGGCAATTTGCAGACACCCTCCTTTTTTTCAACCGTAATCCCGGGGTAGTTGCCCACCTTTTGGTTCAAGCCCGTAAGCGCATTAAAAACAGAGGTTTTCCCCGTATTTGGGTTCCCGATTAAAGCAACGTTTATCTGTTTACTCATGCGTTACTTTTTCAATTAAAATATGTGAAGCCGTTTCCTTTCTTATGGCTAAGTGCGTGCCGTTTACATTCAAATACATCGGGTCCTGAAAAGGCGCCACCTGTACCAACTCCACGGAGTTGCCCGGCAAACAGCCCATTTCCAACAATTTTAAAGGAATGTGAATCGACGAAACATCAGTAATTACTGCATGTTCACCGCGTTTTAAATGTGCCAAAGTTTGCTTCAAGCTTATTTAGATTGATTTTAAAGAAGCAAAAATAAGCCAAAAGTTTAGAACTACGAAGGTTTATTTGCAAAGAGTTAAAAGAACCTATAAATAATGATATTTTGGAATTTTTAACAAATTTAATATGCTATATTGGGTGATTTTAATCTTACGCAATCGTTTTCGGGATAATATAGCATACATACTTATCAAGATGCTTGTTTTTCACTTATTATGAGCAACTTAGTTTTGTCCCTGTAATTTAATTGAAAAAATTATGGAAAGAAGTAAGAGAAAAATAGTAGTAGAAACTAAAGTTGGTACGTTAACCAAAACCTTTAGTAATGCAAGTTCAATAGTTTGGAACTCAAGAAGGCGTTATAAATAAGTAATGCCTTAAGAAGATAGAAGCTCCTATGAATTTCATAGGAGCTTTTTTTTACCCTTAAGTTACTGCCCCTACTCTTCTTGTAAAACTGAAATATCGTTAAGTAGTCTTTTAATTTCTACCGGATTGGTCCCATCATAAAACCCTCGAATC
This sequence comes from Hyunsoonleella rubra, assembly GCF_042684665.1. NCBI lineage: Bacteria > Pseudomonadati > Bacteroidota > Flavobacteriia > Flavobacteriales > Flavobacteriaceae > Hyunsoonleella > Hyunsoonleella rubra. The sequence goes on along the minus strand of NZ_JBHULY010000019.1, from coordinate 40,305 downwards.
TGTCGCTTTTTATCAATCAGCATAAAATTTTCGGTATGAATCATATCAAAGTGGCCACCGTCTCCATTGTCCTTAACGGCCAAATAGCTTTTTCGGGCCAAGGCATAAATTTCCTTTTTGTCGCCTGTCACCAAGTTCCATTTGGCATCATCAACTCCCTTTTTAATGGCATAGCGTTTTAATTGCGCCACCGAATCAATTTCAGGAGTAACAGAATGCGACAGCAATAACACGTCACTATCATCCATAATTTCCTTTTGAATCTGTGCCATGTGGTCGGTCATGATGGGGCAAATGGTTTGGCAGGTTGTAAAAAAGAAATCCGCCACATAAATTTTATCATTGTAATCATCTTGGGTAACGGTTTTTCCGTTTTGATTTATCAAACTAAAATCAGCTATTTTATGGTACTTTTTTTTGTGTTGGATGGTGCTGTCTACCAATTCCGTGCTTACCATCACTGGCTGATAAATAGGTAATGGCTGATACACATTCAGGGTGCTGTAAATAATGGAAACTATAATGATAGAAATGATTCCAAAAACGATTGCAAATACCTTATAATCCTTAAAAAATGAGAGCATAAACGGGCTAAATGAACAAATTTGTGCAAAAATACGATGAATTTTTCCGAGTACGAGGAGGGCCTCAACTTAAAATACTGTTAAAACAAAGGCTATCCGGCAAACGGCTTTTTAAACTTGGTTTAAAAGCTTACTTTTGTGCGGTTAAAAAAAGGAATTCATGACGATATTGACCCAAATTGTACAATTTATACTCATCATATCCATTCTGGTGGTACTCCACGAACTCGGGCATTACTTGACTGCCAAATGGTTCAAAACCAAGGTTGAAAAATTTTATCTATTCTTCAATCCCTGGTTTTCGTTGTTCAAAAAGAAAATCGGTGAAACCGAATATGGAATCGGGTGGTTGCCCATGGGGGGCTACGTAAAAATAGCTGGAATGATTGATGAAAGCATGGATACAGAACAAATGGAAAAAGAGCCACAGCCATGGGAATTCCGTTCAAAACCAGCTTGGCAAAGATTGATCATTATGCTAGGAGGTATTATAGTCAATGTGCTTTTGGCATGGTTTATCTACTCGGCATTGTTAATTAAAGATGGTGACACGTATATTCCCATGGAAAATTTGGAGCATGGTATTTATGTGAATGAAAATGGCGAGGCACTCGGGTTTAAAACTGGCGATAAGATAGTTTCAATCGATGGTGATACCGCTACAAGATTTGATGATTTAATGCTGAATGTGATTTTAGGCGAAGAAGTAGTTGTGGAAAGAAACGGAGCGAATAAAACCATTCCGATAACGGATGAAGCCTTGAAATCTGTATTCTCGGGATTGAAGAACGTATTTTTCTTTCCAAGGTTTGAAGCATTAATCGATTCCGTGCCATCTGACAGTGGTGCATACAAAGGAGGATTGCAAAAAGGCGATAAGATAGTAGCTATTGACGGGAAATCTTTGCAGTTTACGGACGAATTGAAAGCATATTTGGATAATGTGGATAACGATACCGTTACTGTTGCCGTAAATCGGGGCGGAAGCATTGTTGACAAAAAAGTAGCCCTAACGGATAAAAGATTAGGCGTAGTACTATCCGTTGACCCCGACAAGTTTATCAAAACTGACGACTATGGGTTTTTCGCGGCCATCCCGGCTGGACTAGCAAAAACTTACGATGTTTTGGTAAAACAGGTGAAGCAACTTAAAGTGATTTTTAAGCCCAAAACCGAAGCCTATAAGCAAGTGAAGGGGCCAATTGGTATCGTAGAAATGATGCCCCCCACTTGGGATTGGACGTTCTTTTGGAGGTTTACGGCCATGTTCTCGATATGGTTGGCATTCGTAAATATATTGCCAATTCCAGCTTTGGACGGCGGGCACGCCATGTTTTTAACCTATGAAATCATATCAGGAAGACCGCCAAGCCAAAAGGTTTTAGAAAAGGGACAAATCATTGGTTTCGTTATTATTATGGGAATAATGCTTTTAGTGTTCGGTAACGATATTTGGAATATTGTAAAGCGCTTTATTTAATTTTGAATTAGGACAAAAACTACATTAAAAATTCTTAAAAGTAGTTTTGCTTTAATTAAAAATTAGTATATATTTGCGCTCGCAAAACGCGAAACTAACCTTCCTCAGTAGCTCAGTTGGTTAGAGCATCTGACTGTTAATCAGAGGGTCGCTGGTTCGAGCCCAGCCTGAGGAGCAAAAAAGCCTTAACATCTCAAGTTAGGGCTTTTTAATTTTTGGCTCCATAGTTCAAGGGATACCTGCCTGCAAGCCGACAAAAAATGGCCTTATAGTTCAAGGGATAGAACAAGAGTTTCCTAAACTTTAGATCCAGGTTCGAGTCCTGGTAAGGTCACAAGGCAGGCAGGGAACAAAAGTTTCCTAAACTTTAGATCCAGGTTCGAGTCCTGGTGGAGTCACTTTTTTATTTTGAAGCTTCTTTTACAGCCTCCACCGTCTTTTTCGAATTCCCAATAAATATCTGGTCATCGATAATAACTACAGGTCGGCTTAAAAAGGTGTAATGCTCCAGAATATAGTGTTTAAAATCTTTTTCTGTAAGATTCTGATTTTTTAAATCCATCTTCTTGTATAGCTGAGCACGCTTGCTAAAAAGGGATTCGTAGCTTCCGGACAGCGCTTCCATTTGTTCGATTTGCTTTACGGTTATGGGTTCTGTTTTTATATCCTGTAATACAAATTCATCGGATAGATCCAATTCCTTTAAAATTCTAATGCAGGTACTGCAGGTTTTTAGGTAGTAAACTTTTTTCATAGTTTTGACGGTTTCAGAACACAAATTAAAACCATATAGCTAAATCAACATAAAATAAAATGAATCTTTTGATTAAAAAACCAAATTTCTTCGTTAAAAATTATCGTCGTAACCGAGACTATGCCTCAAATTTTTGCCTCGAACTTTAATTTTTTTCTTTAAAATCTTCTACGTCATTTTATGTTGATTTAGCTATATTTATCAAAAATTTAAATTAGATGGAATTTACATTTCAGGTTTTGAATAATACACGAGGCATATTCAAAAAAATCATAGAAAATAATTCATTAGAAGATTTAAATAATGTTCCTAAGGGCTTCAACAACAATATCATTTGGAATATTGGACATGTCGTAGTTTCGGAGCAGTTATTAGCTTATAAGCTGTCGGGATTGGAATCGACGTTATCAGATGAAATGATAAACAAATACCGAAAGGATAGTAAGCCTAATGATGATGTAAGCCAAGCAGAAGTAGATGAGATAAAAGGACTTTTACATTCAAACCTTGAAAAAACACGGGAGGACTACTACAACGATGTTTTTCAGGATTATAACGCTTATACGGTTTCAACAACAGGCAACACCTTAAACAATATTGACGAGGCCCTGCAGTTTATTGCTATCCACGAGGGCCTGCATTACGGCTATGTTTTGGCACTTTTAAAGGCCTTGAAAGGTTAGATAGTCCTTAGCGTTTTCAAAAGGAATGTTAAAGTCGATAATGCCTTTTGCATACGGTGCAATTTCGTAAGGATTGTAAAGTAGAATGATGCCTTCTTCGGTATAACCCATATTGGCTGGTAGGTCGAATGAGTCAGGTTCAAAAAGGACAGATTTATTCTCAACTGCTTTGTCAAAATAAGTTTTTGCAAGCGTTTTAAAACCATCAATATTTTTAAAAAGATTCTCGTTCGGAATGGGCTTTCCTGTTGTGAAATCAAAATTCAAAAATGAAATATTCGTGTTGCCGTGTGCCCCTCCAGTATTTAGATAGGAAGTAATTGCAATTGTAATAACTTCAGATGAGGAAAAGGCCACCTCCCCATCTATCTGTGCTTCCCATATTTGGTTGCTTTCAGGAAAATCTTTTATAAAATCTTTATAAGCCGTATTAAAAGCCTCAATTTCTGCTTCTAGTGATAAGTTATTGCTATCGATTTCAGGTTCACCAATTGTAAGCAAGCCTGCTACGAACCGCTCAATCTCATCGTTAATGTTTTTTCCTATGATATTTTCTTGAGAAGCTTCAGGAATATGGATTTGAACGATGGCATTGTTTTTCGTTGTTTTTTCAACTTCAGAAAAAGCAATGGTTTTGGGTTCATCTTTGCAGGAGATAATGAAAAAGACAAACGAAACACATAAAAATATCTTCTTCCTCACAGCAAAATTAATTTACAGAATAGTTAATCCAGATAGTAGATATAACCAAAGTTTAACCATACCAGCCAATCGTTGTGTTTATTGTATGAAAGGTTATGGTTAAGGCCGTCTATCCAGTCGCTGAAATAATATTGCCATCTTAAATCCAGCATAATATCAGCTAGGGGCGCTACTTTATACCGAAAGCCAACACTTGTAACAGTAGACCATGTTCCACCTGGGGAGGCATCTACAGAGCCCGGTGCCCATCCCGAATAGAAGTTGCTAGCGTTTGTAACATCTCCAATCAGAAGCGGGTTGGGATTATCATAAGTTGTAGAAACTTCAGGAGTATATCGCGTGTAGTGAACACCTAAACTTACAAAAGGAGCCAATCGATAACCATAAGCCTGAAACGAACGAATACTTAGGGGAAAGAACTCAAGCTGCGTACCAATATCTAAATTGTTAGCCACTCCCTTGTGTGCTCTTAACTGGTTAGCCTCTTCTGTCGTTCTACTGGGATCAACCCATTTTCCGAAGTGCTCCAACTTGGTTCTATTCCACGAAATCTCATTTCGCAGCTTAAAGTGGTCATTAAAATAAGTATCTGTAGAATAACAATTACAATCAGCTCTGTAAGAGAAGTTGATGTAGTGCACAATGCCAATACCAATGCCCGAATTTCCAAAATTCGTTTCCTCATTTTCTCGAACACCATAATCTGACCTGAATTGAACAGGTCCTGTGATAACGCCTATTTCGTGAGAGAAGCCCAATTGAGAGTACCCAGTTTGGCTAATGGCAAGTAAGCCAAAGACTAAAGCTAAACGTTTAAAGTTAAGCATAATTAGATTTTTGTTTTCGAGGGCGTTAACGCAACAAATATATAAAATGCCGATGAACTACCAAATATTTCTGATGAAGCGCACTTTGCTTTCTCCTTCTATTGCGAAAAATTAAAAAAAACTGCTATATTTTTACAGATAACGTATATTTGCACCTTAAAATTGTTTTTTTATTAAAATTTAAACATTTGTTAACCCATGAAAGAAATTATTGCCGAGTTTTTAGATATGGTAAAAGAGCGTAACGGCCATGAACCAGAATTTTTACAAGCGGTGGAAGAAGTTGCCGAAACCGTACTTCCTTATATCGTACAAAACGATATTTATTATGGTAAAAACGTATTGTTGAGGATGGTGGAACCCGAACGCTTAGTTTCATTTAGGGTATGCTGGGTGGATGATAATGGAGAAATTCAAGTGAATCGTGGCTACCGCATTCAGATGAATTCGGCTATCGGGCCTTACAAAGGCGGGTTACGTTTTCACCCTACGGTAAATGCAAGTATTTTAAAATTTTTGGCGTTTGAGCAAGTGTTTAAAAATAGCTTGACCACTTTGCCCATGGGAGGAGGAAAAGGTGGTAGCGATTTTGACCCAAAAGGGAAAAGCGATAACGAAATAATGCGATTCTGCCATGCTTTTATGAGTGAATTATTCAGGCATATTGGCCCGAATACCGATATTCCTGCCGGGGATATTGGTGTTGGCCAGCGGGAAATAGGATTCCTTTTCGGGAAGTATAGAAAATTGCGCAATGAGTTCACTGGTGTATTAACGGGAAAAGGACTGACCTGGGGAGGCTCTTTAATTCGGCCGGAGGCTACCGGATATGGAACCGTTTACTTTGCTGAAAATATGCTAAGGACGAAAAATGACAATTTTGAAGGAAAAACGGTTGTTATTTCAGGCTCTGGAAACGTGGCACAATATGCCGCCGAAAAGTGTATTGTCATAGGTGCAAAAGTGGTTACCCTTTCCGATTCTTCGGGATATATTTATGACAAAGATGGAATCGATGCAGATAAATTGAAATTTGTGATGCATCTAAAAAATGTAAAAAGAGGCAGAATCAAGGAATACGTAAAAGAATATCCGGAAGCCAAATTTGTGAAAGGCAAAACGCCCTGGAGTGAGAAATGCGATATTGCTCTGCCCTGCGCCACACAAAACGAACTAGACATAGAGGATGCAAAGACCTTGCTGGCCAATGGCTGTATGTGCGTAAGCGAAGGTGCCAATATGCCTTCTACGAACGCAGCTATAAAAGAATTCCACAAGGCAAGAATTTTATTTGCCCCCGGAAAGGCCTCAAATGCTGGAGGTGTGGCTACCTCAGGTCTAGAAATGACCCAGAATTCACTTCGTTACAAATGGACTCGGGAAGAAGTGGACAAAAAACTTCGGGAAATCATGCAGGATATTCACAATTCCTGTACGGAATATGGGCAGGAGGAAGATGGCTACATTGATTACGTAAAAGGTGCAAATATAGCAGGGTTCGTAAAAGTGGCCGATGCGATGTTGGCTCAGGGTGTTGTTTAATATTTGGTTCATTATACAGTGAAAGCTTCCTTTTGGGAAGCTTTTTTGCTTTAAGTATATTATTTTAAGCCAAAACTCGTTACTAATAAATATATTTGAGCGCAGAAAAGAATCTATGATTAAAAGAATACTTCTATTATTGGTATGCCTTGTGCCATTGTTTTTGGATGCACAAGATTTTTCCGCACTTTGGAAAGGGCATTTTTCCTATTTTAAAATTACCAAAGTAATAAATGGTGGTGAAAATCAAGTCTATGGGGCATCAGAAAATGCAGTGTTTCGTTATGACACGCAAACCAGGGAAATAGAGGAGATAACCACGGTAAATGGGTTGTCGGGAGATGAAATATCCACTATTTTTTACAGCGATATTTATGAGTTACTGTTGATAGGGTATGAAAATGGACTTATAGAAGTGGTGCTTGATAATGACGATGATGTATTATCTGTGGTTGATATACTTGATAAAACCACCATTCCGCCTTCACGAAAAAAAATAAATCATTTTAATGCGCTGGGAAATTTGGCCTATATAGCAACGGATTTTGGTATTTCTGTTTACGATATGGAACGACTGGAATTTGGAGACACCTATCTTATTGGCAATGGCGGTAGTCAAATTGGTGTAAATCAAACCACGGTTTTTGGAGAGTATATATACGCGGCTTGCTCGGAAGGGCAAGGAATAAGAAAAGGATCGATTTCTAATCCAAACTTAATTGATTTCCAAAATTGGACGACCATTATAAATGGAGATTTTTTGGCAATTGAAGCAACGGAGAATAACATTTATACTGTCCGAAGCAATAGAAGAATCTATGAATTAGTTAATGATGCCTTAGTTGAGAGAGTTTTGTATGGTAGTACGCCCGTCGAGCTTACATCAGTGGGAAACAACTATGTTGTAACCACAAATACCAATGTTTTTGTTTATGACGAAAGTCTTGATTTATTAAGCCAGGTAGATATAAGCGTGGAGTTTGATGCCAGATACCTTTCCGCAACATTGGTTTCAGAGGATTTGTTTATCGGAACACAGGAGTATGGTATTTTAAATACCCCCATATCAAACCCTACTACTTTTGAAGAAATACATCCGGATGGGCCATTGTTAAACAGTCCCTTTTCGGTAAACGCCCAGTCCAACAATGTTTGGATAACTTTTGGCGAATACTCGATTTTTTTAAACCCGTATCCATTGAATAGTCGCGGGTTTAGTCGGTTTAATGGAGACGCTTGGACCAATACGCCTTATTCCGACGTTTTGGGAGCAAGGTGTTTAAATAGCATATCTATTAATCCTTATAATAATAATCAAGTTTTTATAAGCTCTTTTTTTAACGGCCTTTTGGAGGTAAATGATGGAGTCCCCAGCTTTTTGTTTGACCAAACTAATAGCGCACTAGAATCCTTAATATCAGCTTCAAACCCTGACTATGTAGATATAAGAGTAGGTATGTCCAAGTTTGATACAGATGGATTGCTTTGGACCATAACAAGTCGAATTACAAAACCTCTGAAATCTTACGACCCGAGTAGTGGTAACTGGAATTCTTATGCATTCACAGGCGTTCTCCCCGATGACGATATTGCGGGCAATCTTGGATATAGAGATATGGCTATAGGGCCTGACGGCACAAAATGGGTAGTGTCATACAATAGGGGGATCATTGGTTTTAATGAAAACGGAGGAAATCCTAGAGTTAAGGCGCTATACAAAGAAGAGGATAATATGCCTTCGGATTTTGCAACAGCCGTGGCCGTCGATAGACGTGGCCAGGTTTGGGTGGGGACTTTTAGAGGGCTCAGAGTGATTTTTAATGCTTCAGGTTTTTTTGAGGATGATGATGCCAGGGCAAGTGAGATTATTATTGAGCAAGACGGAATTGCAAGGGAGTTATTGTTTCAGCAACTAGTTTCAAGAATAGTTGTTGATGGATCAAATAATAAATGGATTGGCACTGTGGGGTCCGGATTGTTTTACCTTTCATCAGATGGTCAAAACACTATTTTTCATTTTACAAAGGAAAATTCCCCATTGCCTTCAAACACAATTACCGATATTTCCTTGGACGATACCAATGGCACCTTATATATTGCCACAGATAAAGGATTAGTATCTTTCGCATCCGGTGGCTCCGGCACAACAGAGGATTTTTCATCGTCGCACGCCTATCCCAATCCAGTTCGACCCAATTTCAATATTGTCGACGACAAAGTAAAAATAAAGGACATTCCAGAAAATGTCAATATAAAAATTACGGATATTGAAGGGAATTTGGTCGCCGAAGCACAATCCCGAACCAATTTAAGATATAACGGCTATAATTTGGAAATTGACGGCGGTACGGCTTATTGGAATGGTAAAAACTTAGCCAATAATGTTGTGGCATCCGGAGTTTATCTTATCATGCTTGCCGACATGGACAGCTTTGAAACTAAGGTGATAAAATTAATGGTAGTGAGATAATGCTGTGCACTTCCCGAGCCATTGTTCTATCCAAATTAAAATATAGGGATAACGATTTAATTGTTAAGTGTTATACAAAACAACATGGGGTAGTTGGCTTTTTAATAAGAGGCGCGCTGAAATCCAAAAGGTCCGGAACCAAGACAGCATATTTTCAGTTGCTATCCCAACTCCAAATCACTTTTAATTATAATCCCTCTCGCTCATTGCACTCCATAAAAGAAGTCAGGCCTCATTATCTTTATGGTACTCTGCATTCCCATGTTCTCAAAAGTGCCGTAGTCCTATTTTTATCTGAAGTATTGACAACTACCTTAAGAGAAGAAGAAAACAATGAAGAATTGTATTCTTATTTGGAAACGGCCTTGCAATGGTTTGATATACACACCGAATATTCAAACTTTCATTTGCTCTTTTTGCTCAAGTTCAGCAAATATCTCGGTTTTTATCCAGAGGAAAGAGAAATGGAACTTAATTTTTTTAATTTGATGGACGGCACATTTACAAGTGAAAGCCACGATAAATACTCCGTTTCAGGAGAAAATTTAATACTTTTAAAACGTTTGTTAGGCACAACATTTGATGCCTTGGATAGTATAAAAATAAGCGCATCGCGAAGACAATCATTTTTAAGTATGATGTTGCTTTATTTTGAACTACATTTGGGCGGTTTCAAAACCCCCAAATCACTACAGGTTTTTAATCAAGTATTTAATTAGGACATGAAGTTTACCGCTTTACTTTTATTGCTTTTGCTGTGTACATACAGCTTAAAGGCCCAAGAGGTAAAAGTGGCGAATGCAATTACCCAAGAGCCAATCTCCGGCGTGGCCATATTTGATAAAAGCCAAGCCAAAAGTGCTATTACCGACTTTAAGGGCTTTGCTCAATTAGATCAATTTAACCCAAATGACACCCTTTATTTTCAGCATTTATCGCACGAAACCAAGATTTTAATTAAGTCTCATATTCCCAAATCCAACATTGTTTACCTTGATGCGAACACACAAGGCTTGAACGAAATCGTGATATCAGCATCCAAGTTTGAGCAGAATAAAAGGGATATCCCACAAAAGATTATCAGTGTCAACTCCGAAAAAATTGAGTTGATGAATCCACAAACTAGTGCTGATTTGCTTCAAAACTCAGGGATGGTTTTTGTGCAAAAAAGTCAGTTGGGAGGAGGTAGCCCTATGATTCGGGGGTTTTCTACGAATAGGTTATTGATTACAGTGGATGGGGTAAGGATGAACAACGCCATTTTTAGAGGTGGCAATTTACACAATGTGATTTCAATAGACCCCCTGTCCATTGAAAACACTGAGATTATACTAGGGCCAGGTTCGGTAATTTATGGGAGTGATGCTATTGGCGGGGTAATGGGATTCTATACACAGACCCCTAGGCTATCGGAATCCGATTCCATGAAAGTATCATCCAATATTTTAACGAGATATGCCACGGCCAGTAACGAAAAGACGGCACATTTTGATATTAATTTGGGGTATAAGAAATGGGCTTTTGTTACAAATGCCACCTTTACGGATTTTAACGATTTAAGAATGGGTAGCCATGGCCCTGAGGACTATTTGCGTTCGGAGTTTGTAAGTTCCAGTAACGGGAACGATGTGATTTTGGAAAACAGCAATCCCAAGGTGCAGAAATTTTCAGGCTATCACCAGTTCAATGCCATGCAAAAGGTCAGGTACAAACCCTACAAAGATTTAAGTTTTGACTTTGGTTTATATTATTCAAGGTCTTCGGATATTCCAAGATATGATAGGCTGATACGCTATAACGGGGACGCACTTCGTTCGGCAGAGTGGCATTATGGTCCTCAAAAATGGTTTATGTCCAACTTGCAGGTGACCAAACTAAGCAGTAACTCCAATTTATATGATAAAATTAAAGCTACATTGGCTTTTCAGAATTTTAAAGAAAGTAGGATAGACCGAAATTTTCTGTCGAACGATAGAAATATTCGTGAGGAATCCTTGAATGCCTATTCCTTTAATTTGGATTTTGAAAAACGTTTGAGTGATAAAACGAGATTTTTTTATGGCGGAGAATATGTGCATAACAAAGTGATGTCGGACGGTATGCTTGAGGATATTAGTTCCGGAACACTGTCCAATACCATTTCTCGATACCCTAATGGAGCTACTTGGAAGTCTGCAGCCATCTACTCAAGTTTAAAGTACAAACCAAATACAAGATTTGTATTTCAAACCGGTGTTCGCTTTAACCACGTGAGGTCAAAGGCAGATTTTACAGAGAATAATGCCTTTTTAAACTTGCCCTTTCAAAGTGCAAAAAATAGTGCAGGAGCATTTTCCGGAACAGCCGGCTTAACCTGGTCGCCTAATACAACGATGCAATGGAAGTTAAATGCAGCTTCGGCATTTCGGGCGCCAAATATTGATGATATTGGAAAGGTATTCGATTCGGAACCTGGCTCAGTAGTCGTGCCAAATGAAAATCTAAGGCCAGAATATGCTTATGGTGGAGAATTAGGTTTGAAATTGAATTTTGATCAAAAGCTGGTCCTGGATTTAAACACCTATTACACCTATTTGGACAATGCTCTTGTAAGAAGGGATTATACATTGAATGGTCAAAACCAAATAATGTACGACGGGGAAATGAGCAATGTGCAGGCCATACAGAATGCCTCAAAAGCATGGATTTATGGGTTTGAAGCAGGGTTAACACTTGTGGTCTCGAAATATCTTCGATTGACTTCGCAATACAGTGTTATTGGCGGTACGGAAGAAAATGATAATATAGAGGTCCCTATTAGGCACGTGGCTCCTAGTTTTGGAAATATCCATGTAATTTGGGCAGGAAAAAAACTGACCATTGATGCTTTTGCGGAATATAATGGGGAATTGTCGTTCAATCAATTGGCACCATCAGAAAAACAAAAGGACTATTTGTACACAAAAGATGCAAACGGCAATCCATATGCACCATCTTGGTATACGGTAAACCTAAGAACACAATATAAGGTAAATAAAAGTACGTATTTGACAGTCGCTCTGGAGAATATCACCGACCAGCGCTATAGACCATATTCTTCGGGGATTGCTGCCCCTGGCAGGAACCTCATTATCGCCTTAAAATATAGCTTATAAGTTATTGTTTAATAGCCTTTTTGGTTATCACTGTCCCATTTGACAATTCTATTTTAGCAATAAAAATGGAACTTTTCAAGTTGGATAATGCATAGGTTTCGGATGCGCTAGTGCCTTTTAAATCATATAGTTGTCTCCCCAAAAGATCAAAAATTGCAACAGATTTGATGGTGGATCCGCTCGTTGAAAACTGAACCTTGTCACCTTCCAATTCAACTATGCTTAGTTCATTAGACTCTGAAGAATTGTCCTCAATCGAAAGAGCACTCGCATCAAAAACAATCTCAAAGCGCTCATTAAATTCCCCAACTTCAGACGTGAACGTATAATCTGAATCGGATAGGTTATGGAGTTTGTTTTCCAGATTGTCTTTTAAATAAACAGTATTGTTCGTCAGGTAATCGCCTTGAAGGTTAGCAATTGAAAGTGTATAAATTGTGGGCACATCAATGATAGTACTAAATCCAAGTTGAATGACTTCATCTACATTGATACTATTGAAATTCCTTCCTTGAATAGCATATTTCAGATTTGAATTTTCAATTTTCGAATACAAAGCCGCGTAAGTCGTTGGAGCAACAATTTTGTGTGCATCGTAGAAGGCACCATCATCACCATTGGTAGCGCCATTTACATAGGCTATGGAAATTTGATTGAAAACACCATTGTCAGATGTCAAATCAAGCCATAATTTATTGGCATCGTTTTGTGAATCCTTTTTAGAGTTATTTCCTTTAAAAAATTGACTGTTATCTGGAAATAAGCTCAGGCTTCTCATGGCGTTGTTAAAAACAACGGTACCAGAATTGGTCGGACGACTATCCGAAAAATTCACAAAGAAACCTTGGCCCGAAGGGATGAAGTCATTTGGAGCTAAACCATCACCTCCTGCAGTAGATGAAGCTCCATTTTTAATGGCATAATCTGATGTGGTGAAGTTAAAGGCCTCTTCACCGTTAGTAGCGGCATCTAAATCTGTATTGTGAGACCAAAAGTAAATTGCGCCATCCAAAGTTCCTGAGGGGTTCGTAGTTCCATCATACATATTTTGAGTCATAAATGCGGCCACCTCAATGGCTGATGGGTAGGGGTTTCCTATGAAATTCCAATTAAAATCTGACGTGGTAGCATCATTTCGATCAACAGGTACGTTAACAATACCGTTATTGAAAGTCCCCTCAAAAGTATATCTGTAAGGCACACCCGGGAAAACATACGCGATTTCTGAATGAGTGGCGGCATAACCTACACCTGGCGTCATGGTTGAAATCCCATTTACCCACTGCCAATCATCACCTTCATCGTCAATATCGTCTTGACCTGCAACAAATACATTGTTGTTGCCTGTCTCTGCCAGGGCATCGTTGAACTGGCTGGCATTAAAAGTATATCGTCTGTCTGAATCAGAATCGGACAATGCTAAATTAACTGTTGCATTTGATACCGGTGAGCTCCAGTAAGTGTATTCATACCAATTATTTAAAGGTGCTGTATCCTTTGCTACTTGAATCGTTCCATTGTTAGTTACTGTGCCTGAATCATTATTTTGAATAAATGCACCCTCGGGCTGTACTAAAATTGTACCACCAGCATTGACATCAACATTGTTTACTACCTCCACATAATAACTGTTCTCAATGGTCAATGATCCGGTAGAGGTAACGATTAAACTACAGGCTGAAAAACTTCCGTCTGTTGCATTAGTGGTGTAAGCTCCATCTATTACAGCAACATCTGTTGCTAAAGCTGGAACGCCATTATCCCAACTAGTACCATCCCAGGTTGTAACACCAGTGCATGAACTAAAAATGCCTACAGTTCCATTCACTTCAATATCATTTCCTCCACTTTCAAATCTGCCAGAACCTCCAGTTGCTTCTGACCAACCATAAATCCTGTAAGTAACAGCAGAGGTGTTATTCAATTGCGAAACCGTAAATGAAAAACTTTGGAGATTTGTGTTGTCAAGAACTACTTTTTCAGTATCAATATTACTTGTGTAGGAATCAATGGAACTTCTTAGTGCAAGCCCTCTAACCCCTGTAGCAGAGCGATAAAAATCAATATTTATACTTGTAATGTCGAATTCATAACCTGAATTAGGTGTAACCGTAAACTCAACATAATTGTCTCCAGTTACCGCATTAGCAATATTAGTCAATGCCCAATCCTGTGAATTAAAACTATTTGCATTATTGTTTGCAGATAAACCAGAACCCCTTGTAATTGCCGAAGACGTTAATCCTGCGTCATTTGAATTTGAAATGACTGACGCTTCGTCACCAACATTTCCTGCGAAATCAAAAGTCAAAATTTGTCCATAACTCCAGCTACAAACCAACAGCAACATCAATAAATAAGTAATCTTTTTCATAATCGTTAAGTTTTTAATTTAGATTTGGTATCTATAAAATCCTTTTTCTATTTTCAATCGTTATTTTTGAAATGCGCATGCAGGCCAAAACAACATATACGGTACAAGAAGCTACTAGAAAACTAGAGCACTATTGTGCGTATCAGGAACGTTGCCATCAAGAGGTTAGGAAAAAGCTGGAATCCATGCACATGATACCTGAGGCCATCGATGTGATCATCGTCCATCTTTTAGAGCATAACTTTCTTAACGAAGAACGTTTTGCCAAAACATTTGTTCGGGGTAAGTTTAGAATAAAGGCTTGGGGCCGGCGTCGATTGACTTATGAATTAAGACAAAAAGACATCAGCAAAGTTAATATAAATCAGGCACTTGCTGAAATAGAAGAAACGGAGTATATCGAGGTTTTCAATGGTTTAGCCGAAAAAAAGGCGAATTCCATTACAGGAATTAGCAAACATAAAAAAAGGCGCAAATTAATCGACTATCTACTGTATAGGGGCTGGGAAACGCACTTGGTGTACGAAAAAGCCAAAGCCATTTTCGGGTAAAGCCATAAAAAAGCGGACGAATAACATGCCTCGTCCGCTTTTTATAAATGTTTACTGCTCTTTATAGATTAAAACTTGCGCCGAAGTTTACTGTAAATTGATTGTGCAACATTTCAGGAGCGGTTAATGCTCCAGATTTATATTTTGCTAATGGGACATTAAATTCGGTATAAACCCCAAAGCCATCTGTAAAAAAGTATCGTGCACCTAAATGTCCACCAAAATTCTTAAGTCCTAGACTCAAACCGGGGTATACGTCAAAGCTGTCGTCAACATTGATAACGCTACCCAAGTTGGCATTAAAACGGGCTCTTACATCGAAACGATTGTCGAAATCAGCATTAAAATCGTCATTAGCATTATCCTTTAAAGCACTGTTCACGCCCAAAAGATAGGTTGAAGTTAGACCAATGGAGATGTTTTCCCCAATACCAAAATCATAACTTAGGTTAATACCCGAGCCATTGTCCTGAACATTGGCTCCCACTTGAAATTTGTTGTCGTTCTTTCCCGTATAAGCTTGTGCACCAGCGAGTATCGTACACAACATTGCTATTGCTAAAACTAAATTTTTCATGATTTGAGTGTTTAATTTAGTGCGCAAAGATATTACATGTTTTAAAACATCAAAGGTTTTATTTACAAATGTTTATGGGTGCGGACAATGGCCTGCTGGTTTTTCCAATCGATCCAATCTTGACCTTTTATTCTTCGCATTAAATTATCATAATGGCGCATAAAAACAATGTTGTACAGAGCCCTGCTAAAGTTTTTAGGGTTCCTGGCAATAGCCCGCAAGCTCATCGAAAATCCTGGGGTTATGTAGCGCATGTAATGCCAATAACCTTCTGGCATGTAAAGGACTTCACCATGGTTCAATTCGGTTTTGTAGCCCTTTACCTTTTTCAGCATGGGCCATTTCTCATAATCGGGACTGTGGAAATCGATATCCTCACGAGTGATTAATGAATGTGGGATTTTATAGAGGTAATCGGTTTGGTCTGGATGGAACAAAATACATTCCTTTTTACCATCAAAATGAAAATGAAAAATGTTGGCCAGATCAATATCGTAATGCATAAAGGTGTGGGAGTCCTGTCCACCAAAAAACAGCATGGGCAGACCCTTCATCAAGCGCAACCCAAAGTCAGGAAAAGTGAAATCGTCCTGTAACTCGGGAATTTCCTTAAGGGCGTTCCATAAAAAAATCCGGTATTTGGTAGGCTCGCTTTTCAACAAGTCCACATAATCGGCTAACTTCATTGTAGCGTGTGGCTCGTTAAACCCCTCTTTGTAATCCACTGGTCTGTCGTCATAAAGTGGCACTGTCAAATCCCCGCCAATGGCCTTCATATAGTCCAAACTCCATTTACCATAGGCCGGCCAATCGTCAATAAAACGCTCAATCACAACAGGTTGCTGTGGCTTAAAATACTGCTTTAAAAAATCCGCCTTTGTAATCGTTTTTACGCGCGGTACCTCCTGTAAGTTCAACGAATAAGGTTTAGTTTGATTTGGCTTCAAAGTTAAGAAAAAATAGGCCTCCCCTGACCCCTACAATGGAGGGGAAATACGGCGTGGTATTGTATGTACAGTGAGTTTTCCTTCCCTTTGGGGAGGCTAGGAGGGGCTTTTTGCTTTTTCCTTGGCCGCCTCGTTACGTTCAATAGTATGTTCCGGGCGAGACCATTTTGGTTTTTCGCCTAAAGCTTCAAATTGCGAATCTTCGGCTTCCACAGTTTGCGGCTGTACTTTTTTGGTGAATGCCTTTTGTGGATTTAACCCTAATTGCTTAAACATTTCCATATCCTCATTCACATCCGGGTTTGGGGTCGTTAATAATTTATCCCCAGCAAAAATGGAATTAGCCCCGGCAAAAAAGCACATTGCCTGTCCCTCCCTGGTCATTTGGGTACGCCCTGCACTTAAGCGCACCTGCGTTTCAGGGAGTACAATACGTGTGGTTGCCACCATCCGCACCATATCCCAGATGGAAACAGGTTTTTGGTCTTCCAAAGGTGTGCCTTCCACAGCGACCAGTGCGTTGATAGGTGTGGATTCCGGTTGTGGATTTAAAGTGGATAAGGCTACGAGCATTCCTGCCCTATCCTCAATACTTTCACCCATGCCGATGATACCTCCACTACAAACAGTCACGTTTGTTTTCCTGACATTATCAATAGTTTCCAATCGGTCTTCAAAACCGCGGGTAGAAATCACTTCTTTATAATATTCTTCCGAAGAATCTAAATTATGGTTGTAGGCATACAGTCCTGCTTCAGCCAAACGTTGCGCCTGATTTTCTGTAAGCATCCCCAAGGTACAGCACACTTCCATATCCAACTTATTGATGGTACGTACCATTTCCAAAACCTGATCAAACTCTTCGCCATCCTTGACATTTCGCCAAGCCGCTCCCATACAAACGCGTGAACTGCCCCCCGCCTTAGCGCGTAAGGCTTGGGCTTTTACGTGTTGTACGCTCATTAAATCATTACCTTCAATATCTGTATGATAGCGTGCGGCCTGCGGGCAATACCCACAATCTTCCGGGCACCCTCCTGTTTTTATTGAAAGCAAAGTAGATACTTGTACGGTATTCGGGTCGTGACTTTTACGATGAATCGTGGCTGCTTCGTAAAGCAGTTCCATGAGGGGTTTATTATATATATCTAAAATTTCCTGTTTGGTCCAGTTGTGTTTAGTCTCACTCATAAATCGTCAGTTAGTTAATTCAAAAATACTAATTTAAAATTAAGGGGTAAACTTTAATCTTATATCTTTAAAGTGGAAAAATTAGAAAAGTGGCCCAAAATAGATTAAAGGTTTTTTTAAAGAGTCCGCACAAAAAGCATCCGCTCAAAATCATCAAGGAAGTATTAACATTGATGGTGGTGAAGCGCGAAATACCCTATTACTATTTCAAATATCTCTACCGTAGGGATGTGCCTAACTATTTGGATTACATGGGGCTCAAGGAACGCATGACTTTTAGATTTCACAAATCCATGCATAACATTGATTATGAAAATTTGATTGATGATAAACTGTATTTTGCATTGTTTTCGGAAAGGGCAAATATGAGAACACCCAAGTTACTGAGCTACAATTTCAGGAACTCCTTTTTTTACAAAAATAAAATTTGGAAAATCAATGATTTAGATAGTGTGCATGATTTTTTTCAGAATATTTTGGCAAAAGAAAATATAGCTGGAGTATTTTTTAGACCGATATCAGATTGGGGAGGAAAAGGATGTTTTAGGGTTACAAAAGGCAACAGTAGGCAGGTCCTGGAAGAAAACTATGAGAAGTTGATAAAAGGTAATTTTGTGCACAACGAGGTACTGCAGCAGCACGAGGCGATAAATGAAATCCATAGTAATTCCATAAATACTTTGAGAATTGTTACCTTGATTGTTGATGATGGGAGCATTGAGATTATTGTGGCCGTTATGCGTTTTGGCATTGGAGACAATATTGTTGATAACGCATCTTCTGGTGGTTTTTTTGTTGGGATAGATATTGAAAAGGGAATATTGAATAAACACGGCTATTACCTAGCCAAGTTTGGAGGAGAAAAAATAACCGAACACCCGGACAGCCATTACGAATTTAATGGTTTCAAGGTGCCGTTTTACGGTGAGGTGCTTTCCTTAGTTAAAGAAACAGTTCGTTTAATACCTAATAAATTGATTGGTTTTGACATCGCAATTACCCCGTCAGGACCTGTAATCATTGAGGCCAATGCAACTCCCGCTATGGACATTTCCGATGTTGCACATGGCGGTTTACTTAAAAATAAGCATGTTAAAAAAGTTTTGAAAGATTTAATGTAAAAACCTAGTTTAAGCTTTTAATCGGTTAATATATTATTTTGAAAGCAAAATGGACACAGCATTCCCCCCAAAACCAACAGCATTGACCAATATGTTTTCAATCTTTTGAGGTGCTTTTTGATTTTCTAAATATGGAATACCAATAAATTTCTGGTGTTGCAACATCAAAACAGCCAATTCAATATTTAGTGCCCCCGATGCCCCAAACGTATGCCCGATTTTCCATTTGTTTGAAGTTACCGCTGGTACGTTATCTTTAAAAATGGCTTTAATGGCTTTATATTCTGAAATGTCGCCTTTTACAGTTCCTGGGGCATGCATTACCACAACATCAATATCGCTCGCTGACATATCTCCCAAGGCCATTGCCATTGACTTTTGAAAGCATTTTGCATCACTTGAGATTGAAACATAATGTTTAAGGATTTCGGTGGCATACCCATAACCTTTAACTGTGGCTAGAGCTTTTTGTTTTTCTCCGGCCTCTAAACAAATCATGGAAGCGCCTTCTCCCAAAACCATAGTGTTTTTTGATTTTTCAAGGTCTAAGGCCTTGCATGGAAAGTCACCTTTTTCTTTGGAGTAAATTTTTAAGGCTTGCATTTGGGCAATGGTAAATGGTGTCAATGGTGCTTCACTGCCTCCTACCAAAAATTTGTTGCACATACCTGAGTTTATCCAAGCAATACCGTTTAGCATGCTGTGCAAAGCCGTTGAGCAGGTAATGGAGTGGCTGATTTCGGGACCCCCAGTTTGCAAATCATGGGCCACCCAAGAGGAAATATTGCCCAAAGTGGTTGTTGGTGAACTTAGGGTATCTGACTTATTGGTCCTTAAAAATGACTCGTGATATTTTTCAAAAAGTGCTGTGGCTCCCCGGGAGGAACCAATATTAATCCCAAAATTATCGGAATGTTTCCAACCTGCATTTTTTGTGGCTTGCCTTGATGCATAAATGGCAAACAATACTGTTTCGTCCAATGTATCATATTTCGAATCCGATTGTCTTAATGCTTCAATCTCCTTTTTCGCTTCAACAGGGATTTTTGAAACGAACACATTTTTACCCAGAAATTCCTTTTCTGTGATACAATGTGAATTGATTTTGTAATTTTCCCAAGCCTCTATGGAGGATTTTCCAAGAGGAGAGATGGATGAAATTGCCGTTATTGATATGGGTTTGTGCATATTTTGTGATGCTGTTCCGAAAACTCCAAATAGTTATCGGGACGGGATTAATTCAGCACCTTTAAAGAAGTTTATTTGTTAGTTAAAGTTTAGTAGGCAAATTTATACTATTTCCAAAGCATCTTCAATAACCTGGTACACTTTTTCCAATTCTTTCGTCGTGATGATATATGGTACTTGAATATAGATGGTATTTCCTAACGGACGAAGAAACACGCCTCGGTCCATAAAAAATTTTAACAACTTATCTCGTAAACTGCCGTAGCGTTGCATTTTGACATTGAGGTCGAGGGCAAAAATAACGCCCAAACTACGAGATGCACCAACTTTTGGATGGTTTTTAATACGCAGTTCAAAATTTTGGTGGGCTTTGGTGATCCGTCTAATATTGGATTGCATCCTTTCGGAAGTCAGCAATTCTATTCCTGCAATTGCGGCCTCACAAGCTACCGGATTAGCCGAATAGGTATGGCAATGGAAAAAGCCTTTAGCCATTTCATCACTTAAAAAACCGTCGTAAATATCTTGTGTGCAAGAGGTAATGGCCATAGGCAACAACCCTGCTGTTAATGCTTTGCTTAGGCATATAATATCTGGTTTGGTATCCATGTAATCTGAGGCGAAATACCGTCCTGTTTTGCCAAACCCCGTCATCACCTCATCGGCAATAGTTAAGATATTTTGGGATTTGCAATAATCCAAAATGGAACTCAAACCACCAACGTCATGGATTTTCATGCCGGCCGCACCTTGAACCAATGGCTCATAAATGAATCCAGCGATTTTATTGTTTAAATTGAAATCCTTTAATTGCTCTAGAATTTGCCCATGATTTGTGCCATTGGGGGTTGGAATCCGTTTTACGTCAATTAAAAAATCTTCAAAAGGCCCATTATATACCGATAGCCCTGAAACGCTCATGGCTCCAAAGGTATCTCCATGAAATCCATTTTCAAAAGCAATAAAAGTCGAACGCTTTTCACCTTTGTTGAAATAGTATTGCAAAGCCATTTTTATAGCCGCTTCAACAGCAGTGGAGCCATTGTCATTAAAGTAAATTTTATTTTGATTCTCAGGTAATATTTTAATCAGTTCCTCAGAAAGTTTAACCGCTGGTTCATGTGTAAAATCACTGAACATCACATGGTCCAACTGTTGCATTTGGAGAGCTACTTTTTCGGTAATGTAGTCATTGCAATGGCCATACATACAGGTGTACCAAGAGGCAATAGCATCAATATACTCATTACCATCCTCGTCGGTCAATGTGCACCCTTTTGCTTTTACAATAGCCATACTTTCTGGTTGTAACTGGTGCTGTTTAAGTGGATGCCACAGGTGTTTTTTATCGCGCTCTTTTAAGGTCATAGCTTATCTCTAAACAGTTCAGCATATTCCTTAACCACATTTTTATCAAAATACGGCTCTTCATTAATTCTTCCGATAACTGGAACTTGCGTCATTTTTTTGATGATATCTTCTGTTGAAGCATGCTCATCACCACTAAAAATAATGGACACAGGAAAACCTTTATCTTTTAAAGTGTTCACCGTTAAAAGTGTATGGTTGATACTTCCCAAATAGTGTCTGGACACTACGATGACTTTATAGTTGGGCCTTATTAAATCAAAAACCGTATCAATATCATTCAACGGCACCAATAAACCGCCAGCGCCTTCGATAACCAAACTGTTTTTAGTTTCTGGAACTTGAATTTTATCCAATTCGATGGTGATGCCGTCAATATCTGCCGCCCCATGCGGACTCATCGGTGTTTTAAGGGCATAGGCATTGGGATGAAATTTAGATTTTGAATTTGAAACCAAACGTTTTACTTTTTTGGTGTCGCAGTTATCAAGTTCTCCTGCTTGTACAGGTTTCCAATAATCGGCCTCCAAAGCTTCTGTAACGATAGCTGAAGCAACGGTTTTGCCTACATCGGTGGATATGCCCGTAATGAAATATCTTGTCATATTGCAAAAGTAGCAAGTAGATGCAACACTTTGGAAATTTCTTCGGGGGAATTATAGGAATGTAAACAAAAACGCAGGCGTTCTTGGCCTTTTGGGACGGTTGGAGATAAAATTGCTTTAACATCAAAACCTTGTTCCTGCAATCGTTTTGCAATAGATTTTACCTTGTCGTTTCCAGAAATGACACAACAATGAATTGCTGAATTGGATTCAATAAAGATATCCTGAAGGTTGTTTTGAACTAGTTCCGATTTAAAATAGGCAATATTTTTATGAAGCGCTTGAATTTTTTTGGTTTCGAACAAATTATTATATGCCGAGTGAATTGTGGCCAAACTATGTGGGGGCAATGCCGTGGTGTAAATAAAACTTCTGGAAAAATTCAAAAGGTATTGCCTTAATGTTTCACTTCCTAAAATCGCAGCACCGTGGCATCCCATAGCTTTTCCAAAAGTTACGATGCGAGCAAAAACGGCAGTTTCCAGATTTAAGTGTTGAACCATTCCGACACCCGAAGTACCAAAGACGCCAACGGCATGGGCTTCGTCAACTACCAAAAAGGCATTGTGAGATTTGCAGAGGTCAGCCATTGCGATTAAATCGGGGGAGTCACCGTCCATAGAGAATACGGATTCGGTAACAACGTAGGCGTTGTCATGCTGAACTCGTTTCAGCATCTCATCAAGATGGTGTATGTCATTATGCTTGAACTTATAAGACTTGGCATAACTCATCCCGATGCCGTCTCGAATTGAAGCATGGATAAATTCATCGTATAAAATCACATCGCCACGTTGGGGCACACATGAAAAGAACCCAATATTGGCATCATAGCCCGAATTAAAAATTAAAGAGGCTTCGCAGTTATGAAATGCGCATAGCTGTTCTTCAACAATTTTGAAAAGTTTATGATTTCCAGAAAGTAAGCGCGAGCCTGTTGCCCCATTTTGTTTGACGCTCTGCTCGATTAAGAATTGATGTGCTTTATTAAAAATGATTTCATTTTTAGAAAAACCGAGATAATCGTTGGACGAAAAATCCACCAATTTGCAAGGTTCCCTCAACTGCCTTAGGGCGTTATTGGCAGTCCGGTCGACTAATTTTTGTTCCAGTTTTTTAGGGAAGCTTTTCATCTAAAAACAAATATAGATAATGCTTTTGGTTTTATGGGGAAATTTAAAATTTTCAAAATAATTATTGTTTTTCAATAATTTTATATAGTTTTGTTATTGTTAAACAATAATTAATCATTATGAAAACTATTCAAGTTTTAAAAAAATTGATAAACATTTATTATTATTTATTGCTAATTGCCTTTGTTGCCATATTAGTTTTTGTTCCAATTGCAGTTCAACAGGGCGATACTTCCGATCTAAGAATTATTGAAGGGTACGACGCATCAAATATTAGTATTCAGAAACTAATTCCTTTAATGATTATTACGGCTATTATTTATCTTCTTTTTGTTAGAGCCGTATATTTGCTTAAATGCACGTTAAAGGACTTATCCGAAGGCAATTATTTTTCTGAATTGATCATTAGTAATTTTAAAAAGATCGGTTTGCTAATTTTAGTCTGCGGTGTTTCTTATGCGGTCTTTAAGTTCTTTACAAGACTGATGCTCTTGAGTGACGTAAGACTTGGGATAGATTTTTCTTTGATCACGCCCATCATTATTGGCTTATTTTTCATGTTTTTAAGTGAAGTTTTTGCACAAGCACGCTACACCAAACAAGAGAACGATTTAACCATATAGCTCATGCCGATCATCGTAAACCTAGACATAGTGCTTTCCAAACGCAACATGAAAAGCAAGGAGCTGGCCGAAATTATTGGCATCACCGAGGCGAATCTTTCCATTTTAAAATCTGGAAAGGCCAAAGCCATTCGCTTTTCAACTTTGGAAGCCATCTGTAAAGCCTTGGATTGTCAACCAGCCGATATTTTGGAATATGTGAATGCTGAACCTGATGGAGATATTGAGGAATAAAATCGTATTTTTGAATTCATCTTAAAAGATTTTTCTGCTATGAAGCATTGCCTTTATATTCTTTTGTTTTTGTTGTCTGTTACGGCTATTTCCCAAAATAACTATATCGTAAAAACCGAAGATGGCCGGCGTGTTTTGCTAAAGGCCGACTACACTTGGGAATATATCGATATGCAACCGATGACGCTTGTAGATAGCACTGAAATGAAAGACATCAAGCCCCTAAAACCAAATGCCTGTGGTGTAGCGGAAGATTTTGAAGAACCTCAGTTAAATTCAAAAATTCAGAGACAGCTTAAAAAAGGACGCGCCACGATTGAGCATATTAAAAAGAAAGTAGCCAAAGATTACGAGTGCGATGAAAATGACGTTTTACTATTAACGGCTAAGGAAAAAAAATCATACGGTAATTACTCTTTCTGCGCTAATGGAAAGAAGGTGTTTTATAAGCGCAATGGGAATAAAATTATTGAAAAAGGGAAGCTTCTTTAGTTGCTAAATAGCCTCCAGCATTTAGTTTCACTTTTATATTTGTGATATTGCTTCCTTCAGACTACAATCCGTGTAAAATGTTAGCTATATTTGTTTTGGAGAGAAATTTCAAATGAAGCACCTTTTAATACTTTTAGTTTTAACTCTTTTTTCGGTAAACCTTTTTTCCCAAGACATCACCAGCAAGGTTAAGGATTCATTATACAAAGAAGACCAATTTTATCTTGGCATCACCTATAATGTTTTGGGCAATCAACCCAGTGGACTAAAACAGCGGAGCTTTTCTCTCGGGTTCCATTTGGGCTACATCAAGGATATGCCCATAAATAAAAGACGCAATAAAGCTATTGGCATCGGTTTAGGATATTCAACAAACTCTTACATTCAAAATATCCTCATCCAAAAGGATAATTCAGGAAATTTTAATTACAGCATTATTGATGGAAGCACAATAAGTTTCACGAAAAATAAGTTTTCCGAACACGTCTTGGAATTACCGATTGAATACCGCTGGCGTACCTCCACGATTTCCGATTACAAATTTTGGCGCATTTATGCTGGCGTAAAATTTGGATATGCCTTTACAAACCGAAGCAAGTTTGAAGGCAGTTTGGGGAAATTGAAATACAGCAACAACGGCGATTTTAATAATTTTCAATACGGGCTTACACTAAGCGTGGGCTATAATACCTGGAACCTTTATGCCTATTACGGCCTCAATCCTATTTTTTCAGATAGCACCACAATTAATGGCGAAACCTTGGATATGAATGCCGTAAAGCTCGGATTAATGTTCTACATCCTTTAAAGCCAATAATTCACCAAAATCAATTGGGGAAACATCCCAATAAAAACACCCATAGTCAATTCGCCATATGTATGAGCATTCATATGCAACCGCGATGTAGCTACTGCCCCGGTTATTACACTCATTAAAGCTAAAGTGCCATTAATATTAATGCTAAAATGGATACCTAAGGCAATAAAAAACATAAAAATCCCCGAGACCGCTACCATATGTAAGCTGGCCTTTACCGTAAAAAACGCCAAGGCCAAACAAGAAATATTGGATATCAAAATCCCAACGAAAAAGTAGTACAGCTCCACAGTTTGGCTGGGTTTTATAATGCGTTTAATCACCAAAATAATAACAATAGCATTCAAAATAAGTGGAATGATACGTTCCTGCGTGGTGGCAAGATGAATAGATTTTACCTTACCGATTGTTTTTAATAGAAAATACAAGAGGATAGGGAGAAAAATCGTCAGAATAGTAAGGGATACCAAATGAGCTTTGATGATTTCTTCTGGAATAAACCTAGGCGATTTGGCGAAATAAAAAATAACACCAGCAATCGGCATGATTAACGGATGAAAGATTGCCGATATACTCCTAAGAATATGATGGCCTATCATATCTTTTTCCTTAAACGGGCCACTGGAATATCCAGTTGTTCCCTGTATTTTGCAACGGTACGTCGCGCGATGGGGTAGCCTTTCTCTTTTAACATTTTCGCCAAGGCTTCATCGGTAAGCGGTTTCCTTTTGTTTTCTTCTTCTATTACTGTTTCTAGGATTTTTTTGATTTCCCGAGTGGATACATCCTCTCCCTGGTCGTTCTTCATGGATTCCGAGAAGAATTCCTTAATTAACTTTGTACCATAAGGCGTGTCCACATATTTACTATTTGCTACTCTTGATACAGTAGAAACATCCATATCAATTTCATCAGCAATATCCTTAAGGATCATCGGTTTCAATTGGCGCTCATCACCCGTTAAAAAATAATCTTTTTGATAGTGCATAATAGCGCTCATGGTCACAAATAAAGTCTGTTGGCGTTGCTTAATCGCTTCTATAAACCATTTGGCGGCGTCCAGCTTTTGTTTGATAAAAAGTACGGCATCCTTCTGGGATTTACTCTTATCCTTAGCATCCTTATAGCCCTTTAGCATATTGTTGTACTCACGGGACACGTGCAATTCTGGTGCATTTCTGCCGTTAAGAGTTAACTCCAATTCGCCATCTACAATTTTTATGGCGAAATCCGGCACCACATGCTCCACAATACGATTGTTGCCCGAATAGGAGCCACCCGGTTTTGGGTTTAAATGTTCAATTTCAGAAATGGCATCTTTAAGCTGTGCCTCCGTAATATCAAATTTGCTCAAAAGTTTTTTGTAATGCTTTTTGGTAAAGGCATCAAAAGCTCCATCGATAATTTGAATAGCCAAATCCGTATCCGCATTTTTCTCTTTTCTATGCAGTTGAATGCTCAAGCATTCCTGCAAATTTCGAGCTCCCACCCCGGCAGGGTCCA
Source organism: Hyunsoonleella rubra (assembly GCF_042684665.1). NCBI lineage: Bacteria > Pseudomonadati > Bacteroidota > Flavobacteriia > Flavobacteriales > Flavobacteriaceae > Hyunsoonleella > Hyunsoonleella rubra. The sequence continues at coordinate 13,405 of NZ_JBHULY010000019.1, read as the reverse complement.
ATTGATGCACAATTTTCAGTACTTTTCCAATACTATCTTCGGTAGTGTAAACATTCTGTGTAAACGCCAAATCATCCACAATATCGGAAAGTGAACGCCGGATATAACCGCTCTCGTCCACGCTACCCACTAAAAACTCTGCAATATCCCGTTCATCATCCGTTAATCGGTATGTGTTCAACTGATTGATTAAATGTTGCGTAAATGAGGTGCCGGCAGCGTAGGGAATGGTTTTCTCATCATCGTCCCCGCTGTAATTATTGGCCTGGGTGCGGTAATCTGGAATTTCGTCGTCACTCAAATACTCGTCAACGTTAATATCCTCGGCATTTATGGAGTCGCTGTCTCCATAGTCGTCTGCATCATTATTTAAATCAGCATCCAGATCGTTATCTGCACTTTCCTTGCCCTTTTCCAAGGCAGGATTTTCCTCCAGTTCCTGTTTCAAACGTTGCTCAAACGCCTGGGTAGGCAATTGGATGAGCTTCATCAACTGAATCTGCTGAGGTGAAAGTTTCTGCGATAATTTAAACTGTAATTGCTGCTTTAACATGGTTGTTTGATGTTAATCAAAGATAAAAAAAGCAATACGTAAACCAAAGGTCGTACCAAACTATTCCAATTTAAAAGTTTTATAAAAAAAATACAAAAGGCCAGTACCAGTGTAAATCATAAAGATGTCCCCAATACGATTCCTGAGTTTTTGTTATATTTCTATCTTAATCCATAAATCCAACCAATATGCCAACCAAAGGACAAAAAGTAGTCGATCAGTTTAGCGGAGATACTATCGAATTTTTAGAAACCTCGGCCGACACCAATGGCGAACGCGTTACAATGAAAGTTACCTTAAAAAGCAAAGGTCAAACCGTTGATGACCACATCCATATTCTACAAGAAGAAACCTTTAAAATCCTATCGGGTAGAATGACTTATTTTCTTGATGGGCAACAACACTATCTCAATGCCGGGGAGGAAGTTACATTGCCAAAAAACGAGGCGCACAACCATTATAATACCGATGATGCTCCCGTAGAGTACATTCAAACCATTACCCCCGGGATAGACGTGGATCTATTTATTGAAAATTTGTTCGGGATGATTAATGACCGAAAGGTAAAAGAAGGCAAACTGCCCTTTTTGCAAGCTATGGTAACGGGAAAATACCTAGAAAGCCCTTCCAGATTGGCAACTATCCCTCTGGGCATTCAAAATATTTTAATGAACACTGTTGGGCCTTTGGCTAGGTTATTAGGGTATAGAGCTATCTATAAAAAATACACTGGTGTAGAAAAATAGCTCAAACCTAAATCGAAAAGAGCTAAAGTCTACACTTTGATAATCATATCAAAATCTGCCGCAGAAGCCATCACATTTTGAATAATTTCCGGAGCAATGGATTTTTCTGGTGCGCCTTCCAAATCGGCAGGGATTCCCATTTTTTCAAAGAAACTCCTAAAACCTTTCGGACTATGGATATTGACCCATTTGCAAGGCATATCACTTTTGTTGCCAAATGTATGTAGGGTATTTGGCGGTACATCCACAGACTCTCCTGCCCGTACCACTTTGACTTCACCATTAATAAAGAATTCCATTTCACCTTCAACAATTAAAAAGGATTCTTTAAAAGATTTGTGCAAGTGCGGTGGAGGTCCTGGTACATTGGCAGGCGTTTCTGCCAGCATTAAATCATAATCTCCGGTAGTATCAAATACAGTTACTTTATGGCCTAAGACCCATTTTGAATTGGTTGGTTTCATTTTATAAGACATTTGTCTCACAAACATATTAATAATTTTTGAAATATCAAAAACTTATAAGATATTTGTCTCATGAATGAAGATTACATTAATACGGGAAGAAGCAATCAGAAACAGAGTACCAGAGACAAGATTCTTAAAAGCACCCACGATTTTTTAAAAGGCGGGTTGGATTTTAGCCTTGAAGATGTGGCCTTCAAAGCTGGAGTTTCTAGGGCTACTATTTACAGATATTATTCCAATGTGGATGTTTTGGCTTCCGAAGCCAGTTTGGACATCAATACCTTAAGCCCAGAAGAACTCATAGAAACGCTAAAAGGCCAAAGTTTGAAAGACACGATTCTCGGTATTCAAGATTACTTTAACCTGCTAGCTATCGAAAACGAAAATGCCTTCAGAAAATACCTCAGCTTTAATTTAGCCTCGACGTCTTCTGAATCTACCCGGGGTGCCCGACGTGAAAAAGCGCTACAACTCGCTTTCAAAAACACCGATTTTGCCACTAAAGAAAAAAACGAAATGAGTCATATTTTTACGCTATTAATGGGTATTGAGCCCATAATTATCTCAAAGGATGTTTCCGGACTTTCAAATCATGAGGCACTAGGTCAACTTAAAAAAGGGCTGTTGCTCATGCTAGAAAATTTTGGCATCAAATAATGGGCAGATTTATTCAAATTTCTTTAACCTAAATTTGGGATAACACCCCATTTTTCAAGTAGTTTTTTCCACTAAAAATACTTCCTAAAAAAGCCAACCCGCTATTTGGTAATCAAATATTTAATCGTAGATTTGCAAACTCTTTTTCAGAAAGAGAAATGTTTAATCAGAAAAATAAGTAAGTGTGGACACATTAAGCTACAAAACGATTTCGGCCAACAAAGCTACTGTTGATAAGCAGTGGGTAGTTGTTGATGCTGAAAATCAAACGCTTGGTCGTTTAGCTTCTAAAGTTGCAAAACTTTTAAGAGGTAAGCACAAGCCAAACTTCACGCCACACGTTGATTGCGGAGATAACGTAATTGTTATCAATGCTGAAAAAATCAACTTATCTGGAAACAAGTGGAACGATAAAACGTATATCCGTCACACAGGTTACCCAGGTGGGCAAAGAAGTTTAACTGCTAACGAGTTGTTTGGAAAAAGCCCAGCACGCTTAGTAGAAAAATCAGTAAAAGGAATGCTACCTAAAAACAAACTAGGTTCAGCTTTATTCCGTAACCTAACGGTTGTAGTTGGTTCTGAGCACAAACACGAGGCTCAAAAACCAAAAACAATCAATTTAAACGAATTTAATTAATGGATGTAATTCACAAAATCGGCCGTAGAAAGACGGCTGTTGCTCGTGTGTATGTTGCCGAAGGAAAAGGTAACATCACGGTGAACAAAAAAGACTTAGCGAGTTACTTTACCACTGCTACATTGCAGTACAAGGTAAAGCAACCATTGGCTTTGACTAACAATGATGGCAACTTTGATATTACAGTAAATGTATATGGCGGTGGTATCACTGGTCAGGCAGAAGCTGTGCGTTTAGCCATCTCCCGAGCACTTTGCGAGGTAGATGCCGAAAACAGAGGTATCCTTAAGCCAGAAGGTTTGTTAACAAGAGATCCAAGAATGGTGGAGCGTAAGAAATTCGGTCAGAAGAAAGCGCGTAAGAAATTCCAGTTCTCTAAACGTTAATATTCCAAAACTCTTAATTCAGAATCTGATCCTTCAGATTCTGAATTACTTTATTTTATTGAAAACGCTTATCCCGATAGCTATCGGGACAGCAAAATTGAAAACCAGTTATTGTTGTCTATTTCGCGAAAGCGGAAAGATTTAGTTTAGCATCTAAATGGTGAAGGCGATTTGAAAAATGACCACTTTACCATTGCTAATTCAACAGAACGTAAACTATTACAAAAAATGGCAGTAGAAGTAAAAGAACTACTAGAAGCAGGTGTACACTTTGGACACCTTACACGTAAGTGGGACCCAAACATGGCACCTTACGTTTATATGGAGCGCAACGGCATCCATATTATCAACCTTTACAAAACGGCAGCTAAGATTGATGAAGCTGGAGCGGCATTGGCAAAAATTGCAGCTTCAGGACGTAAAATCTTGTTCGTAGCTACTAAAAAGCAAGCGAAGGACATCGTTGCTGAAAAAGCAAGTGCCATTAACATGCCTTACATCACTGAAAGATGGCCAGGTGGGATGTTGACCAACTTTGTTACTATCAGAAAAGCGGTTAAGAAAATGGCCTCTATCGATAGAATGAAGAAGGATGGCACGTTCAACACGTTATCTAAAAAGGAGCGTTTACAAGTAGACCGTTTAAGAGCGAAGCTAGAAAAGAACTTAGGTTCTATCAGTGACATGACGCGTTTACCAGGTGCTTTATTTGTTGTAGACATCAAGCGTGAGCACATTGCGATTAAAGAAGCACAGAAATTAAACATTCCAATCTTTGCAATGGTGGATACCAATTCAGACCCACGCCAAGTGGATTATGTGATCCCTGCAAACGACGATGCTTCTAAATCAATCAACAAGATTTTAACCCACGTTACTGATGCTGTAGCTGGTGGTTTGGCAGAACGTAAAGCTGAAAAAGAAGCTGGAGCAGCTGAAAAAGACGCACCGAAAGCTGAAGCCAAAAAAGCTGAAGCAGTTGTAGCCGAGGAAGAAGAATAAATAACACAAATACAACATTGAAGTCGTTTAGTTATTTTCTCTTCGAAATAAATTAAACGGCTTTTTTAAATTAAAAATATCATGAGTACTATAGTAAAAATTACAGCCCAAGAGGTTAATAAATTAAGACAAGCTACAGGCGCAGGTATGATGGACTGCAAAAAAGCCTTAGTTGAAGCTGAAGGTGATTTTGATAAAGCGATTGAAATCCTTCGTAAAAAAGGACAAAAAGTAGCCGCTAAGAGAGCAGACAGAGAATCTACTGAAGGTGCAGCCGTTGCAAAAGTTAACGCTGACAATACTGTTGGTGTTGCCCTTGTTTTAGGTTGTGAAACTGACTTTGTTGGTAAAAACGAAAACTTCTTAGCATTGGCCAGCCAACTTGGTGAGATTGCATTAGGCACTTCTTCTAAAGAAGAGTTTTTGGCTGCCGATTTTGACGGTATGACCGTTGCTGACAAATTAGTTGAGCAAACTGGTGTTATCGGGGAAAAACTGGACATTAAAGCTTTTGAAAAAGTTGAGGCTGCTTATGTTGGTTCATACGTTCACATCAACAAGATTGCTGCTATCGTTGGGTTTTCTAGCGTTGTAGCTAATATTGAAACTTTGGCTAAAGATGTAGCGATGCAAATCGCTTCTATGGGTGCTACTACCCTATCTTACAAAGATTTTGACCCAGCTTATGTAGCATCTGAAACTGAAGCTAGAATTGCGGCTATCGAAAAAGACAACGAAGAATTGGCACGTTTAGGCAAAACATTGAAAAATGTACCAAAATTCATTTCTCAGTTACAATTAACTCCTGAAGTTATTGCTCAAGCAGAGGAAGATGCCAAAGCTGAATTGAAAGCTGAAGGTAAGCCTGAGCAAATCTGGGACAGAATTTTACCAGGTAAAATGCAACGTTTCATCTCAGATAATACTACTTTGGATCAAGAACAGTGTTTGTTGAACCAAAACTTCATTAAAGACGAGAAGAAAACTGTTGAAGCTTACGTTTCTTCTTATGGCGAAGTAGAAATCACTGGGTTCAAGCGTGTTACTTTGGGATAAACCAATTTCCTTAAACACAGGTACCTTTAACATAAAAAACCACGATTCGATTAAGAATCGTGGTTTTTTATGTTCTTGTCATTCAGAGGGAGGCACGACCGATGAATCTCATTTTAAATCTTGTCGTTCAAGAACTTCCAGTGAGGATTAAAATCTGAAATTATTAACTCCTTTTTCATTCTGCTTTTTCCTTTGATCTGTTTTTCTCTCCTAATGGCATCCTCTATATCGAAAAAATGCTCGTAGTAAATTAAATAAAAACATCTATACTTAGCAGTAAAAGCTTTTGAAAATGGCAAGGGATTATTATGAAAATGTAATCGCTCTTTCAAGTTATTTGTAACACCAGTATATAGTACCGTCTTTTTCTTATTGGTCAAAATATAAACGTAATAGTTATGATTACCTATTGTTTTCATGGTTTGAAATATAGTAAAATACGAAGATTCTTCGCTACGCTCTGAATGACAAATTGACCCGATTATAAATTCGTTAAACAAAAAAATTATGTAGTTTTGCTAAACTTCAAAAGTCAAATGAAATACAAAAGAATTCTCCTCAAACTATCAGGCGAGGCCTTAATGGGAAAACGCCAATACGGCATCGATCCTGACCGCTTGGCGGAATACGCCAACGACATCAAAACGATAACTGACAAAGGTGTTGAAGTCGCCATTGTTATCGGCGGAGGCAATATTTTCCGTGGTGTGGCAGGTGCCAGTAATGGCATGGACCGTGTGCAAGGCGATCATATGGGCATGCTTGCTACCGTCATTAATGGTTTAGCGTTGCAAAGCGCTCTTGAGAATGCTGGGGTCCCTACAAGGTTACAAACAGCAATTAAAATTAATGAGGTAGCTGAGCCATTTATTCGCAGAAAAGCAATGCGCCATTTGGAAAAAGGACGTGTGGTAATTTTTGGTGGTGGCACGGGAAATCCTTATTTTACAACAGATTCCGCGGCCGTGTTACGGGCCATTGAGATAGAGGCAGATGTAATTTTAAAGGGTACGCGGGTAGATGGTATTTATAATACCGACCCTGAAAAGGACAGTTCAGCCACAAAGTTCAACACGATATCATTTGAAGATGTATTAAAGCGAGGGCTAAAAGTTATGGATACCACAGCATTTACACTGAGCCAAGAGAATGAATTGCCTATAATCGTGTTTGACATGAATAAAAAAGGAAACCTACTTAAAGTGGTTTCCGGGGAAAGCATTGGGACTGTGGTCAATATTTAATTGAAAAGTGTCTCGTCGCTTAGCGACGAATTCCTTTAAATCTGTCATTCCCGTGACGCCGATAGCTATCGGAACGGGAATCTAAAATAAAAATGTTTTATTTTGGCGTAATTTTTGAATCTTTTGTAAGCAATTAAATTTTTAAAAGATGAACGAAGACATACAATTTATAATTGATACGGCCAAGGAAGCCATGGATGCGGCTATGAAGCACCTCGAAAAACAATTGGTCAATATTAGAGCAGGCAAAGCATCTCCTGCTATGTTGGGCAGTGTGATGGTAGATTACTACGGTTCTCAAACGCCGTTGAACCAGGTAGCCAATGTAAATACTCCAGACGGACGGACTATCACCGTTCAACCGTGGGAAAAAAGTATGCTACAAGAAATTGAGCGCGGCATCATGATTGCCAATCTAGGATTTAACCCAATGAACAATGGCGAAAGCATTATTATTAATGTGCCACCACTAACCGAGGAACGCAGAAAGACCCTTGCAAAACAAGCCAAGGCCGAAGCAGAGGATGCTAAGATTGGCGTTAGAAATGCGAGAAAAGATGCCAATAACGATATTAAGAAGCTGGATGATGTTTCGGAAGATCTTCAAAAGAATGCCGAAATTGACATACAAGAAATGACCGATACCTACGTTAAGAAAATAGATGATATCTTTGACCATAAGGAAAAAGAAATCATGACAGTATAAAGGAAGCGACAGGAAAGTCGCTTTTTTTCTTAAAACCCAGTTTCGTTTATTAACTAATGATAAAATTTTGTGCTTCCCTTCTTTGTCTTTGCCTTTGTTATCTGGCGCAAGCACAAAATTCAATTGAACAGTCCTTTGAAATCCAAAAAGACTCCACAGACAAAGATTTTCTATTAAAACAGTTGGGTAACGGATATTTACCAACAAAATATTTCGATTTTGATCTCCGCTATCTTGTAAAATACAATCAGTACGAGGGTTTACGTACAGGGCTAGGCGGGGTTACCAATGAAAATTTCTCAAATAAGTTCAGAATCAATTCCTATCTGGTTTACGGATTTGCCGATCAACGATTTAAATATAGTGTTGGTGGTGGGGTACGACTTGCTCCCCAAACCAACACATGGCTGAACTATTCCTATACCGACGATCTTCAGGAAACCGGTAGTTCAAAGTTTTTAACTGACACAAGATTTTTCCAGTTTTTTGAACCCCGTTTGTTGAATATCGATTTGTTCCATAAACATATCACACATGCGATTTCTTTGGAGCACCAATTGCACCCCAAATTATCTTCTGAATTACAATTTGCTATTAGTAATGTAGAACCGACTTACAGCTATCAGTACGCCTTAGATGGAGATACATGGAGTAAATTTAATTTTAGTACCGCCACCGTATCATTGGCCTGGAGTCCTTTCAATAAATTTAAGGACACCGAAGATATGCTGCCCGAAATGAAAGAAGGCTTTCCAAAATTCACAATGCAGTTGACAAAAAGTTATAAGGGTGTATTTGATGGCGATTTCAATTTTGTCAAATTAGACCTCAAAACCATTCATCGCATTGAGCATAAAAATGAAAATATTTCGGAATTCACTTTCGTGTCGGGCATTGCAAGGGGAAATACACCTCTTACTCATCTATATCATGCTTATCCCAACAATATCAATAAGGAAACAGTGATGCAACGTTTTTCGGTAGCAGGACTGACCAGCTTTGAAACCATGTACTTTAACGAGTTTTTTTCGGACAAATTCACCACCGCCCAGCTTAAACATTATTTAAAACCCTTCAATATTTCGCAACGTTACAAGCCGCAATTGGTCTTGATCACCCGCTACGCCATTGGAGACATGAAAAATCCGGAACGTCATCAAAATATCACCTTCGGTTCACTAAAAAAAGGCTATACGGAATCAGGGTTTGAACTGAACAAATTGCTCTTTGGTTTTGGTTTGAGCTTTACTTATCGCTACGGGGCTTATCACCTTCCGTCTATTGCTGATAATGTGGCCTTTAAATTTACTTTTAACGTAACATTATAGGGGTTTTAACCACACTTACTACATTGTTTTTTCTACCTTTGCCCATCGTTATAAAAACGCATGTTTAAATTATTGACAAAAGACTTTTGGGACCTGACCGCTAGGATTATTCTTCGGAATAAAATAGTAATTCTTGTTGGGATAATTATTGCAACCTATCTGTTCAGCACCCAATGGGACAATATGCGTTTTAGCAATACCGAGGCGAACCTGCTTCCCGACCACCACGAAGCCAATATCAGCTACAGCAACTTTTTGGACACCTTTGGAGAAGAAGGCAATTTGATCGTCATCGGCGTGAAAGATACGGCCGTATTTGATGTAAAACTCCTCAATGCCTGGAACAGGTTTTGTGGGGAATTTAAAAGCTATGATGCCATTGAAGCCGTTATTTCAATAAAAGATCTTCAAAAGCTTGTAAAAAATTCTGAAGAAGAGCGCTTCGTTTTAGAGCCGTTTATCAAGGACTCGATAACAAGTGTTGCGCAAATTGAAACCCTGCAAAACGAGCTATTCAATAAGTACCCTTTTTACGATAATTTTCTGTTTAACAGCGAAACCAAAACGATTCGTACCGCTCTATATTTTGAAAAATCACTAGTAAACACTTCCACTAGAAAGGAGTTCGTACTCAATATTTTAGAACCAAAAATAGAGGCTTTTGAAAAGGATTACGGACTGGACGTTCGCGTTTCAGGTATGCCATATATCCGCACCAAAAATGCAGAAAACATTATTGGCGAAATCGGCAAATTTGTCTTGGCCGCCATGTTGGTTACTTCATTGATCTTCTTTTTCTTTTTCAGGTCGTTTCGAGCCACTTTTATTTCACTTATTGTGGTATGCATAGGGGTCATGTGGACCTTGGGCATTATCGGTTTGCTCAAATATGAAATCACCGTATTAACGGCACTTATTCCACCTTTGATCATCGTTATTGGCATACCCAACTGTATTTTCCTTATCAACAAATATCAGCATGAGGTGAAATTGCACGGGAATAAGGTGAAATCCTTGCAACGAGTTATTACCAAAATAGGTAATGCTACCTTGATGACCAATGTTACTACTGCCTCGGGTTTTGCAACTTTTATTCTTACGGAAAGCACCCTTTTAAAAGAATTCGGTATTGTTGCCTCCTTGAGTATTCTGGCCATATTTATTCTTTGTCTTCTAATTATTCCAATCATTTATACCTTTCTTCCATTCCCGAAGGACCGCCATTTGGAGCATTTAAACAAGCGTTGGATAGGCGGGTTTGTAGACTGGATGGAACGTATGGTAAGGCAACGGCGCATTGCAATTTATGCCATATCTGTTTTGCTGGTGATTGTGAGTATGATTGGCATGTATCAAATAAAGATTTCGGGGAGTTTGATTGAAGATATGCCGCAAGAATCGCCATTTGTAAATGATATTCGGTTTTTTGAAGCCGAATTTGACGGTATTTTGCCGGTTGAAATTATGGTTGACACCAAACGTAAAAAAGGTGTGATGAAACTGTCCACCTTAAAGCGAATGGACCAGATTGAAGCTTATATTGAGGAAACCCCCGAACTTTCAAAACCCATTTCGGTAGTCGGGCTGGTAAAATATTCAAAACAGGCCTATTACAATGGCAATCCTAAATATTACCAGCTCCCCACCTCACAGGAAAACAGCTTTATTTTATCTTACGCAAAAAACTCATCTTCGGATGTAGATTTACTGAAAAATTTTGTGGATAGCACGGGACAATATGCCCGCATTACCACCTTTATGAAGGATATCGGCACCGATAAAATGGAGCGAATCCAAGAAAACCTCCAAGAAAAAATCGACAAGGTTTTTCCAGCCGAACGATATGATGTCACCTTAACAGGAAAGGCCCTCGTATTCCAAAAAGGGACAAAATATTTGATTAAAAATCTAGCCATATCCTTGTCTTTAGCCATTTTGTTGATTTCATTATTCATGGCCTATATGTTCCGATCCGGCAGAATGATTATTGTATCTTTAATCCCCAACCTGTTGCCACTTTTGGTTACCGCAGGCTTAATGGGCTACATTGGGGTCCCTATAAAACCATCAACTATTTTGGTGTTTAGTATTGCCTTCGGTATTTCGGTAGACGACACAATTCACTTTTTAGCCAAATACCGTCAGGAACTCCAAGCCAACAAATGGAAAATTAAACCGTCCGTCTACGGTGCGCTCCGTGAAACCGGGGTCAGTATGTTTTATACTTCTATCGTCCTGTTTTTTGGATTTTCGGTATTTACAATTTCCAGTTTTGGGGGTACCGTAGCTTTGGGGGCTTTGGTTTCAGCAACACTTTTGTTCGCCATGCTGTCCAATTTATTGCTATTGCCTTCGCTATTATTATCCTTAGAAAGAAGTATAGCCAACAAAGAAGTGTTAAGAAAACCGCCTATCAATATTATTCCTGAGGAAGATGACAAGGAGGAGGAAGCTGCTGTAAATGAAGACTGATTACACTTTAAAACCTGATTTTAAATAATTAATCCAAATTTTATCTAATTTTTAGATTTTAGAATTTGATTTTTCAAGTTTGAAACCATTATATTTACTGTTCAAAACCCTTATGTATGCAGTTGTATTCTGTCTCTCAGTTATTAAAGCAAGAAAATAAGCTACCAGAAGTAGAAGTAAAAGGCTGGGTTAGAACCTTTAGGGCGAATCGATTTATAGCTTTAAACGATGGCTCTACTCTGAATAATATCCAATGTGTAGTGGATTTTGAAACTATGGAAGAGGCTGTTTTAAAACGCATTACCACTGGGGCCGCACTGCACATAAAGGGTGAATTGGTAGAAAGCCAAGGCAAAGGACAGGCTGTAGAAATTATAGTGAGCGAATTGGAAGTTTTGGGCGATTCCGACCCAGAAGCCTATCCTATTCAACCCAAAAAACATTCCTTCGAATTTTTGCGCGAACATGCCCATTTAAGGACGCGCACAAATACGTTTAGTGCCGTGATGCGATTGCGTTCTGCGCTGTCCTACGCCGTTCATAAATATTTTAATGACCATGGGTTTTACTACATGCACACCCCGATTATCACAGGCAGTGATGCCGAGGGAGCCGGGGAAATGTTCAAAGTGACGAAACTAGATGTTAAAAACCCACCGATAAACGGCAATGGCAAGGTGGACTATTCCAAGGACTTCTTCGGAAAGGAAACCAACCTGACCGTTTCGGGACAGTTAGAGGCCGAAACTTATGCCATGTCTTTGGGAAAAGTGTATACCTTCGGCCCCACATTTCGAGCTGAAAACTCCAATACATCGAGGCATTTATCAGAGTTTTGGATGATTGAGCCCGAAGTGGCTTTTATGGACCTGCCAGGCAACATGGATTTGGCCGAGGATTTTATGAAATATGTGCTGAATTACGTTTTGGAGCATAATCGTGATGATTTGGATTTTCTGGAGCAACGCCTTTTAAATGAGGAAAAAACTAAACCGCAAGCGGAACGCAGCGACATGAGCTTGATTGAAAAATTGAAATTCGTAATTGATAATAACTTCAAGCGAGTCAGTTACACTGAAGCAATTGATATTTTGCGCAACTGCAAACCTAATAAAAAGAAAAAATTCAAGTTCCCGATTGAGGAATGGGGCACGGATTTACAAAGTGAACACGAGCGTTATTTGGTGGAAAAACACTTCAAATGCCCAGTTATCCTTTTTGATTATCCTGCCAATATCAAAGCCTTTTATATGCGCTTAAATGAGGACGGTAAAACTGTTCGAGCCATGGATATTTTGTTTCCCGGCATTGGGGAAATCGTTGGTGGCTCGCAACGTGAGGAACGTTTGGAAGTGCTAAAGGAAAAAATGGCCGCTCTAGACATTCCTGAAGAAGAATTGTGGTGGTATTTGGACTTGAGAAAGTATGGTACTGCAGTACACTCCGGATTTGGGCTTGGTTTTGAGCGTTTAGTAATGTTCGTTACCGGAATGGGCAATATTAGGGACGTGATTCCTTATCCGCGGACGCCTCAGAATGCGGAGTTTTAGTAAGCCTGTTTTGAAGTTAAACTAAAGTCCTTACGAGTCCCTTTTTGCATTTTGTTGAAAAATGTTGCATTGCAGACATAAGCAAGATAACGGTTACTCTATAACACCAAGCAAAAGTTTTGATAGTGTTAGCGGGAATTAACACTTCATATAAGACGATCTATTATATCTACCTAATTTTTCTTCTTTAAACAATCTTGTATCTTCAGGACGGGAGACCTACTTGCCTATAGAACACATACTTTTTTAAGATTAGAGGATTGCAAACGCATTTGTGGAGATCAAATTCTATATAAAAAAGGAGGTGAATGGAACTAAATAAATCATTGTTAAATATCTAATAATAACGTGAGTTAGATGTATTACTATTTGATAATCAATTTTTTAGAGATGTTTATTGTTATAAGTATGTCATTCCGAATGAGGAACGAGGAGGAATCTCATCATTATGAGATATCTCGTCACTCATCCTTCGCTCTGTCGATATGACAAAGCGCGGTTTTCAATATTTTAATAATAATTTATTTGTTGATAACCCGTTGTGCATTTTAAATAATGCTAGTTTTAATATTGTTGATATTTCTATCAAAGACAAACC
>NZ_JBHULY010000018.1:0-1020 GCF_042684665.1 Hyunsoonleella rubra | reverse complement strand
TGTTCTTTATCAAAGAACGAATTCTTATATTGTATCCTTGAACAGCGCAGGACACACAACGAAAGCACAACACCGTGTATAATTCATTGCTAGTTATAGCCTACTTACGAAAGTCCTCGCGGACTTTCCATCTGTGATTTATTTGCTAAATTTAGTGCTTAAATCACGCAACTAATCTTATACAATCACGTTAGCACCAATTTAAACCCAGCAATAGCAACAAATTCCGAAAATGCCGTATAAATGTCGTTGACAAGTCGCTATAAAATGAGATTTTAAAGAATATTTTTACGGAACAAATTAAACTGAATTATCAATGACTGAAATCGGAAAAAGAATAAAAGAAATACGATTAAAAAAAGGATTATCTCAAGAGGAATTAGCTGAAGCCTCTAAAGTAAATCTAAGAACAATTCAACGAATTGAAAATAATGAAACTAAACCAAGAGAAAAAACACTTCAATTAATTTTTAACGCATTAGAAATTGAAATCATTGAGCGAGAAAAAAAGAGTATTGATAAATATTTAATTTGGTCATCATTTTTAACCCTGTTAATAATTATTGGCTCATTTATTAGCTGGTTTCAAATTGCATCAACATCTATTGAAAAAACTGTTGTATCATCATCTATTAAAAAAACTGGGTTTAAACTAATAACAGCAACTGGTTGGAATGGAAATATGAGTTATAACAAATTTACAATATATAATTGGGTAGTTAGTCTATGTGCTTTAACTATCGGAAGTATTGTAATTAGTAATTCATTAAAGTTAATTGATAACAAAATTAAATATATCTTGATACAATTAATAGTAATAGCAATCTACTTACTCACTTTATACAAGGTATCTAATGTGTTAAATATATGGTTTAAACCAGGGCTATTTATAGTCGTAATTTCTACTATTTTATTATCAATAACATATCTTAAAAATAAAAAAACAGGTGCTAACACCGGTAACCGTTGCGCAAGCCGCCATAAAAACCCATAATTTCTGCAACAGACTCGTTTTAAGGA
>NZ_JBHULY010000017.1:0-4107 GCF_042684665.1 Hyunsoonleella rubra | reverse complement strand
TTGCCTTGCATATATAAATATACGAAATTTCTGTATATTTAGCAAAGAATTGTGCAACAGGCACATCGTGTATAGCTCATTGCGGCTGAATTCCTAATCGGAATTCATTGCAATTTGCTATCTTTCGGTTACGGCGGAAAATCATAGCTGATTTTCCGCAACGAGCCATACACAAAACCGTTACCCAACATTTCCAAAAAACTGTTTAAAATTCAATCTTTAGTATTATAAAATTTGATTTCTCTTGCAAAGTAAACTTTTTCTTTTTCTTCTGGCTGATCTAATACATCACAATAGTAAACTTTACGAGCAAAAACTCTAACCTTTAATGGCGTTGTTGGATTAACTTTGGCACATACAATGTCACCTGATTTAAATTTATTTTCCATAATAATTTTTAAACTTTATTTTTTGCGCATTTTCTAATCGTTCTTAATTGTAGCACAAATCATTTTAAACGGTTGATTGGCCTCAATTGAACTGTTAACCGTGCCTGGTATAAGAATTGAATCACCTTTTTGCATAAAAGTTGAATTGTTATTAATTACAACTTCAGCTTTACCCTCGATTATATAAATAAATCTAGAGAAGGGTGACTTTTTATATACTTGAACTTTCCCAAAATCAAAGAGCAGTACTTGAATAACACACGCATTTCTAACCAATATATTTTTAACTACAATATTATTAGAACTACATTGTACTATATCAGATAGGTTAAACTTAACGCTTTCTTCAAACTCACCTTTATTCATGTTCGCTTTCTATTCTGAATATTTTTTTAAATTTCTCTTGAAAATTTTAGCTGCTCTTTTTTCTTTAGCCGTTTTAGTAGCTGGAGTTTTTCCGTTTTTTTGTTTCCCTTTTTCCTCTCTTGACATTTTTTAGTTAATAATTTGATTAGCGAATAAGATACCATTAATAACGGCTAGTTAGTTACATTAAAAAATGAATGAGTTATAGATATCACAGATTAATTTAGTAATTTAAAATATCTGTTAATTATATAAACACAAATAGGTAGGCTGTAAGCTTGACGGAAATAATAGTCTCAACTTTACAAAAACAATTAAATAGTTTCACTATGATAGATTTACCTATTACCCACAAAACAACTTTAACGCAGATTAAGGAAAGTAAGGCCAGAAAACAGACAAAACTTAAGTCTATATTTAAACCAATAATTCAAAAAATTAGATATGTTTTTAAGGATAAGCCCATACATTTAAACTTAGCTAAAAATGGAAGAAGACAGATAAATTTTATACCTAAAATAAAACCTATGAAATGGAAATAAAAAAAGCAGACTATTTAGTCTGCTTTTTAAAGCCAAATAAATTAATATTTGGTCTTCCCTAACTGATTAATAGCCTTACAAAGATAACTATGAGTTAATATATTTAGTTATACACTTTTTGGCGATAGTTACATAAATTACTGATTTAAAGTTTGCAAATAAAAAAACAGTTTATTTAAAAACTGTTCTTAATACTTAGAGTCAACTTAATATTCTAGATTGCATTTGCAATGCTTTTATAATTTGATTTCAAGATACCTACAACTTCATTTCTGTCCTTATGTAACTTGTTTTCTAACCTTTTAATTAAATCTAATTCTTTACCACTTTCAAATTTTACATCTTCAGAGGACAATTTTGGATACTTCACTTTTAATGCTTTTGATTGTTTGTCCCAATCACCACTAAATTTAAACAGCTCACTAGACTTTCTCTCACCTTCTTTGTTCTTGGTTTCCATAATTATGTATTTAACGTAATGCTTAATTGCGTTACTATTACAAAGATGATGACTTATGTCTTAATTCCTGTTACACAAGCAGTTAATTAGATTACACATCTTACAGATTCTCTAGATTTCTTTTTCTTTTTTGACCGATTTTTTTATAAAATGTAGGCGTGTGTCCAGTAACTTTTTTAAATTGGTTAGACAAATGACCTACACTACTATAATGTAATTTATAGGCAATTTCTGTGAGATTAAGTTGGTTGTAAAGAATCAACTCTTTTGCCCTTTCTATTTTATGTTTAATAATAAAATACTGAATAGTAATACCCTTAACTTCGGAAAAAAGATTTGATAAATATGTATAGTCATAGTCCAATTTTTCAGCTATATAATCTGAATAATTAACATTTGGTACTTCATCTGAATAATGAATCATCTCAATGATTACATTTTTTATCTTATCAACCAGAATACTTTTTTTATCATCTAATAATTCCAAACCTGACACAGCTAAGTTTGATTTGAGTTCTTGTTTTTGAAATTCGGAAATGTCCTCTATTATTTCAATCATTCCAAGTTCGACACTTATATAATGTAATCCTAGTTTTTCTAGCTCATGCTTTACCATAAGCTTACACCTTAAACTTACCATGTACTTGATATAAAATTTCATAGTACTATAACTTTATTATCTTGATTTCTTTTGTATAATTTAGGTTTATTATACAAAAAAACCATCTTAATAGATGGTTTTCTTCTATTTTAGGCAATGTAGATTAAACTACACTTACTTTTATAGCACTTAAACCTTTCTCACCTTTTTCCACATCAAACGTTACATTGTCATTCTCTTTTATTTGATCTATAAGATTTGATGTATGAACAAATATTTCTTCTTCAGAGTCTTTTACTGTAATAAAACCAAAACCTTTGGCATCGTTAAAAAATTTTACTGTACCTTCTTTCATAATTGTTACTTTATTAGTATTCATTAATTTATTTATAAATCTTTTTATCATAATTTCTTGTTTTAATTAATAATTGTTGTTAACCCAAATATTTTAATAATAGATGAGACTTGTTTGATTTTTTGATATTTAAAATTGCAGACTCTTTGATTTGTCTAACTCGTTCTCGTGATATTCCAAATAACTGAGCTATTTCTACTAAGGTCATTGACGATTCGAAACCAATACCATAATGAAGCTTAATGATGACTGAATCTCTCTCTGATAGAGAATTCAGTACAGCTACTAAGTCTGTATGGAGTGAGTCTAATAATAACACATTATCTGGTTGAGGAAATACGTCAGAAATAATTATATTTTGCATATTAAGATCTGTTTCTGGAGATAAAGGTGCGTCAATAGAAACACCATATGCTGAACTCTTAATGCAAATATTCACCTCTTCAACAGATACTTCAATAATTTCAGAAATTTCATATGAAGTTGGCTCACGACCATGTTTTTGTTCAAAAAAAGTTACTGCTTTTTTTATTTTGTTAATAACACCTATCTTATTCAGAGGTAACCTTACCATTCTTGAGTTTTCTGATAAAGATTGTACTATTCCTTGTCTAATCCACCATACTGCATAAGATATAAACTTAAATCCGCGAGTTTCGTCAAATCGTTTGGCTGCTTTTAATAAACCTAAATTGCCTTCATTTATTAAATCAGGAAGTGACAAACCCTTATTTTGATACTGTTTCGCAACTGATACTACGAATCTTAAATTAGCATTTGTGAGTTCATCTAAAGCGAATTTACAACCAGCTTTGATTTGTGTTGCTAGCTCAACTTCTCTTTCTAATGATATTAAGCTAATTTTACTAATATCATTTAAGTATTTATTAAGTGATTCTTCATTTCTAATTGTAATTTGCTCAGTTATTTTAAGTGATTTCATTTAAAACAAGGTTTTATTGAATCGTCCAAATAATAATGAGCCACCATTCTTTCAAAGGAACTTTCTGTTATGAAAAGCATAAATTATCCACAAAACACTCTAGGAAGAAATAAAGTAAGGAAGATATATCTTTACTAAATAATTTATTATGCATCTGTGTAAAGAAACGGCTTATAATTGGCATTATATGAGTTAATTACTTTTATTTTCAGAAAATATTAAAGCTAATAAATTAAATTTAGGCAATGATATACTTATGTGACCCAATTATTTGAGAATTTTATTATAGTTAGCACAAATACAGTATGGCAAGAATGAGGTATTATACAAAGTTGATTTTGGAACTGAAGAAAAGGAAACCAATATCATAATAAACGTTGGGTAACACCGGTAACCGTTGCGCAAGCCGCCATAAAAACCCATAATTTCTGCAACAGACTCGTTTTAAGGA
>NZ_JBHULY010000016.1:0-308937 GCF_042684665.1 Hyunsoonleella rubra | reverse complement strand
ACAGAGCATAGCCGTAGTGGTCGATCCGAAACCGTCGCCGTCGGCATCCACGTAGTATTGTTGTGGTGTATTCACGGTACCATCGGTATCATCACAATCACCAGATGTTGCTGTTAGTTCGGCTGCTGTATAATAATCTGTTGGACGCTCACAAACAGTTGTTGAGGTACCTTCGCTATATCCATCGCCGTCAGCATCTAAATACCAAGTCTGCCCTGGGAACTCGTTTGGATCACCATCATCACAATCTGTATTGTCTGCCACATAACCTGCCGGTTGCGAGCCTGCAACCTGACTTACGCTTGGATCTCCAAAACCATCAGAGTCCGTATCTGCATACCAGGTTGTTGATGAAATAACATCTGCAGAGACATTAATATCGTCTATAGAGATATCACTCCTAAAACCTGAACCAGTTTCACCAAAGAAACGAATCTTAATAGTTTGGCCATCATAAGCTGATAAATCAATCATAGCTGATTCCCAAGGATCACTATTTCCAGTAGTCTGAGACGAAGGTGAGCCCAATTGGGTAAATACAGTTACGTTAGAAGATTGAAAATTATCGGTACTAACGATTACGTAAAGATCTCCCATGGTAGAACCAAACATATGGTATTGGAAGGTCAATTGAGTGTTTTCATAACCTGTAAAATCAAAACAAGGACTAGTTAAAAATGCATCCATGTCTGGGTATCCGGTTCCGTTTCCTGAAGATTCAGTAAAGATATAGTAGCTACCATCTGCTGCTCCAGAAGGCCCGGTAACATCAGGAGATGTATTAGAAGGTGTTAATCCAGAGATTCTTGTCCAATCAATATCATCGCTGGACTCCTGGACCCATAGGCCAAAACCACTTTCAAAACTTTCAGCATAGGGGAACGCACTTACGATATCATCACATGCTGAAGTTGTAAATACCGTTGAAGTTGTATATGCACTATTTGTTGAAGCAGTACACACCGTTCTCACTTGAACTTCGTATTCCGTAGCGGCCACAAGATCAGGAATATTGTAAAAGTTTAGGGCTCTATCGCTGATATTTGTCCAAGTCGATGTGCCTGTTTCCCTAAATCTTAAATCATAATCGGAGCCTAAAATCTCGTCCCAATTTATGGTGGCACTAGATGACGTAACATCATCTGCAGTCACGTTTGTCGGAGCCGTGCAAGCTAATGTGGTAAAGTTTACGGTTGACGAATAAGATGAAGAGGAAGAGCTACAATCCGTTCTTACCTGAACGTCATACGTAGTATTTGGGTCTAGGTTGGGGATATTAAATGCATTATTATCTAGATTCAAGACTGTAGTCCATGTTGATGTACCATTTTCTCTATATCTAACATCGAAGGTTGCTCCGTCAATTTCATCCCAAGTAATATTGGCACTATCAATGAAAAGTTCAGAAGCCGTAATATTAATTGGAGCTACGCAGCCCAATGTAGTGAAGAGTACAGAAGTGCTGTAGGACGAATTACCACTACCAGGGCAATCCGTTCTCACTTGTACTTCGTATGAGGTAGCCTCGCTTAACCCTGAGATATTGTAAACAGGTTGATCTAAAACCAAGCTGGTACTTGAGGTGGAAGTCCAAGTTGAAGTTCCATTCACTCTGTATCTTACATCATATGTAGCATCTGGGATATCGTCCCAATGTATTCTTACTGTAGAAAGCCCAATATCCGATGCTGTTATGTTGCTCGGAGGGTCACAAGCCAATGTTGAAAAATTGAATGTAGCACTATAGGCAGAATTAGTACTAGTGCCACATTGACTTCTTATTTCAACATCGTATGTCGTGCCGGGAGTTAAACCGCTAAGTGCGTTGCTGTTGGTGTTGAAATCTGATACATTCGTCCATGTTGAAGTACCGTTAACTCTATATCTTAAATCATAGGTGTTGTTGAATACTTCGTCCCAATCAATAGTAGCTGCATCCGTTGTTATGTTCGATGCCGCGATATTTGTAGGTACAGCGGTAGAGCATCCAATGCCGATAACCTTAAAATCATCAAAGGTAAACCCTTCGAAATTTGCATTGACGTAAGAATCTTGTCGGTTTGAGGAATCGGTATGGAATGCAAACCGAATAAAAACGGAACTGTCTCCAAGGAATGCCGAGTTCGTTGATGCATCAATTACAATTTCTTCCATACTCCATTTATCTTGGGTATCTCCATCATACAATTGCTCACCATCAGGTTGAAAGTTTATATTTGTAGTGCTCTTTTGAGAGTAGCGTGATCCGGTTTGGGAATCTTGATCTTCCGAACCAGGCTTGGTCAATCTTCCGCATAGTGGAGTCCAGCCTGTGGAGCCGTTTGCTGATGCTTCGATTTGAACATAGTCAAAGCTGCGCTCTAAATCCCACTTTCCGTAGAATTGAATCACTGCAGATTGAATGCCACTGAAGTTTAGGGTCCCGTTGTATTGCAACGTTTGGTTGTTAAGGTTGTTGGAATAGGGAATAGAAGCGTTGGATCTGATTGCAGAGGCGTCATTGAAGCCATCTGTTACTGAAGACCACGATCCAGAACTGGTCCAATTACTGAAATTTGTTGGATCCAATGTCGATAATATTGTAGGTGTATATATTTTGGTAATGATAGTTTCATACAAAACATTATCGGAGGCGTAATCATTAGTGAGTACGACCTTGAACTGAATTTCGTCATTTGCGGCAATACCTCCGTCTAAAGTATAGCTGATATCCACAGTTTTTTGTGCTAAAATTTCAGAAGAGGTGAAATTTTGGCTGGCACTTGCTGTGTTTATTGTAATATTTGGTGTAACGGCCGTAACGGTTACAGTAAAATTATTTGTATCAGGTGTTGTATCATTACCATTTTGGCCCAAGTTTTCAATGCCAAAGGTTAAGTTTCCAGATGTGCTAGTGATATCTGATTGGTTTAGGTCATGAAGCTTTGCGTATTTCCCACTGAAATAAGCTGCCAAAAAATTAGCACGCATTGCACGTTGGGCAATGGGCAAATAATTAGTTGGGTCTGGCCAAAACCCCCCATAAGTGCCACCGGTGCCTTCTGAACCAGCACCATTTTCGGGTGTCCAAGATAAGGTGTGCTTTCCTGATCCTATGCCAGTTGGTGTGCCATTGGCGCTAACGCCAGCTGGGCCACCTAGCATCCAGTCGTTCATATTACCACTGTTCAAACTGCTGATAGATGTACTTGGTCCGTAACCATAACGATTATAGAATGTCATGTCATGGTTATACTTTGAGTATTCGTCTGGCCTTGGATTGTCAATATTTGTTCCGGCGTAGCCGTGGAGCATCACATTTTTAAATGAGTGGTGGTTTAGTGCTAATTTAAAATCATGCTGCATGAAGAAATCACGCATAATCTGCGTTTCATTCTCAGAAAATGGTCCTGAACCAGCATAAGTCGAACTACATGAGTTAGTAGTAGAAGCACCTCCATTACCCCAATAGTATGCAGAGTTTCTATTTAAATCGATGCCTTCATCGTAGGTGCCACATCCACCGCTAGTATTTCTGTTTTTTCTTTGGCCGCCACCTCCATTTGGAGCTACGGTTTCATTATAAACAAAACCATCGGGGTTAAAAACAGGGATAAAATACATCGCATGATTATTCACCAAGTTTTTAATGGCATCATCAGATTCATAATTTTCTAATATGTACCACATATAGTAAAGCAACTGCATAATGGAAGCTGCTTCACGCGAATGAATTAAAGATTGGTAAAGTGTTTCTGGTTCGGCAGGCTCATCCACCTCCGGGTTGTCGGATATGCGAACAAACCACACTGTCCTACCTTCAACCGTTAATTGATTAGTTGGTGAGGCATTTTTTCTCGTAGAAATAAGATTTGGATATAACCTTTTCATGTCATCCAACTCCTGTAAAACCATATCATAAGTCAAACAACCTCCAAAATGATTGGTTTCATTTGGGTAGCTATCAGAATCATTTAAATTCCAGTTGTCAGGAACTTCCCAATTCATCTCATCGCATTCATCGTACTGTCCTAAATTATTAAGTAACTCATTTATTGTTAAAGACTTAGATGTTAGTTTATTATACTGTTTAAGCGCTAACTTTCCTCTTTTAAGACTTTTCTGCCTTTCCACTTCCGCTGTAGCCAAGGGCAAGTTTCTAATGGCCCTTTCACTATAAAACTTCGTCATATCGTCAATCAACACATTGTATATTAACCCTTTGTTTTCTAATTGGTGCAATTGGTGTTCCGTCAGTTCTAATGTTAAATTATGATTATGAAGGATTGCGCCACAGGTCATATCGATACCCAGGGCATCAAGTTGTTCGATGGTCGATGAATTAATGTTTGAAATAGAAACTCTTTTAAGAATTTCCTGAGAGTGGGTTATCTGTGCTATTGTTAGCAAAAGAATACTTAGGAGAGTAATTTTTTTCATCAGATTTGGGATTATAATGAATTATTTAGGCACGAATATATATAATTCTTGAGTAAATAATCTATAAAATGCAAAAAAAATCGATGAAATGCAATATAAATTAAATTTTATTGCTAGGATTTTTGTCTTGTTAAATTTGTTCTGGGTATGTTTTAACCAAAAAAAAAGCTCAATACGATTGTATTAAGCTTTTACTTTTTTCGTAGCGAGATCGAGATTTGAACTCGAGACCTCCGGGTTATGAATCCGACGCTCTAACCAACTGAGCTACCTCGCCATTTTGAGGTTGCAAATATAAAAACAAATATTACGTTCGCAAACATTCCCCAATCAAAATATTTTGAAAAATAATTGGATATCTTATGAATTAATGTATATTGAGCAACGCTAAATCTTATTATTATTTATGGACGACAAAGTTAAATTTGAACTGGAGTTTCCTATTCATGCTTCGCCACAATTATTGTATCAATATATCTCTACGCCATCCGGTTTGCAGGAGTGGTTTTCGGATAACGTTAACTCCCGAGGAGAGCTTTTTACCTTTATTTGGGATGATAGCGAGGAGAAGGCAAAGTTGCTGAGCAAAAAAAGTGGGGAACGCGTGAAGTTCAGATGGTTGGCCGATGAAGAGGATGATCTTCAATGTTTTTTTGAAATAAGAATTCAAGTGGATGAAATTACTAAAGATGTGTCTTTGATGGTGACTGATTTTGCAGAAGATGATGAAATCGATGAGGCTAAAATGTTGTGGGAAAATCAAATTTCGGACTTAAAACATGTTCTAGGTTCGGTATAATAAAAGCCGATATAACCTTATATTTGTCCCGAATTTACTTCGGGATTTTTTATGACAAATTTTAACGGTACTATTTTAGAGGATACTACACATATTTCCATAAATAATAGGGGATATGCCTATGGCGACGCCCTTTTTGAAACCATAAAAGTGGCCAATGGAAAGTTGCTATTTTGGGAAGATCATTATTTTAGATTGATGGCCTCCATGCGGATAATGCGAATGGATATTCCAATGAACTTTACCATGGAATTTTTGGAAGCTCAAATCCGATCCACTTTAGAAGCCAACGGACTTGAAAATGATAATGCTCGGGTGAAATTGACTGTGCATAGAAATGAAGGTGGTTTGTATTTACCCGTTCAAAATGCTGTGGGTTTTAATATTAGCGTAAAGCCTTTAGATGATGCTATTTTTATTTTGAAGGATGATAAATATGAAGTGGATTTATTTAAAGACTATTATGTTGCGCCAACTTTGCTGTCCACCTTAAAAACGAACAACAAAGCAATTAACGTAGTTGGCAGTATTTTTGCTAATGAGAATGATCTCGATAATTGCTTATTATTGAACACCAACAAAATGGTGGTAGAAGCACTTAACGGCAACATTTTTTTGGTAAAAGGAAATACTATTAAGACCCCACCATTATCGGACGGATGCCTAAAGGGAGTTTTAAGAACCCAATTGCTCGCAATGGATAAAGGTTTGGGAGAATATAGTTTTATTGAAGACTCTATATCCCCGTTCGAACTGCAAAAAGCTGACGAACTGTTTATTACCAATGTGATTACTGGGATTCAACCGATTTCAAAATATAGAAAGAAACAGTTTGAGAATAAAGTTGCTAAAATGCTATTAGAAAAGTTAAATACCAAGATAAGATTGGGCTAGTTATAATTTGGGTTTTCGGGTGCGTTGGACCAAATGCTGTATTCGCCCCCAAGTTCCAGCATTTTTTCTTTCCAAAAAGATTCATAGTCCTTTTCAATAATGTTCTTTTCGTAAACATTCTCAGAAACCACCCACGAACTGGCCTTTAACTCATTTTCCAATTGATTGGCATCCCAACCCGAATAGCCGAGAAAAAACTTGATGTCATTTTCATTAATGGTGCTGTTGGCAATCAGCTCGGCCACCCTATTAAAATCCCCGCCCCAATAAATTCCTAAAGATATTTCTATACTGTCTGGAATTAATTGTGGCACTTTATGGATGAAGTAGAGATTATCTTGCTCCACCGGTCCGCCATTATACACTTTAAAAGATGCTTCCACCTCCGGAATCAAATCGCTGATAGTATAGTCCAAAGGTTTGTTGAGGATAAATCCAATAGAACCATCGGCATTGTGGTCCGCCAATAGTACAATCGAGCGATTGAAAGATACATCACCAATTATGGCCGGTTCAGCTATCAACAAATCCCCTTTTTTGGGTGTAGTGCTCGTCATATTCTATGAATTAGTAATTAAATCTAAGATTATTTTATGAATTATCCAACTTTTGAATGGTGCATAAAAAAATGCCCTCCCGTTAGGGAAGGCACTTTGCTATTATTTTGTTCTGTAAAAAAATTAGTTTACAGCGCTTGATAAATCAGATCCAGCCTTAAACTTAACCACGTTTTTAGCTTTGATTTTGATAGTCTCACCAGTTTGAGGGTTTCTTCCTTCTCTTGCAGATCTTTTAGAAACTGACCAAGAACCAAAACCAACTAAAGAAACTCTGTTACCTTTCTGTAATGCACCTTCAATTTCGATAAGTGCGCACTCTAAAGCCTTTTTAGCAGCTGCTTTAGTGATTCCTGCGTGTTCTGCCATTGCATCGATTAAATCTGTTTTGTTCATAATGTAAATTTTAAAATATTAATAAATTGGTTAAACTTTTTTCGTTAAATCCTCTACAAATTTATACGGATTATGCATTCATGCAAGTAATGGCAAGGGAAAAACGGGGTTTTGTTGATAACTTATAGCATTTGTTGATAAAGGATATGCATTTTAACGAATTTTTCACAATGTGAGTAAATATAAGGGCTTAGCGTACTTTGGCATTACTTTCGACTGGATATCCGTTCAACAAGGATTTTGTGTCCATCAATTTCTTTCCAGGAAGCTTAATTTTTTGGATTTCGACATAGCCCTCGGCCACTGCCACTTTCAGTCCGCGCTTTGAAGTAATAATTGAACCTATGTCGTAATTATGCGGTTCCGTTGCTTTGGAGGCTTCGTAAATTTTGATGTCTAAAACTTCATCGCCGTTTACCAATTCGCACCATGCGCCAGGGTAGGGGCTTAACCCTCTAATCTTATTGTAGATATTGTCAATATTGTCGGTCCAATCTATTTTACAATTGCCCCTATTTAATTTATAAGCCGTTTTTAAATCATCGATTTCAAGTTGAGGTGTTGTAGTAACATCCCCTTTTTCTATGAGTTGAACCGTGTCTAAAACCAAATTGCTTCCAAGATGCATCAATTTATCATGAAGGCTTCCAGCATTTTCTGTTGGTTCAATTTCGACTTCCTTCTGAAGGATCATTTCACCTGTATCAATTTTTTCATCTATAAAAAAGGTGGAAACTCCAGTTTTGGTTTCTCCATTAATAATAGCCCAATTAATGGGTGCCGCCCCGCGATAATTTGGCAACAGCGACGCATGCAAATTAAAGGTGCCATATTCCGGCATTTGCCATACTACTTTGGGCAACATTCTAAACGCTACCACAATTTGAAGATTGGCCTCAAGCGATTTTAATTCCTCAATAAAAGATTCGCTCTTTAAATTATTAGGTTGCAAAATGTGTAATCCCGCTTCCTTGGCATATTGCTTTACGGCACTCTCGTTGAGTTTTCGCCCGCGTCCGGCAGGTCTGTCCGGCGCAGTGATGACTCCAACAATGTTATAATTAGCTTCTACCAGAGCCTTCAAGGTAGCCACGGCAAAATCCGGAGTACCCATAAAAACAATTCTTAAATCCCTCATAAATGACTTAGTTTGTACGTGTTTGATTTAGTTATACTAATAATTCTATGCTCCAATAGCAATTTTAGTGCCTCTTTTGTTTCCTGGTCGGTACAGCCAATAGTTTTAGTAATGCGTCGTGATGGTTGCTCCCCTGATTCCAAAAGCTTTATGATTTGATGTTTTAAATCGTCAAAAGAAACAGTCGAGGATTTTGGTTTTTCCTTTGAACATACCGAACAGACACCACAAGGCTTCAAATCCTTTTCACCAAAATAATTAAGGAGTTGCATACTTTTGCACACCTCTTTATTATTGACATAGCTGATCATCGCCTTGATGCGTTCTTCCTTCATTTTGTTTTGCTGTTTGATGATTTTCGCAATTCGATTGATGGTTTTGTCGTCTTCACGTGGCTCGATGAAGGTGATTTGTGCATCGGTTTTCGAATGGTGCAAGGTAATGATGCCGTCCCTAGCTAATTGCTGTAATGTTTGAATCACTTGTTGCTCGGAAGCAGAAGCTTTTTCAGCCATTTTTAAGGTATGAATATCGATTTCATGGTCAAAAATGCCTCCGTAGGATCTCAAAATAGACTTTACTATTACTTCAAAATCCTTGTGATGCTCCAAATATTGAAAAATAGCATTGTTGCTTGACACAAACTGAACTAAAACCTTGTTTTTAAATCGATTGGAAAGGTTGATAATACTATTTCTGTCAAGTGCGGAAAGGGCATTATAGCATAGCCTTCCGTCAAAATTATAGGTATTGCAAAACCGATTGAAATCAAAATCATGGGTGGTGTAATCGCCTTCACCATAAGATATTTGAAAGTAATTGCACAGCTTTCGATACACCTGCTTGATGTAATCCACGGACGGCAATACTTTCAGAAACTGACCTTTAACTGTCAGCTCGTCACTATTATTTTTTATCATCACAGCAAAGGAAGTTTCGCCATTTCGTCCAGCGCGCCCCGCTTCCTGAAAATAACTTTCAATGCTTTCGGGTAAATTTAAATGAATTACCGTTTTTACATCGGGTTTGTCAATGCCCATTCCAAATGCATTTGTTGCCACCATTACCTGTTTTTGGTTCTGCATCCAGGTGTTCATATTGCTGTTCTTTTCATCAATATTTAAGCCTCCGTGATAGAAAGTCGCACTAATACCTTTTGTATTGAGCATCGTACTTATTTCCAAAGTAGATCGTCTGTTTCTAACATATACAATGGACGATTCCTGATATTTCTTTAAAATGCTGATTAGCCGATAATATTTGTCCTCTTCGTGCAAAACCATATAGCCTAAATTCGGTCTGGCAAAAGATTGCTTGAAGATTTTAGGGCTGATAAAATCCAATTCTTTGGATATGTCATCTACTACCTTTGGGATTGCCGTTGCCGTGAGTGCCACCATATTTACGGCCGGGTGCAAACGTCTCAGTTGTACAATATTTTTATACGCAGGCCTAAAATCATTGCCCCATTGCGATATACAATGCGCTTCATCCACGGCTATTAAATTAACATTCATCTGTCGTATCCTATCCTGCACCAGCTCTTGTTGCAGACGTTCGGGGGAGAGGTACAAAAACTTGTAATTTCCATAAATGCAATTATCCAAAAGTGTGTCAATTTCATTTTTGGGAATACCACTTGTTAAGGCAATCGCTTTAATACCTTTGTCCTTTAGAGCTTGCACTTGGTCTTTCATCAAGGCTATAAGGGGCGAAATCACAATGCATATGCCATCTTTAGCCAAAGCCGGAATTTGAAAGCAAAGCGATTTGCCACCACCTGTTGGCATGAGTACAAAAACATCCTCGCCATCAATAACCGAATTAATAATGTCCTCCTGGTTTTCACGAAAGGAAGTGAATTTCCAGTAACGTTCCAATATATTTATGGGGTGCTGGTTCATTTTAAATGAAGCGTTTTTAAAATGAAGTCGGTTCTAGCTTCAACCGTTCCAAAGGGGACATCAATCGGTTTATAATTATATGTGGAATAGGTGTTTAGCAAATGCTGATGAATCTCTTCGGATTGCTCAAAATTTTCATAGCGCTCATTGTCACTTTTATAGATGGCTTTCCATGGTTTTAAAATAAAAACAGTATCGTAAACAGACTGCATTGTCGCATTGACAAAATTTTCTGGAAACGCATTACCGGCATAATCCATATAGGCTAGAACATCGGGAATGCCCCTGTCAAAAAAAACAAATTCAGTTTCCAAGTGGTCGGCATTCCTAAATTGTTTTATACGTCCTTCTAAAAGCAACTCACTGAACAATAAAGGATTGCTCAAAAAAAGTTGCTCGATACCTTCCTTTTGGGCATCAAGTGTGATTTGCCTCGAAATCTCCTCAAAGCAAACATGATTCCTTTCTTCAAGCTCATGGATAATGGAGGATTTTCCAGTGCCAGGGCCACCGGTGATGACGACTTTTTTTACTTTCAAAGTAACTGAAATTTGATTGTAAAATTCGGAATTTAATTGCGTTAAAAAAAATGGAAAGGAAACCTTATCTTTGCACCTTAAAATGGACTATGAGCACGGCTTCAAATCAAGATGAATTTTATAAAAAACTAAGGGCGCAACTTTACGATACGGCGCTTTGGCCAAGTGAATATCTTTATAAATTCATTGTGAAGACGGATACTTCGGAAATAAAAAAAATAGGTTCACTTTTTGATAATATGGGCGCGGTTATTACTACAACGGAGTCCAAAAACGGGAAATATACCAGCGTGTCCATCAATGTAAAAATGAAGGATCCGGATGCCGTAATTGGCAAGTACAAAGAGGTAGCCGAAAAAATCAAAGGGGTTATTAGCCTTTAGTTTTTTTTCGTATTTTGCACCCATACAACTTCATTGAATTTTAATACTACACTTTTATTGTGATTGATAATTTAGAATATAATACCGAGCGGGAGCATTTGATAATTCCTGAATATGGGCGTCATCTTCAAAAGATGATTAATTACGCCAAAAGCCAAGAAAGTAAAGAGGAGCGTGAACGATTGGCCAAAGCTATCATTTCCGTAATGGGAAATTTACAGCCTCATTTAAGGGATGTGCCAGACTTTCAGCACAAGTTATGGGATCAGTTATTTATCATGTCTAATTTCGAATTGGATGTGGATTCGCCGTTTCCGAAACCTTCGAAAGAAGTGCTTTCTGAACGCCCCGAACCTTTAAATTATCCCCAAAATCACCCTAAGTACCGCTTTTATGGTAACAATATCAAAACGATGATTGATGTGGCCAATACCTGGGAGGATGGTGAATTAAAGGAAGCCTTGGTATTTACCATTGCCAACCACATGAAAAAATGCTTTTTGAACTGGAATAAAGACACCGTGGAGGATGGTGTAATTTTCGACCATCTTTACGAACTCTCTAACGGTAAAATCGATTTGCGAAATTCTGAAGAGGATCTTTCCGATTCCAGCAGTTTGATGCGCCCCAAAAGCAAGTACAGCAATAAAAAGAAAAAAGGGTCTAACCGCTCTAAAAGACGCCACTAAATCTATTTATGGGAACATTCAAAATTGAAGGAGGCCACCAGCTAAAGGGAAGCATTCAGCCTCAAGGTGCTAAAAATGAAGCCTTACAGATTTTGTGCGCCGTTTTGCTCACGCCAGAAAAAGTTACCATTAACAACATTCCGGATATTGTAGACGTTAATAAGTTGATCAGTTTGCTGAAAAAACTTGGCGTTAAAGTTGAAAAAATATCAAAAGGCAAATATACTTTCCAAGCGGACAATTTAGATTTGAAGTATTTGGAATCTGATCAGTTTAAAATTGATGGTCGCGGATTGAGAGGCTCCATTATGATTGTTGGGCCTTTGTTAGCGCGTTTTGGCCGTGGATATATCCCAAAACCAGGAGGTGATAAAATTGGTCGCCGTCGTTTGGATACCCATTTTGAAGGACTTATAAAATTAGGTGCCAAATTTGGCTACAGTAAAGAAGAACAGTTTTATGGTGTGGAGGCCAAAAAATTAAAAGGCACTTATATGCTTTTGGAAGAAGCCTCAGTTACAGGAACTGCAAACATTGTTATGGCTGCGGTTTTGGCCGAAGGTCAAACTTCTATTTATAACGCAGCCTGCGAACCCTATCTGCAGCAATTGTGCAAAATGCTCAATAGAATGGGAGCAAAAATTAGTGGTGTAGGTTCTAATTTACTAGTAATTGATGGTGTGGATAACCTTGGCGGTACCGAGCACACCATGCTTCCGGATATGATTGAAATAGGCAGTTGGATTGGACTCGCTGCTATGACCAAGAGTGAGCTTACCATTAAAAACGTGAGTTGGGACGATTTAGGCGTCATCCCCAATGTGTTTAGAAAACTGGGGATCACGGTTGAAAAACAGGGGGACGATATTCATATCCCGGCGCATACAGATGGCTATGAAATCCAAAGCTTTATTGATGGTTCCATTTTAACAATTGCAGATGCACCTTGGCCCGGATTTACGCCGGATTTATTGAGTATTATTCTAGTTGTTGCAACACAAGCCAGAGGCAGTGTGTTGGTGCATCAAAAAATGTTTGAAAGCCGTTTGTTCTTTGTGGATAAATTGATCGATATGGGAGCAAAAATTATTTTATGCGATCCGCACAGGGCAACTGTAATTGGACATGATTTTAAATCGACATTAAAGGCCACAACAATGACATCACCCGATATTAGGGCTGGCGTTTCGTTGTTAATTGCTGCATTGTCTGCAAAAGGTACATCTACCATTCAAAATATTGAGCAGATAGATCGTGGTTATGAAAACATCGATGAGCGTTTGCGTGCCATTGGCGCAAAAATTGAAAGGGTATAAATCCTATCTTTCAGTGTTTTCTGATCAATCTTAGGGGATTTTTAGCTTTTTACAGCGGTTCGATTTAAATGTTAACCATTATTTGTTCATTTGCCATAAGTTAAAAACCGAATTATGAGAAGCTTACTATTGTTTACCATTCTTACCTTCACTTTATTACTGTCCTGCAACAAGAAAAAGGGCGCCGACAAGGTGGACCTTGTTCCGGAAATTGTAGAGCCAAAGCCTTCATTGGAAATGCTATGGCAAACGGATTCATTGTTGACCACCTGCGAAGCTGTGCTTTACGACAAAACATCACAAACCATATTTGTAACCAACGTGAATAATTCACCATGGGAGAAGGATAATAATGGTTTCATTTCTACTTTAAATACTAAAGGAGAGATTTTGGATTTGAAATGGGCCGAAGGGCTTAGTGGACCAAAAGGCATGGGGATTTTGAATGGTAAATTGTATGTTAGCGATATTGATGAGGTGGTAGAAATTGATATTAACAGAAAGACAGTGATAGCAAGGTATAAGGTGGAAGGCTCACCACAATTAAATGACATCACAGTATCTGATAATGCTGTTTATGTTTCTGGCTCAAATAGTGACGGCATCTATCAAGTTGAGAATGGCGTCAAACTAGTTGCAAAAGACAGTTTAGGAAGACTGAACGGCTTGCTTTACCAAGAAGAGGGAATATTCTATGCGGCTTCCAGGTCTCATAATTTTGGATTGTACAACCCACAGGATAATTCATTTAAAACGTTGACTACCGGAATTGGTCATGGTGATGGTATAGTCCGGTTGGAAAATGGAGATTTTATAGTATCCAGTTGGCAGGGCGAGATTTTTTATATCAATCAAAAGGATTGGAGCAAAACCCAATTGCTGGATACTCGTGATAAAAAAATTAATGCGGCGGATATCGATTATATTCCGGCCACCCAAACTTTGTTAGTGCCCACCTTTTTTCATAATAGGGTGATGGCATATAAACTAAAACTTGAGTAGCCGGTTTTTAGTGTCTCCTATTTTATGGGAATATAAAATTCCGTTTTCAACTTTTCCTCGGCTACGCGGTCAGGGTGGCTGATATAGCGTTCCCTAACAGGTTCGTCTCGTAATTCGTGTTCACTATCAAGAAGCCATTCGTTGAAAATGTGGTCATAGACTTCAGCAAAATATTTATAAGACCCTTGATACAGAAATACCGCAAACTTGCCACCTTTTAAAGTTTTTACTCCAATATTACCTGTCGGTTTGGCGTCCTTGTGGATAATGAGGCAGGCATCATACCTAATTTTTTCCTCATCGGTTACATTAGGGTCATCATAGGGCAATCCAATATGTTGAATGCCCTTGGTAAACAACTTTTGTGCTTTTACCTGTTCCCATAGTTTTTCCCAGGCTCCCGCATAATCTAAATTTTGATAGGCGCCTTGCATCCTTAAATAAAGGCATTGTTGTTCTTCAATTTCGTGAATTTTTGGGGTTTTGATGTTCAATGTTGGTGTTTCCATAATGTTCGATTTAATGATTGTTAATGATTTATTTTTTCGATATTCTGATGGCGAAATGCCCAAATGAGACTTGAACGCTTTTGAAAAAGAGGATGGCGTTTCAAAACCGACACTGTAAGCAATATTTTCAACCGTTTGATTGGAATATCGCAATAGTTTAGCCCCGGTTTCAATGCGCATTCGGGCAATATATTTCCCGATAGGTTCGCCCAAAAGCGCCCGGCTTATGCGATGAAAATGAAACGGCGAAAAATGCGAAAGGTCGGCTAAGGTTTTAATATCAATCCTTTCTTCCAAATGATTATTGATGTACTCAATAATAACATTGAGGCGCTCGGCATAAAATGATTTGTTGTCCTGCTTTGGTTTCATCTTGAATTATCTTTCACAAATGTAAAAGATGTTTATGGGAATCACTTTTCCATTCTTGCGGAACACAGGTATGCCACAAATGGAATACAAAAGAAAATTAAAGTCTTAGGTAAACGGCTTAAACCCTGCGAAAATGGTATGTTTCAACGTATCCCATTCCTCCCTCAACATTCCATAACAACAAGTACTTCGTTTAAACCCGTCCAACATTAGTGTGTCTTTTCTCAAAATACCTTCAAGGGTAGCACCTAATTTTTCAACAGCTTTTCTTGAGCGAATGTTGCGTTCATCCACACGAAATTCAACTTTGTCAAACTTTAGGTTTTCAAAAGCATATTGCAACATTAAGAATTTCATTTCCCCGTTTAAGCCTGTACCTTGAAACGTTTTGCCGATCCACGTCCAGCCGATATGTAGCACTTTATTGTGCCAATTAATGAGTCCAAAACGTGTACAACCCGCATACATTTGTTTTTCCTTGTCATAAATAATGAAAGGAATAGCGGTCCTGTTTTTTTGGGCTTCCAATGCAGTTTTTACGTAAAGTCTTAAATCCTCAGGAGTATCAATTTTGCTGGGTGAATATTGTACCAGTTTGGGTTCCATGGCGATTTCAATCAAATGATGATAATTGTTTAGGGTTAAGGGCGATAATTTTACACGGGTATTTTCAAGGGTAATAGTCATTTCGTACTTTTACAAGCCTAAAAATAAAAAAGAATTCAATGCCATTACCCAAAGCAGACATCATTGAGCAATTTAATAAAATGAAGCAGGGCAATCTTATCGGACTATTGGATATAGATATCGTTGACCTTGGTGGAGATTTTGTAATTGGTCGAATGCCCGTTACGCCAAAAGTGCACCAGCCTGAAGGGGTGTTGCATGGAGGAGCTACTGTAGCTCTGGCAGAAACCATTGGTAGTTTTGCAGCCGAGATTCTAATGGATTTGGATGAGGTATTTGTGCGAGGTATAGAGATTTCAGCAAACCATTTAAAGGGCGTAAGAGAAGGTTATATTTATGCAAGGGCTAGCTATATACACAAAGGAAGAACTACGCAATTAATGGAAATTAAAGTTACCGACGAGGCTGATAATCTCGTGTGCCTTTGTAAACTGACCACCATTTCATTACCCAGAAAAAAATAAAAATTGCAAGATTTTTTTAACCGTTTGAAGCAACAATTTGAATCAGGCTTGCCCTTTGTTGCTTATAGAAAACCCAACCGAACTGAAGTAAAAGCCATACTTCAGAATGATGATGTGCTTCATAGAGTTGAAACATTTGAAGAACGAGGTTTTGTGTTTTCACCATTTGATGAAGCCAAAGACGCTGTTATTTTGCCTTTGAATACTTCAGAAGTTATTTCCATTTCAAACTATGTAAATGTTTCAGGGAACACACAGTTTTCTTTTGAATCTAATATTAGTACTCAGGAATGGGAATTTCATTTAGAACTCGTAAAAAAAGGATTGAAGGCTATTGAAAGGGGGGCACTCAAAAAAGTGGTGCTTTCAAGAAAAGAAGAGGTTAACTTAGAGGCGGCCAACCCATTTTTGATTTTTAAAAATTTATTGACAAGCTATGCTTCTGCCTTTGTTTATCTATGGCATCATCCAAAAGTGGGGCTTTGGCTTGGAGCAACTCCTGAAACCTTACTTAAAATTGAAGGACGACAATTCTCAATGATGTCCTTGGCTGGAACCCAAAGTTTTGAAGGTACAACCGATGTCACTTGGAAAGCCAAGGAATTGGAGGAGCAACAATTTGTTACCGATTTTATTTTGGAAAACATTGAACCTTATATTCAAAACATAAAAGTATCCGAAACTGAGACTGTCAAAGCCGGCAATTTATTACATTTAAACACCTTGGTTAAAGGTGTTTTAAATCCGGAGGATTTGAATTTTAAGAGGCTGTTAAAAAGCTTGCATCCCACACCGGCAGTTTGTGGTGTGCCTAAAGAGAATGCCAGACAATTCATTTTAGACCAAGAAAATTACAATCGCGAGTTTTATACCGGTTTTTTGGGCGAGCTTAATTTTGAAACCACTTCAAGACCGCGAACCGGAAGGCGAAATGTTGAAAACCGTGCCTATACCTTTAATAAGACATCCACACAATTGTATGTAAATCTTCGATGTATGCAAATACAGGGTGGTAAAGCCATGATTTACGTTGGTGGTGGCATCACCGAAAGTTCTAATCCTGAAAAGGAATGGGCCGAAACGGTTTCAAAATCCCTTGTAATGAAAAAGGTCCTTAAGTAAGGTTTTTTATGGGCTATTTCTTATTTTTACAATTAGATTTTAAGAGTTAAATGACATACCCAAAAATCCCTCTTGCCCAGACTGTAGTTGCCCTGTGCAAAGCCAAAAACATAAAGAACATAGTTATTTCTCCCGGTAGCCGAAACGCACCGCTGACTATTGGTTTTACTAATGATCCTTTCTTTAAGTGCTATAGTATTGTGGACGAGCGCTGTGCCGCTTTTTTCGCTTTGGGGATTGCTCAACACATAAAAGAACCAATAGCTGTGGTCTGTACTTCGGGTAGTGCGTTGCTCAACTATTATCCGGCCGTGGCCGAAGCGTATTACAGCGATATTCCTTTGATGGTTTTATCGGCAGACAGACCTAAGCACTTAATTGGGATTGGAGACGGACAGACTATTAATCAAAGAAACGTTTTTGAAAATCACATAATGTATTCGGCTAATTTGAAACTGGACATAAAGGATGAGAAAAACGTACCAGTACACGAGGATTTGCCTATCATGAAAAACTTGGAAAACAGGTTTGAGCGTTTTTTGGGGTTGCAAAAGGATATTCAAGAACACAATGAAATTGAGCTAAACAAGGCTGTCAATTTTGCTAAATTAAAGCAAGGGCCCGTTCATGTGAATATTCCATTTGACGAACCCCTTTATGAAACAGTGGATGCACTTTCGGTTTCTCCAGAAGTTGTTGAAATTGCTAAACCTGACAATGCTGTTGATGACCACATGCTCCGAGATTGCTTTGAGGAATGGATGGCAGCATCAAAAAAGATGATTTTGGTTGGGACTAATGATCCCAATACTATCGATAGGCAATGGCTCGAGGAAATTTCGAAGGATGAAAGTGTCATTGTATTTACCGAGACCACTTCAAATTTGCACCACAAGGGCTTTTTTCCGAGTATTGACCAAATTATCGCACCACTTTCAGAAGAAGAGCAAAAGGCATTGCAACCGGATATCTTATTGACTTTTGGAGGTTTGATTGTTTCAAAAAAAATAAAAGCACTATTGCGAAAATACAGGCCGAAAGAACATTGGCATATCGATGAAAAGAAGGCTAACGATACATTTTTCAGTTTGTCCAAACACATTGAAACAACACCACAATTGTTTTTTGAGTCGTTTTTGCCCAAAATTACCCATTATAAAAAAAGCGACTATAAAGCAACTTGGAAAAAAGTAAGACACCACCGCCTAAAAAAGCACGAACAGTATTTAAATGAAATTCCGTTTTGCGATTTCACGGTTTTTAACAATGTTCTGGAAGCTATACCCAGCAATACTGTTTTACAAGTAGGAAATAGTTCGGCCATTCGCTATACGCAATTGTTCAGTTTGAATAAAACCTTGGAAGTATATTGCAATCGAGGAACAAGTGGTATTGATGGGAGTACTTCAACTGCAATTGGTTGCGCCGTTGCCAGCGAAAAACAAACTACCTTTATTACTGGTGACTTGAGTTTCTTTTACGACAGTAATGCCCTTTGGAACAATCATATTCCAAGGAATTTCAGGATTATCCTAATAAATAATCAGGGCGGCGGGATTTTCAGGATTCTGCCCGGGCATAAAAACACCGAGAATTTCGATACTTATTTTGAAACTACCCATGGTTTGGATGCCAAACATTTGTGCAACATGTATAATTTTGAATATGGATATGCTTCAAATGTTTCGGAACTGGAGGGGCAATTGAATTCATTTTATGAAGCTTCTGAACAGCCAAAACTGTTGGAGATATTCACGCCGAAGAACATAAATGACGGGGTGCTTTTGAATTATTTTGATTTCATAAAATAGCGTTAATGTGACCGGCCGAGAATCCCTGTGTCTAAAAAATAGTTATCTTTAAAGATCATAATTATTAACCTTAAAAAATACTTTTATCATGAGTAAACGTGACGAGCTTATTGCAAAATACGCTGCAGATTTAAAAGAGAAATGTGGTGTAAGTGCCGATATGGATTTATTGACCAAAGTAACCATTGGCTGTGGGCCATCAATTTATAATGCCGATGCATCTACTGTTTCAGGGTCGGATTCATCTGAGTTGGAAACTGTTAAGAATAACTTCCTTAAAGGAAAATTAGGATTGAGCGATGGTGATGATTTAGATGGTGCGATTGTCAAGGTGATGGATCAATATGGTCAATCTAATCGCAACAAATACAGAGCAGTGGTATATTACTTGTTAACTAAGCACTTTGGAAAAGAGTCCGTTTATTAATAGACAGTTTTAGTATATTTTGAAAGCGTTGCCATAGCAACGCTTTTTTTATGCTCATTTTTGCAGGGCGTATTGCTAAAATCATACCTTTGCAACCTATGAAATTAGGGGAAATAAATACTTTGGAAATACTTCGTGAAACTGATCATGGCATCTATTTGATTGATGACAACGATGAGGAGGTATTACTGCCGAATCGCTACGTGCCTGCAGAGTTCAAAATCTGGGATAAAATTGATGTATTTGTATATCTGGACAATGAAGAACGTCTTGTGGCTTCTACG
Source organism: Hyunsoonleella rubra (assembly GCF_042684665.1). Classification (NCBI taxonomy): domain Bacteria; kingdom Pseudomonadati; phylum Bacteroidota; class Flavobacteriia; order Flavobacteriales; family Flavobacteriaceae; genus Hyunsoonleella; species Hyunsoonleella rubra. The sequence goes on along the minus strand of NZ_JBHULY010000016.1, from coordinate 289,225 downwards.
GATATGCCCCACATCAAAAAGGGAGAATTTGCTTTGTTGCGATGTAATCAAGTAACTAATTTTGGCGCTTTTTTAGATTGGGGATTAGTGAAGGAATTGTTTTGCCCGTTCAAGGAACAGGCATTTAAAATGAAACCCGGAGGCTGGTATTTGGTGCACTGTTATCTCGATGAAAAAACAGACCGACTGGTGGCTTCAAGCAAAACCAATCGGTTTTTGGATAATAAGGAATTGACGGTTGAGCAATTTGAAGAAGTAGATTTGATAGCCTCTCACCTTTCTGACATTGGTTGGAATGTTATAGTTAACAAAAAGCATTTAGGTCTCGTTTACAAGGACAATATTTTTAAGGACATTAGTGTGGGAGACAAGCTAAAAGGGGTCGTTAAAAAAATAAGGCCTGGGAATAAGTTGGACATTTCATTAGAAAAAGTTGGCTATAGAAATATTGAGCCAAACGCCCAGCGCATTCTTAAGGAGCTTGAGGACAATAGCGGTTTTTTAAATCTGACCGATAAATCTAGCCCAGAGGATATTAAAAATGTCCTTCAGATGAGCAAAAAGAGCTTTAAAAAGGCCGTTGGAAGTTTATACAAACAGCGTCAAATAGAAATTAAAGGAGATGGAATTTACTTAGTTTAAGTAAAGTTCCTCGCATACGGTAACATTGTGATGGATCTGGTTTAGGGCATCGAACAGATTGTTGAAGACCAAATGTCCAGTACAGTTAAAATCACCCTTAGAATTGCTCTCCAAAGTATGGTGTATCGTAGCAGATGCTACTAGATTTCCTGTCTTTTCTTTCAATAAGAAGACACCGGCATTGTCCACTTCATATGGATTCACCCGATTCATAATAATTCCAAAAGGCTTAGCATTTCCATAATAAGAAACGAGTTCTTTTCGAATAATATCAAGGTTCTCCATATTCAAAAGGATACCTTCGTTAATTTCAATAATTGCCACTTGTTTTAAAAAGAAGATGTTGGACCATCTATTTTGCACAAATTTTAAAATTTGGCCAGCGAAGTCAGAATCAATAATTGTCATAAGTTAAAACGTTACCCCCGTAGTTTTAAACTGTTAAACTATACTTAAAACTATTTAGATGTCTCTTATTCAGACACATAAAAAACATGTAAGTCACAGGAATTGAGAGAGTCATTGAATTAATAGCAGTCAAATATAAAATAGTTATTTAAAAAAACAAATTAATTCATTGTATGTCAGCTTTTTGTGGGGCCCTGCAAACAAAAAAATGGAATTGCATTTTTCCAAATGAACAGCGAATCAAAATTGTTTAAGATTTTGAACGTCTAAAAATAGTATTGATATAGCGAATTGATTTACTAGACTTTTTAGTCTTAATATACCAATCTCTATGAATAGGATAATAAGCAAGTGAATAGGTCTGACTGAAAAGTATTGTTTTGAAGCACATGTTTTCCTAGCGTTCTAAATTCTTATTTTTGCCGTATGATAATAAACGACACTATAGTCGCATTGGCCACTCCATCTGGTGCTGGAGCCATTGCAGTAATCCGTTTATCAGGAAAGGATGCTATAAAATTGGCTGAAAAACAATTTAAATCGGTTTCGGGTAAATTGTTGGGCAAGCAAAAAACGCATACTATTCATTTAGGTCATATTATAGATGAAGGCAAAACGCTGGATGAAGTCTTAGTATCTGTGTTTAAAAATCCAAACTCTTACACAGGTGAAGATGTGGTCGAAATATCCTGCCATGGGTCAAACTATATACAACAGGAAATCATTCAGTTATTTTTAAGGAGTGGCTGCCGTATGGCTAATGCTGGAGAGTTTACCTTGCGAGCATTTTTAAATGGAAAGTTGGATTTAAGTCAAGCAGAAGCTGTGGCAGATTTAATTGCAAGTGATAATGAAGCTTCGCATCAAATCGCCATGCAACAAATGCGAGGTGGTTTTTCTTCTGAGATAGCAAAACTTCGTGAAGAACTTTTGAATTTTGCTTCTTTAATTGAATTGGAACTGGATTTTGCTGAGGAAGATGTGGAGTTTGCAAATAGAACCCAATTTAAGGATTTAATTGAGCGCATCATATTTGTTTTAAAGCGATTAATAGATTCTTTCGCGGTTGGTAATGTGATTAAAAACGGTATTCCCGTGGCCATAGTAGGGGAGCCAAATGTGGGTAAATCTACATTGTTGAATGCTTTATTGAATGAAGAAAGGGCCATCGTTTCAGATATTGCAGGAACCACACGCGATACGATTGAAGATGAAATCACTATCGGAGGCATAGGTTTCCGGTTTATTGATACGGCAGGTATTCGGAACACTAAAGACGTTGTGGAAAGCATTGGAATAAAAAAGACCTTTGAAAAGATTGAGCAAGCGCAGGTAGTGATTTATCTTTTTGATGCCGAATCTATTTTCGCCCAAAAATCTTCTGTAGAAAGTATTGCGGTCGAAATTGAAAAAATAAAGAATAAACATCCTCAAAAGCCTTTGGTTGTCATAGCCAACAAAATCGATGCTATTTCCGAAAAAGAACTGAACGTACTTAAAGTCAGTATTGACGATATCAAACTTATTGCGGCCAAGACCAAGAAGGGAGTAGAAGATTTAAAGATTACTTTGACCAATTTTGTAAATACAGGTGCTCTGCGGAATAATGATACCATAGTAACAAATTCCCGCCATTACGATGCTCTTTTGAAAGCTGTTGAAGAAATCCAAAAGGTGCAACATGGATTGGAAACTGGTTTATCTGGGGATTTATTGGCTATCGATATCCGTCAGGCCTTGTATCATTTTGGGGAGATTACAGGTGAGATTACCAATGATGATTTATTGGGGAATATTTTTGCTAACTTCTGCATCGGGAAGTAATTCTATAAAACATCTTCAATGTCGAAACAAAATAAAATATTGAACATCATCCAAGAACTAGTTGAAGCTGTAATTAAGGCTTTAGGTTATGGTGGTACCCGCAAACGCACATGGCACCAACATGTAGTGCCTTATGAAGAAGGGTGGGCCGTTAGAAGGGAAGGTAACAAGCGAATTACTTCAAAACACAGAAAGCAAAGTACGGCAATTCGAAAAGCCAAAACCTTGGCAAAACGCTATGACTCGGATGTGATAATCCATCGCGCTAGCGGTGGCATACGTGAAAGGATTAGTTATAAAGAGCAATAGGTAGGCGAACTTGATTCTTGAGGTTTGATTTTCCTAAATCGAGATGGACTTTTGTCCTTTAACCGCTTAAACGTCCGATTAAAATGACTGATACTGTCAAAACCACAGGAATAGGCAATATCCTTAATGCTTAAATTGGAGGTCAATAAATAGTGGCAAGCACTTTCAATTCTAGTTTTGTTAAGAAAGGTTACAAAGGAATGTCCCGTATGTATTTTGAGCTATCTGCAGAATGATTGGGTTAACATATATGTAAGATCGGCCAAGTGTTATAATGTTAACTTTTTGTCCAGATTTTCAAGAATGTAATTTCGTGATTTTTGATATTTTGTATTGCTTTGACCGCCTTTTAACAAATTGAAAAATTTTTAGCTGAAGCACACCCCAAAATAAAGGTGGATTGAATGGCAAAAATTGCCATTTGGAAGTGGAAACAAAATTATATTTAAACATGTCAACATTTTTTAATAAAAAATCAAATTAGGATAAAAAAATCTTTTTTACCTGATATTTATCATATTTTCTGAATATATCGACTTTTATTTTTGACAAAAGTTTGGAATAACAAACTAATTGGTTAAATCTAAACACTAGCCAAACTAAATTGAAAGTAAAAGAAAAAATACTGCCGCCAACGACTACCCGGTGGCGTAAAACAGCCATATTCTTTATGGCTGTTGTTATTGGTTTAGGTCTATTTATGGCGAAGGAATCCAGAGTGATTTCCTATATGTCAGACAATCCTCAGGCCTGTGTCAATTGTCATGTCATGACCCCAATGTACAATAGCTGGATGCATAGTTCGCATCGGGAATATGCCAATTGTAATGACTGCCATGTGCCTCATAACAATGTTTTCAACAAGTATTATTTTAAGGCTAAGGACGGCTTGTACCATGCTTCAGTATTTACGGCTCGCATGGAGCCTGATGTCATCGAAATGAAGGAAGCATCGCAGGAAGTGGTGCAAAACAATTGTATCCGTTGCCATGTGCAACAAGTTACCCAGACCAAATATGATAGTTATATTGACGACCATAGGGAGAATAGAACCGGTCGTCAGTGTTGGAGTTGCCATGTCAACGTGCCCCATGGCACTGTACATGGCTTGAGTACTATTAAATATAATGTGGCGCCACTGCCCACCGATCAACAAGAACTCGTTATTCCTAAATGGATGCAAGAACAGATAGAACAAGAAGACTAAAAACGCAAACCGAATGAAAAACAAAGTATTATTTATCGTTACCCTTATCGTGGTCTTTCTACTGGGACTGCTGGCTTCAAGTATTGTAAATAGAAAGTCGGAAGCCAAATATAAGTACACGCCAAAGGTCAGCATTGCAGAAAACGAACCAAGAAATGCAGTTTGGGGTGAAAATTTTCCGCAGGAATACCAGTCTTTTTTACAAACTTCGGATACCTCTTTTGCATCATTCCAAGGTGGGTCTCATATGAGGGACGTTTTGGAGGAAGACCCAAATTTGGTCATCTTGTTTGCGGGATACGGCTTCTCCAAAGATTATAACCAAGGTAGGGGGCATGCCTATGCCGTTGAAGATATCCATAATACTTTGAGGACTGGTGGGCCAAAAGGAAAGGGTGACGGGCCAATGCCTGCCACATGCTGGACTTGTAAGAGTCCCGATGTACCACGATTAATGAATGAAAAAGGTATTACCGAGTTCTACAGCGGAAAATGGGCTGATAAAGGTGAGGAGGTAGTCAATCCCATTGGTTGTGCCGACTGTCATAATCCAAAAACTATGAAACTTCAAATTTCCAGACCTGCTTTAGTCGAGGCATTTGAGTCAATGGGAAAAGACATCAATCAGGCCACGCATAACGAAATGCGTTCCTTAGTATGTGCCCAGTGTCACGTGGAATACTATTTCAATAAAAAATTACCAGGAAAAGAAGGTACGCCATATTTAGTGTTCCCATGGAAAAACGGTACGACCGTTGAGGACATGGAAAAATACTATGACGATATGGAATTTGCGGATTGGACACATAAATTGAGTAAAGCACCTATGCTGAAGGCCCAGCATCCAGGGTACGAAACGTTCACAACAGGAGTACATGCGGATAGAGGGGTGTCCTGTGCAGACTGCCACATGCCTTACAAAAGTGAGGGCGGACAAAAATTCACGGACCACCATATCCAATCGCCTTTAAACAACACCTCCAATGCATGTCAAGTGTGCCATAGACAAGAATCCAATAAGTTGATTGCCAATGTTTATGAAAGACAGCGCAAAGCAACTGAGAACAGATTGAAGCTGGAGGGCCTTTTGGTGAAGGCACATTTAGAAGCTAAAAAGTGCTGGGAGTTGGGGGCCTCGGAAGAACAAATGAAACCGATTTTAACAGATATCCGCCATGGTCAATGGCGTTGGGATTATGCGGCGGCGGCCCATGGCGCTTCTTTCCATTCGCCTGTTGAGGTTGGCAGGATACTGGGAAGCGGACTGGTTATCGCTCAGGAAGCACGCGTTAAATTAGCACGTTTGTTAGCGGATTTAGGGCACAACCAACCCATTGAAATGCCTGATATTTCGACAAAGGATAAGGCTCAGGAATATATTGGTTTGGACATGGAAAAACTTAACAAAGAGAAAGAGGAATTCAAAAATAACCTATTGCCAAAATGGCTTGAGGAAGCGAAAGCAAGAGAAGACAAAATGCCTATAAACACCCTGTCTTCAGTAGCAAAATAGTATTATAATACATTCAACATAAAGATACCTTATTGAACTTTTAGTAAGGTATCTTTTGTTTCATACTTCATATCATCTAAAGTGAATAAATTCTATCGTCTTTTAGCTTCTCCGATTTTGGCAGTAGTTTTTCTATTTGTTTTTGCAGTCTCAATGGCCATAGCCACTTTTGTTGAAAACGACTATGGGACGGCTACGGCTTGGAAACTCATTTATGATAGCTGGTGGTTCGAATTGGTGATGTTGGGATTGGGGGTCTGCTTCATTATGAGTATTTACAAGTACAAACTCTGGCGATTGGAAAAGTGGGCATTGTTGTTATTTCACTTGGCTTTCATCATCATTTTAATGGGTGCAGGAATTACTCGATATGTGTCCTACGGCGGGATAATGCGCATCCGAGAGGGGAGTGCTTCAAACGTTATTATTTCCGATAATAATTATTTGCATGTTCATATTTCCAAAGGTGAAGCGGTAAAAACGATTAAAAAGCGGATCGATTTTTCACCTGTAAGTGATAATGATTTTAATATTAAAAGCGATTTCAATTGGATACCAATCACCATTTCTTACGAGGAATTTGTAGCAGATGCCATTCCAGAAATTCAGGATGATGCCGAGGATGGAAAACCATTGCTCCAAATGGTAGTTTCGGCCGGAAATGGCAGAGAGACTGTATTTTTAGAAAAAGGCGAGATTGAGTCCATTGGGGAGCATCAACATAAAATAGGATTCCATGTTGATAATAAGGATGTCATCAATATTATTGAAGAAAATGGCGAATTCAGTATCCTGTCACCAAGAGATTTAAGCACTTTTCTGATGGCCACGGAAACGGCTTCCACATTAAAAAGGGACAGTGTACAACCGATGAATTTAAGAACTTTGTATCGCGATGGCGATGCTTCTTTTGTGCCAATGTCCTATCATCCAAAAGGAAAAATTACTTTGGTAAGTGGGTCTGAAACGCCTAAGGATAATGACGAGCAGAAGGATGATGCCTTGATCGTAAATGTTCTAGTAGGGGAGGATAACAAACAAAGTACACTGCTATATCGAGAAGGCTTTTTGCCCACCCAACATCCTGTTGATTTTGATGATATAAAAGTGTCACTTTCCTATGGAGCAGAACCTATCACAACTCCATTTTCTATTCATTTAAATGATTTTCAATTGGAGCGTTATCCGGGGTCCACAAGTCCATCATCTTATGCCAGTGAGGTAAAAGTTATAGATAATGGTACAGAAATCGATCACCGTATTTTTATGAATAATGTATTGGATTACAAGGGATTTCGCTTTTTTCAGGCCAGTTATGATACCGATGAAAAGGGTACGGTTTTAGCCGTTAACCATGATGCCTTGGGTACCAATATCACTTACATTGGTTATTTTTTGATGATGATTGGTATGTTTTTCACCCTCTTTGGAAAATCTTCCCGATTCACTTTGGTCAATAAAAATTTGAAGCATTTGAAACAAAAAAATGCTACGCTGATTATTGTGCTATTTTCCATTTTCAATGTAGCTTTTTCTCAAAGCAAAACACCAGAAATCAACCTTGAGCTTGTTAAACAATTGGAAGTGGATGCACAACACGCCGATTTATTTGGAAGGCTTATGGTTCAGGATTTAGACGGGCGGGTTAAGCCAATGAACACCTTGGCTTCGGAGTTTTTGAGGAAGCTTTCCAGAAAACCCTATTTCAAATTTACAGAAAATGGGGAAGTAGTCAAATTGAGTGCCAATCAAGCCTTTTTAGCAATGCAGTCAGCCTCCAATATCTGGCAATATGTACCGCTGATAAAAATGGATAAAAAGAAGGGAGGCGAACTTTTTGAGGGGCTTAAAATCAGTGAAGATGGTTTAGTGTCGTTTACCGATTTATTGGGCAATAATGGTCAATACATTTTAGACGAAGCTGTTGAAAAGGCCAATCAAAAGAAGCCAGCTGAGCGCAGTGAATTTGACAAGGAAGTTTTAAAGGTTGATGAGCGTTTTAATATTCTTTATAACGTCTTCGCTGGGAATTATTTAAAGGTATTTCCAAATGGCAATGATGAGAATAACAAATGGCACAGCCAAACCCATCATTTTGAGGATTTCCCTATTGAAGATGGCAAATTTGCAAAGCAAATCATCCCTACGTTTTTTAAGGATATAAATGAGCGTAACTGGGTTGAGGCTAGTGAAAAATTGAGTTATATTAAAACGTTTCAGGATGTTTTGGGTAAGGACATTATTCCAAGTAGAAAGCGGATTGAGGCAGAGTTATGGTACAATCAACTTAACTTGAATTTTTGGCTGTTTCAAGTATTTTTAACCTTAGGGGCAATACTTTTGATATTGGCCATAGCTAAAATTTTCACTAAAAATAGCATCATAGAATTTTTCTGGAACTCTATCATACTTATCACATTGGTGGGTTTCATAATATTTGGTGGAAATATTATTTTAAGGTGGTACGTCTCAGGACATGCGCCATGGAGCAATGGTTATGAAATGCTCGTATTTGTCTCTTGGGTATTATTGCTTTGTGGCTTTCTAACATTTAGAAAATCAGACTTTGCACTGCCTTTATCCACTTTGTTTTCAGGAGCTTTGCTATTCGTTAGTTATTTGGATTGGCTCAGCCCTGAAATTACCAATTTAATGCCTGTATTAAAATCCTTTTGGTTAAAAATTCATGTGGCCACCATTGTAAGCAGTTATGCCCCTTTGGCACTTTCAGCTGTTTTAGGTTTTATGGCGCTTTTGCTGATGATTTTCAAAACCGAAAAATCAAAACAGGAAATAGAAATCAGGATAAAGGAACTGACTTATATCAACGAAATTTCAATGACCATAGGTCTTTTTGTATTGGCGATTGGAACCTTTTTAGGAGGCATTTGGGCCAATGAATCCTGGGGGCGCTATTGGGCTTGGGACCCCAAAGAAACTTGGGCTTTGATAAGTATAATCGTCTATGCTATTGTGTTACATCTTCGGCTCATTCCCGGTCTAAAAAGTAGTTATATTTTGAATACGGCTAGTGTGTTTGCTTTCGGTTCTATTATTATGACATCTTTTGGGGTAAACTATTACCTTTCGGGATTGCATAGTTATGCGGCTGGTGATCCTTTGCCAATCCCTACTTTTATATATGTTTTGGTGGCAGTGGTTATAATTGTTTCAATAACGGCCTATTACAGAAAGGATCGTACTGTTGATAAACCGTTTAAAAGTTCAATATAATTTCGTCTTTTTCATCTAGATAATTCACTTCTAGTATCTTATATTACATTAATCAACTTTAAAGAGGAATTAAATGGAACAATTAACAATGACAGAACATATATATAGTAAATGGTATCATCCTTACGAGCCAGCAGATGACTATAAAAAACGCGTGGCTTATTTCAGTATGGAATTTGGAATCGATCAGGCTTTCAATATCTATTCCGGTGGGTTAGGCTTTTTGGCTGGTTCTCATATGCGCTCTGGTTATGAATTGAAGCAGAATATGATTGGAATTGGGATGCTTTGGAAGTATGGGTATTACGACCAAGCCAGAAATGATGACCATAGTTTACGTACCGAATTTAACGAGAAACATTTTGAATTTTTAGAAGATACAGGAATTGAGGTTGAAGTGAAGTTACACGACAATCCGCATGTAAAAGTAAGGGCTTATGTTTTAAAACCTGAAATTTTCGGCACAGTCCCTATGTATTTTTTAACAACGGATGTGGACGGCAACGATCATTTGTCAAGAACGATTACAAATCATTTATACGATAGAAACCCAGTAACACGAGTATCCCAAAGTATTGTTTTGGGTATCGGTGGTGCTAAAGTAGTTGAAGCTTTAGGTGGATCTGAGACTTATCATTTAAATGAAGGGCATGCGTTGCCAGCCTTTTATTATTTGAGAGATAGGGGCGTAACTAAAGATCAAATGGTGTTTACCACCCATACACCGGAAAAAGCGGGAAATGAAGAGCGGGAGGCACGTCACTTAAATCGATGTGGCTTTTTTGGACGTACCCTTTCCGATGAAGAACTACAGCGAGAAATGGTAAATGGTGGCATGATAAACTATACGGTTTCAGCTCTAAGAATGGCAAAAAAGGCCAACGCGGTTTCGAAACTTCATGCAGTTGTTGCCAATGATATGTGGAAGGATTATTACGGAACCAGTGAAATCATTCCCATTACCAATGCGCAAAATCAAAAATTTTGGCAGGATGAAAGCATAAAAAATGCTTGGGAGCATAGGGATGCAGGTGGCTATAAATTCCGAAAGTTTGAACTGAAGAGTGAACTATGCCAAGAGGTATATCATCAAACAGGAAAGACATTCAACCCTAATGTATTGACTTTTGTTTGGGCCAGGCGCTTTGCAGCCTATAAAAGAGCAGATTTGTTATTACATGATTTCGAGCGATTTAAAAGATTGATTCACAACGAAAAATACCCTGTACAAATTATTTGGGCAGGCAAGCCTTACCCATTTGATTATGATGCGATTAGCGTATTTAATCATTTGGTGTACCATTCTAAAATGGAGCGCAACTTAGCTGTTTTGGTAGGGTATGAAATAGAATTGTCGAGAAAGCTTAAATGCGGGTCTGACGTTTGGTTGAATACGCCAAGGATCACGCGTGAAGCCTCTGGAACCAGTGGGATGACCGCAGCCATGAACGGCTCGGTAAATGTATCGACAAACGATGGATGGATTCCTGAATTTGTAAAGGACGGCGATAATTGTTTTGTATTACCGACTTTAGATCACAATTTACCAATTTGGGATCAAGATAAAATGGACACGAATAATCTGTATGAAATTTTAGAGCAAAAAGTGATTCCTACCTACTATGATAATCCAGAGAAGTGGCAGGACATTGTGTTTACAGCCATGGATGATGTTATTCCAGAGTTTACAACCCAAAGGATGGCTGACGATTATTATAAGAAATTGTTTTAAAATAAAGAAACTTACATTAAAATAGGGGGAGTTGTCTGAAAATGAGTGAAGACCTGTCATTCTGAACTTGATTCAGAATCTTATACATCGACCTTTCAGTCAAAGTAGAATCTGAAATAAATTCAGATTGACAAAGCATAAGCTTTTTTAGACAACTCTTTTTATTACAGTTTAAAGTCAAAATAATCAATGTTTTCAATGTTGCCCTTTATCGCCAAAGCGGCCTTATAGTTCTTCGCGGTTTCAAAAGGGGAGATGTGCCATAAGTCTTTTTCATTGGCGTCCCATAAGGTTTCATATAATTCGGCTTCATTGGCGGAATCGATAGAGATCGAAAAAGCATCCAAAGGAAATGACAGCCCCTTAGATTTAGCTTTAATAAAGGCCTCTTTTCTGGTCCAACATCTATAAAATCCTTCGGTTTGTAAATTTTCAGGAAATTCGCGAAGCATTTGGATTTCATGTTTTGAAAAGTAATTATCGGCAATATCCATCACATGGAAATCCGACTTCATAAATTCAATATCAATGCCAATATCAAAATTATTTACAAAACCCATCACGGCCATATCTTTGGAATGTGAGATATTAAATTTAAGGTCCGCCTTCAGTGCAAATTCCGGTTTTCCAAATTCGCCATATTTAAAAGTAACTGCTTCGGGCTTTAAGTTTAAATATTTTCCCGAAATGAAACGCAAAACGCCTCTGAATACAATAAAGCGTTCCTCATCCTTTTTAAAGTGGAATTTTGAGGCTCTCAGTTTTTCATCATCCGATAAATGATTCGAAAAAAAAGAAATATTCGATTTCATTTCATTAAAATTCACCATCCAAACATGACAGTTTCCGTCAGAAATTTTGAAGTTGTTTGGCATGGGTAAAATCATTTGAATGCAAGATTTTAGGATTTTAGGTTAAGGATTGAGGATAGTCTTTTTTGTTCATAAACTTTACAAATTTCCTTAAATCGATCGGCATTATTTTTAAAAGTAAGATCGTCCAAAACCCTTTCCAAATTCTTTTCAATTATCTTGGGGCTATCCTTATCCTTATCGCCCATAATACCCAACTTATGAAAATGAATTCTTGCCGCATTGCCGCTTTGTTCAAAGTATTTCCCTGAGTAGGCCAACATTGGTACTCCAAAATAAATGCACTCATTCAAACTATTTACTCCACAATGGGTGATGCAACAATCAGCTTGATTTAAAACTTGCAGTTGAGGTACCCAGCTGAGAATATATACGTTGTCAGTAACCACGGATTCAAATTCACTGGGATTCAATTTTCCTCCCAGGCTTACTATCATTAACCAATCTCTTCTGTCCTTTACTGCTTTAATAACTCTGTTGATATAGTCCATTTCTGGATTAATAAAGCTACTCGCTGAAAAGTAAATCAGTTTTTTTTCTGATTCTGATTTTATTTTGACAACATTTTCAATCATTTTTGCCACATTCTTATCAAACTTCATTTCCCTTTGTTCATAGACCATCGGGCCAATATATTTGAAATGATTTGGTGGGTCGTGTGGGAAATCCATTTCGGCTAACGTCATAGAAATCGTTGGGATATTTGTATAGGCGAAAAGATCTGGCAAGTTGCTTAAAATGATATTTTTAGAAGGCATTCCTTGTTTCAAGGCGTGAGTTTTAAGTACCGATCGCCTGTAGTCTCTAAACTTCAATTTGTTTACAATAATCCTTCCTCTAACTTTTAATTTTACAAAAGTCCAAGATAGTAAGATGCCGAGCCAGCTACCTTTAATCCCTTTTCCTGGGATAGTACAGGTTCGGATTGGGGGGAGCTTCAAATCTGCTCTCATTTCATTGTTGAACCAGGCCGTAAATAATGTAATTTGAGCATCCAAATTTAAAGATGCAAAAATGATATCATGCAATTCTACATCAATAATTATGTGGTGTGGATTGAGGTTATTAAGGATAGTATTGTAAACATCCAACCCAAGAATTTCTTTGCCCTTTGTGTAATGGGTGGAGTATTGCCTAAAATGATTTCCTAAACGTTTTATCCAGTTGGATTGGGGCTTGTTCTTTTGATTTCTAGCCTCAAAATTATAGTTGATTTCAGGGAGTTGGACATAATCAAAACCAATACTTTCTACTTTTTCCTTAACATCCATGGGGCACAGGTATGTAATTTTGTGTCCCTCTTTTTCTAACCGCGTGGCCATTTCAAAGCTTGAAAACAGTCTTCCTGTTAAACCTGTTATTATAAGTGCAATGTGGGCCATACTTTGGTTGTTGAATTTTTAACGTTTTTAAAGCACTCTTACGCGTTAGAATCATTAATGGCCTTTTCAATTTGTGTCGCTAATTTGCCTGCATAAGGGGCTTCAAACAATTGATGGTGCTGGCCTTCCGTATAAAGAACGTCAACGTCATTTGTGGTGATACTTTTCCAGGCATTGATATAAGTAGGATTCAAATTCTTGTCCGGTTTTTCGGTAAGTATAAGCGTGGTTTTTCCTTTGTGAGAGTTGCTCCAATTATACTGTTTGTAAATACGAATTAAATTCTGCTTTATCTTTTCTAAATCTTTTTTGGTCTGAGAACCAAATAGTTTAATTACGGAAGATTCCAAAAAGCGCTCGTAATTATTTGAAATCATTAATTTGAGCGCATTTAACGGATTGCTGGCCAAACGGCTTAAAAACCCAGAAACACGCATTTTTATCCGTGTTGGGTCCGTAAAATCCTCTTGTTTGATTATACTGTCTATCACTATTAGATGAACCGTATCGCCGGACTGCTCAAACTCTCGGGCGATTTCAATACCTACTGCTGGACTAAAACAATATACCAATAAGTGGTAAGGACCTTTTGGTTGAATGTCTTTTATTTCCATGGCATAATCCCGAGCCATTTCTTCGATGCTTTGGTGCAAATTGTTTGAGCCTGAGGGCTGAATAGCATAAACGGGCCTGTCTTTTTCAAGGCCATGAGCAATGGGGTTGAAGAAAAAAACAAAACCACCTCCACCATGAATGCAAAACAATGGGGATTTGTCGCCTCCGGATTTTATGGGCACTACATATTTCCACTCTTGACTCTCATCCTTTCTTAATATATGATCACTTAAGGAGGCGATTGTAGGATGCTTTAACAAGGTGATTGGGGGTATCCGCAAGCCTAATCGTTTTTCTATTAAAGTGAACATTTTTATGGCCATCAGAGATGTACCTCCAATTTGGAAAAAGTTATGCGCGGTCCCAATATTTTCTTGGGCCAATAAAGCTTCCCATATCTTCAGCAGCGCCAATTCGGTTTTATTCTTGGGGGATACAATAGAGTGGGTTTCTTGGGGTGTTTCCAAAACAACACTTTCATTCTCATCTGGTGCGGATTCTATTTTGTTCAATAGACTTCCCAAGTCAATTGGATCGTCTTCACCTAAAACGGAAATGATTTTTTCGAATTGACGAAGCATCCATTCGCAGTTATCTACCGAAACAAATTGTGGTGTTGTCATCAAATAAATCCCGATTTTTTTCCCTGTAGTAATGGCCATGGTGACAGGATAGGTACTGGTAATTCCACTCTGTGAACTATGGATGCTAAGGTTACCAATATTGAGGTCTTCCCAAGGATAATTCTCAAAAAGGAATAGGCTGTCAAATAAACTGGTTTGGTCGGTCTCGGTCCATTCTGAAATTTCCGGCAAGGAAAAATATTCGAACGTTCTAGATTCAAATTGATTTTTTTGGAGAGATTGGAACCATTGTCTTGTCTCGCTTTTATTCTCCATAACAGCTCTAAATGGTAGCACGTTGGTAAACATTCCAGCCATCAAATTTATATTTGGAAAATCTCCCGAACGTCCTGAAACCGTATTCCCAAAAGTAATATCGTCCTGTCCGGAAAATTTAGAAATGATGAGCGACCATATCCCCTGAAATAGTGTGTTTAATGTAATTTTATAAGCTTTGGCTAAATCGTGGGCAGTTTTTGAGACTTCTTTGGACAAAGTAATACTCTGTTCCTCTAGGTTTTGAATGCTATATTGGTTCGGGTTAAACAGAAAAGGGGAATTGAATCCCTCAAAAGTGCGCATCCAAAACTTCTTGGCATCGGCGATTGGGATGCGTTTTTGCCAATTTAAGTAGGAAGCATGACCAGGAATTGCAGGGAGGTCCGGCGGAGTATTTCTTATAACTGAGTCGTAAATTGAGAAAAGGTCCTTAAGAATGATGCTGGTTGACCAACCATCTAATAGTAAATGATGGCAACACCATAAAAGGATATGCGAATCGGTTTTAGTTTTAATCAGTTGTACTTTGGATAATGGGTGTTCATTGAAATTTATGCCCTTAGATCTATTGTCGTTTTTGAGTTCAGCGAGTTTATCGTTATGTATAGTTTCGTCTATATTAAGATAATCGATAGAGTCCAATTTGATTTCCGTCGACGCATTAACAATTAGCAGAGGGTTTCTCAGATTGTCCCAATGTACCGATGATCTTAAAATGGAATGCCGATTTGCTGTTAACCCCCAAGCTTTTTTGAAAATTTCAGTATCTAGTTTTCCGTCAATCGTACATTGTACATTAAGGAAACCTTGGTCGTATTCCGAGGTTAAGGTGTGGAACAGGATGCCTTGCTGCATCACGTTCAAAGGATATATAGTTTTTATCTTTTGGTTGTGAAGCTTTGCGTTTTGGTTATTCATCAAATGGTCCAGTTCTTCCTGTGTCGCTTCAATTTCCGGGAAGTCTGATGGTGTATACC
The DNA here is from genome assembly GCF_042684665.1 of Hyunsoonleella rubra. Classification (NCBI taxonomy): domain Bacteria; kingdom Pseudomonadati; phylum Bacteroidota; class Flavobacteriia; order Flavobacteriales; family Flavobacteriaceae; genus Hyunsoonleella; species Hyunsoonleella rubra. Next base: position 273,608 of record NZ_JBHULY010000016.1, on the reverse strand, counting down.
TGGTTTTGCTATCCAAACAATAGGCAATAATTTGCTTCAAGTTTTTGTCAAAATTAGCAATCAAACTGGTGATAGTTTCTTTTTCAATGATCTGATCGGCATAATTCCATTCCATTTCTAAAACCCCACCTTTAACTAGTGCGTTGATTTCCAAAACATAGTATCTTTCGCTAAGCGGATGAATGGTGTTTTTTGAAATGAATTTTATGTCTGTTTCTCCAGTATTCTGCTTGCCCAAAAAATTGAAAACAATCTCGGGATAGTCGGATGATTTTAAATGGGAAGTCAAAAACTTCAAAATGCCATAACCCATCCCGCCGTTTGGAATTCTTCGCATCTGCTCCTTAATTGTCATAATTTTGGAACCAATGTCGTCATTCACATCCAGATCCAAACGCTTTGGGAAAAACGATGTAAACCAACCTACGGTGTTTGATAAATCCATGGAGGCGTCAGTTGCTTCCCGGCCATGACGTTCCAATGCCAAGGTGAGGCTGTCGGTTTTGCAGTAACGTGCCAAAGTATCAACCAGTGCCGTCAGCAGTAACTCATCCGTTTTTGTATTAAAAGCTTTGTTAGCCAGTTCCATAAGGTTTTGTGTTAGCCCTTCTTCAATGTTGAAGTCGATACTGCTAACATCCTTTTGGTGCACTGGTAGTTTGTTTTCCGATAAATTAGGGAATATATTTGATGTTTTGGTTTGGGCTTTCCAATACGGCAATTCGTTTAAAAAACTACCAGAATTAGCCTGTTCCTTTAAATGATTTGACCACGTTTTTATGGAAGCGGTTTTGTTTTCAAACCATTTCAAATTGTCATTTTCAAATGCTTCGGAATACGCATTTATGATGATTTGCCACGACACGAAATCAATGACCAAATGATGGGCGAGCAGAATGATACTATTGTTTGAACTTTCAATGTGCTTGACGAAAATGCATTTAAACAGCCCACCTTCCGAAAGCTGAATATTTTCCTGAATTAGTTTTAGGCCTTTTTCAATTTCGATATCAATATTTACGTTTGAAGGCCTTGAAACATCAATTATTTCAAAAGCTTTCACTGCTTCGGGAGCCAAAACTTTAGCCTGCCATTGTTCGCGCTTTTGGTAAAAACTTAAGCGCAGGGCATCATGAGTTTTGATAATCTTTTGGGTTATTACTTGTAATCGTTCCTCATCTACATTTTGCGGTAAATTCTGGAATTTAAACCCTTGGTTCCAATACTCAGGAGCCAATTTATGGGTGTCAAAAAACCAATGTTGAATTGGGCTAAGGGGTATGTCTCCCATAACCATATCTTCCTTGTTGAGATTCTTGTCATCTTCCCGTGATACGAACATGGCCAGTTCAGAAATGGTTTGATGTTCAAATAATTGGTTGGGGGCAATAGCAATCCCCATTTTACGAGCCATGGCAATGATTTGAATGCTCAAAATCGAGTCCCCGCCAACTTCGAAAAAATTGTCATTTGTGCCTAACGTTTCAATGCCAACGATGGATTTCCAAATATCCAATAATTGTTGTTCCAAATTGTTTTTGGGCGCCTCGGTACTGTTTTCGGGATTTTCCCTGGCGACGATGTTTAGCGCACCCAATTTAGTTTTGTCAACTTTCCCGTTGGGTAGCAAGGGAATTTCATCAATTTCGGCAAAACTATGGGGAATCATATAATCCGGTAAGGCATTTTTAAGATACTGCTTTAACAAATTTTCATCATAGCCCGCTTCCGGCACGATAAAGGCTACTAGGCGTTTTGGCTTGCCAGTTTCTTGTTTTACTATAACCTCCGCTTGTTTTACCAAACCGCTGTTGTTGATGGTGTTTTCAATGTCGTCCAGTTCAACCCTAAAGCCCCTTATTTTGATTTGCTGGTCAGCGCGACCAAGAAAATCAATAGTGCCGTCATTTCGGTACTTCCCTAAATCTCCAGTTTTATAAAGCTTTTCTTCTGGAATGAATGGATTTTGGATGAAAACTTTGTTTGTTAAATCTACCCGATTGATATAACCTTGGCTAAGCCCGGCACCTCCAATGTAAATCTCGCCGGCAACGCCAAAGGGTACTTTTTTTAGATCGCCGTCCAAAATATGTATTTGGGCATTTGCTACTGGCTCACCTATCGGTACTTGCTCCTTCTTTAAATCCTCGGATGTAATTTTGTGTGCAATGCACCAAACCGATGCTTCCGTGGGGCCATACTCGTTATAGAGGTTGGCCTCGGGCAAAGTTTTAAAATGGTTTTCGCAAAGCGAAATGGAACAGGCCTCACCCGCCACGACCACTGAGTTAAGGGTTTTTAATTTTGATGTATCAGCATTTTCCAAAATTACATTGTACAAGGAGGGGAGCATCAAGGTATGCGAAACATTATGCCGTTCAATAGTTTTCACAATTTTGTCAATGTCCTGTTCCATGCGTTTTTTTGTGAGAACCAAGTGGCCTCCAGTACAGAGCGTCCAAAAAATACCAGCTTTGGAGCTGTCAAAAGAAATGGACGACATCAACAAAAATGCCTCAGGATTGTAGTCGTAAAAATTTAGCCTGCCGCCAGTGGAATTGATAATGTTTTTATGGGAAATGGGCACCCCTTTGGGCTGTCCAGTACTTCCTGAAGTGTAAATTACATACGCCAGGGCGTCACCATTCATTTTTGGAAACGTTTGGATTTCAACCGCTTTGTACAGATCAATTTTGTCAATGAATAGGGATGTACCCTCAAATTGTTCAAATAAACTTAACAGAGGCGTTTGCGTAATAACTTGTTTCACTTTTGAGTCCTTCAACATGAAAGCGATGCGCTGGGAGGGATAATCGGGGTCAATGGGCAGATAGGCACGCCCCGCTTTTAAAATGGCAAGCATCCCGATAATCATGTCCAAAGAGCGTTCGGTGCATAGCCCTACAATGGTATTTTCATCGGAGTTTGTTTTGAGGAGTTCTGTGGCAAGAACTGTGGATTTATGGTTTAATTCATCGTATGAAATAGATTGATTTTCAAAAGAAACTGCTGTATTTTTTGGGTGCTTTTTAGCAATATCTTCAATAATATGATGGATGGCATTGTAACTTTCAAAAGGATGTACTTTTTGGGAGTTATTTAAGTGCAAAACTTTTTCATCCGTTTGCGACAAAGCTGGAATATCTTCAATGCGTCCGTTAAGGTTTTCAACAATAAAATGTAAAGTATGCTGTAAAAAATCCTGAAATCTTTGTATGGTGCTTGCTTCAAAAAGATCGGTGGCGTATTCAAAAGTTGATGCTATTTTACCATGGTCCTCATGGATAAAAAGGGTGAGATCAAATTTTGAAACTTCGGTAATATAATCTTTATTTTCGGTGAGGGTTACATCGTTTCCAAAGGAAGGCAATTCAGATTTTGGAATGTACACAAACATGGTTTGAAACAACGGATTGACGGAAAGGGAACGTTCTATCTGCATTTCCTTGACCAGCATATCAAAAGGTACATCTTTGTTGGCCAGCCCTTCTGAAAAAACGGTTTTTACTTCTTCAATAAATTGGGAAACGGTGCGCTCTTTTTTAATCGAAGTTCTTAAGACCATCGTATCAATAAACAGCCCAAAAATAGATTCCAACTGCTTTTGGTCTCTGTTGGCCACTGGGGTGCCCACAATAATATCGTCCTGTTTCGAAAAATTATGCAACAGGAGATAGTAGGCCGATAAAAAAAGTACAAAGGGCGTTGTGCCCATATTTTTTGCCAGTTCTAAAATCCGACCTGAAAAATTTTCATCAAAATTCAGGGTAAGTGCGGTGCCATGGTATGATGGCGTTATGGGGCGTTTAAAATCGGTTGGTAAATCTAAAACCGGAATGTTGTCGGATAATTTTTTCTTCCAATAAGAAAGCTGTTTATCAAAGGTTTGAAACTTATTTTGCCAAAGGGCGTAGTCGCTAAAATCAATGGTATTGGCCTCAATTTGTACCGTTTCACCTTTATTAAATCTGTTATAGTATTGCGCCAGTTCTTCCCTTAAAATATTCATCGACCACTGATCCGAAATAATATGATGAAAGGTTAAAAGAAGGATGTGTTTGGTTTCAGTTAGCTTTAATAATGAAGCCTTAAATAATGGTGTGGCGAACAGACTGAAACTATGTTGCGCCTGCCGATCCATAAATTGTTTAGTCTTTAATTCCTTTTCAGTTTCCGGATGACTGCTGAAATCTTCCTCAAGAATATTGAAATTGATGGCATCGTCAATTTTAAGCATGGGTTTTCCATTCTCATCAATCTCATAATAGGACCTAAAAACCTGGTGCTTTTCAAAAAAAGTTTTTAAACTGTGCTTAAGGGCATCTACATTCAAATTCCCCTCAAAAGTGAAGTATTCCGATAGATTATAGAACACATTTTCAGGATACATCTGCTGTAGGAACCACAGTCTTTTCTGCCCATGGGAGAGCGGGATTTTGGCATCTGGTGGCGCCTTTTCAATGGTATTAGAAGCCGACGGCTTTTTGTCTTTACTTTTCCATTTGTCCAGTAAAGACATTGGTTTAATGTCCTTTTTCACAACTTTTTTTGAAATTCTCTAAAAGAAATTTTTCCGTTAAGTTATGTAATTATTTTAAACCAAGCCACTGCGCAAATTTAAAACCGTATATTCTTATGTAATCGTCAAACATCAGATTGTCGTCAAACACGCGTTCATAGCACCAAAGTAATGACACCACTATCAATATTATGGAGGTATAAAAGATAAATTTTGGATACAGTTTAAGCTTTCTGATAAAATACAATATGGGAAAAATAATGGCGATAATAATCAGCTGTCCTATTTCAACACCAATATTAAACCCTAAAAGTGAGAGCGTTAAAAATTCATTGGATAATCCTAAATCGCCTAAAACCGTTGCAAACCCAAACCCGTGGAACAGGCCAAAAATAAAGGCAATAACCCAGTCCTTCATCTTAAATATTGGTTTGATATTATGGTAGGCAGCCAATGCAATGGAAAATGCGATGATAGATTCTACTAATCGGGACGGCAGGTTGACCAATTGCAACGAGGCCAAAGTAAGCGTGATAGTATGGGCAATAGTAAAAAACGATACGACTTTTATGATGTAAATAAATGCCGATTTAAAGGTCATTACGGGTTCCCACCCGAAAATTGTGTTGTCTTTTCTCCGAACTACGGCGGGTAAAATTAGGGCCAGTAAAAAGAGGATGTGGTCAATGCCAATCCAAATGTGCCAAACACCTTGTTTTATCATGGCAATAAACCCTGTCATGGTGTGCGAATCGCTCAAGTCGAGGACACCTTCGGTATCTTCCGGACCAAAATCCATAACGATGTTGGCTTCTTCGTTTATCACGCCCGCTTTCCAATTGTATTCCACCACAACAAACCCTTTGTGCTCATCGTCCTCCTCAAAGGCAATATTATAGTAGATATTCAAATCCTCCGGAAGGGTCTTCATATTGCTCAGGTTAAAATAAAATTGCATAAAATTACCGGTGCTGATCCAAATGTCTCCTATTTCAGTAAAATTGATATCATGCTTCCCAAAATCAGAACTAAACCCCGCATTTTTAAGAATGTACGCCTGAATTTGAGCGGCGTAGGGCGCAACATCCTCTGGTGTTGCATTTTTGGGCAGGTTTAAATTGAAAATATCGTTTAGCTCCCTAACATTTATTTCATATCGGCCTTCAATACCCTTATCTTCATAAATCCTTAAATAGAGGTAACTTTGATTAGGCAAATGCGCAAAAGCAGTAGCGGATAATAGTAAAAATAAGGCAACAAGAGTCTTGGTTAGCAGGGTTTTCATATTTTTCTTTTTTGTAGATTCTACCTTTATTTTGATTCTCAGGAAAGAAATTAATAGGGTAAAATCAGTTTTAGTGATTTTTTTTCAATAATATTAATAAAAAGATGAAAACTATCAATATTCGATATATGATGTATAGTTTACTCGTTAAAGTGTGAAATTGTAGGACAATTGTAAGTAATGTAGGGGTAAATGCTAAAAAAATCAAACTTAATCGATTTAAAAAGTTTCCCAACGATTGTTTTTGCTCAGTAGTAATTATTGAGGTTAATTGAAACAAAATAAAACGAAATGTGTATCTTTTCTAAAGGAAATTATAGCTTTAAGACCTGATAGATATTGAGAATATTGCTAAACTATTAGGTTTTAGGGCCTAATAAAAGAAGAAAAATTGATTTATAATTTGGTCCAAATCGTAGAGAATTCTGCAAAAGAATTCCCTTCAAAGGTGGCGTTTAGATATCTAAATGAATCCATAACTTACAGGGATTTAGATATTAAAACCAGCCAACTTGCCCAACATTTAGCTTACCTAGGTGTTAAGAAGGGCGACCGCGTTGGCATATTTTTGCACCGCTGTTTGGAAACTTCAATCGCTATTTACGGTATTTTAAAATCTGGGGCGGCCTATGTGCCAATTGACCCATTTGTACCCAATGAACGCATAAAGTTTTTGGTAAACGACTGTGGGATAAAACATTTGGTGACCACTCCAAAGCAGGCCAAGAAAATCAAAAAGCTTTTGGATGCAGATATTGGTTTGGAATCCATCATAGGCGTATCTGAAATAGATGCAATAAAAACCATAAGTTGGGAAACCCTTTTCAAGCAGTCTTTGGAAAAATACGTGCCAGTCAACATTTTAGCTGAGGATCTGGCCTACATTCTATATACTTCCGGAAGTACCGGTGCACCAAAGGGTATTATGCATACCCATGATAGCGGGCTGGCGTTTTCAAAATTGGTGGTGGACTTATACGATTTTAAATCGGATGATATTGTAGCAAACTCTGCGCCATTGCATTTTGATGTGTCCATTTTAGGATATTGCGCCGCACCATTGGCGGGAGCTACGACCGTGATTATTTCCGATGCCCATTTAAAGTTTCCAATGAGTTTGGCAGATATGACGGTAAAGGAAAAAGTGACCATTTGGTATTCCGTGCCGTTGCTTTTGATTGAATTGTTGCACAAAGGAGGTATCGAAAACAAGGATTTCACAAGTTTGCGCTGGGTATTGTTTGCTGGGGAGGTTTTTGCAACGAAACAACTTCGCACTTTAATGCAACACTGGCCTCAAGCGCAGTTTAGCAATATTTATGGGCCTACGGAAACCAACCAATGCACCTACTATAATTTGTCCGAACCTCCCGAAGGTGATGAGCCAATTCCGATAGGTTTCACTTGGAAAAATACGGAATATAAAATTTTAGATGAAGCGGATAACGAGGTTGACAAAGGAGAGGAGGGGCTTCTTGTAATAAGGTCGGCCACGGTTATGAAAGGATATTGGAACAATTTAGCACTCACAGAGGCCTCATTTTATAAAGAAGAAATTGCCCCAGGATTTGAACATAGGTATTATAGAACAGGAGATTTGGTGAAGGTGAATAGGAAAGGCGAAATCCTGTTTTTAGGAAGAAAGGACAGACAGATTAAATTTAGAGGCTTTCGTATTGAGATTGACGAAATAGAAAATACATTAGCAAAGCATGATGCCGTTATTGAAGTGGCAGTTATTTTGATAGATGGCAGCGGTGAAAAAGAGCTTGTTGCCACAGTTTTGGTGGATGAAACATCAAATATAACAGGCGCAGATCTGAAATCTCACTGTAAAAAACACCTGCCGTTATATGCCGTTCCTGGTGAGGTGTTGCTATTAAAATCCTTTCCAAGAACCAGTTCGGGAAAGATAAATAGAAGGGAAATAGAAAACATTATTTCAAAAATATAATATGGAGCAAACCATAATAAACTACATAGAGCAGGAATTAGCTGGTGAAGATATTGAAGACGGATTGGATGCCAGTGACGACTTGCTGGGCAGTGGTATTTTAGATTCCATGGCCATGGTAAGGTTGATTGCCTATGTAGAGGAAACATTTGAAATCAAAGTAGATCCGGAAGAAATGATAATCGAAAATTTTATGACTGTTGAAGATATCAGCAGTTTTATTTCAAGCAAAAAAGTTTAAAAATTTGAAACTAAATGCATAGGAATTATTCACCATTAACGCCAAGCCAAAAGCTATTGTGGATAGGTCAGGAACTTAATCCCGGGCTACCGCTTTACAACATGGTGATGACCTATGAGATTCAAGATGAAATTTCTTTGCCCCACTTTAAGGAGGCCTTTCAAAAAGTAGTGGAGACTTGTGATGCGCTTCGGTCTGTATTCAAATATAAAGATGATACGCCCGTTCAGGAATTTTTGATGGAGGTAGATTATGAAATGGATTTAGAGGATTTTTCAAAAGAAACAGACCCCAAGGCAGTATATGAAATATGGATAAAAGAACGGTCTGTGAAAATGTTCGATTTAGAGAAATGTGCCTTCGATACCGTGCTCATTAAAATATCCGATGCCCGCTATATTTGGTACCTCAATCAGCATCATTTAATTTCTGATGGATGGAGCACTTCGCTTGTTTTTACTAAAATGTCGGAGTGTTACGCCAAAGCATTGCAAAACGGACTCAAAGATGCTGAAGCACTGCCCTCTTTTCAGGAATATGTGCTCAATAGCAATGAAGGCGAGGCAGGAGAACATCGCCAAAAACATGCTAGTTTTTGGGTTGAAAAATTAAAGGATTTCCCAGAAATACCGTCTTTGTATTATACCAAAACTTCCCATTTGGATACGGCATCAAAACGGGTTTCTGTCAGCCTCGGTGAGGCCCGTACCCGTAAAATCAATGCCTTGGCAAACCAAAAAGGCATAAGAGGATGGACGTTGGATTTAACATTGTATAATATTTTCCTGACGGTACTTTACGCTTATATATACCGTGTTTCGGGGCAGAACAGGTTAACTATAGGATCCCCCATAAACAACAGAGGGACCAAAGCCCTGAAAAATACCGTCGGCCTCTTTATCGAAACCTTCCCTTTGCTTGTAGAAGTAGAGGAGAACGAAACCTTTATGTCCCTGTTTAAAAAGGTACAATTGGAAAGCAACAACTTTATTAAACATGCCCAAGGCAGTGTATCCACAGCAGATTTAAGTCGCAGTTTTAATGTGTTTTTCAATTATATCAATAATAAAAATCCAAGCTTTAACGGTGCTGGGGTAAAAACCAATTGGGTACACACCGGACATCATGATCCCAGACACCATATGCGTTTGCACGTTCATGATTTTGATAATACAGACCAATTGCAGTTGTATTTTGATTTGAATACCAATCAGTTTGATAGTAATGGGCAAGAATTGGTGCCTCAGCATTTTCTTAAAATGTTGGACGCCATTGTTGAGGATTCTGGTCAAAATATCGATACCGTCAGTTTGATTACGGATACAGAGATCTCAAAAATAAAATCTTGGAATAATACAACTGTAGATTATCCTGAGGGAGATACGTTACTTTCAAAATTCGAAAACCAAGTTCAAAAAACTCCGGATAACGTGGCACTGGTTTTTAAGGAGGAACCCCTGTCCTATAAATCCTTGGATGAAAAGTCCAATCAAGTAGCTCAATTTTTAATTCAAAAAGGCATCAAAAGAGGTGATATCGTCGCTATCAGCCTTGAGAGGTCTCTTGAAATGATGGTATGTATATACGGGATTTTAAAGACAGGCGGTGCGTACTTGCCAATTGATATTTCCACACCTTCCGAGCGATTAAAATTCATTCTTAAAGATGCCAAGGCCAAAATTTTATTTTATAACCACGACCATATAGATAGTGCGATTTTAAATGATGTTGAGGGTTATGATGTGGCAGAAATTAACGATGAAATATCTTCGCTAAGCACATCTTCAGTTGACGTTGACAGTCATCCAAACGATTTGGCTTACGTTATTTATACCTCCGGAAGTACAGGTGAGCCCAAAGGCGTCATGTGCCACCATAAGGGCATCTGTAACCGCTTGAATTGGATGCAGGGTTATCAGCCTATTAATCATCGCGATACTTTGATTCAAAAAACACCAATTACTTTTGACGTGTCTTTGCCTGAGCTATTTTGGCCGTTGCAAACTGGTGCCAAGTTAGTGGTTGAAATCCCTGATGGGCACACAAATCCTGAACATCTTCAAAATACCATAAAGCAAAACAACATTACGGTTATTCACTTTGTGCCATCCATGTTAAATGTGTTTGTTCAAGCTGAAGGTTCCGAAGATTGTACAAGCTTAAAAACAGTATTTTGTAGCGGGGAAGCGCTGTCGGTTTCGGTCGTAGAACATACGTATGAAAAATTAAATGTTGAAATCTATAACCTTTACGGGCCAACGGAGGCCTCGGTTGAGGTTTCGTATTGGCATTGCAGGCGGGAAACCCTTCATGCGGGCATTCCAATAGGCACTCCTGTTTCCAATACCCAACTCCATATTTTAGATAAAAACCTAAACCCTTTGCCAATTGGCACTATGGGAGAATTGCATATTGCCGGTATACAAGTAGCTAATGGCTATTTGAATAGAAAAGAGCTTACGGAGGAAAGGTTTATCGACGATATTTTTTCTGAAGTCCCCGGTGCAAAAATGTATAAAACAGGAGATTTGGCGCGCTACAGGGCGGATGGAGTAATAGAATATCGCGGCAGGGTAGATAACCAGATTAAATTGCGGGGCCTACGTATTGAGCTGGGTGAAATAGAAAAGAATCTGGAAAAGATAGAGGCGATTGCCCAAGCTGTGGTTATGGTTGATGCAAATGAAAACTTGGTGGCCTATTACCTTGGTGATGCTCTTGAGGATGCAAAAATAGTAGAAGCACTTGGCATACGATTGCCTCAATATATGGTCCCTCAATTTTATAAACATTTAGAGCATTTCGAGTTTTTGTCCAGCGGAAAAGTAAACAGGAAAAAACTGCCAAAACTTGAAGCCAAAGATAAGGTTGCGAAGGTGGATACTAAAACGGAGCCACAAAATGAAATAGAGGAATTGGTTTGGGAAGCTTGGAAAGAAGTACTTGGGATGGAAAGCATCGGCATCAACGAAAATTTCTTTAGAATTGGGGGCAATTCCCTCAATGCCATTTCTATCACCTCCAGGCTAAAGGCCATGCTGGAATTGGATGTGCCGGTAACCGACGTTTTTAATTACCCCACTATCGAAGCCTATTCGCAAAATATTGAAAAAACCATCATGGACCTGTTAAATGAATAGCACCGCCCAAAATGGCTTAAAGCCGTTCGCCATAAAGATTGTTGCCATTGCGATGAGCATGTGCTATGTATTTGGGCCGTCTCATACTGAAGTGAGCAAAGTGTTGCATATTTTAGCGCATCAGTTGGAAATGCCCGAAAACGTTATCTCGCATACAAGTGCTGAGCGTGCAAATCATGCGGACCACACCAATCATAAATTAAAGAATGACGAAACCCATCAGCATACTTTTTTGGAAACGCTTCAAAAAATATTGAAAGCCTCTGATACGGATGATGATAGGGATGAGCCTAAAATAGTGTTCCAAAAAATAGACAAGCATATACGGACAAAGTTGATGTATAAAGGGCAATCATTTTTTTCGGCCCAACACATTCAGCATCATTTTTTATTTAAACTTCAGCATATCCGAAATGGATATCCAGACGGAAAATTCCAACCCCCTCAATTTACTTGATAAGAAAAGTGTTGTGTAAAAATGAAAATTACGCAACAATCTCGATGTTATCAACTCAAAAAAATTTTATAAACCAACTCTTTTGGGAGGCTGATTTTAGCCCTTTCAAAAGAAATTAATAACCAATGCTATGTTAAAAAATATCCTAACAGTGCTGTTGCTTGCCGTGGGATTATGTACTTATGCCCACGAGCTTAACGGCACGGTAATTTCAGCAGAAAACGAAAAGCCCCTTCAAGGTGTAGGGGTTTACAATAAAAATACGGGAGCTTACACCTATACCAATGTTTCCGGTTATTTTGAACTCGACGACATTTCGGTGGGAGATGTTGTTTATTTCTATCAACTGGGATTTGAAAATTACGAACTCATCATAGACGAGTCGCATTTGGATAGTACCGCAAACATAATTCTTGAAATATCTGCGGCATCTTTAGACCAAGTACTCATTGTTTCCAAAGTAAATGTGCTGAGTAGTTTTGTGAACGTGGATTTAAAAACAACTCCCGTAAAAACCTCGCAGGAAATCCTTCGTAAAATTCCGGGATTGTTTATTGGTCAGCATGCCGGTGGCGGTAAAGCCGAGCAGATTTTCCTAAGGGGATTTGATATTGATCATGGTACCGATATCGCGATTGATGTGGACGGTATGCCGGTAAACATGGTATCCCACGCGCATGGGCAAGGTTATGCCGATATGCACTTTATCATTCCCGAAACCATTGAAAATTTAGATTTTGGAAAGGGTTCTTATTATGCTGACAAAGGAAATTTCAATACCGCAGGCTATGTAGATATCGTCACTAAAAAGAAAATCGATAAAAACCTAATTTCCGTTGAAGCCGGACAATTTAACACGGTTCGTGCTATGAGCATGCTCAAGATTTGGGACGGCGAAAATAGTAATGCCTATGTTGCCAGTGAGCTGAACTTAACGGACGGAGTCTTCGATTCGCCACAGAATTTCAACCGTTTAAATATCATGGGGCGTTATAATTACAACAACTTTAAGGATCAGGAATTCAACCTGTCATTGTCACACTTTCAAAGTAAGTGGGATGCTTCGGGGCAGATTCCGCAACGCGCCGTGGATCAAGGTTTGATAGGACGATTTGGAGCCATTGATGATACTGAGGGTGGTAATACTAGCAGAACCAATATTTGGATGAATCACATCAAGCATTTTGATGAGCATTCTAGCTTAACATCATCGGCGTACGTTTCACAATATGATTTTGAATTGTTTTCAAATTTTACCTTTCTTTTGGAGGATCCTGTAAATGGAGATCAGATTCGTCAGTATGAAGACAGAACCATTATTGGGGCGAAAAGTGTTTATGAAAAATCCTTTCATTTGGCGGATCACGACAAGCAATTGAAATATCGGGTCGGTGTTGGATTTCGTTATGATGATGTTAATGAAAACCAATTATCCCGCACCGCAAACAGAAAAGACCTTTTGGAACGATTAGCTTATGGCAACGTGGACGAAGCCAATGGTTTTGCATTTGCGGATTTGAATTACAAATGCAATAAATGGACATTAAATCCGGGCATTCGTTTGGATTACTTCAATTTTGATTACGAAGATCTGTTGTCGACCGCTTATGACAGTAAAAGTGAAGATAAGGCCATAGTTAGCCCCAAGCTCAACGTTATTTATGCGGCTTCGCCAAAGACACAATTATTTTTGAAAACCGGTTTTGGGTACCATTCTAATGACAGTAGAGTGGTGGTTGCCCAGAGTGGAGAGGAAATTTTACCTGCCTCTTTTGGTGCGGATTTAGGAACTATACTTAAGCCAACGGATAGGTTAGTAGTAAATGCCGCCTTATGGGCTCTGTTTTTGCAACAGGAATTTGTGTACGTAGGGGATGCCGGTATTGTTGAGCCCAGCGGAAAAACAAGACGAATGGGTATCGATTTTGGCTTAAGATATCAAATTGCGGATTGGCTTTATTTTAATGCAGATGTGAATTATGCACATGCCAGAAGTACGGAAGAGCCGAGTGGACAGGATTATATTCCCTTAGCACCTGATTTAACCTCAGCAGGTGGCTTTAGTTTTAAGGAGTTGGGCAAATTCTCTGGAAGCATCAATTACCGCTATATTAAAGACCGTCCTGCAAATGAAGATAATTCTATTGTTGCTGAGGGCTATTTTGTCACGGATTTTAATATTAACTATTCATGCAAGAATTGGACGTTCGGATTAATTGTAGAGAACTTGTTTGATGTGGATTGGAACGAAACCCAGTTTGCCACCGAAAGTAGGTTGATGGGAGAGGCAGATTCGGTGGAGGAAATCCATTTTACACCCGGTGCGCCTTTCTTTTTAAGAGGGAAAGTATCTGTAAGATTCTAACTTTCAGGATGTTTTAAGAATATCTATAAATTGAGTATGCTTCATTAAAATAAAATCAATGGTTTAACTGGAATATTCGGTATATTTCTAAAAAAATATTTCAATGAAGCATACTTTTATCCACGGGGAGAGGGATGGCATAATTATTTTTATTCATGGCAACTCGTCTTCTTCTAACGTTTTTCAGCATATTTTAAATTCAAAAAAGATAATGCGCTCCATGTTGGCTGTGGATTTACCGGGACATGGAAGTAGTTTAAATGGTTATAATAGAGAAGAGAATTTCTTTATGGGGTCTTACTTAGACCAGCTATACGACCTCATTCAAAATATTGATGAAGACATTGTATTGGTTGGCAATTCTTTGGGAGGTCATATTGCTATTGAATTGGCGCCACGCATTAAAGATAAGCTAAAAGGCTTGGTGATTTTTGGAACCCCTCCATTAAAAAAACCTTTAAATTTTGAAGAAGCCTTTTTGCCAGAGCCCGCCTTGCAAACCTTTTTCACGGAAAACCCGCCAGATAATGAGATTAAGGAAGCGGCCAATATAGCGGTATTTGATAAGTTAAATGCCCCGATTGTAGTGGAGAATTTTAAAAAGGCTCACCCAAAAGTAAGGACGGCACTGGGGGTTGATGTTGCCAACGAAAGACTTTTAAATGAATATGAGATATTTACCAACTTGACAATACCAAAATATATCATTGCCGGTTTACAGGACCCAACAATTAACCGTGATTATTTAAACCACGTAGTAGATGCCTCGGCAGGGCACTGTGAATTGATTGAGTTTAAGGATTGCGGACATTACCCAAGTTTAGAGCAGCCCCTTCAGTTTGAAGCAACGCTTAGTAGAATAGCTAATGAAGTGTTTAAATAATCCCTTCCCTAAGGCATTTAGCAATAACTTCTGAAGTGTTTTTGCACCCTGATTTTTTCAAGATATTTTTCTTGTGCGTATAAATCGTGTTCGTAGATATATTAAGCTGAGAGGCTATGCTGTTTGTAGAATTTCCTTTTACGATTGCTTTCAATATTCCTAGTTCTCTATTGGTAAAAGGTATTTTGTTTTCTTCTATTAAGTCAAAACTATCCTTGGCTTCGTTATAATGGTAATTCGGTAATCTATCCCCTATAAATGAAACTTTATGGTCAATGGGCAAATCTAGATGGGTTACATCAGTATGTACGCCAATGACCTGTTGCACCTTACCATCTTTAGAAACATTTATCGCTTTAGACTGGTGAAGAATGGTTTTATAGGTCCCATCAGCCGCCATAAACCTAAATAGATATACTGATTTATATTTAGTAATGTCTTTTGCATCAATTTTTCTCATCTTAAAATTGACCGAAGCCCGTTCTTTCCTATGTAAGTCGGCTAAATCCTCTGGATGAAAAAGAGTAAAGATTTTTTCCAGTGTAAATTGACTTGGAGGAATACCAAGTACGGTCTGGGTACCCTCACTAACATAATCAATTTTATAAGTAGCGAAATTTAGTACATAATAATAAAAGTTTCCTGCAGCAAACATCGACGCAATGTTGTCAACAATTTCCAATACCAGTTTCGAGTCTGCTGGTTCAATATTCTGCATAACCGCACCCCAAACATCAAATACCTTCTTAATATGTGCCTTTCTCATAAATCATTTAGATAATGCCCTCTCGAATGGCTTTCGCAACAAGCTGACTGGTATTGATGGCTCCTGATTTTCTTAGGATATTCCGTTTATGGGTATTCACCGTTAATAGTGAAATAGATAGTTCCCCGCTAATATCCTGTGCCGTTTTACCTTGACTCAAAAGTTCTAATATCTCCGTTTCGCGCTTGGTGTACTCCGTTTCATAATGTTGACGCAATACATAGTTGCTTTTGGTGTATTTGTAATGTACCGAAGGTAGTTTTTGGCTTAAAAAAGACACCTTGTTGTCAAAAGGCATGTTTAAATGGGTCATATCTGTATGAATACCCAATACCTTCTGAATTTTGCCATCATGGGACATCACAAGTGCTTTAGTTTGGTGAAGGATGGTTTTATAAATGCCACTGGTATGCCTTAGGCGCATAAGGTACACCACTTTATAATCGGGAATATTTTCGACAGAAATTTGATTGAGCAAAAAATGTGTGGCAATCCCTTCTTTTTGATGCATGACCTCCAAATCATCGGGGTGCATAATTTCGAAAAGCTTATCCACATTAAACGCCTCTGGTTGAATGCCAAGAACATCTTTAATGCCCTCATGGACGTAGTCCATGGAAACGTCTTCAAAATTGATGATATAGTAGTAAAAAGGACCGGCTGAAAATAGAGAGGCCACTTGTTCAACAACATCGAGAAGAACTTCTTTTTTACTAGGGTTTAAAATCTTGTTCTCCGTTTCCCAAACGCGGGTCACCTTACGCGCATTTTCATTCATTCTTCGAGAGTCAATAGCTATTAATCCAGTGATTTTACAACCCTTTTTTAATCAGAAAAAGAAAGTTTCAATCACTTCATTCCCCAAGATGTCAAAAAAAAATGACAATAACAATTTTTAGTACCCTTGCATTTGCAATTTTTCCTTCTTATGAATTTTTTCATCCTGGTTTTGGTTGTTTGTAAGTATTTTTAGATGTTTTTGAGAGGTCTGTAGTGCCTATTTCCAAAAAAACGCCAAAAAATACCTAGAATTGGGTATTGACTCATATGAAGTTTGCCCCTAGTTTTACAACAGTTATTAATTAGTTCTTAGGGAGAATTCAAAAGTGTCTGTGGTCTTTTGTGGGCACAGGCACTTTTTTGGTCTAAAAATTTCTTTTTTTGATAGCCGTAATAAAAAAATATGTACCGTAAAAGATTCAATTTGAGCAAATCTTCAAAAATTAAAGGCTCAAATTGAAGTTTTTGTAATTCAGTAAGGTAAATCTGTAGAATAAAGAAATAAAGACCTTTTGTGCTAGCAAAATATGTATATTTGACGCACGAATTGCTGTGATCTATTGTAATGTTTTTATCAAAAGTAGATCGAAACCAAATCAAATGAATAATATATTAATCACTTCAGCAGGGAGAAGAGTGTCGCTGGTTAAAGCCTTTCAAAGCGAGTTGTCTTATATTTTTCCGGGAGCCAAAGTTTTTGTTGCGGACCTAAGAACAGATCTGTCGGCTGCTGCACAAATTGTGGATAAAGCTTTTGATATATGCAGGATTACTGATCCTGATTATATTCCGATGCTGTTGGATATATGTGTTCAAAATGAAGTGAAACTTGTAATACCTACTTTGGATACTGAGTTATCGGTAATGGCGAAAAGTAAGTCTCTGTTTGATGACAAGGGCATTACACTGATGGTTTCAGATGAAGCGTTAATTCAGGTTTCTGATAATAAGGTGAACACCGAAAAGTTTTTTGATAAGCTTGATATTCCCGTGGGAAGGATTTACACTAAGGATAATTACAAACTTCCTGTCTATATAAAACCTTTCAACGGTAGCCGAAGCATAGATAATTTCATTATTAAAAAGGAAAGTGATTTTAGTGAAAAGCACTTTTCGGAAGATAGATTTTTGTTTTTCGAATACTTAGACCACGATATTTACGAGGAATACACCTGCGATTTGTACTATGACAAAAACGGGGATTTGAAATGTGCCGTGCCAAGAAAGCGAATTGAGGTACGCGGTGGCGAGGTAAGCAAAGGCATCACCAAAAAAGACGCGGTTTACGATTATATCAATTCTAAATTGACCAAACTTGAAGGGGCGAGGGGATGTATTACGTTTCAATTCTTCAAGAACAAAGAAAACGATGATATCCGAGGGATAGAAATCAATGCGCGTTTTGGAGGAGGTTATCCACTGACTTATTTGGCAGGAGGGAATTTCCCCAAATGGATTATTGAGGAATACTTATGTGACAAGTCCGTCGAAAAATTCCAGAATTGGGAAGAAGACCTATTAATGCTTCGCTACGACGCAGAAGTTTTAGTGCATGGACACAAAGCCTAAACCTATTGTTATTTTTGATTTGGATGATACACTCTATAACGAGTTGGATTATCTAAAGTCTGCTTTTTTAGAAATTGCCCAATTCATCAGCAAAGATTCCGATAGCGATTCCATTTCAATTTTTGAAGAAATGATGCGTTTGTACCATAGCAAATCCAACGTTTTTGTAGAAATACTGAACAGTTACGTTACAAAAGCAACAAAAGAGGAGTTGCTTCACCTTTACAGAAACCATAACCCCAATATTAAATTGTCGGACGAAAGAAAATTGGTTTTAGAATTCCTTAAAAATAAAGGTATAAAAATTGGGCTTTTGACAGACGGGCGCTCCAAGCAACAACGAAGTAAAATTAAAGCCTTGGGACTTGACGAATATTTTGATGAAATAGTTATTTCCGAAGAATTCGGTAGTGAAAAACCCAATGAAAATAACTTTCTGCATTTTGAAAAGACATTCGGAACAGGGCAGTATTTTTATATTGGCGACAATGTTTCAAAAGATTTTCTTTCTCCAAACAGATTGGGTTGGACATCAGTTTGTATATTAGATAATGGCGATAATATCCATAAGCAGGATTTTGGACTGGATAGAGCTTACCTGCCAACGTTCACCTTAAAAGATTTTAAGGATATCATCAAGATTTTAGATTAGCTTTCTTCCGAATTATCTTTATCCAGCACCTTAATCAATTTAAAGGATTTAAATAAGTGAAAGAGTCCCGGCAATATGATGGCTCCGCCGATGATTAAAGAAATGCCCAGTACATTAATGACGCTATCAGTAGTTGTGGCGTCCAAAATACTAATTTCCGAACCCGAAGTCATCAAAAGGTTGGGGTAGTGGGAGCCTAAAGCAGCTAATAGGATCAAAACAACTTGCATTCCCGCTAAAGTTCGACTTTTGACTTTCTTGGCGTTTTTAATGCTACGTGTTAAAGGCAGTATCAAAATTGCAGAAAGTGCCACCAAGCCAACGGCAAATGGGTTGTTTACAAAATCCGTTACGAAAGTTATATCGTTAACGAAACCAATGCTTAAAACTAAAAACCCCATAATTATAACCACAACATTGGCTATTTGTGCTTTTCGAACATAAAGTTTACGTTCGGCATCTTCAGCTTCACCTATCAATAGTACGGCCGCCAAAAAAGCGCATAAAGAGGCAAAGAAGAGACCAACAAAAACTGAAAACCCATTGAGCCATGACACTACAAAAGTTTCAAAAAAGCTTAAATTGGAATAGTCGTTTGTGATATTAATTTTACCTGAAACGCTCGCACCAAATGTCATTCCTAGGAAAAAAGGAGTAACTAAACTTGAAACCCTAAACATCCAATCATAAAGCACATGGGTTCTATCTTTAAAAGCATCGTAATGGCGGAATACAAAAGAGACACCTCTCAAGGTAATACCCAATAATACAAGAGTGAGCGGAATGTGTAAATAAATGACCAAAACATTATAAAACTCAGGGAATCCAACCCACAAAATCACCACAATAATTATAATCCAAATATGATTGGCCTCCCAAACGGGACCGATAACACGATAAACGGTTTTCTTGGTGATTGATTTACTTTTCTTCGAGGATACTAGTTCGATGATGCCTGCACCAAAATCCGCTCCCGCTAGAAGTACGTACAGGAGTAAGGACACCATAAGAAAAAAAAGCACTACGTACAGCATGGTCAAGCAGGTTTTGGGTTATTCAATACTTTTATCTGTCGTGCCATCAGCCAGGTTACGGCAATGGTCAAAATAGAATATAATACCACATACATGTAGAAACTAAACACCATGCCAGGCATTGGGGTTACTGCATCTTTTGTTTTCATAATATTATGGATAATCCATGGCTGTCTGCCTACTTCAGTAACCACCCAGCCGGCTTCTAAAGCAATAAAGCCCATCGGAGCCATTAGTGCAAATAACCACCAAAACTTTCTGTTTTGACACCAGCGTTTCCTTTTCAAACTGATGAAAAATAAAATTCCCACCACTAAGAGTAAGGTCCCGATACCTACCATAATTTGAAAAGCATAATGCACCATGGCTACGTTTGGGCGAATATCTTCAGGAAAATCATTCAAGCCTTTCACTTCAGCATCAAAATCACCAAAGGCCAGAAAGGACAGGGCTTTTGGGATTTTGATTTTATAGTTTACTTCTTGCGTTTCGTTATCCACGATGCCGCCAATGTAAAGGGGGGCACCTTTGGTAGTTTCATAATGGGCTTCCATGGCCGCTAATTTTACGGGCTGTCTTTTCGCAATATCCTTAGCGGAAAGGTCGCCGCTTAAAGGTTGAAGTATTGCTGCAATAGCGGCAAAAGTTATTGCGATTTTAAACGCTTTTTTATGAAGTTCCGTCTGTTTATTTTTTAGGATTTGAAAGGCGTGAACGCCGGCAACGGCAAACCCCGTGGCCACAAAGGCCGCCAAGGTCATATGCAAAGCTTGGGTAAACCAGGCTGGATTCAACAATGCTTTTATAGGATCAATATTTAAGAATTGGCCATTGATATAATCAAAGCCTGATGGTGCATTCATCCAACCATTGGCTGAAACAACGAGAATACCCGAAGCCACTCCCGAAATGCCAACAATCACACCCGTAAACCAATGGAATTTTTCAGGAATTTTATTCCAACCGTAAAGGTAAAAGCCCAATGCAATGGCCTCCACAAAAAAGGCTGCACCTTCCAAGGAAAACGGCATACCGATAATGGGACCGGCATGTTTCATAAATTCTGGCCAAAGTAGCCCCAATTCGAAAGACAAAGCAGTACCCGAAACTGCCCCGGTAACAAAAAAAATCGCGACACCTTTTTGCCACGATTTTGTTAGTTTTAAATAAATGGGGTTTCGCGTGTTTAGCCATTTTTTGTGGGCTACGACCATAAAAAAGGGCATCACCATCCCAATGCATGCAAACACAATGTGAAACATCAAAGTAAATGCCATTTGCAGTCTTGCGGCATCCAGATTGTCCATAAAAAGGGCTTTAAAAAGTAGTAATACAAAGATAAGTTATAAAGCCGTATTTTAGTATAAAATAGCTCAATTGAAATTGTCGAAATTCAAAATATTAGTTCTGTTTGCATTTTTGATTTTTGCCTCCTACGGAGAAGAACCATTAACTGAGGTGAAAATCTATACATTTTATAAATCTTCTATTAAACCAAGGGAAGGATTTGAAGTTGTAATTAGAGAGATTAGAAAACCTTTCTTTGGAATGTGGAGATTTTATGAATTATCTCAAAAAGAAACTGACAGCACTGGTATGGTACTATTTCAAGTGCCAAAGGGACATTATAGTATTGTGGTATACAAGTATGATAAACCTGTTTTTAGAACTGATGAGATTTTAGTAGAAGATTTAAAGCCTAAAGAGTTTAGATTTGATTGGTGATAAATTCCTATTCTTCAATAATCTTGACCTCAAACATCTTATCCCAGCGTTTGCCGGTCACAAAAATGGTTTGGGTTTCAGGATTGTAGGCTATGCCATTAAGTACATCCAAACCTTTATGCTGGGTCACTTTTTTCTTTAATGGGGTAAAGTCAATGACTCCGATAACCCCGCCATTCTTGGGGTTGATGATGGCTACACCATCTTTCTGGTAGCGGTTGGCATAAATTTTACCGTCAATCCATTCCATTTCGTTGATGCCAATAATTTTTCCTTTGTTGGTGTACACTTGAATCTTGTCCTCTTCCACCAAAGTTTCAGGATTTAACAACCAAATATTTTCGGTGCCGTCACTTTTATAAATTTTCCCGCTGTGGTGCGTTAGTCCCCAACCTTCCTTGCTTTTTCCGTATTTAAAACTGCTCAGTTTTTCCAAGGAGTTCACGTCGTACACAAATCCCATTCCAGCTCTCCAGGTCAACTGGTATATTTTGTCATCCATAATGGTAATGCCTTCTCCAAAATAAGCATTGGCCAAATTAATATTTTGAATGACCTCTCCTGCTTTATAATCCACCTGCCTCAACTTGGATTCCTTGTATTGACCTGTGCTTTCATATAATTTGCCATCATAAAACTCCAAACCTTGGGTGTAAGATGTAATATCGTGGGGGTACTCATTTATGATTTCGTACTTAAACAATTTTGGGGATTGGTCATTCAAAATTGTAATTGAAGAGCTTACGGTTTGCTTTTCTTCACTGTTAAAATAAACTGTAGCTTCCATGGTGTGCTTCCCCAATTTATTGTTTTTCAAATCGAATGTGCTTTCAATGGGAGTTCCATTTAGCGTATATACGATAGAATCTATGGTATGACCTTTTTTGTTCTCGATGGAAAGTTGAAGGGTTTCGTCTATAGGAATATTACCTTTTACCGCATTCGTCTTGATATTGAAGTGGTTCTTTTGTTGCCCAGAATTTGGTCCACAGGACACTGACAAACTGATTAATAAAATGAAAGCGAGATATTTGAAAGTTTTCATGGTTGAAGCCTAATTTTTGCCGAATATATTTATTTAAAATCGGTTTGAAAAATCATTGTGAAAATTTTAAAAGGTTGTATCTTTGCACCCGGCAAGTCCTACACAACCAGCTCCTGTAGAATCCCCCAGGGCGGGAACGCAGCAAGGGTATATGGTCGTAGCGGTGTGATGTAGGTAGCTTGCCTTTTTTTGTGCGCTAAATTCAGGTATTCTTGTCGTTTCAATTTTGTAATTTGGTGCTCGAAATTTCAAATTTCTGCAATTATGTCTAAAGTTGTTTTGATAACAGGAGGGTCCTCTGGAATAGGAAAATCCATTGGGGAGTTTTTGCACCAAAAAGGACATTTGGTTTTTGGTACCAGTAGAAATCCGAAAAACTATCCGGAGAGTCAATTTCAATTACTTGAATTGGATGTAAAGGATTCAGTTTCTATTGATGAAGCTGTTTCCCAGGTTATTAGAGCTGAGGGGCGATTGGATGTATTGGTAAACAATGCAGGTGCTGGGATTACAGGGCCTATTGAAGAAATTCCGGAGGAAGAAATTAAGTCCAATTTTGAGACTAACTTTTTTGGCCCAATCAATGTGATTAAAGCCGTATTGCCACAAATGCGAAAGCAAAAGTCGGGATTAATCATAAATATCACTTCAATTGCAGGCTATATGGGCTTGCCTTACCGCGGTATTTACAGTGCCAGCAAAGGAGCTCTGGAGGTGCTGACGGAAGCCTTTAGAATGGAGCTAAAACCTTTTAATATTGAAATGACCAACGTGGCTCCTGGGGATTTTGCTACTAATATCGCTTCAGGAAGATATCATGCCCCATTAAAAGAGGATTCACCCTATTGGAAAACTTATGGGAAATCTTTGGAGTTGATGAATGAACATGTAGATTCTGGAAGTAATCCCAATATGATGGCTGAAGCTGTATATGGCGTAATAAATACCAAAAGGCCCAAAATTCATTATAAAGTTGGAGCGTTTATGCAAAAATTCTCTATTGTGTTAAAAAGAGTATTGCCCGATAAAGTATATGAGAAATTATTAATGAATCATTATAAACTTTAATCGAAGCCGATTTTCGAAAACTTTTAGAAACTTTTCGATAGATTTTCCTAATACCCAATGGAGTAAACCCATAAAATTGTAAATTCGCCCTAAACTATAACACGCATAAAAACAAGCAAATGAAATTTTTTATTGACACAGCAAACCTAGACCAGATAAAAGACGCTCAAGATATGGGGGTTTTGGATGGTGTAACGACAAATCCATCATTAATGGCGAAAGAGGGCATTACCGGTCACGATAATATTTTGAAACACTACGTTGACATTTGCAATATTGTGGATGGTGATGTAAGTGCCGAGGTGATTTCTACG
Source organism: Hyunsoonleella rubra (assembly GCF_042684665.1). Taxonomy (NCBI): domain Bacteria; kingdom Pseudomonadati; phylum Bacteroidota; class Flavobacteriia; order Flavobacteriales; family Flavobacteriaceae; genus Hyunsoonleella; species Hyunsoonleella rubra. The sequence continues at coordinate 249,811 of NZ_JBHULY010000016.1, read as the reverse complement.
GATGTTGAAGGAATGATAAGAGAAGGGGAGGCTTTGGCAGAACTGCACGACCAGATTGTTGTTAAATTACCGATGATAAAGGATGGTGTAAAGGCTTGTAAATACTTTTCTGATAAAGGCATTAAAACAAATGTTACCTTGGTATTCTCTCCGGGTCAGGCCATCCTAGCAGCAAAGGCGGGAGCAACATATGTGTCTCCTTTTTTGGGTAGACTGGACGATATATCAACAGATGGCTTAAACTTGATTTCTGAAATCCGCCATATTTATGATAACTATGGATTTGAAACTCAGATTTTGGCTGCTTCAATTCGTCATACCATGCACGTTGTAGATTGTGCCAAGATTGGTGCCGATGTGATGACCGGGCCTTTAAGTTCCATTGAAGGCTTGTTGAAACATCCTTTAACGGACATAGGGTTGGCTAAGTTTTTAGCGGATTATAAGAAAGGAAACTAAAAAAACTTAAGTGTATAATAAAGGCGCAAACTTCAAAAGAGATTTGCGCCTTTTTTGTTATCTGAAAGTAGTGTTCTTTGTAAACTCCCTTTATTCTTCCCCCGTAAAAGTACTCATCACAGCATCGCTCACTCCCATATTACTGAATCCTCCATCGTTGTAAAGATTCTGTAACGTTACTCTTTTGGTCAAATCACTAAACAAAGTAACTGTATAATTGGCACAGTCCATGGCCGTGGCATTTCCTAAAGGCGACATTTTCTCGGCATAGGAAATAAAACCATCAAATCCCTTAACACCACTTCCTGCCGTTGTAGGCGTCGGTGATTGGGAAATAGTATTGACCCTCACTTTTTTATCCCTTCCAAAGAAATAACCAAAACTGCGGGCAATACTTTCTAAATAAGCCTTGTTGTCTGCCATATCGTTATAATCAGGAAATACACGCTGGGCTGCCATGTAAGTTAAGGCTACAATACTTCCCCACTCATTCATAGCATCTGTCTGATACAAAGTTTGCATCACTTTATGAAAGGACATCGCCGAAACGTCTGTGCCTTTTTGAGTCCAATCATAATTTTGGTTCGTATAATGATTTCCTTTTCTAACGTTGATGGACATCCCAATAGAATGCAACACAAAATCCAACTTTCCCCCTAAAATCTCCATGGATTTCTCGACCAAATTTTTCAAATCGTCCAAAGAAGTGGCGTCGGCCGGAATAACTTCAGCGCCGGTTTTTTCAGCCAAAGCTTTGATTTCGCCCATTCGCATTGCAACTGGCGCATTGGTCAATACAAATTGCCCACCTTCTTCATGAACGCGTTCAGCCGTTTTCCATGCTATCGAATTGGAATCTAAAGCTCCAAAAATAATCCCCTTTTTTCCTTTTAATAAATTGTAAGACATATTTCAGTTAGTTTTTTAGTGTTGTCAAAATACGTATATAAGGTCAAAAATACTAAACTTTTCGCCTTTAAGCCTTTTTAATTAAGCAATTCTTTGGCATGGGCTATAGCGGAGGAAGACAATTCTTTGCCACCCAACATTTGAGCGATTTCCACAATGCGGTCGTCATGGTTCAGTTTCACCAAATTAGTTTGTGTCAAATTATCCACATCTTCCTTAAACACCTTGAAGTGCGAATGGCCTTTGGCCGCAATTTGGGGTAAATGGGTAATGGAAAACACCTGCATGTTTTTGCTCATCTGCAACATGATATCCCCCATTTTATTTGAGATTTCGCCAGAAACCCCGCTGTCAATTTCATCGAACATGATAGTTGGCAATTGGATGTAATTTGATAAAATCAATTTAATGGCAAGCATAATCCTGGACAATTCCCCACCAGAAGCAGCCTTTTTCAAATCGTTAAAATTGCCTCCTTTATTTGCTGAAAACAAAAATGACAGGCTGTCTTTTCCGTTATTGAAATAATGGTCGCCTAAAACAAGTTCAATTTTAAACTGAGCGTTTGGCATCCCCAAATCGGATAGAATGGCTTGTAACTGACCTCTTAAATCTGGAATTGCATTCATCCTTTTCTTATGAATTTCTTTAGAGACAGTATCCAATTTAGACGCCATGGTTGCAATATCCGCCTCCTTTTGGGCAATGGTTTCATCTAAATTTTGGGTAACGGCAACTTGTTTACTTAGCTCATTTCTGATTTCAATCAGTTCAGTAATGGAATCGGTCTGATGTTTTTGCATGAGGTTGTGAATCCCCTGCAATTTTAAGTTTACTACCTCCAAGCGCATCGGATCAGCCTCCAAGTTTTCCTGCAATGCATCCACTTCTCCAAATACATCATCCATTTCGATAAAGCAACTGTTTACCCTATCAAATAAATCTTCATATTTGGACGATACAGCCGATAACTTTTGAATGGCATTTTTTAAATTGGAAAGCATTGCCATTATCCCCATTTGTTCTTCACCCAACAATTGATAGGCTTCAGAAAGTCGCTCTTTAATATCCTCAATATTATTAAGCGTTTCGTACTCCGATTCCAAAGATTCCATTTCGCCATCCACCAGTTTTGCCTCTTCCAACTCATTGAGCAAAAAGGTGTTGTAGTCGTGTTCCTTTATGGCTTCGGCTTTTAAAGCAAACAGCTCATCCAATTCTGTTTTGAACTTTTTGTATTGTACCAAATACTCTGAGTATTCAACTAAATTTTCATCATTACCTGCCAAAGCATCGATTACCTGAAATTGAAAATCATTTTGGGTGAGTTGCAACGTTTGGTGTTGGGAATGGATATCCACAAGTTGGTTTCCCAAGGATTGCAAACTATTCAAATTTACTGGAGAATCATTGACAAAAGCCCTAGATTTCCCCGATGGTAAAATTTCCCTTCGGATAATAGTTTGTGGCTCATAATCTAAATCCTCATCTTTGAAGAAAGCCTCCAAAGCATAATGCTTCACATCAAAAACAGCCTCGATGACGCACTTTTCATCCGGTTGTTTTAAGCTTGATAAATCTGCTCGTTTTCCCAAAATCAAAGATAAACCACCTAATAATATGGATTTACCAGCTCCGGTTTCACCAGTAATTATAGTGAAGCCGTCATTGAAATTGACCTGAAGTTCGTCAATTAAAGCGTAGTTTTTTATGGTGAGGGCAGTTAACATAGGAGTTGGCAGTCTCAGTATACCGTAAGCAGTAATTTAAAAATTAAACTAGAATGTAATATTCCTCCATTTGCTGGAATGCATAGGGGCAATTTTTTGCAAAAGGTCTTTTAATTCGGCAATATTCACCTGGGGACCACCTGTAAAAATTTGCTCCACTTCCTCTGCTTTTGCATCGAAAAAGGTTCTCAGTAAAAAGGAATTCGGCCTTCTACTGTTCAATGCTTTAAACTCTGATAAACTCTTCGCAACTTCTTCTTTTCCCTTTTTCAAATCCTCGCTCATCATATCCAAGCCCATCCTATGGTAGCTGTACATAACGTCCCTAAATTCCTTAAAAGTCGTGGAAAGGACATTATCGATTAGCATAAATCTACTTTGCAAACCGTCTTCCAGTTTCCAACCTTTAAAGTTTTCACCTTGCGTATAATTTACTATGGTCTGCGCCTGTTTGTAATACTGCTGTCCACCATTTTTCTCATAGGAATCTGCATCTAAAGCTAAGATCATATAAATATGAAAGGTCAGCACTGAAATCAAATTAGAGCTAAACTGATTCGGGTTGTAGATCAGATTTTGGAATTCCACATATCTAAAGCTAAAATCGTTATCATTGAAATTGTACAACGGGGTGCTATAGGAAGAACCGAATATTGGTCGAGAAGACTGCACTTGGATACTGGCGTTGAACAGCTCACTATTATATTCCTGAATAATTATATTCATACTGCAGTTGATCAGCTCCTGAGAGCCAAACAGGCGGTCGGTCCACTTGGTGTTATTTACAAACTCGGTCAGTTGTTTTTCTAAATTTTTGAAAATCTGAAGGTTTTCATTTCCAGTCTGCTGTGCATTGACCACAACGGTACAATTGAGTTCTTGGGCGAACCCTAAACTGCCAATACTCAAGAGAAGAATAACAAGAAAATTACGCATGCGTCTGCTTTATGATTTCGTTTAACAAATCCTTTGCCACTTCGGCTTTGGACTTTAATTGAAACTCGGTTATGACATTTTTAGTATCAATAAAGGTCACTTTGTTTGTGTCGCCTTTAAATCCAGCACCTTTATCGTTCAACGAATTTAAAACAATTAAATCTAAATTCTTGCGCTTTAGTTTCTGTTTTGCGTTTTCCAATTCGTTATTGGTTTCCAGCGCAAATCCCACTAAAAACTGCCCTTTTTTTATTTTGCCAAGCGAAGCCAAAATATCTTTGGTACGCTCTAATTCCAAGCTTAAGGTGTCTGTTTTCTTTTTTATTTTTTGAGATGATACCTCCTTTGGTTTGAAATCAGCGACCGCAGCAGAAAGAATTGCGATATCCATATCATCGAAATGCTTATGGGCTTCATCATACATTTCGGAAGCGCTGGTTACGGGAAGTACATTTATCAAACTATGAGATGTTTTCTGACACGTTGGGCCAGTTATCAAAAACACCTCAGCACCCAAATTAGCAGATGCCTTAGCAATTTCAAAACCCATTTTCCCGCTGGAATGATTGCCAATAAACCTAACAGGGTCGATGGCTTCATAAGTGGGCCCAGCAGTAATTAATACTTTTTTTCCTTTTAATGGCAGTTTATCTAAAATATCGGCTTCGATGAAACTCACAATATCCTCCGGCTCAGCCATTCTGCCCTCACCAACTAATCCGCTGGCCAATTCGCCACTAGTTGCAGGAATCATAATATTTCCAAAGGACTTCAGTTTTTCAAAAGACGCTTTTGTGGATTCGTGCTTATACATATCCAAATCCATCGCCGGAGCAAAATATACTGGACATTTTGCTGACAAATATGTGGCCAATAATAAATTGTCGCAAACGCCATTGGCCATTTTCGCCAGAGTATTTGCAGTAGCTGGAGCAATTACAAAAATATCGGCCCAAAGACCCAAATCCACATGGTTGTTCCAAACGGCATTATCATCTTCTTCAATTGTAAAAGACGAATACACAGGATGTTTTGAAAGTGTAGATAAAGTAAGTGGAGTGACGAAGTCCTTCGACGCAGGGGTCATAACCACTTTAACGTCGGCCCCGGCCTTAATAAAACCCCTCACCAACTCGGCAGTTTTATAAGCGGCAATACCGGCGGTTACGCCCAAAAGTATATGTTTGCCGCTTAAAATACCCATAAATGTTTTTGGAAATTATACTTGAGAATCTTCCTCAGTATGTCTGAAATAAATCTTGTCCGTAAGCCACTCTTGAACCGCAAGGGCATGAGGCTTAGGCAATTTTTCATAGAATTTTGATACTTCAATCTGTTCCTTGTTTTCAAAAACTTCTTCAAGGCTGTCATTGTAAGTAGCAAATTCCTCCAACTTATCGATTAATTCCTTTTTAATTTCAGTATTAATCTGCTCGGCTCTTTTTGCAATGATTGAAATAGACTCGTAGATGTTCTCAGTAGGCTCATCTACTTGGTTTCTATCATAAGTAACCGTGTTTACGGGAGCAGTGGTTTTTTTTAAATCCATCATTATATTAACTTTTTGCGCTATAAGTTTCTAATTCTTTATCTAATTCTGTGGCCATGACATCTGCGGTCTCAACAAATTCAGAGTTGCTGTAGGCCTGCTTAAATGTTGTATAATATTCCTTGGCCTGTTCCAAACGCGCCTTCTTTTTATATTCAACACTGTTGATGGCCAGTTTATAGGCTGAATCAAAGCGATAGAAAAGCGCACTCTCTCGAAGTGATGACCCTGGAAATCCATATATAAAATTATCAAACGATTTTATAGATGCTTGAAAGTCAGATATATGGTTGTACTGTTTTGCTATCTCAAAAGCCTTTTTCTCTAGTTTATAATCCAATTCCTTTATTAAAGTATTTGCCTCCGAGGCATACTGAGATTCTGGGAATACATTCAAAAACTCCTGAAGCTTTTCAATTGCTTCCTTGGTTTCTGTTTGATCCTTCGAATAAATCGGCGACAGCATGTAATAGCTTTTAGCACTTAAAAACGAGGCCTCCTCTTTCTTTTCACTTCTAGGGTAGCTGGATACAAAACGCTCAAACTGATAACCGGAAACATAATAGTCCTTCATTTCAAAAAAGGATTTCGAGTACAGGTACATCAACTTTTCTGCCTGAGGTTTTCCTTTATATTTGGGTACAACTTGCGCAAACAAACGATTTGCTTTCTCAAATTTGCCCAATTTATATAGTGAGTCACCTGTTTTAAACTTGAACGCAATGTCCTCCGATTTCATGGCTTTTTGAAATTGGCTACAAGAGCTTAATACACAGGCAACAACTATTATGCTTAAAAGGTTTCTCATAGATTTTAAACAAGATGCAAAATTACATTTTTAAAATGTAACTTAAAAATATTATTTGAAGGCGAATTTAATCGAAGGATTCCAATAGTGGTAAGGTTTAAGTTAACTTTAACACCATTAGAAATCGCTAAAAAACTGTTTGATTTTTTGTTTCAATCCATCAGAAGCCGGAACCAATGGCAATCTAACCGTATCCCTACAAAGTCCTAAGGCCGCAAAAACTGCTTTAATACCGGCCGGATTATTTTCTTCAAAAATATAATCGATAACATCCATTAATCTAAAATGAAATTGATATGCAGATTTTGCATCCCCCTTCAGACCTAAACGAATCATTTCCGAAAACTCCTTTGGAAAAGCTTGACCAATTACAGAGATGACACCAGCACCACCTGCCAAAACAATTCCTAGGGCAATGTCGTCATCACCAGAAATCACCAAAAAGTCCTCTGGCTTATTTTTTATCAGTTGTAAATATTGCGACACTTTATTTCCGGCTTCCTTGATACCAATAATGTTATCAAAATCCTTGGCCAAACGAATTACCGTTTCTGGTTCAATATTTTTTGAAGTGCGACCTGGTACATTGTAAAGTATAATGTCAATTGGGCTGGCTTCTGAAATTGCCTTAAAATGTTGATAAATACCTTCTTGGGTAGGTTTCGTATAGTATGGCGATACCGAAAGTAATGCATCTATTTGGCTCAAATCCGTTGATTTAATTTCTTCTATAATTTGTACCGTGTTATTACCTCCAATGCCCAAAACCAAAGGAACACGTCCATTATTCGCTTCAATAATAGCTTCAGTAATCGCTTTCTTTTCCTGTTTGGTAATGGTAACACTTTCGGCCGTAGTACCAGAAATCACCAAATACTCCGTGCCGTTTTCAATATTAAAATTGACGATGTTTTTCAATGCGTCAAAATCCACACTCAAATCCGCCTTAAAAGGCGTAACCAATGCCACTCCAGTCCCCAGAAACTTACTCTTCATTTTTTAAATTTTGTTTAGTACGGTCAAGTATTTAAAAACCTCGTCCTCAAATACCTTTTTCTCCTTAATTTTTGTTTTGATGATGATATCGTTCAAACGCGAATCGGTTTGCAAAATTCCGATTTTTAATTGAGATTTCGACAATGCTGTTAATAATTTTAATTCCAAAAGATCTTCGGCATAAAAACTTAGTAAAACATCAAAAGGCTCATCCAAAAATGCTTTCAATTCGATATTTTTGATTTCCCCTTTCCACCCAAAATCCTTGGCATTGTAACAAGCATCCCAAGCATGGCCTTCTTTTTTCGTGTCTTTTGTGTAGGCTATCACCTTTATTCTATTCGCATGGATTTTCAACCGCGAGGCCAGTACGTTAAATGCGTTGAAATTGTCTATTTCATCATAATTAAGTATAATTCCGAGGCTTTTAATTTTCTTGCTATCAACCAATACTTTACGCTCGGATAACAATTTATTCAAATACTTTTTATTTGATTTTTCCTTGAAAGCCTTAAAAATCATTTAATTTTATACTTTCAGCAAAGGTAGCAAAAGTACAGGCAAAACATTATGAAATTTTACGCACCGAAATCCATGAATTTTAAGCACCTCGCACTTTTGATGGTCTCCCTTTTGATGTTCAATTGTAAACAGCGAAAATTGGATTTAAAAACGATTGAGGGGCAGCGGATTAGTGTTGATTCAACATTACATTCCAATGAAAGCATTGAGGCTTTTATAGCGCCGTACCGTAATCACATCGAAAAGGATCTGAGTACGGTTTTGGCCTATGCCACGGGTACACTTTCTAAATATGACGGCAAAAGAAACACTTCCATAGGTAACCTGATGGCGGATATTGTAAAAATCCAAACTAATCCTGTTTTTAAACAAAGAACTGGCCACGACATTGATGCAGTAATTTTGAACAATGGAGGCATTCGAAGTACTATTCCAGAAGGGAATATTACCCCAAGAACGGCTTATAATGTGATGCCATTTGAAAATGAAGTAGTGGTCGTGGGCTTAAAAAAAGTGGCCTTTGACAGGGCCATAAAATTCCTCCTAAAAACCGAGAAACCTCATCCTATCGGAGGGCTTGAACTAGTGGCAGACCGTGATGGCAATTTGTTAAGTGCTAAAATCAATGGGGGTGAAATCGACCCTAACAGAACTTACTATGTAGCAACAAGCGATTATCTGTTTCACGGTGGGGACAACATGAAATTTTTTAAACAAAATGAAGGCTTTTATGATTTGGACTATAAAATCAGAAATGCCATGATGGATTATTTTAAAAAAATTGACACAATTCGACCCAAAATCGATGATAGATTTATTATCAAATAACTTATGAAAAGAAGGGATTTTATTCAGAAAGCTTCGTTGGCCGGAAGTGCATTGGCGTCTTTTGGAGGGTTGGGTTTGCAATCGTTTTCAACTGCTCCTTACGCTACTAAAATTACAATTTTGCACACCAACGATGTGCACAGCCATATTGATCCTTTTGGACCAAATGATGGGCGAAATGCCAACAAAGGTGGTGTGGCGAGACGCGCTTCGCTGATTGAATCCATCAGAAAAAATAGTCCGAACACGTTATTATTGGATGCAGGTGATATTTTTCAAGGCACCCCTTATTTTAACTATTACGGCGGTGAATTAGAATTCAAGTTGATGAGCAAATTGAAATATGATTTGGCCACCATCGGTAACCATGATTTTGATAACGGGATTGAGGGGTTGTACGCCCAACTCCCTCATGCACAATTTGAATTTGTTTCAGCGAATTATGATTTTTCAAATACTATTATGGACACCCATGTCAAGCCCTATAAAATCTTTAGCAAAGCCGGTATAAAAATTGGCGTTTTTGGATTGGGGGTCGAACTTGAAGGCCTGGTGTTGAAAAAGCTTTATAAAGAAACCAAATACCTAGACCCGATTGAAATTACCCAAGAAATGACTCGGATACTTAAGCAAAATGAGCAATGCGATCTCATTATCTGCCTATCCCATTTGGGGTATAAGTATGCACGTAATCCAAAAAAAATATGCGACTTAAATTTGGCCGAAGTCACAAAAGATATTGATTTAATTATTGGTGGCCATACACACACTTTCTTGCCGAAACCAACTATTGTTAATAATGCTGCCGGTAGGGACACCCTGGTGAATCAGGTAGGCTGTTATGGACTGTATTTGGGCCAAATAGACTTCTATTTTGATTCGGAAAAAAAGAAAACTTCGGAAGGAGCTACTATTATCGTTTAACATTTTTAATATTCATTTTGAAAAGTTTAGGGTTTTACCTCGTCTAAAGCCGCATCAAACTAAAACAAGATGAAAAAATACATTCCACTCGCCCTGCGCATTATTGTTGCCGTCATTTTAATACAGACTCTACGTTTTAAATTCCTTGCTCATGAGGATAGTGTTTACATTTTTGAAAAAGTAGGGCTTGAGCCCCATGGCCGAATTGGCATCGGTATTGTTGAATTGATTGCGGGTATCCTATTATTAATCCCTAGAACAGTTTGGGTAGGTTCAATTTTGACCTTAGGCGTTATAGGTGGTGCGATTTTTATGCATCTTACCCAATTGGGTATTGAAGTTAAAGATGATGGTGGCGTACTTTTTGTTACTGCGGTGGTTACGTTTATATTAGCAGCTATAATAACTTATCTCTACAGAAAAGACATTCCGTATTTAAAGTTATAACTTTTGCTCGTACAAAGACCCGGCTTTCGTATTCTTGTAGTTGAGCTTAGTCTGTTCATAGAGAAAATAGAATCCAACGAGGGCAATAGTAACAGTTAAGAAGTTAAGAAGGTTTTGATGGGACACATAGAGATAGGCCACGTTCAATACTTCGGAAAACACGATACAAAGCGCGCCAATCAAAATATAAAATGCCTTTCTGCTATCTTTTTGGAAATAATTTAACAATGCCACAGATAGAATCAATAACATTGAAACATTATAGGTTATTTCAATAAAATATTCCGAACCAAATATTAAATAAGGATTCACGACTTTCAAAAGTGCATAGGCAATATAGGCGTTTAAAGCTAGCAAAACCGCAATCGAAAATTTATAATTCTTCAAAACATATTTAAAGCATAGGCTTTTGCTTATTTCAATAAGTAGGGATAGGTATGCCAAAATATACAGTGAATTTCCAAGAAAATAATCCACATCACCAGGTAAGCTTTTTGAAAATATAACCATCAAATCCGAAATAGAATAGAGCACCAAAAACAGAATAAAAAATAATGACCTTTTCTGAACCATACAGAAGTAGCCCATCGCAAGAAGTGGCAATATAAACGCACTGCAGGATTCCGCTATATATTCATCCCCTTTGAATTGGAATATTACAAAAAGGGTATATACACTACCTACTAAAAATGCTAATAGCTTGGGGCTACACATGAGAGCAATTTTAAGTTCTTGGACAAATATAAATAAAAAATGTAATTAATCGATAAAAAAATGCATTTTATCGTTAAAATTTACAAATAATCTATTTTTTGTAAGAATTCAACCTCTGAAAGTAATGCTATTCCCAAGGATTCTGCCTTTGTTTTTTTGCTAGGTCCCATGTTTTCGCCAGCAACAATAAAACTTGTTTTTGAGGATATTGAGCTACTTACTTTACCGCCATTGTCCTCAATTAGTTTTTTAAGTTCGTTTCTTGATACTTTTTCAAATACTCCGGAAACGACAATGGATTGTCCGTTTAAAATATCGGTTTGCCCTTCCAATGCTTCGGAAGATACTTCCAATTGAACGCCAAAACGTCTCAATCTATTGATGATTTCAATATTTTCTTCGGAAGAAAAGAATTGCGTCACGCTTTCCGCAATCTTTACACCTATTTCGTCCACCTGCTCCAGCTCTTCTTGGGTAGCATTCATCAAATTGTTGATGGACTTGTAGTGTTTGGCTAATTTTTTGGCTACTGTTTCGCCTACATACCTAACCCCTATAGCATACAATACTCGCTCAAAAGTGATGTTTTTGGACTGTTCAATGCCATTAATGAGGTTCTCTGCACTTTTTTCCGCCATGCGCTCCAAAGGAATGACTTGCTCCTTTGTCAATTCATATAAGTCGGAATAATTGGAAATTAAACCTTCATTAACCAAAAGTGCAACCGTTTCTCCACCTAAACCTTCAATATCCATGGCTTTTCTAGAAATATAATGCTGAATCCTTCCAATAATCTGGAGGTTACATCCATTATAATTTGGGCAATAGTGTTTGGCATCGCCTTCTGTGCGTATCAGCGGGGTGCCACATTCCGGACAATATTCTATGTATTTAGTCGGCGTTGAATCTAGCGGACGCTTATCAAAGTCCACACCTATTATTTTGGGGATAATTTCTCCGCCCTTTTCCACAAAAACGGTATCCCGCTCCCGGATATCCAATTTTTCAATTTGGTCGGCATTGTGAATGGAGGCGCGTTTTACAGTAGTTCCTGCCAGCTCCACTGGTTCTAAATTTGCAACCGGGGTAATCGCTCCAGTTCGTCCAACTTGATAGGTTATCTCATTTAAAAGAGTCGATACCTGTTCGGCTTTGAATTTATAGGCCATAGCCCATCTTGGAGCTTTCGCAGTAAAGCCCAATTCCTCCTGCTGCTGCAAACTGTTCACTTTAATGACCGCACCATCGGTTTCATAAGGTAATTCGTGCCGTTTTTTGTCCCAATAATTGACGAACTCTAAAACTTCATCTACGGAATTGGCCAAAACCGTCACATCGGGCACTTTAAATCCCCAGGATCGTGCTTTTTCCAAACTCTCAAACTGGGTGGAAATTCCCAAATCAGCTCCTTTTAAACTATATAACAAACATTCCAAAGGCCGTTTCGCCACCTCGGTGCTATCCTGCAATTTTAAACTTCCGGAAGCTGTATTTCTTGGATTGCGGTACGGTTCTTCGCCGTTGGCTATGCGCTCCTCGTTCATTTTGTTAAAGCCGTCAAAAGGCAACACTATTTCTCCGCGAATTTCAAATTTGGAAGGATAATCCCCTTTTAATTGTAAGGGTACGGATTTGATTGTCTTTACATTGGCAGTAACGTTATCCCCTTGAAAGCCATCCCCTCGAGTTACCGCTCGGACTAATTGTCCGTTTTCATAGGTAAGGCTCATCGAAGCCCCGTCATATTTCAGTTCGCAGGTATATTGTACCTCACCGTCCACCAATTTTTTGATGCGCTTTTCCCAATCCAGCAAATCTTCCTTTGAATATGAGTTGTCAAGGGAATACATTCTGTGTTCGTGCACAACCGTTTCAAAATTCTTGGTGACTTCACCACCAACGCGTTGGGTTGGGGAGTTAGGGTCGTAAAATTCAGGGTGACTTTCTTCAAGTTTCTGAAGTTCTTTTAGTTTTATATCGAATTCAAAATCCGAAATGGTGGGATTGTCCAACACATAGTAATTGTAGTTGTGGTCTCGGAGTTCGTTACGGAGGGTTTGAATTTTGTTATGTACGTCTTGCATGTTTAATGTTCGGCTTTTACCATTCTATTCTTTCCAAAGATATCTTTTCTCAGTTCAATATTCTTATAATTGTGTTGCTCCAAAAGTGCCACGGTTTCCTGTCCCAAATATTCGTTAATCTCAAAAAATAGTTGTCCGTTTTTCTTTAAAGTGGTTTTCGCAAATTCACCAATTGCTTTGTAAAACTGCAACGGGTCATTATCTTCTACAAACAAAGCTAAGTGTGGCTCATTGTCTAACACATTGGGTTTCATCATGTTTTTTTCAAGCTCCCTAACATAAGGAGGATTGGATACGATGATGTCAAATTTTTGGGATGCTGAAACAAGTTCAGCATGACAATCCTTTAAAATATCGGCTTGAATAAACTTAACATTTACCTTATTCAACCTTGCATTTTCCGTAGCGACTTCCAACGCATTTTTACTGACATCCAATGCGTAAACATTGGCATTCTGTAATTTTTTAGCCAAACTTATGGCAATGCAGCCACTGCCTGTGCCGACGTCTAAAATATTTATGTCCTTGTCGGGATCCGTTTCCTTTAGAACCCATGCTACTAATTCCTCGGTTTCCGGTCTTGGAATCAAAACACTTGGGTTCACCTTAAATTTCAAACCATAAAATTCGGTCTCACCTATAATATATTGTATCGGTTTTTCCTGTTTTAAAAGCTGAAGACTTTCTAATATGCTCGCCATATCTGTAATTCCAATATCTGGTTCCAAAGCAAGGCGAATTCTATCCACTCCATAATTTTTTTCAATTAGTAGATAAAAAAAGCTATCAATTTCTTCTTTTTCATACAGCCCCGACAGCTCAACATGGAACTTTGCTTGTACTTCCTTTAACCTCATAATTCCTTTGTCATCCAGACACCGCAAGAATAATGCCCTGTGTTCCCCAACGCTTCCTTCAAATGCTGAAAGCCAAAACTTTCATACATCGCTATGGCGGCTTTTAACTGCGATGCCGATTCCAAATAGCAGGTTTTGTAACCCAAAGTTTTGGCCGTATCCAAGCATTTTTGAAACAATAATTTCCCATAACCCAATCCCCTAACTTTTGGCGAAAAATACATTTTTTGCAATTCGAAAATAGTGCCATCGCTATCCGCCAAAGGTTTAATTCCTGCACCGCCCATTACTTCGCCATCACTATCCAGAACATAGTAAACCTCATTATCCTTCTGATAAGATTCAAACATTCGAGGAGTTTCATCATCAGCATAGGCTGTCCCTTCCAAAGGTATTTTGAATTCATGGAAACAGGCCCGAATCACCCGTTCAATCTGGGCATTGTCCTGTGGCTGTATTTCTCGGATAACAATAGTATCTTTACGCACCTAAAAACGCTTTTTCTGAAAAGTGAAGATACATTAAATCTTAAAAAATTGGCATGAGACAGTTCATTATATTATTAACAATGGTGGCCTTTCTTTTTGGTTGTAAATTAAAGGAAAAACCCATTTTTGTCAACGTTGAAAATATCGAAGTGGTTGAGTCCAATTCAAAACACATTGTGCTTTCCGCGGACGCCAAATTTGTAAACCCGAACGACATTGGAGGCGAGTTGAAAACCGATGAAATCAAGATTTTAGTGAATGATAACGAAATGGGCTACGTGTCCACGGAAAGCTTTAAAGTTCCAGCCCAAAAGGAATTTTCGATTCCATTAACCGCAAAAGTTCCCATAGATAGTTTAACCAGTGGGAAAAGTATTGGCGGACTGATTGGGAGTTTGTTCAGCAAAACTGTAAAAGTGCAATACAAAGGGGAAATTGTTTATAAAGCCTTGGGTTTGTCTTACCGTTATGAAGTGGACGAAACCGAGGACGTAAAAATCAAACTTTAGTGTTGAGCATACACGAAACTTATATTAAACGATGTATTGACATCGGTAAAAACGGATTTGGCAATACAAGACCAAACCCGATGGTAGGGTGTGTGATTGTTTCAAATGGTGAGATTATCAGTGAAGGCTTTACCAGTGTCTATGGGAGTAATCATGCTGAGGTTAATGCTATTTATAAGGTAAAAGACAAATCCCTTTTAAAAGAAGCTACACTTTACGTAACGCTGGAGCCTTGTTCGCATTACGGAAAAACACCTCCTTGCTCCGACCTTATTATTAAACATAAAATTCCAAAAGTAGTGATTGGCTGTATGGATGACAACGAACAGGTGGCAGGAAAGGGGATTAAAAAAATGATAGAAGCGGGTATTGACGTGACCGTTCCGATTTTGGAAAACGACTGCCGGGAACATCACAAACGTTTTTTTACATTTCATAATAAAAAACGACCTTATATTATTTTGAAGTGGGCAGAAACACAGGATGGTTTTATTGCTCCCGAATCGAGGCAAACGAAGTCTCCAGTATGGATTACAAATAAAGCTTCGAGACAATTGGTGCACAAATGGCGAGCTAAGGAACAGGCCATTTTGGTTGGCACCAATACTGTTTTGGAGGACAATCCAAGTTTGACGGTTCGCGATTGGTCGGGGCAAAATCCTATCAGAATTGTTATTGATAGAAAAAACAAATTGCCAAAAAGGCTAAATGTTTTTAGCGATAAAGCGGAAACCATAATAATTGATGAGCAAAAGGCTGATTTCTCAAAACCTTTAGCTGAACAAATCTGCAAAGTACTTTTTAAAAAACAAATCAATTCGGTTATCATTGAAGGTGGTGCAAAAACACTTCAGGCTTTTATTGACGAAAATCTTTGGGACGAAGCTCGGGTTTTCAAAGGAAGCGCAGTTTTTGAAAATGGGGTAAAAGCCCCTGATTTTAAAAGGAAACCATTCTCAGAGGAAACCATAAAAAATGATATTTTAAAAATTTACCGAAATGATTAAAACCATCATCTTTGATTTTGGGAACGTGTTTATCGATTTGGATATTGAAACGGCATTTAAAGTGACATTGGAAAAACTTGGAATTTCTTCTTTGCCCGAAGATATCATTGAAATCAATAAGCAATATGAAATTGGCAAAGTTACTTCTGAAGAATTTATTGATTTTTATGTTGAAAAGTTTCCCTATCTAAGCAGGACTGAACTGGTCGATTTATGGAATTTGATTTTAAAGGATTTCCCAAAGTACCGTTTGGATTTTTTAAAACAATTGAAAGACAAAGCAAGGTATCAACTCATATTATTGAGCAATACTAACGAACTCCATATCGATTGGGTGAAAGCGCATGTTCCTTTTTATAAAGAATTTAAAAACTACTTTCATCAATTTTATCTATCCCACGAAATTCACTTAAGAAAACCCAACAAGGATATTTTTGAGTTTGTGCTGAAAGAAAACGAACTAAAGCCTAATGAATGTCTTTTTATAGATGATAATGCCGACAACATTGAAACGGCCAAAATAATGGGTATCCATACTTGGCATATCCGCCCTGGTGTGGATGACGTTGTAGATTTGTTTTCAGTGAAAAGCCATTTGTTTTAAACATTGAAAGCCAAGGATACATACAAAACCATTGACGCTAGCCCGAAACCCATTCTTTTTAAGGAAAAGAACAGCAAATTTTTTGGGTATGTCTTTCCCGTTTTGAATGAAACTGAGGTTAAACTTAATTTGGATAAGGTCAAAAAAGAACACCATTCCGCGAGACATTGGTGCTATGCCTATCAAACCGGAACAGAGCAAATTATTTTTCGTGCAAACGATGATGGAGAGCCCAGTAATTCGGCAGGAATGCCTATTTACGGACAAATACAATCTTTTGGTCTTACTAATGTTTTAATAATCGTTGTTCGATATTTCGGAGGCGTAAAACTCGGAGTTGGCGGACTGATTCAAGCCTATAAGACCACTGCGCAACTAGCTTTGGGATCCTGTACTATTATTGAGAAAACCATAAATAATCAGTATCAATTATCTTTTGAATACAAAGATATGAACAAGGTAATGCGCATTATAAAAGAACAACAGCTTCAAATAATACATCAACAATTGGAATTAAGTTGCAATATCGCTATTTCAGTCAGAAAAAGGGATGCCCTAAAAATTCATGAAATGTTTGAACGTACTTTCGGTATTGAAATCAAAAAACTATAAATTCCTACGAAACCAAATCTAATATATATTGGGGCGCCCTCACCGGTCGATTCGTTTTCATATCAATAAAAACCAAAGTGGTTTCGGCAGTGGTCAAAATTTCGCCATTTTCATTTGTGATTTCATACTCAAATTCAATCTTAGCCGTAGGTGTTTTTTTGAGTTGAGTTTTTACCTTAATTAGGTCATCATAACCCGCTGATTTTTTATAATTTATATTCAAAGAAATTACAGGAAGCATGATGCCGTTCTCTTCCATTTTTTTGTATGAAATTCCAAATTTTCGCAACCATTCAATTCTACCCATTTCCAGATATAATGCGTAATTACCGTGATACACAACTCCCATTTGGTCTGTTTCACCATATCTCACTCTTATTTGTATTTCATCGAATTTCATGGGCTTTTGTCAATATTTTTTTGTAGTTTCGGCTAGTGATTAAACATGGGGAAAAATTTCTGAAAATTCAATAGTATTTCGTTTTTTTTTTTAGAATTTTGTTCACATATTTGCCACACAACAAAAGGGGGATTTGAAGGGGCGCTTCTCTTTGAATTAAATCAACTAAAACCAAGAATTTAAACCAATGAGTATAACTGCGCAATCGGTATGGAATAACTGTCTTAATTTTATAAAAGATAATATTCAACCTCAGGCGTATAAAACTTGGTTTGAGCCTATTGTAGCCGTAAAGCTTCAAGAAAACGCCTTGAGTATTCAAGTGCCGAGTAAATTTTTCTACGAATGGCTTGAAGAACATTACGTTAAGATTTTAAAAGTTTCGTTAACCAAGGAATTGGGTGAAAATGCCAAATTGGTGTACATCATTAAAATGGAGAACACCTATGGCAACAAACAACCGTTTACGGAAAAAATCCCAAGTTCTAACAGGACTCCCGTAAAAGCGCAAGATGTTGATATCCCTTTGGACAACAAAAGCCCGGAATTAAAAAACCCGTTCGTCATTCCCGGGATTCGAAACGTTAAAATCGAATCGCAATTGAATCCCAATTATAGTTTTGAAAACTTTTTGGAAGGCGATTCCAACCGTTTGGCGCGAAGTGCGGGATTAGCCGTGGCCGCAAAACCGGGAGGCACCTCGTTTAATCCTTTGTTGGTTTTCGGTGGTGTTGGTTTAGGTAAAACCCATTTAGCACATGCTATTGGGGTTGATATCAAAGATAAGTACCCTGAAAAAACGGTACTGTATATTTCTGCTGAAAAGTTTACACAACAATATATTGATTCTGTAAAAAAGAACAACCGCAACGATTTTATCCATTTCTATCAAATTATTGATGTTTTGATAATTGACGATGTGCAGTTCCTTTCCGGAAAATCTGGAACACAGGATGTATTTTTCCATATTTTCAATCATTTGCACCAAAATGGAAAACAGGTTATTTTGACGAGTGATAAAGCGCCAGTGGATATGCAGGATATTGAGCAACGCTTACTGTCCCGCTTTAAATGGGGGCTTTCCGCCGAATTGCAGCATCCTGATTTTGAAACACGCGTTTCTATTTTGAAAAACAAACTTTATCGTGACGGTGTTGAAATGCCTGATGATATTGTGGATTATGTGGCCAAAAATATCAAGACGAATGTTCGCGAATTGGAGGGTGCAATAATTTCATTGATTGCTCAATCGTCATTCAATAAAAAGGAAATCACAATTGACCTCGCCAAACAAATCGTTGAAAAATTTGTCAAAAACACTAAGCGCGAAGTCTCTATCGATTATATACAAAAAATAGTGTCCGACTATTTTCAAATGGATGTGGAAACGCTTCAATCCAAAACGCGAAAGCGCCATATAGTTCAAGCCCGTCAATTGGCCATGTTTTTCGCCAAAAAAATGACCAAAGCGTCTTTGGCCAGTATCGGCTCCCAAATCGGAAAACGCGACCACGCCACAGTACTTCATGCCTGCAAGACGGTGGACAATCTATCCTCCACCGATAAGCAATTCAGGAAATACGTTGAGGACATCACAAAAAAACTATCCGTTTAAAATCTTATTAAAATGACTCGAATCCTAATGGTATGTTTGGGCAATATTTGCCGCTCACCATTGGCCGAAGGTATTTTAAGGTCGAAACTTCCAGCACAGGGTTTTGAAGTAGATTCTGCCGGGACGGCGGCATATCATATCGGTAGCTCCCCGGACAGACGCTCAGTAGCCGTTGGCAAAAAATACGGTATTGACATTAACGGTCTCAGAGGAAGACAGTTTCAGAAACGGGATTTTGACAACTTCGATTTGATTTATGCCATGGACGATTCCAATTTTAGGAATATTATCAAAATGGCCAGAAAGGATGACGATATTGCCAAAGTACATTTGATTTTAAACGAAATTGCTCCAGGTGAAAACCTCAATGTCCCTGACCCTTATTATGGAGGAGACCAAGGTTTTGAAAACGTTTATCGGATGCTGGATAAAGCCTGCGAAACAATAGCCTATAAAATCACCTCCAAATAATTAGGCTCTTATTTATTACCTTTACGTAGAAAGTATTTATCACTGAATTCAAATCCGTGCAAAAAGGCAATTTATATCTTATTCCAACAACTCTCGGAGACAATGCGCCGCTTGAGGTTTTGCCTATTTCGGTGAAAAAGGTTATTGAAGACACTAGGTTTTATATCGTTGAAAACGAAAAATCTGCAAGGCGATTTATCAAAAAAATAAGCCCGAAGAAACAACAATCCCTATTGGAATTGTTTTTATTGAATAAATTCACGCAACCCATAGAGCTACCAGAATTTTTAGAGCCCTGTAATCGCGGCATTGACGTCGGACTATTATCTGAAGCGGGCTGTCCTGCTGTTGCCGACCCAGGAGCGGAGATCGTGAAATTGGCCCATGAAAAGGATATTCGAGTAGTGCCTTTGGTGGGGCCTTCATCAATTCTGATGGCGATGATGAGTTCTGGCCTAAACGGACAAAGCTTCGCGTTTAATGGCTATTTACCAATTGATAAAAACGAAAGAAAAAAGGAGTTGAAGAGATTGGAGCGCCTGTCCTTTGAAAAAAACCAATCCCAGATATTTATTGAAACACCCTACAGAAATAACAATTTACGAGAAGACATTATCAAAACTGTTTCTGCGGAAACTAAAATTTGCGTGGCCTGCGACCTCACTTTGCCCACAGAATTTATTAAAACGTTACCGGCCAGTCAATGGGCCAAAAAAAAAGTAGACCTCCACAAGAGGCCTACTATCTTTATCATCCATAAAAGCTAATCGCTTTTAGATTGAATTTACTTTTGCTTTTTTGTTAGCTTTCAAGAAAGACGTATCATAACCCGAAAATCGTTTCATGTAATACGCTACGGTTGTACCATAGCCATCAGCAAAGTTATCCAATCCATAACTTCTTAAATACTTTTTAACGCTACCTGGACCAGCTAAGTGGGCCGCCGCCAAGATACCCGACTCTGTTACTACAACACCATTAATGCGTTTACCGACAAAGTTGTTGATATCCCTGCGCAAAATCCATTTGTTGCGTTGGGCATTAGCAATAAATGCCTTTTCCTGAAGTTTTGGGTTCTTTAAAAACTGCTGGATGTTTTTTACGCCAATAAGACCTAAGGTCTCTTTCCCAAACTGGTATTTCCCCAAATACCCGTAAGTGTTCACCGTAAAATAGTTACCTCCAGATTCTTTAAAGGCCAAAGCCTCTTTGAAACCTACGAAAGATTTACCCAAATAAGGTGTAAAAGCTTCGTATCCATCCTCTGATGCCTTGGCACTAACCTTAGTGCCTGCATCCTGACTAACGGTGTAATTCAACACCAAGCCATCAGTTGAGTACTTACTTAAATCAACCGCTTCCGTTGTAGAAAGCGACATGTACAATAGTATCAATATTGTAAGTGTTAATGATAAGCAACTTGCAATAATTTTTACCATAATTTGTAAATTTCTTCAGCAAAATTACAATGTAAAAATGCTTGAAAATTTGAGCGTGCAAAATTATGATTTTTTTTAATCATTTCAAAATTAATCGATTAAGTACTTGTTTTAAATGTAGAATAGATGAAATGCACCCCCATTTTTATTAATTTCTAAGGCTGGAAACGGTACTTTTATCAAATTGAAAATGTTAAAAATCGTGCGTAAAAATGCCGATTCTGTCCTTATCTTTTGCAAATTTAGGTCAAAACTTAAAAAGAACTGCCGGTATCTCGAATTAGTTGTTAACACTTGATTGTCAGGAACTTTTGAGCCATACAGCATGCCGTTGCCACTGTAGCCGACAGCCAGATTTAGCCATTCCGGGATTTTACTCTTTTTAAAAAAAGAACGTAGATTGAAACTTAGCCAATAGGTTTGTCCGTTATAATCTTTCAAAACCTGCTCGAAAAACGATTTTCCTAAAGTTTCGGGCCGTTGTTCAGCATAGCTTGTTTGGTGAAAACTGAATTTTAGGTCAATTCTTTGCTCGTTCCACAATAATTCTTGCGAAATATAGAGTCCGGTACCCAATGCATTTGCACCAATATCACCCCAGGAAAAACCCCATTCGCTGGAAAAGCCATCCAGCACCTCCACAGCCGTTAAAAATCCAAACCCTAAAGTGGCTCCATAAAGGAGCTGGTCCTTTTTACTAACCCCACTCCAATTTAAAACATTAACACCTTGCTTTCCCATTTGATATGCAGTAAAGACATGCCCCAACTTATCCATTTGCAACCAGTCATTATTATCATTTACTGTATGGAATTTTGAGCGTTCAAAATCCGCGTACCAGATTTGATTCAACCCAACCAAAGACAGCGTAACCAATGAAGCTTCAGAAATTACTACAGCATTTCTACGTTGGATGTTTAATGTATCACTAGGTGTTAAAAATCTATTGAGTGCGGATTGGGAAAAAGCACAACAACTGTATAGCAGGCAAATGATGATATTGAAACGAAAATATCGCACTATTTTCTGATGCCTTGCGACGAAAGATATCTATGATATTCACGAGCATTAGCATTGTGTTGGGCTAAGGTTTTTGCAAACTTATGATAGCCCAATCGTTTAGCATCAGCCACGAAATAGAGATAACTGCTCTTTTCATGGTTTAAAACCGCCTCAATCGCAGAAATATCAGGCATCGTAATTAGCCCTGGGGGCAATCCTCTACTTTTATAGGTGTTGTAGGGCGAATCAATTTCCTTGTGGACGTTTAGCACCCGTTTGATGACGGTGTTTTTATACTGCGGCAATTGGTAGGCCGCAAACTTTAACGTTGGGTCCGCCTGTAACGGCATACCAATACGCAATCTATTAATGTAAACACCCGCCACCCGTGGTTGTTCGGTTGGTTGCTTAGTCTCTTCATAAACTATAGAGGCTAGGGTCATCACTTGATTTTTATTCAGTCCGATACTTTCAGCCTTCGCAATTCTGGAGGCATTCCAAAATTTTTGATATTCCAAAAGCATTTTATCCCTAAAGCCTTCCGCATTGGTATCCCAATAAAACTGATAACTATTTGGAAGATACATCCCCAAAGCAGTGGCACTGTTGAACTTATTTTCCTTTAAAAAACCTTCATCTCTCATAGCTGTCAATAATGACAGACTATCTGCCTCAATCTGCTCAGCAATCCTTCCTGCTAAGTCCTCTAGCGAGCCTTGATTATTGAACAAAACCTTTACAGGGATATTTTTGCTCCGTATGGAATTGATAATATCATTGTTGCTCATTCCATTTTTAATGACATACTTTCCAGATTTCACGTTGTTTGTGTACTGCTTTTGCTTTGCCAACACATCAAACTTGTCGATGTCCTTCAACAAAGGCTCCAATTGAGCCCTAACATCTTTATAAGCATCGGTAGATTTTATATAGATATAAGCCTCTTCATTATTGAAATTGGTGTTAGGGGCCAACATCGCACCATATATGTAATAAGCAAAATAGCCTGCCACGACTAATCCTATTAGGGCAATAGCCCAAAGTATTTTTTTAATGTACATTATGCTCTAATGAGTTGAAATAGGTATTCATTTTGAAATTCGCCTTGATTGAAGTTCCAATCCTTTTTAAGACCAATTTCAATAAAACCATTATTGGTGAACAACTGAATACTTCTTTTATTGTCTTCTGAAATATTGCAATACAATTGATGTAATCCTAAATGCGAAAAACTATAATCGACAAGCAGTTTTAAAGCTTCGCCACCATGACCCTTATCACGGTTATCGGGATTTTTGACGATAATACCGACTCCTGCTCTTTTGTTTTTAAAGTCGAAATCGAAGAGGTCTATAAGTCCCAACGAATTGCCTTTTTTATCACAAATAACCAATCGCAATTGTTTTACTTCATAGATATCTTTAAGCGCATTTTCTAAATATTGTTTGATGACATATCTGGAAAAGGGTGTTTGGGTATTGCTCAATGCCCAAATATTTTCATCGTTTTCTAGTTCGAAGACAAACTCCAAATCCTCGGGCTCAAGCGCTCTCAGGCTGATATGTTTGCCATTAAGCGTTTCCATAACTGCCTTCAAACACCAATTTTGCTGGGCCGATAAGCCATACATTGGAATAAGTTCCATTATCTAAGTCAAAGGACACTTCAAGTTCTCCACCTTCGACCTTAAGCTTCACCAAGTTTTTTTCTGTTTCACCTATATAGTGCATCGCTATGGCTACGGCCGTAGCACCCGTGCCGCATGACAAAGTTTCATTTTCAACACCGCGCTCGTAGGTCCTTAGCCTAAAAGCATCTTCAGATAGTTTCTTTACAAAATTCACGTTGGTGCCCTCCTGAAAATAAGGCGCTCCATATCTTATGTTAGCTCCAATCGTTTTGACATCAAAGCTATCAATGGCTTCTTCAAACTGAACGTGGTGCGGTGAACCGGTATCTAAAAATACATATCCTTCTTTATTGTTGATATTACCCACATCCTGCATCTGCAAACGAACAATTCCATCGGCAATAGAGGCATGATGCAATCCGTCAACTGCTTCAAAAACAGCGTGGTTTTCGATCACCCCCAATTGTTGAGCAAAGGCCACCAAACACCTCCCTCCATTGCCACACATAGAACTTTCCCTGCCATCGGAGTTATAATACACCATTTTAAAATCATATGTATCATGATTTTCCAAAAGAATCAATCCATCAGCACCTATGCCAAAACGTCTGTCACAAAGCTGTGCCACCAGTTTGGTATTATTTTTGTCGAATTGTTGTTGACGATTATCAATCATCACAAAATCGTTACCAGTTCCTTGATATTTGTAAAATTTTTGTTGCATAACTCAGGGCACAAATATAAGAATATTAAACGGTTTCGGGCTTTGTTAAATCGTCGTTAAAGTTGAATTGAGCATTCAATAAATATTTAATTTTATTCGTTGAGCATATATCTTAAACTGAAAATTATGAAGAAGATTTTAACACTAGTATTGGTTTCAGCTCTTGGCGGTATATTGACGTTGGGGGCCTACAAATTATTATTGGAAGAAAAACAAACTGTTGTGGTAAATACAACGGATGAAAACCCTACATTTTTACCTACCAGCAATACAAACACACTGTTTAAACCCTACGAAACCCCTGACTTTACCAAAGCGGCTGAAAATACAGTGAATGCCGTGGTACATGTTAAGAACGTGACTATCAGTTCGGGACAAATGACGTTTGAAGACCTGTTTTTTGGCAGAAGTCCGCGTCGCGCCCAAATGGGTACGGGCTCTGGGGTCATTATTACTCCAGACGGTTACATTATTACAAATAACCATGTGGTTGATAAATCGCAAGAACTATCCGTAACCCTAAATAACAATAAGACGTATCAGGCCGAAATTATTGGTGCAGATCCTAAAACGGATATCGCCCTGTTAAAAATTGAAACAGATGAGGACTTACCGGTCGTTACTTTCGGGGATTCCGACCAAGCCAAAATTGGCGAATGGGTATTGGCCGTTGGCAATCCATTTAATTTGACCTCCACCGTTACCGCTGGAATCATCAGTGCCAAATCAAGGGATTTAACAGGAACCCACTCCCAGTCCTTTATTCAAACTGATGCCGCCGTAAATCCAGGGAATTCTGGAGGTGCTTTAGTTAATAGCAACGGTGAGCTTATCGGTATTAATACAGCCATTTCTTCACAAACAGGTTCCTATATAGGATATTCCTTTGCGGTACCCAGTAATATTGCCAGAAAAGTGGTAGAGGATATTATGGAATATGGCAACGTTCAAAATGGGGTACTGGGGATAACTGGTAGCACCTTAAACAGTAAAGCTGCCGAAGCCTTAGAAATATCAGACACCCAAGGTTTTTATATTGCAGGCATAGTTGAAGATTCTGGTGCCGAAGAAGCTGGATTGAAGGAAGGCGATATTATTAAATCCATTGATAACGTAAAAATTTCAAGATTTTCAGATTTAAAAGGACACTTGAACACCAAGCGACCTAATGATATTGTTAATGTGACATTTTCACGCGATGGAGAGGTAAAAACCATTCCTGTGCGTTTGGTCAAAAATGAAACCTATAACATGCCCTTAGTGGGTCAGATTAAAAATGCGAAACCTGCGGATTTGAAGAAGTTAAAGGCAAATAATGGTGTGAAAATCGTAGAGCTAAATGGCCAATATGCGGAATACTGGCAGAAGAACGGGGTGGGTCAAGGCTCAATAATTACCGCTATAAATGATGTTGAAATTAATAATGTAGATGACGTACAAAATGTATTAAAGAATAGGTCCTCAAACGAGCCTATGCGCATTGAACTCATCAATAAAAATGGCGAAAAAGAACGTTATAATTTTAGATAAACAACAATAAATTTTTGATTGAAATGGCCCTCCAGATGGAGGGTTATTTTTTTGGCATACCTGCATTACTTCAACATGCTCAGCACAAGTCGGGAGAATCATAATTTCATAAGACTCCTTGTCATCTTACAACAAGGATAATTTTTTTGAAATACCTTACGAAAACGTTTGAAATATGGTATTTTTGTTTCAAATTTAAACCACAAACTGAATAACATGACTTCAAATGCAACCTACGAAAAAGAGCTCGCTTTTCAGGCTGATAGACGTCGGGCTACTGTTGAATTTATCAAAATCGTGAGCGATCTTTGGTATGACAAATCGGTGGAGCTAGTACTCTTCAAAAACCAACTTATCGATAAAAATGTGAGTCAAATTTTATCGCTACATAACTACGCTGGTGAGTTTGTTCAAAAGCCTATTTCAATCTTTGACTCCGTTGAAATTGCAAAAGCTATTTTGGAGCTTGACATTCCCCCAGCCAAATTGGATATTGGCAAATTGACATACGAATTTCATTTAGAAGAAAACAAATACCACAATGCCCGTGGCTTTGTAGCCTACAAGATTAAGGATGCCAAAAAATCAAAGGATATTCAACCGAAGGATGTTATTCTTTATGGCTTTGGTAGAATTGGGCGTTTGGTGGCTCGTGAATTGATGGCGAGAACCGGAAAAGGAAGCCAATTGCGTCTGAGGGCTATTGTTACCCGGGGCGAAATCAATCCAGAAATCCTTGAAAAAAGAGCGGCACTGTTGCGCAACGACTCCATTCATGGCGAATTTCCCGGAACCGTAGTAAGTGATCCCCAAAAGAACTGCCTTATTATCAATGGTACAACGGTACATCTTATTAACGCCAATGCCCCAGAGGATATTGATTACACTCAATTCAAAATAAAAGATGCGTTAGTTATAGATAATACTGGAGCGTTTAGAGACAAAAAAGCGCTTTCCAGACATTTAAAATCTAAAGGTGTAGACAAAGTATTGTTGACCGCTCCCGGAAAGGGCGTACCTAATATTGTGCACGGGGTCAACCATTTTGAATATAGCCCAAACCATATTAAAATATTTTCAGCTGCTTCATGCACCACCAATGCTATTACCCCAATTTTAAAGGCTGTAGAGGATTCGCTTGGTGTAAAAAGTGGCCATTTAGAAACTATCCATGCCTATACTAATGACCAAAATTTGGTAGATAATTTTCACAAAAAATACCGTCGTGGTCGCGCCGCTGGGCTTAACATGGTAATTACCGAAACAGGAGCTGGTACGGCCGTAGCTAAAGCATTACCTAGCTTAGAAGGTAAATTGACATCAAATGCAATTCGGGTTCCGGTACCAAATGGCTCGCTAGCTATCTTAAATCTAGAACTAGACAGAAAAACCTCAACGGATGGCATGAATGCCATTATCAAAAAGTACGCTTTGGAGGGGGATTTGGTGGAACAAATCAAATTTGAACTTAGCGATGAACTGGTTTCTAGTGATATCGTTGGCTGTTCTGCTCCGTCTATCTACGACAGCAAAGCGACCATTGTAAGAAAGGATGGAAGGAATGCCATTCTTTATGTTTGGTATGACAATGAATATGGCTACAGCCATCAGGTTGTGCGGTTAGCAAAATACATCGCAAAAGTTAGAAGATATACTTATTATTAAGAACATCTAAAGCACCAAAATCACCGTATATTTTCCTGAACAGCTTCACTTTTGTGAGGCTGTTCATAAATTAATGCAGTCTATTGAACTTTATTTTTTATTTTCGCAAAATCTAGTTAACCTATTTAAAAACAACCAAATGAATACCATAAAATATACCCTCCTAGTATTTTCTATATTTTTTTGTAGCCTTACATTTTCGCAAGCCAGCCAAGAGGAAGACAAGCTATCATTAAACAGTGGCACCATAGATAGTCAGTTTGAATTTATATTCAAAAAGTCTGGAAATTTCAAAGGTACAAACGGACAAGCCTACGAAGCTGTAAAGCGTAGTTGGTTATCTATTTTAAGGTCCCATGTTAATGACTCCCTAAAAGGAATCCGTAAGGAATTGAGCGATACGCAAGCTGTTGTAAAGAACCAAGCTAACGAAATATCAGAATTAAAAACGAACCTAGGCAACACTCAAGTTACTTTGGATAAAACTAATCTTGAAAAAGACAGTATGGCGCTATTAGGGCTTCAAATGAGCAAAACAGGGTATAATTCTTTGATGTGGGCCATAATTGCCGGCTTGCTGGCATTGTTGCTTTTCTTTATCTATAAATTTAAAAACAGCAACGCCGTGACCAAACAAGCCAAGCAGAATCTGGCGGAAATTGAGGAAGAGTTTGAGGAGCACAGAAAAACAGCCTTGGAGCGCGAACAAAAAGTAAGGCGCCAGCTACAGGACGAGATCAACAAGCAGAAAAAAGTTTAAAATACATTAACCCGATAGGTTTTAAAAGCTATCGGGTTTTTTTATGCGGAATGGTTAATTTTGTTTTATGCCATTACAATTTTCATTCATAATCCCAGTTTATAATCGTCCCGAGGAAATCGAGGAACTTTTGCAAAGTTTCAAGGCGATGGAAACCGATTTAGATTATGAAATTGTAATTGTTGAAGATGGTTCTAAAAAGACCTCGGAGACTACTGTAAATCAATTCAAAGGCGATTTAAATATTTCCTATTTCTACAAGGGAAATACTGGTCCGGGAGACTCCAGAAATTATGGGATGCAAAAGGCCCCGGGCAACTATTTTATCATTTTGGATAGTGATGTTATCCTTCCAAAGAATTATTTAAGTGAAGTTGACAAAAGCCTTAAAAGGGAATTTGTTGACTGTTTTGGAGGGCCGGATGGAGCACACGAGTCTTTCACAATTCTACAAAAGGCTATCAATTTTACGATGACTTCTTTTATCACTACCGGGGGTATCCGAGGGAATAAAAATGCGGTAGATAAATTCCAACCAAGAAGTTTCAATATGGGTCTGTCCAAAGAGGCTTTTTTAGCCTCCGGAGGATTTGGTCGCATTCACCCTGGTGAAGACCCAGATTTGTCCATTAGGCTATGGGGTTTAGGGTTTCAAACTAAATTAATACCTAGTGCAGTCGTGTTTCACAAAAGGCGTATCTCTTGGAAAAAGTTTTATGAACAGGTGCATAAATTTGGTTTGGTACGCCCAATTTTAAACAAGTGGCACCCTTCTACTAAAAAGTTGACATATTGGTTCCCCACACTATTTTGGTCTGGGCTAATATTGGCAATTCTATTGTTGTTTTTCAATTTCGGCATTTTATTTTGGCTGTATATGGTTTACTTTTTAGTGGCTTTTATTGTAGCTTTGGTTTCAACAAAAAGTATCGCCGTGGCTATTGTTGGCTTGCTGGCCATACTGGTTCAATTTTTTGGCTACGGCTATGGATTTTTAAAATCGACTATTGCAATCCATTGGCTCAACAAAATGCCGGAAGAGCGTTTTCCTAAATTATTCTTTAAGTCAAAGTGATTAGAAAATTAAAAAAAGAGCTTTTAGCTTCAGTGAAAAACAAAAGGTTGAACGTGTTTCTTCTCTTTCTATCTTCGTCCTTTGTTATTTTGATTTTTACCAAACTTTCCAAAGAATATACTAATACTGTGGCTTTTGAAGTAAAAAGATTAAATGTGCCACGGGACAAAGTCATTTTGAATGATTCCAATAATAAGCTGGATATCCGTTTGAAAACCCATGGATTTAAATGGTTGCAGTATTGTCTTACCAAACCACAAATTGCTGTCGATTTTTCAAATGAAGTATACAAAACAGGGTCGTCATATGTGTTTGCAAGGTCGGTTTCATATTTAAATGAAAAGAAGCAGTTTCAAAATCAGGTGAAATTGCTAAGTATAGATCCAGATACTTTAGTGTTTCGATTCGATACGAATATGGTGAAAAAAGTACCCGTATTGGCAAAAGCTGAAATACAATTCGCCCCAGGCTTTGATATGTTAAACGAAGTTGAAGCAGATCCAGATTCGATTGTTGTAGTTGGGCCACATGATATGGTTGAAAGTTTGCAAGGTTTGGAAACCGAATTGGTTCAACTGGACAATGTTAAGACGGATATTTCAAAAAAGGCAAGACTTAAACTTCCAAAAAACAGAAAGGATTTGAAGTTTTCTTTGGATGAAGTGGAATTGGTTGCTGATGTTGAGAAGTTTACTGAAGGCACGGTAAAAATCCCTATCAGGGTGATAAACGTGCCCGATAGTATTTCTATCAAATGTTTTCCAAAGGAAGTTAATGTGTCCTATTATACCAGTTTAGAGTATTTCAACAGTGTCAAACCAAAAGATTTTAGAGTGGTTTGCGACTATAATAAGGCAGGTCAAAACCAATCGTTTTTAATCACAGAATTGGTGAGATTTCCAGAAAACGTAAAACGTATCAAATTGAGCCAACAACGCATAGAATTCATTATCGTAAAATGACAATAGTAGGGCTAACAGGAGGTATAGGTAGTGGGAAAACAACAGTGGCTAAGGCATTTGAAGCGCTAGGCATTCCTGTTTATATAGCAGATGAAGAGGCCAAAAAACTGATGCACCGATCAAAAGTGATCAAGCGTAAACTTATAGCCCTTTTTGGAGAGAATGCCTATGTGGATGGCAAATTAAACCGACCATTTTTGGCGGAGATTATATTCAATGATAAGGCAATCTTGCAAAAAATGAATGCTATCGTTCATCCAAAAGTCAAAAGACATTTTGAGAAATGGGTAGCAAAACAGAATGCTCCTTATGTAATAAAAGAGGTAGCTATTTTATTTGAAAGTGAAGGGGACAAACAGATGGATTTTGTTATTACCGTTACGGCTCCAATATCCCTAAGAATTGAGAGGTTGCTAAACCGGGACAATTCTTCAAAAGAAAAAATCGAATCTATTATGAAAAATCAATGGCCGGACGACAAAAAAATAGCCCTATCAGATTTTGTAATTTCAAACGAAGATTTAGGGAAAACCAAACATCAAGTCCAAGAAATTCACCGTCAAATACTTAAAAAAACGCAATAAAAAATCTGTTATGGCATTTTTGTTAATGTAAGGTTAAATGATAAGTTGACTAAATGTTAAAATGTTAATTTTGGGTGATGAGCAAAAAAGTTTTTGTCCTGCTGATAATATTGATGAGTGCGTCGCTTGTAGGAATCATTTTTGTTCAGGTGTTTTTTATCAATGGTGCTGTTGAAAATGAAAAGGACCGCTTTAAGTTCAATGTAAAAAGTGCGTTGAGCTATGCATCTAATGCCATTGAAAAAAAGGAGTTGGATACCTATTTTCAGCGTTTTCAAAGTTTGGACAGTGAAAAGAAAAAGGACTCCGCGGCAGTTTCACAACTGTTTATTTATCAGCAAAATAACAGTACAAAGGAAACGTTAATCTATAAAAGTAATGTGCTGGAGGATAATTACAAATTATCTTCATCGCTCTTTGACATCGGTTTAGATAGTATTGATATTAGGAATATTATAGGGACTTCAAAAATTGAGGTGTACGATAACGCCAATTTAAATGATAGGGATCTTAAGCCCAACCCGATTTTGAATATTATTAACAGCGGTCGTTTAAGGGATGCCGAAAAGAATTATTTCTATAATAACCTTCGGGCGTTTGCAAAGACTATCCCTGTACACAAAAGAGTTTCCAAGGAGGATATATCAGAATTGTTGTCCAAAAAATTAAAGGAAAATGGTATTGATATCGACTTTGAATTTGCGGTTTATAGCAGGGATTTGGCCACTAAAGTTTACAGCGAAGGTTTCGAAAAAGATGAAAAATCAACTTTTAGTGTCCCCGTTTTTTATGACGAAAATAATCAGAGTAACTATAAACTTTTGGTGAATTTTCCCGATGACCATAAATTTATTTTGTCGTCCATTATTGGAATGATTATGTTATCGGTAGTATTCACTTTGATTATCGTTTTGGCCTATTCAAGTGCTTTGTTCCAATTGGTGAAACAGCGTAAAATATCACAAATTAAAACGGATTTTATCAACAATATGACCCACGAGTTCAAAACACCAATTGCTACCATAAATTTGGCATTGGATGCGATTAAGAACCCGAAAATTATTGAGGATCAGAAAAAGGTAGTGCGTTATCTGAATATGATCAAAGAAGAAAACAAAAGGATGCACGCGCAGGTTGAAAATGTGTTGAGAATATCTAAACTGGAAAAAAACGAGCTGAATATCAGTAAGGACAGGGTTGATTTACACGATTTGGTTGAAGATGCTATCACTCATGTAGAACTGATTGTTGAGGACAGACAGGGGTATATAAAAACACATTTGGATGCGGATTATTCGACTGTTTTGGCAAATGAAACCCATTTTACAAATGTGATAGTAAATATGTTGGATAACGCCATAAAATATTCGCCTGAAGCGCCGCAAATAGACGTGTTTACTGAAAATGTGGGAACAAATATATTGTTGAGAATTCAGGATCAAGGCAGTGGCATGAGCAAAGCTGCGGCTAAACGTGTTTTCGAAAAGTTTTATAGGGAGCATACAGGAAACATACATAATGTAAAAGGACATGGACTGGGGTTGGCCTATGTGAAGCGCATAGTGGACGACCATCAGGGATACGTGTCCGTAGAAAGTGAAAAAGGAAAAGGAAGTACTTTTACGATAAAGCTTCCCTTAATATCATAAACATATGGAAGAGCAAAACAAGAAAATTTTATTGGTTGAGGACGATCCGAATTTCGGAACCGTGCTTCGAGATTATTTAATGATGAACGACTATGATGTGGTGCATGCCAAAAACGGTATGGAAGGCTTTGAAAAATTCAAGAAGGACGATTACGATTTATGTATTTTGGACGTGATGATGCCATATAAGGACGGATTTACCCTTGCCAAGGAAATCCGTGAAAAAAATACGGATGTGCCTATTGTTTTTTTGACTGCAAAAGCGATGAAGGAAGATGTATTAAAAGGCTATAAAGTAGGGGCAGACGATTATTTAAACAAGCCGTTTGATAGCGAAGTGTTGCTCATGAAAATTAAGGCCATTATGCAACGAAAGGCTACTGAAACTATATCCGATAGCAAGCAGTTTGAGTTTGAAATTGGCCGTTTCCATTTGAATTCCAAATTACGGTTTTTACGTTTTGATGGGGGAGAGCCAACAAAACTTTCTCCTAAAGAGAATGAATTGTTGCGCTTGTTGGCGTTACATGAAAATGACTTAATGCCTCGTGAATTAGCGTTGACCAAGATTTGGCGCGATGATAATTATTTTACCTCTAGAAGTATGGATGTTTACATTGCCAAACTCCGCAAATACTTAAAGCCTGATGACAAGGTGGAAATTTTGAATATTCACGGCGAAGGGTTTAGATTGGTGGTGAATAGCTAGAAACTTAAATTATATATAGATTAGAAATCCGGTTGTTGCCGGATTTTTTTTTGAATATCCGGATGAGCTTACATTTATAACTTGACGCAAGTCCTGAAAGCTTATTGTTTTACTTTCCACAAACGCCACCAAGGTACCCCGGGAGCATCATGATGCTCGTAGTGGTATCCAAAAAAATAGCAACTCAAAAAAGCCCAAATATGATTTTTCTCCAAAGAAGAAGAATGGTGCTTGTTGTCATGGTCATGCCCATCTTTGTGAGGTACATAGGTACCAAAATAAAAGAGCTGGAAAGTAGACAATATGCCAGGGAAAATCCAAAATAATAACAGATTATCCAACGGGAAAACCAATCGCAATAATTGCAGGGTAATGGTCATCAAAATCAATTGTTTCAACGTAGTGTACTTTTTAATAAAACTCCAATACCAAGGCCAAAACTTACCCGATTCATGGAAGTCAGGATCTTTGTCAGAAGCTACGAATCGATGATGTTCATGATGCTTTACCAGTAATCTATCGTAAAAATTGAAGGCGAATAGCATGGAGGTTATCCAGCCAATTAGGGTATTCCATTTTCTGTTTTTGGATACAGAGCCGTGCATGGCGTCATGAGCCGTAATAAACAATCCAGTGTACAAATGTGTCTGTAAAAGAATAGTTAAATAAACCAATGGATTTGCATAACTGATGTCCCAAATTAAAAGGGTGAAGAGCGAAAAAAACCAAATAAAAATCATCACAAAAGCAATGATAATCCCATAGGGATCCACAGCCTTGTAAAGTGGTTTTGTAGATTTCATAGCAAATTTACATTAAAATAATGTCTAACAAAAATATAAAAAAATTAAACAAAAACAAATGTATTTCCTTGAGCTACAAAGATTTTCGATGAAATAAAGATGGAGTATAAGGGTTTCAGTCAAACGGATACTTTGTCCGGATAAAACTCACCTATAAACGTTGCTCGAGCCACGTATTAAATTCATAAAAGTTTTGAGGAGCCACCCCATGACCCACTGGAAATTCGGAGTACACATTTTTAATGTTCACCGAATTTAAAAAAGGTTGTGTTTGTCTAGCCCAATCTACAGGAATTACCTGGTCCACACTGCCATGCGAGCAATAAAAATCTAAATGGGAATACTCTTTTTCGCCGATATCTTCGGGCAAAATATCTTGATTGATGTAACCGCTAAGCGCAATAATATTTTTGACTTTTTCAGGATAAGTCAACGCCACGGCATAACTTAGAATTGTGCCTTGGCTAAATCCCAAAAGGGTGATATTGTCTTTTCCGATATCGTATTTAGATACAACTTCGTCAATGAATTTTGCAATTAAATCTACAGATTGCTTGGCTTGAACATTGTCGTTCCATTTTCCTTTGTCCGCATCAAAATTGATGGCGTACCATGCATTTCCAAAGGGTTGCATGCGATATGGTGCCCTTGCGGAAATAATCAAAAGTTCTTCGGGAAGTTCACTTGCAAATGAGAACAAATCATTTTCGTCACTACCGTAGCCATGGAGCATAATCAGTAGTGGGGGATTTTTATCGAGGGTGGATGGCCTCAAGACATAATCTAAAGAAAGAGAAGTGTACAACATTTATTTTCCAATATTTTGAAACCATTCCTGAAACAGTTTTCCAAAGAAAGGAATAAGCTTTGCCTCACCACGAACAGCAGTGATAATCCCGTAAACCCAAAGGATAAAAGTGCCGAACCACAACATAGTGCCTAGCCAACTGTTTACATATTTTTCGGTCAAGTTTGAAAAAATCAAAAGCAATACTAATCCAATCATTTGGCGCACGTGAAATGCAGTGAATGGATTTTTTTGATTTAGGTTTTTTATGATTGCTACAATTAGGCCTATAAAGGTAATGTAGGCCACAATTGCAAAAGTTTTACCTTCTTGAATTTCTTGTTGCGTCATTTTATTTTAATACAGCTTTTTTGTTAGCCACAATGCCATATACTTTACCCTTGAGGGTTTCACCTTTAAAGATGGCGTTTTTAGATTTTGAAACAATATGCTCGTTTCCAAATTCATAAGTGCCGTTAGGGTTGAAAAGCGCAACATTGAGAGGATTGCCTTCGTTGATTGGTGATGCAGAAACTCCAAAACGTCCTTTGCCACTGGTCAAAATTGAAATGGTTTTTTTCAAGGTGAAAATGTTTTGTAAAGCCCCAAAAGCACTTTCCAGGCCAATGGTGCCATAGTCGGCATGGTCAAATTCGATTTTTTTTAACTCAATATCCAATGGATTATGGTCACTGGTAACCATATCAATTGTCCCATCCTTTACGCCCTCGATTAGAGCATTAATATCGGTTTGGGTGCGTAGGGGAGGTTTCACCTTGAAATTCGTGTCAAACCCTGTCAAGTTTTCATCTGAAAAATAAAGGTTGTGAATCGCCACACTGCAACTCACATCTAGCTTTTTCTGCTTCGCCTCCCTGATTAAAGCAACGCTTTTCGCTGTAGAAATCGTTGGGATATGCAACTTGCCTCCTGTGTATTCCAAAAGGAATAAATCCCGCGCTACTTGCAGTTCTTCCGCTAAAGCCGGATTCCCCTTTAGACCCAAGGACGTGCTGGTAATATTCTCATTCATCACCCCTAAGCCTGCAATTTGGTTTTCCTGAGGAAAGGAACAAACCAATCCTCCAAAATTACTGGCATATTGTAAGGCGATTTTTAAAAGATTGGGGTTCGAAATCGGTTTTTTATAATCGTAAAACGCTACTGCCCCGGCATTTTTCATATCGAAAAGTTCCGCCAAATCCTCGCCGGCGCTATTTTGGGTTAAAGCACCGATGGGCAATAAGGCAACTGCCTTTTTTTCAGCTTTTGATTTTACGAATGCTACGTCAGAACTTGTATCAATTACCGGATGCGTATTTGGGTTTAAAGCCACGGCCGTAAAGCCCGAAAGCGAAGCAGTTCTCAAACCGTTTTCAATCGTTTCCCGCTCTTCAAATCCAGGCTCCCCAAAGGACACGCTACTGTCAAACCAGCCTTGCGAAACATGGAGGTTTTCAAACGTGATTTCTCTGTAGTTCTTTGGGTTTTTTAAATTCTGGCCAATTTTGGAAATCAATCCGTTTTCAACTAAAATATCTTGGGTAGTGTTATGAAAATCGCTTTTGGAATCTAGTATCGTGGCGGATTTTATCAGTATGTTCATTTAAAATATTTTAAGATGAGCATTTCTACGATCAGCAGGATCAGTGCAAAAGTAACAAACCATTTCCACAAGGCATTAATTTTAGTCTCACTTTTTAATGTATCAAAAACCGCAGTGATGGATGAATCCACATTTAAACCTTCAATGGAACCCAAATCGGTATAACTTAAATTGCTTTCCGTTCTTCTGTAATTATAGCTAACATTTTCGAAGGTATCACCATTATTTACAATGCTGTAAGTGCCCGCTTTGGATGGCAGTTCTTCTGTGGTAATTACTACTTTATTGTTAAAATTCTGCTGTCTCGGTATAAAGTTTAATTCCTTGTTTTTGAGTGATAGGACCCCATCATTTTTTAGTGTTGCTTTTACTTCATACTCATTTTGCTCACCTATGGAATAGTAAAGGTTTGGTGTTTTAAAGCTTTGCTTGGCGATGTTGTAAAAGGTCGGTACGATTAATGGTGAATTTTTGAAGTTTGAATTTTCGGTTTCAATAGAAGCGGTCAACAAAAAAATATTACCATTCGATATTAAAAATGGCTTCCCATCTTCAAAAGATAATATCGAAGCACCTCGATTATTCAAAGCAGTGTAAAACCCATTAACCTTCGGATATTGAAAATTTTTCACCTGTTTTTCAAAAACACCTTTACTATAGAGCGGATGGCCATAATGTATTGTAGTGACCCTTTTTTCGGAAGAGACGCTTTTCAAAAGCCCCAAGCCATAATTGTTAAGCAACAGATTGTAGGTCTCGATTGAAACATCATTAGACGGAATAATTTGTAAGGTTCCGCCGTTATCCGTAAATGTTTTTAATACGGAAACTAAAGTCATGGGAATGCTCTTTAATTCGTTTAAAATAATCAGGTTTTGAGCTGAAATACTATTGTAATTTAGGCTCCGAATCGAGGTGCTGGTAAAAGCAAATTCGTCCTCGGTGAAAATTCGCTTTAAAAAGTCGGCATCAGTTTCGCCAATCGCCAACACGTTTATTTTGTCAGTGGCATTAATGTTGAAATACAATCGATTATCAAATTGCAAATGTGTATCGTTGATGGTGATTTCCCCATTTATGGCCTCATTGGCGGGAAGGGAAAAAGTAACCGTTGCTTTAGAATCCACAGAGGTTGAGGTTTTCGCAATTATATTGCCGTCATTTAAAAGGGAAACTGGCAGATTGTCTATGGCGTTACCGGTATTTTTAATGATGGTTGTGAGTTCTAATTTGGTCGGCGTCACTTCTGAAATGTAGGCACTGTCCAACGAGACGTTTTGTGTATTGACAGGGTTTAATTTTACAGCATAAAAATTAATCGAGGAATCTCTTTCTTTTTGAAAATCGTCACTTCTATCTTGAAAATCAGAAATAAAAATGAGGTTTTTTATAGAAGAAGCATCTTTACTGAAGAGATTTTTGGACTTCAACAAAATTGCATTAAAGGAAGGTTGTTTGGATTCATATTCCAATCCCAACAATTCATTTTTGACAGCATTGACAGAGGTGTTTTTATAGGTTTTTGAATTGGTAACTATCGAGATATTTTGGCTCTCAGGAATATTGGAAATGATGTCCTGTATCGCTCTCTTGAGCAGAGGGCCATTAGCTCCTTTAGCCTGCATGCTAAAGGAATTATCCAAGTAAATAACCGTTTCTTGAACTTTGTTTAAGGTGTCGTTTTTTGAAAAATAGGGTTGTGCAAACGCAAGAATGATAAGTGCAAATAACAACAATCTGGTAATTAGTGTCAACCATTTTTTAAGTTGCGAACTTTTCCGGGTCTGTATGTTCACGTTTTTTAAAAAGGCCACATTGGTAAACGGCACTTTCTTGAATTTCCGAAGCTGAAATAAATGGACAATAATGGGGATAAGCAGTAAAAATAAAGCGTAAAGAAGTTCGGGGTATTTAAACTGCATTTATTTTTTGATTTGTCAAATCTACGTAATTTTTATATTCTCGATAAGCTAACAGAAGAAAATATAATCTTCAAAAGGTTTTAAATTCAATTTCGATAGATATGTCCTAATTTCTTTTTGGGCATCTTTATTGGCAACGGTAATCAGGCTTTGTGGATTTTTGATGTTAACAAGTGCATCAAAATTCAAAAGAGTTTTGCCGTAAATGGCTTTTCCAATTTTATTTGGATTGTCGCAAATCCATTCAAAAGGAATGTTGCGTTCAATAAAGATATTCGCCATCAATTTGCCCTTAGTACCAGCCCCCCAAATCACCAGTTCTCTGGAAGCGTCATAATCAATATCCAGAAAATGATGCACCTTTAAGGTGGTAAAATGGTTTTGAGCATAGTGTATATGAGTCCGCGAAGTTCTCGTGCTGTAATCCCGCCATTTATGGAGGGTTTGGTCGCATGGGATACATTTAAGCCCATGCTTGTAAAACCGAAACGTCAAATCGTAATCCTCAGGATAAATATTGGGTTCAAACCCGCCACAGGCCTCAAAATCTTCTCGCAATACCATCCAGCAGGGAGAAGGAATCACGCACTCTTTGTAAATTTCGCTGTAATTATTACCTGTTCTTGTCAAGTCGTTCAGCCAATTTTCATAGCTTTTATAGCCTGGGCCAACACCATGTGCACTAAAATATTCCACCAATCCGACGGCAACGTGGCCTTTTCCGTATTTGTATAAGTTATCGACTAAAACCGACAGTTTGTTTAGAGTCATGATGTCGTCACTATCCATTCTTGTAATCAGTTCTCCCGAACTTTGTCCATAAGCCATTTTAAGTGCATCGATGATGCCCTCACCTTTGTTTTTCAATAGTTTTATCCGAGAATCGTTCTGCGCAAATGCATCTACGATTTCAAAACTTTTATCTTTAGAATGGTCATCCACAATAAGCAGTTCCCAATTTTGATAATTTTGATTGACAATAGATTGAAGACATTCGGTAATAAAAGCCTCCGTATTCTTAAAAGGGGTCAATATGCTCACTAGTGGTTTTTGCATAGGCGAATATACTTAAAGCAGTTAGTATGTTTTAACAAAACCTTATGAAAACATGGCGTAACAACGCCGTATTTTTAGCGTCACTTTAAAAACTAAAAAATAATTACACATGAATATCAGAATAATTGTAGCGTCACTATGTCTTAGCGTGGTGCTTTTTGGTTGTGGAGCTGGAAAAAATAAGGCGAATGACTTGGCCCTTAATACGCCCATCGCAACTCATATCGATTTATCAAAAGTAACCGAGGATAAAGCACCAGTGACGATTAACCCCGGGCGTTTTACAGTTGAAACCGTTACGTACAGATTGCCCCGTGTGATTCCTGGGACCTATTCCGTTAGTGATTTTGGGAAATATGTAGATGGTTTTAAGGCATTGGATTATTCTGGAAATGAGTTAAGGGTTTCAAAAGTTGACACTAATAGCTGGACGGTTGAAAATGCCAAGGAATTGGATAAAATCATGTATTACGTAAATGATACCTTTGATATTGAAGAAATAGGAGGCATCGGTCAAGAGCAACCGTTTTCCCCCGGAGGTACTAATATTGAGGAAAACAATTACGTATTGAATTTACACGGTTTTATTGGATATTTTGATTCGTTAAAAAACAATCAATATAAATTGGACGTGACCGCTCCAACGGATTTTGTAAGAACTTCGGCGTTGCAAAATGTGGCTTCAAGTACTTCTGATGACGGTACTATGACGACTACGAGTTACTTCGCACCGAGGTATTTTGATATTACAGATAATCCGATGATGTATGGTAATCTGGATGTGGAAGAATTCCAAGTTGGCGATATAAAAATTGTACTGAGCGTGTATTCGCCCAATAAACTACACTCAGCAAAGTCGTTGAAAGAAACGGTTTTCAAGATGATGAAAGCCCAAAAGGCCTATTTGGGTGATATCAATGCAACGACGCGATATGACATTTATTTGTATTTGTCCGAAGGGAAAGAAGATTCCGCAAAAGGTTTTGGTGCCTTAGAGCATCACACGTCTACGGTAGTGGTTTTTCCAGAATCTATGGAGCCCGAGGCTTTGGCAGACAGTATGATAGACGTAGTGTCGCATGAGTTTTTCCATATTTTGACACCTTTAAGTGTACACTCCGAGGATGTGCATTATTTTGATTACAACAACCCGACGTTCTCTAAACATTTATGGATGTATGAGGGCGTGACGGAGTATTTTGCGACACTATTTCAGGTGGACCGAAGCTTAGTAGATGAGAAAGAGTTTTACGCAGATATTATGCAAAAGATTCAAGGATCTAAGAGAATGAACGATGCCATGAGCTTCACTATTATGAGTGAAAATGTTTTAAAGGCACCGTATAAAGACGAATATTTAAATGTTTACCAAAAAGGTGCACTGATTGGAATGTGCATTGACATTTTAATGCGTGAGGAAAGCAACGGTAACCGAGGGATTTTATCCTTAATGAAAGAACTGTCCAACAAATATGGAAAGAACAAACCCTTTGAAGATGATAAGTTGATAGCAGAAATTACTGAAATGACTTATCCGTCCATTGGTGAATTTTTCAACACCCATGTTGTTGGAGATTTGCCAATTGACTACAACGCCTTTTTTGAAAAAGTTGGATTGGAAATTGGGGAAGCACAAATAGAAACAAATTACATTTTGATGAACGGTGCGCCAATTGTTAGTGGTGATGGGCAAAAGGGCACTATTTTCTTTACGGATATGGTATTGAAAAACAGCTTTTGGTCGGCGCAAGGTGCTCAAGCCAATGATGTAATTAAAGAAATTAATGGTACCGCGCTGACTTTGATGAATGCAAACCAAGTATTACAGCAAGTGTTTATGTGGAAACCCGGAAAGGACGTTGAAGTGAAATTGGACAGAAACGGCGAAGAAGTGGTGATAAAAACAACCACCACTCAACCTTATACTCAAGGGGAAGCCATTATTGAAAAGTCTGACGCCACGGAAGCTCAAATTGCTTTACGTAAAGCTTGGCTTAAGGGGTAAACGTATTCATTGATCTTACAGAAATTATTGAAGTAAAGAGTGTTTGGGTTTTAAAAAATAATCGGATTAAAAAGTTCCTCCCCTTTTTAAGGGGAGGTGCCGATAGGCGGAGGGGTTATTCTCCCAACAAATCCGGCCGGCGTTCCTGAGTCCGTTTATAAGCCTCCTCCTCCCGCCATTTTTCAATTTTAGGCAAATTACCACTAAAGAGTAGTTCGGGCACTTTCCAGCCATTGTACTCCCGAGGTTTGGTGTAAATCGGGGGTGCCAATAAGTTATCTTGAAAGGAATCGGTTAGTGCAGAGGTTTCATTGCCCAACACCCCGGGAATTAATCTGATGACTGCATCACAAAGTACGGCTGCCGCTAATTCTCCTCCTGAAAGCACAAAATCCCCGATGGATATTTCTCTGGTAATCAAATGATCCCTCACGCGTTGGTCCACACCTTTATAATGCCCACAAAGGATAATAATGTTTTCTTTTAAGGAAATTTGATTGGCTATGCCCTGATTTAAGGTTTCCCCATCCGGTGTCATGTAGATAACTTCGTCATAATTTCTTTGCGTTTTTAAATCTGAAATACACTTGTCAATCGGTTCCACCATCATCACCATGCCAGCGCCTCCACCGAATTGTGTATCATCAATAGATTTGTAATTATCTGTAGCATAATCCCGTAAATTATGAAAATGGATTTCAACTAAATCGGCCTCGATGGCCCGTTTTAAGATGGAAGCTTCAAAAGGGCTTTTCAGAAGTTCTGGTAATACGGTAATAATATCGATTCGCATAAAAAAAGATGTTGGGCAAAGATAATTGAATTGATTTATTTTAAAGTAAAAGGCTGTTTCTAAGAACAGCCTCCGTAAAAATAAAAGTTTATCACAAAATTATGCAGAATTTACCCTTGCAGTAACCTCTGGCACATCCATAAATTCATACAAGGGGCTATTCCGCATTTTCTCATAGAGGTTTTTATTGACTGAAACAGGAATTTTTAAGTTAGGAAACTTGATGAGGAAATAGTTTCCTTCGGTGCCCACTAGGCTTACTTTTGTTGGTTGCTCTTCCATAATTTAAAGGTGTTAAGATTAAACTATAAAAAATCACTTCAATTAATATGAGGTAAACAGCTATCGGTTAAGCATGGCTAAAAGTTCTTCTTCAAAACTGCTCTCGAACATATTTGAGTGTCCATTAACAATGGTACTTTCTTTATCCACCAATATTACTTTCGTCAGGGGATAAATCGCCAATTGTTCAATGGATTGTTCCGAGTTTTCAAACATATATTCGTTTTGTGGGGAACAGTTTTTCTTTTTTAAAGTAGAATGCCATCGGTCTGTACTGTAGCAATCAATATTTACCGAAATGAAATCCACCTCGGGATATTTTTTGCGCAATTCTTTGGCCCGTTTGTGGCTATTATCAAAGAAGTCCTTGTACATATGCGACCAGAAATAAACCACAGAAGGTTTATTAAAAACATTATTGATGCTTACCGAGTTGTTGTCCAGATTAAGCACTTTAACCTCCGGAAATTTTTCACCGGTTTTTAATCGATTCACCGAAGCATTGTACGATAGAATTTTGTCATTTTTTTTCTTGTCTGTGCCTTTAGCTAAAAGAGATTTCAGAACGATATCGTTGTGTTCTAAATTTTTATTTTTCGCTAAGAAGCTGATGCCGTAATGGTACAACAATTCATTTTTAATGTCGGGATTTATAACCAGACTATCGATAGCCTCGAGCCTACATAAATTGTAACACAGATCCATCCATTTGAACTTGTCCTTTTTGGAATGTTCCAAGTGTAAGCCCAAGCCAATATTGTTAAAACTTGATCTTAGGAAAGTGATATAGTTGAAATTGTGCTTAAAGAATTCATCGTTATAATTGATGACCTTTCGATAGGCATAAAAATCCTCTGGTAGGCTTTCCATAATGCTCTTTTTATCATACCCGTAATGCACAAAAGGGTAAATCTCCTTACTGGAGTAATAGGCATAATCTATGTTGGCCTGAGCAATTTTGCTGAACATTTCCGAGGGTGTATATTTATCCTCGAAAGCTATAAGTTTGATGTTTTTTTCTGCCTTAATGGAGTCCAAAAGCCTTTCAAAAACCTTTGCGTCTAATTGACAATATTTGAAAACTTCCTTTTCTTCAATTTCACGCTCTAAAAAATCGTTGATCAAATAATTGTTCTTTTTTGCGCCTTTGCCCGTGTAAACCAGCGATTCGTCAAAGTCATAAGTGTTCAGCCTGAACATTATACTATCGCCAGGTTCCAAAAGTACCATTTGCACCTCGGCTCCGTGGCGAAATGTGTAGAATCCTGGTTTAAAGTCTTTTTCAAACTTATATGAAAAACGATTTCTACCATCTAACCTGATAGTGTCGATCACTTCTTTGGCGTCATAAAGAATGACATAGTCCGTATTTTTATTAATTATTTCACCGCCAAGAAAAACGTGCTTTTCGGAAGTTTCCTTACCGCAACTAATAAAGGTGAAAACAACGCATACGATGTAGATATAAAGTCTCATAAATCCCTCCTCAAAAAATAGATTTAGTCATCTATTGATACAAAAATAATTTTTGCGTTTAAAACTCCCTGTTAATGCGTTGTTAAATATTGTTACGGCTTTCCTAAGGTGGCGAAAATTAAATGGCATCCTCTTTATCCATCGAGTGGATTTTTTTATTTTTGCCACAATTTTAAAAGAGGACTATGTTATCAGTTTCAAATCTTTCTGTTCAGTTTGGTAAACGCGTGCTGTTTGATGAGGTAAATACCACGTTCAATAACGGCAACTGCTATGGTATTATTGGTGCCAACGGCTCTGGGAAATCTACATTTTTAAGGATCCTTTCGGGCAAGCAGGAGCCTACTTCCGGCCATGTGTCCTTGGAGTCGGGGAAGCGTATGTCCGTTTTGGAGCAAAATCATAATTTATATGATGAACATAATGTTTTGGAAACGGTTTTAATGGGTAATAAGCCCTTATTCAAAATTAAAACAGAAATCGATGCGCTTTACGCGGATTATTCGGACGAAAATGCGGATAGGATTGGTGAATTGCAAGTACAATTTGAGGAAATGAACGGATGG
The DNA here is from genome assembly GCF_042684665.1 of Hyunsoonleella rubra. Lineage (NCBI taxonomy): Bacteria > Pseudomonadati > Bacteroidota > Flavobacteriia > Flavobacteriales > Flavobacteriaceae > Hyunsoonleella > Hyunsoonleella rubra. The sequence goes on along the minus strand of NZ_JBHULY010000016.1, from coordinate 205,317 downwards.
AATGCGGATAGTGATGCGGCTGCAATGTTGTCCAATCTGGGTATCAAAGAAGACTTGCACTACTCGTTGATGGCAGATTTGGATGGAAAGCAAAAGGTACGTGTGCTTTTAGCCCAAGCGTTATTTGGAAGTCCGGATGTACTGATTATGGATGAGCCTACCAATGATTTGGATTATGAAACTATTTCTTGGTTGGAAAACTTTTTGGCCAATTATGATAACTGCGTGATAGTAGTTTCGCACGATAGGCACTTTTTAGATGCAGTTTGTACGCATATTTCCGATATCGATTTTGGAAAAATTAACCATTACTCTGGAAATTATACATTTTGGTACGAATCGTCTCAGTTAGCGGCAAAGCAAAGGGCCCAACAAAACAAAAAGGCCGAAGAGAAGAAAAAGGAGTTGGAAGAATTTATTCGACGTTTTTCGGCTAACGTGGCTAAAAGTAAGCAGGCGACTAGTAGAAAGAAAATGATCGATAAGCTGAATATTGCTGATATTCGTCCAACAAGTCGCCGATATCCCGCTATTATTTTTGAGCGCGAGCGCGAGGCGGGCGACCAGATTTTAAATATTGATGGGCTGTCCGCTTCTTTGGATGGCGAGGTATTATTCAATAAAATAGATTTGAACTTAGCAAAAGGCGATAAGGTTGTTGTCTTTTCAAGAGATTCAAGGGCAACCACGGCATTCTATCAAATCATCAATGGCAAGGAAAAAGCCGATGCAGGGAAATACGCCTGGGGTGTTACGACAACACAATCCTATTTGCCATTGGACAATAGCGAGTTTTTCAATAGCGATTTAAATTTGGTGGATTGGTTACGCCAATGGGCAACCACTGAAGAGGAGCGTGAAGAAGTTTACATTAGAGGATTTTTAGGTAAAATGATTTTTAGTGGAGAGGAAGCGTTGAAAAAATGTAACGTGCTTTCGGGTGGTGAAAAAGTGAGATGTATGCTAAGCCGTATGATGATGATAAGGGCGAATGTTTTAATGCTTGATGAGCCAACTAACCATTTGGATTTGGAAAGCATTACCGCCTTCAATAACTCTTTAAAAAACTTTAAAGGAACTGTCTTGTTTACAACACATGACCACGAGTTTGCCCAAACGGTTGCCAATCGTGTGATTGAATTGACGCCTAATGGCATCATTGACCGTTACACCACTTTTGATGAGTATATGCAGGATTCAAAAATTAAGGAACTGAGGAACAAAATGTATGCAGTAACGGCATAGATTAGGCTTCCAATTCCGAAACGAGGGCTTCCACAATTGGGGTTGCCCTATCAATTTCTTCCTTGTGCACATGAATTTCCTGAAAGCCCTGGATACTTGCTCCAAAACCTGCCAATCTGCCAGATTCAGATTCATCTTTTATAATAGCACAAATACCTACATCTTCAAGCGATTTGAAAATGCGTTGTACTTCAATAAAATTCCCCGAAAAAACTTTAACGTAATTTGTCATGGCTTCAAAAGTTTAGTTGCCTTCTAAATTTACGAAAATTTCCTGAGATTTACAAAATTAAAAAGTGCCGATGACCCCAATTGTATTAGGTCCAAAGCGAAGATTCCAAGCTATTTTTTTTGGTGGTTTTTTATATTCGTAAGCTTCCGAACTGAACAAAAACTTATCGATACTATCTACAACGATGATACTCAGTGCTACCGAGAACCCAACATCAGTAAGCCAATGCGCACCGTCAATCAGTCTCGAAATGGGAGGAATGGCCCCAATAACACCATAGATGCCTACTTTTACCCAAATGTTTTCAAACTGTTTCGCAAGGGCGTGTGCCATCGTCATTGATAAAACCGTATGTCCGGATGGAAAAGAATGGAATCGCCCTTGGCTGGAGAAGAGTTTAAATCCGAAAGGGTCTTCGGCGTCTCCGGGTCTTTCCCTGCCAACGGCAGTCTTTAGGAAACTTTGCAAAAAACCACTGGTCACGGAAGAGGAAATAATAAGTACGCTCGTTTTTCTAATCTGTTCATTTTTGGTAAACAAACCGAAACCATACAAGCCGGCATTAGCCATAAAATAATTTTGTGGGCTACCAAAGTACCAACCAAAATCTCGAACTACCCCGGGAAAATCTTCTTGTTGCCTTTTAAAAAAACGCCTTCCTTCTTCGTCAGCAAGGGATAAGGAGGCCGTACCAGCGAGTAATATTCCTAATTTACCAAAGTCGTTACCTTTCCAATACACTGGTCTAGTAAAAGCATGGGCAACACTTTTAGCGGTTTGTTTTGTATCATGTTTTAATAGGCTGAATGTCGTTTCTTTTGGCTTGGTTTCTCCTATGGAGTCCTTTGACTTAGAGGATTGTGCATTCAGTACCATCCCAGAAAACACGATGGCTAGTACTACACTAAAGAACCGAAATGAACCCATATTATTGGTAATTTGAAATTAACGCAACTCGGCCCCAAGTTGCTTTTCAAAATTGTTTTGAAGTTTACCCATAATTTTATCTATCTGCTTGTCGTTAAGGGTCTTCTTTTCGTCTTGAAGTGTAAAGCTTACCGCATAACTCTTCTTTCCTTTTGGTAGGTTCTTACCTTGATAGACATCAAATAGATTCACATTTTTCAACAATTGCTTTTCGGTCTGTTTGGCAATTTTATAGATGGATTCAAAAGTGATATTTTCATCCAGCAAGAGCGCAAAATCCCGACGTACTTCTGGGTATTTTGGTATAGGCCTAAAAGTGATTTTGTTGTGTTTTACGATATCCAAAATCGCATCCCAATTAAAGTCGGCACAAACTACCTCCTGTGAGATATCAAAATGTTTTAAGACGGATTTGTTAATCAAACCGAATTCCACAATTTTGGCTTTCCCTAGATTTAGGGAAACACCTTCGCTAAAAAGGTCATTTTTAATGGGAGCTTCATTGTATCTAGAAATTCCTAAGCGTTCAAGGGCAGAAATAACGATGCCTTTAAGAAAGAAATAATCACTTTTAGCGCTGTTTGTTTTTGCCCAGTTTTCTGAATTTTGATTACCCGTTGCAAACAACGTCAAGTGCTTTACCTCGGTGTTTTCATCTGAAAAATTGTGATAGGTTTTCCCGAATTCAAACAACTTAAGGTCTTGTCGCTTTCGGTTGATGTTATAGGACACTGCCTCCAATCCTGAAAACAATAAAGACTGTCGCATTACCGACAAATCATTACTTAAAGGATTAAGCATTTCTATACTATGCTCCTCCTTTAAATTATTTCCAAGTCCAATATAATTTGGAGTGGTTAATGAATTTGAAAGAATTTCGAAAAACCCTTGCGCTGCCAATTGGTTCCCAATTGTGTTTTGAATTTTGTAATCTTCAAACTTGGACATGCTCGAAATGGAGGCATTCAATTTTTCGGAAATGCTAATGTTGTTGTAGCCGTACACTCGTAGGATTTCCTCGATGATATCTGCTTCGCGCTGTACATCGTTTCTGTAAGCTGGTACCGTAAGGCCCAAGCCGGTTTCGGTAACATTGTTTACTTTTATGTCCAAAGCGGTCAAAATACCTTTGATGGTTTCCTTCGGAATTTCCTCGCCGATAATTTTTTTGGCATTTTCAAAACTCAAGCGCACTTGAAAATCTTCAATTTTCTTTGGGTAAATATCGATAATATCACTCGTTATATCGCCTCCGGCCAAATCCTGAATCAAGAGCGCAGCACGCTTTAGCGCGTATTCCGTAATGTTCGGATCAATACCACGTTCAAAACGGAATGAAGCATCGGTATTGAGTCCATGGCGTTTTGCACTTTTTCTAATGCTCACTGGGTTAAAGTAGGCACTTTCCAAAAATATTTTTGTGGTGCTTTCGGTCACTCCAGAGTCAATCCCTCCAAAAACACCAGCAATACACATTGGTTTTTCGGCATCGCAGATCATTAAATCATCTTCGTGCAATTCCCGTTCAACACCATCCAAAGTGATAAACTTAGTGCCTTTTTCAAGGGTTTTTACTTCAACTTTGTTGCCCGAAATTTTTACGGCATCAAAGGCGTGCAAGGGCTGTCCCAATTCATGCAGTACATAATTAGTAGCGTCCACCACATTATTGATTGGGCTAAGTCCGATGGCTTTCAATCTATGTTTTAACCACTCAGGAGATTCTTCAACTTTAATGTCCGATATGGTAACCCCGCAATATCTTGGCGCTAATTCCTTATCAATAACTTCAACATCAATTTTTAATGTTCTATTTTCAACATTAAAAGCACTTACCGATGGTGTAATCAGTTCTACTTTAATTTCTTTTTGGAAGAGTCCAGCTTTCAAATCACGGGCCGTACCATAATGACTCATGGCATCGGCGCGGTTTGGCGTTAAGCCGATTTCAAATACATGGTCGTTTTCAACCTGGAAAATAGTTGAGGCTGGTGTGCCGATTTTGATTTTCTCATCTAAAACCATAATGCCGTCGTGCGATGTGCCCAAACCGAGTTCGTCTTCCGCACAGATCATCCCGTGGCTTTCCTCCCCACGGATCTTACCTTTTTTAATGGTCCACGATTCACCTTCTTCAGAATATAGTGTCGTGCCAATAGTTGCCACGGGCACTTTTTGTCCTTCTCCCACATTTGGAGCACCACAAACAATTTGTAGTGGATTTTCACCTCCAATATCAACAGTAGTCACTTTAAGTTTATCGGCATTGGGGTGCTTTTCGCAGGTTAAAACCTTACCAATTACTACGCCTTCCAATCCGCCTTTAATAGATTGGTAGGATTCAATACCCTCAACTTCCAAACCTAAATCGGTAAGTAATTCACTGGTCTGCTCAGGAGTCCAATTTATATTGATAAATTGCTTCAACCAGTTGTATGAAATCTTCATAAATCGTTAGCCTTAAATAAGACCGCAAATATAAAATATTGCACCTAGCATTCAAAGGTAGTTTTTGGATTTTATGGTGGTTTAGGGTTTCTATTTTACTCTTGAAAGTTTGAAATGTTAAAATGTTAAGGTCTTCTTAAGGAAGCGTTAATTAACACTTTGGTACTCATAATTAACAAAACGCTAACATCCATGCGCCCTATAAGTCAATACCTTGTTGACACTAACAACCAATACTTTTATCATGAGAAACTATTATTCCCTCCAAACCTTTCTCCTATTTTTATTTGTTTGCCTACAGACTTTTGCACAGCTTAATGCCCCGCGGGGTAGCCAAGCCGCCAGCGTATCCCAAACCGTTGGGATTACTGAAATCACCATTAAATATTCAAGACCCAGTGTGAACGACCGTGAAATATGGGGGAAACTGGTGCCTTATGGCATGAAAAATCTTGGTTTTGGTACAGCAGAGGTATCTCCATGGCGGGCAGGTGCTAATGAAAATACGACAATTAGTTTTTCAGATGACGTGACTATCGAAGGAGAGCCTTTGGCCGCAGGAACTTACGGATTTCATATTGTGGTTAAAGAAGACGATACTGCCACTTTAATTTTTTCAAATAATTCTACGGCATGGGGTAGCTATTTTTACGAGCCTTCCGAAGATGTTTTAAAAGTGGATGTCACTACCAATGAAATTCCACATACCGAATTACTTACCTTTAGTTTTAAAGAAGTTTCGGCAACTTCAACAACGGCTTCATTAAACTGGGAAAAGAAACAAATCCCTTTTAAAATTGGAGTAAATGTTTCGGAAGTAGTGTTGGAGAGTTTCAGGCAGCAATTGCAGGGCCAAGGCGGTTTTACGAGGCAAAGTTGGGAACAGGCAGCGAACTATGCATTAAATAATGATGGCGATTTAAATGAAGCCTTAGGATGGATAAGTGATGCCATTGAAGGAAAGTTTTTCAGCCAGAAAACCTTTAACAATTTGCAGATTAAGTCGAAGATCTTGGATAAAATGGGCAAGAAAGAAGAATCCGAAAAACTGGCAAAAGAATCCTTAGAACTTGCTACAATTTTTCAGGTACACCAATATGGAAGGACTCTAATTGCTAATGGCGAAAACGATAAGGCCTTGGAAATCTTCAAAATGAACGCGTCAAAAAACAAAAATATGTGGCCCGTTAATTACGGATTGGCAAGAGCCTATTCCGCCATGGGCGACTATAAAAAGGCTTTGAGTTACCTAAGAAAAGCTTTAGGTAATGCACCAAATGATGCAAGCAAGGGCAGGGTGCAAGCCAATATTGAAAAATTGGAAAACGGACAAGATATCAACTAATTACAGCTGTACTGGATTGTAAAACTAAACTTCATCAATCAAACCAACTATCAGTTGTTAAAACCCGGCCAATAATGGTTGGGTTTTTTGTAGAAAAAAGAAACCCACAACTTTCGTTATGGGTTTTTGCGGAGAAAGAGGGATTCGAACCCCCGGAGGTGTGACCCTCAACAGTTTTCAAGACTGCCGCATTCGACCACTCTGCCATTTCTCCAGTGTCTTTTGCGTTTGCCTTTCAGCGGGTTTGCCCGCCGAAGTGATGCCTTAGGCATTGCGTAGGCGGGTGCAAATATAGAACCCTTTTTTAATTCTTTCAAATAAAACCTTATCTTTTTATATAAATTTGTGCCATTTTACGATTGCCATATTTTATGGTCTTTTTTGAAAAAATCACGTTTTCAAACCTTATTTTTGCACATATGGAAACAGCAATAATGGACACGGTGAAGCAGTTAAAATGGAGGTACGCCACTAAAAAATTTGATGCTCAAAAAAAACTTTCTAAAGAAAAGTTAGAGGTATTAAAGCAGGCGTTTAATCTAACCGCAACCTCTTACGGATTGCAAACCATTAAAATGGTGGTAGTAGAAAACAAGGCGGTCAGGGAACCGCTGGTGGAGCATGCCTTTAACCAAAAGCAGGTTTTGGATGCCTCGCACCTACTGATAATTTGTATCCAAAATAACATTCTTGATGAGGACGTCGTTAAATATTATGACAACATCAAGGGCATACGAAATACTGCCGAAACCATTTTGAAACCTTACCGCGAAGGCCTTATACAAATGATGGAAAAGATGTCCGTTAAAGAGCGGCAAAAGTGGTCCACCAATCAAGCTTACATCGCCTTGGGCAATCTAATGACTGTCTGCGCCATCGAGGAGATAGACGCCTGTCCCATGGAAGGTTTCATTCCCCAAAAGTTTGACGACATTTTAAAACTAAACGATATAGGCCTAAAATCTGTATTGCTACTGCCTGTTGGATACCGCGCGGAAGATGACATGTTTTCCGCATTCAAAAAAGTAAGAAAACCAATTGAGGAGGCCGTCATAGAACTGTAAAAAGCCTCCCCTGACCCCTCCGAAGGAGGGGAAATGAAAGAAGTCGATTCCTCCCCTTTGGGGAGGCTAGGAGGGGCTTATTAAATAAGAAACATATGCCAGGATTTGAATTATTTGGAAATTTAGAGAGAAAGGAAGTCAACGATGTGTTGGACAACGGTGTCATCATGCGCTATGGATTTGACGGCATGCGCAAAGGCCATTGGAAAGCTAAAGAACTTGAGAAGGAATTACAGAGCACCTTTCAATCCAAATATGTGCAATTGGTATCCAGTGGTACTGCGGCCGTTTCAGTAGCTTTAGCATCAGCTGGTGTTGGAGCAGGGGATGAGGTAATTATGCCCACTTTTACATTTGTGGCCAGTTTTGAGGCCATAATGATGCTTGGTGCTATTCCCATTTTGGTGGATGTGGATGACACTTTAGGCCTATGTCCGAAATCTGTAGAAAAAGCCATTACCCCGAAAACCAAAGCCATTATGGTAGTACAGATGTGTGGTAGTATGGCCAATATGGATGCACTTCTAGCGATAGCTAACAAATATAATTTACTGGTAGTGGAAGATGCTTGTCAGGCGATTGGAGGCACCTACAAAGGAAAACCCTTGGGAAGTATTGGCGATTTAGGCTGTTTCTCCTTCGATTTTGTAAAAACCATTACCTGTGGAGAGGGAGGCGCCGTAATCACTGATAACGAACAGTTTTACTTAAACGCTGACCATTATAGCGACCATGGTCATGACCACATTGGTAATGACCGAGGAGCAGAATCGCATCCGTTTTTGGGCTATAATTTTAGAATTTCAGAATTGCACGCTGCTGTGGGATTGGCTCAAGCTAGGCGTCTTCCTGAATTTTTGACCATTCAAAAGCGAAATTTTGAAATTATTAGGGAGGCCTTAGCTGAGATTCCAGAAGTAACTTTTAGGACAGTTCCTGAGGGAGGAGTGGAAAGTTGTGCCTTTTTAAATTTTTCATTGCCAGATTTAGAAACAGCCACAAAAGTATCGCAGGCCTTCAAGGAAAACGGTGTGGACGCCTGTTGGAATTACTATAATAACAATTGGCATTACATCAGGAAGTGGGAGCATCTTAAAGACTTAAAATCTTTACACCCGATTTCAAAAGAAGTCAAGGGTGGACTTAAATATCTTCAAACCAAATCCTTCGAGCAATCCGACCATTATATCGGCCGTAATATCTCGTGCTTGATAAAACTGTCATGGACAGAGGAGGAAGTGTTAGAAAGGGCGAAAAAAATGGTTGAGGCCATAAAAGCATCTCTGTAGGTAAATATTCCTCGGATTGTATTGTTTTTGTAGTGGTGGAATTGTTTTTTACGAATTGGATGATATCTAAATTTGTAAAAAACGCCGCCATGAAGAAAAAATACTATTTCCCTTATTTAGTCCTTTTCATTTGTTTGCAGTTAAGTTTTGCCCAACAAACCCCAATAAACTTTTCTGATAGTTCTCATGCATTTAATAGTTGGGGCGGTAGTTCCTTTTCAATTATCCCGGATCCGGATGGCTCCAATAACGATGTTGGCAACTTTTTTAGAAACACTTCACCCTTAGAACAGGGGAACTACATTGACTTAAGTAGGCCAATAGATTTGGATGTGGAAGATGAAATCACACTAAGATTTTATGCCGATGATCCGCTTACTCATACAATTATAGTAAAGCTTGAAAATGGAACGAACCCTAGTATTGAGGTGAGTCAAACTTTATCCTCAGAAAAAACATGGACAAATTTGACATTTGATTTTTCTACCGTAGCCGGCACTGGTCAATACAGCAGAATAACAATACGGATAGATGATGGTAGTACCACCCCTGGGGCGTTTCAAATTGATGATATCAATGATGGTAATGTAGTTACAGACCCGAATGCCTTGGACGTAATCTATAGTGATTTGGTTTGGTCGGATGAATTTGATAGTGGTTCAAGCCCTGAAGTTATTGATGGCTCTAAGTGGCATCATCAAACCATTGGTCCCAACGGCGGACAGTGGTTCAATTTTGAAGAACAACACTACACGGACAGAATAAACAATTCCTTTATGGTAAATGGGAACTTGCACATTGTTGCCAGGAAAGAAACTTTCACCAATCAAGGTGTTACTTTGGATTATACTTCCGCTAGATTGAACTCCAAGTTTGCATTTACTTACGGAAGGGTGGACGTAAGGGCTCAATTGCCAGCGGGCACAGATGGTACATGGCCTGCCATTTGGACCTTAGGTAAAAATATTACCGAAACAGGAGCGTATTGGCAAATCCAAGGTTTTGGAACTACGCCATGGCCTGATTGTGGTGAAATAGATATTATGGAGCATGGTTTGCACGACGCTACCAACGAAACTTCGGTCGCCATACATACCCCTTCCAGTAATGGCAATACTGTAAATACGGATAAGCAAGTATTAAGCGATGTCACTACTAATTTTCATGTTTATTCGGTTAATTGGTCCCCTAATCAAATCACATTTTTAGTGGATGGCGTGGGCTTTTACACCTATAATCCTGCGGTAAAAGACGCCAGTACATGGCCATTTGATTTAGATCAGTATTTGATTCTGAACGTAGCTATGGGCGGTATATCCGGTGCTATTGATCCGTCGTTTACACAAAGTGCCATGGTGATTGACTATGTGAGGGTGTACCAAAATAACGGTCTAAGTATTGATGAAAATGATACAAACTTGTTCAAAGTTTATCCTAACCCTTCCGAAACTAAAATTAATATCCAAGGGAATAGCAATATTGATAGCATCGAGCTTTTCGATACTTATGGCAAGTTGATAAAACGTCAGCGAAATGTCATATCCGCTTTGGATGTTTCGGATGTAGCCTCAGGACTATACTTGCTCAGTATTCGGTCTGGCTCTAAAACGGAAATCAAAAAAGTATTGGTTCAATAAAAGCTCATTTTTTTGAGTTCGTTCTGAAAAAATTTGTGATTTCAAATAAGTTGAAAGTATGGACTTGTTGTAATTACGTCATAGATATTCTTTTTAGTTTCTCATCCTTTTCCATACCTGATGATAGCACAATTGTAAGTCAAAAAAGGAATAGTTTCAAATGAATTACTATTCGCATATGATTTGCAGTGTGGTGTATTTCTATTAATTTTCAATATTGTAAGACACTACAAGGTCTGTGGTTATATCATTTTTTAGAAAAATATTAATCTTTTAAAAAATGTGCTATAACATCAAAAATTACAATCCTCCTCTTTTTTAAGGTTTCGATGCTCACGTTTCGAAATAGGTTCGATGTAAAAGAGAGGAAGCAGAAATCTTAAGTCATTGTTTTAAATCGACAGTCGTCATAAATACTATAAAAATTCTTTCTGAAAATTCCTAAAATGCTATTAACCTAGAAAAGGGGAGATGCTGTTTATTAGCGCTTCCCTTTTAGTATTTTACATACTCAGTAATCTCCAGTCCATAACCGATCATGCCCACACGTTTGGTTCTTTCGCTGTTGGAAATCAGGCGAAGCTTATGGATGTTTAAATCGTGAAGAATTTGTGCTCCTATTCCAAAATCCCTAGTGTCCATGTTGATTTTTGGAGCCTTAGAAATTTTGTTGTTTTCTTGATTTTCCTTTAGATAGGTTAATCTACTAAGAATGTTTGTGGCCTTTACTTCTTGGTTGATAAAGATGATAGCCCCCTTATCTTCATCATTAACCTTTTTGAACATGGCATCCAACTGCTGATCGATATTATTGGTCAACGTGCCAAGAATGTCATTGTTCACCAACGTGGAATTAATCCGTGTGAGTAGGGGTTCATTATCATGCCACTGACCTTTTGTTAGGGCTATATGTATTTGGTTGTTAGTGGTTTGTTCATAGGCCCTTAATCTATATCTTCCAAATCGGGTCTCGATTTCAAAATCTTCTTTTTTCTCGATTAAAGAATCGTGTTGCATACGGTAAGCCACCAAATCCTCAATTGAGACTATCTTTAAATCGAACTTTTTGGCTACTTCAATCAATTGAGGGAGCCGCGCCATGCTACCATCTTCGTTCATAATTTCGACGATAACACCGGCAGGTTGCAACCCAGCCAAACGCGCAAAATCAATTGCGGCTTCAGTATGTCCCGTTCTACGTAAAACACCACCCTCTTTGGCTACTAATGGAAAAATATGTCCTGGTCGGGCAAGTTCAAATGACTTTGTTCCTTGATCGATGAGAGCCTTTATGGTTTTTGCTCTATCGCTGGCAGAAATACCTGTGGTAACACCATTACCCCTTAAATCTACAGAAACTGTGAAGGCCGTTTCCATGGGGTCGGTATTGTTGTTTACCATCATGTTAAGCTCCAATTCCTTGCAACGGGTTTCGGTCAAAGGCGCACAGATTAAACCTCGTCCGTGTGTGGCCATAAAATTGATCATCTGCGGGGTTACCTTGTCAGCCGCTGCCACAAAATCGCCCTCATTCTCCCGATTTTGATCGTCTACAACTATGATGACCTTTCCATTTCTGATATCCTCAATGGCATCATGAATAGTGTTTAATTTAAATACAGGAGTATGGTTCGTTGTCATAGGTTCTGCTATCATTTTGCAAAGATATGTCTTATTTTAAACTCTCCAGACAATTTCGTTTTAAGTCTTCCTTGTGTTTGAACTTAAAAAACACAAAGGTTATGAAATAGAGCGGAAACCCTAAAATGAGAACTAGGAGGTTGGGTTTCCTTCTAGGCTTTTTGATGTGAGTGTAAAATGTATTGAGGTTTAAAATGGATTTAAGGTAGTATATGGCATACAAAACAAAAGACACCATGCTAAGTTGAATAGATGCCGAAGCAACAGAGGGCAATTTGTTGTTTTTGAACACGAAAAACAGAACCAATAAGATAGCCCCAATTGTATAGAGAGTTATCGCGAATTTTGAATGGTCTACATAATCTTTTGAAATGTCCTGAGAAGTCTCAAAATCATTGCTTATTTCGATTCCTTTCTCATTGAAATCACTGGTGGGTATTTCGCGACTATTCAAAAGTTTAATAGCTTCGTAGCGGGTATCTTCGCTGTAGCCCAAAGATTCAAAATTATTAATCGCTTCAGCCAGTTTTTCATTTGTAAATGATTGCAAAAACTTAAAACTTTCTTTATTCTTTTCTTTAATATTGAAAGCCCTTTTCAACGGAACAGTAATGCTGTCGAAATCGAATAAACTTCGATCGGCTGTTGCCCTTCTCGTTAAAAATACGCTCAACGGTAACATAATTAAAGTAGAAAACCAACTGGCCAAAACAGGGTTGAAATCCCCCGACTTTGCACTGTTCAAAGCGAAAATTCCAATAAAATGGTAGGTTAAAAACAACAGAATAGCGATCACCATGGGCAGGCCAATACCTCCCTTTCTGATCAATGCACCCAATGGTGCACCTACAAAGAAAAGGATGACACAAGCAAATCCCAATGCCAATTTTTCATGAAAAGCAATAATATGTTTGTTGTACCAAACTCTTTTTGGTTTTAGGGTTGACTTCTTATTACGAATTACTTGTGTGGCACTATTGACCACACTAATGGCGTTTGTAAGATAGCCAATGTTTTTCTTATTACTAAACAGCTCCAAAACATTCCCTGTGTAGATAGAATCTACATCAACAATCTTTTTTTTCTTGGTTTCAGAGATATGATCAAAACTTACATCGTCAGGTAAACCTGCTGCCTTTTTTAGGCTTTCTCTATCTTCTGTTATTTGAACATACTTCGTAATACTGGCGCGATTGTAAAGTACTTTGCTAAACTGCTCAATGTTTTTGTCGTGCTCAACCGTGAGTGAATCAATAGTATAATCCAAATCACTTAAATTAAGCATGTTGTATTTGTTGGTATAGGACTTATCCTCAATATCCACATTGTTGAATTGCGATAAATCGATATTAATAATATACTGGTCAAAAGTGCTCTTTACGAAAGGTTTTTTTTTGCGCTCTTTGATTTTTCTTGGATACAAATCATTGTAATAATTGCCATCCTTTAAAATCAATTTTAAAACATCCGAATCTTCACTACCCACCAATTCACCTGTTTTGGATACAATAGTCGTGGTATTCCTCAGGCCGCTTTTGTCTTTTATATGAATGACAACATCTTTAAGAAATTGCCCTCTGTCTCCAGACTTTTCTTCAACCTTAATATTGTAGGTGCCAATTTCGTTAAACTGTCCCTCAGCAATCGCCATCGCAGGTTTTAGCTTGGCGATGTTTTTCCTTAGGTTATAGGAATTGTATTCGGCCCATGGAATCACATTGTTTGAAAAGAAAAAGGTAGTAATGGCTAAGAGTACAATAAAGACACTGAGGCCAGACATAGCGCGTTGTAATGAAATCCCGGTGGATTTCATGGCGGCAAACTCGTAGTTTTCGGCAAAATTCCCAAAAACCATTATGGAGGTGAGCAGAATAGTAAGTGGAAGCACCAAAGGCATCAGCTTCGGGAGGAAATAAACAATAAACTTGACAATCACGCCGATGTCCAAATCCTTTCCGGCCAATTCTTTGATGTAAAGCCAAATGGTCTGTAGGACAAAAATCAAGACCAAAATGACAAAGACGCTAAGAAACGTCTTTAGGTATGTGGTTAGTATGTAGCGGTCTAGAATCTTCAATTCGGCAATTTACCTAATCCAGTTTATTGATATAATAATCCTGATATTTTGAGGCATCAAAGGTAAATAAGGTTTTCGATAAAGGTTCGTTCGTTTTGAAAGAATTAACGGTTAACGTGGTTTTTGTACCGTTTTTGCCTACTTGAATCAAATTGTAAATATGTTTTGTGGTAGCATCAACGCCTAAAAGGATATATTTTATTTCAGAATTGGAATCGATGGGAGTCAGCTTCACATATTGAATTTTTCGACCTTTTATATTCTGGACGATATCCATCCCATAGGTGTATCCATCCTCATAAAACGACAGCATTTTGCTAGGAGTGATAGCATCGGCTTGGTCTTCCACCTGTGATGAAATGGTTACCTCTTCGTCCTCTGGGCTGATGGTATATAGTGTTTTGCCATCGAACATGCGGGTGATGCCTAAAATGTTCAATTTGTAATTATCCCCTTGAAGAATCACATCGCCCCGGGTTTCTTGTTTTACATTTTCAGCAGTATTTTCTAAAATGTATTTAAAATCAATTTCTATGTTATCGTAACTTTTCACTTTTTGGGATACTTCGTTTAGTAAGTCTTTTCCCTTATTTTGGGCAATTCCCGAAAGGATTGAAAAAGTTACGAATAGAATCGTGATAATCGGTTTCATTTTTTTTGAATTAAATTTCGTTTTCTAACATTTGGTCCAAGGTTGTCAAATCTGGGACTAAAACTTGCCTGGCCTTGCTACCTTCAAAAGGGCCAACTATACCTGCCGCTTCCAACTGGTCAATCAATCTTCCTGCTCTATTGTAGCCCAGTTTCAACTTTCGTTGCAATAACGAAGCAGAGCCTTGCTGTGCAGTAACAATAACTACTGCGGCATCTTTAAAAAGGCTGTCCCTTTCGGATATGTCTATATCAATACCTGTGCCACTTTCTTCGCCAATATATTCAGGGAGCATATATGCATCGGGGTATGCCTTTTGGGAGCCAATAAAGTCTGTAATTTGTTCCACTTCGGGAGTGTCCACAAAGGCACATTGTACTCTTATAACGTCATTTCCTTGGGTAAAAAGCATATCGCCTCGTCCGATAAGTTGATCGGCTCCCGAACTATCCAAAATGGTACGCGAATCGATTTTTGAGGTTACCCTAAATGCAATACGTGCAGGGAAGTTAGCCTTAATAATACCTGTAATTACGTTTACCGATGGGCGTTGTGTAGCTATAATCAAATGGATGCCGATAGCCCGAGCCAATTGGGCTAAACGTGCAATGGGAGCTTCCACTTCCTTTCCGGCAGTCATAATCAAATCGGCAAACTCATCTACCACTAGGACGATGTATGGCAAAAATTGATGGCCTTCATTCGGGTTTAACTTGCGTTCCTTAAACTTTTTATTGTACTCAGCAATGTTACGGCACATGGCATTTTTGAGCAATTCGTAGCGGTTGTCCATTTCAATACAAAGCGAATTCAACGTATGGATCACCTTGGTGTTGTCTGTAATAATAGCCTCTTCGCTATCTGGTAGCTTGGCCAAATAATGACGCTCAATTTTATTGAAAAGGGTGAGTTCCACCTTTTTCGGGTCCACCAAAATAAACTTTACTTCTGCGGGATGCTTTTTGTAAAGCAACGAAGTCAAAACAGCATTTAAACCAACGGATTTTCCTTGACCTGTAGCTCCTGCCATTAGGAGGTGGGGCATTTTTGCCAAATCTACCACAAAGGTTTCATTACTGATGGTTTTTCCTAAGGCAATCGGTAACTGCATTTTGGAACCTTGAAATTTTTTGGAGGCAATTACCGAACGCATCGAAACAATCGTTGCATTTTTGTTGGGCACTTCAATACCTATGGTGCCTTTTCCTGGAATAGGCGCAATAATACGAATACCGAGCGCGGCAAGGGATAGGGCAATATCGTCTTCTAGGTTTTTAATTTTTGAAATCCGAATCCCGGCCTCAGGAACAATTTCATATAGCGTTACAGTAGGCCCAATTGTCGCTTTTATGCTGGCAATCCCAATTTTATAGTTATTAAGGGTCTCAACAATTTTATTTTTGTTTTCTTCAAGTTCTTCTTGATTGATGGTAATACCCTCAGTGTCGTATTTCTTTAAAAGGTCAAGTGTGGGAAACTGGTATTTTGCCAATTCTAAGGTTGGGTCAAATTGGCCAAAATCCTCCACCAATTTGTTGGCAATATTATTCGTTTCTGAAATTTCATCTTTAACGGCTTCCACTTTTATCTCAAGTTCAGGTTCTTCAATCACCTCTTTTTTAGAAGGTTTAACGACTTCTGTCTTTACTTCATCTTTAGGCTTTGAAACTACCTTTATATCGGTATCGTTTTTATCCAATGGGATTTCATATGCCGATTTGATGGATGCCGCTTCTTCGGATAGATTGTTGTCAAAAGCTATTATTGTATCTTCAGAGACGTCATCCTTGGGTTTTGAAAACTCAGTTTTGATATTTTTTTTAGCCGATTTGAAGAGATTGGTAATGCTTTCAAAAGTCACCTTAAAACGCATGGCCAGATAGGTAATCAAGCCAAAAACCAAAAGAAGAACAGTACCGACTTTCCCAATGAAATCTTGTAAAAAAGTATTTATTTCAAACCCGATGGTGCCTCCAAGAATATCAATTTCATTCCCAAAAAAACCAAAAAGGATAGAGCACCAGATCACAATCAGAGCCCCCCAAAACCAGTGCTGTCGCAGTTTCGCTTTGCGGATATTCATGAGCACGTAAACTCCCGAAAGGAATATCAAACCAGCAAAAATAAACGAGGCGATACCAAAGCCCCTCTCAATAAAAAAATGGCTTAACCAAGCGCCAAACTGGCTTGCCCAGTTTTTGGTTTTGGCATCCCTGGAAGGAAAGATGTCTATGGCACTTTGGTCGGCCTCACCGGTAAATATGAAAGAAACGAAAGAAATAAATAACAAGAGACCCACAATCACCAAAAAACTGCCAAACACCAATTTCTGCTGGTTGGACAGCTTAAAACTGGGTTTTTTGAATGTCTTTTTAGTAGGTTTTTTAGTTTTGGTTCTCTTCGCCATTATGAGCGCTAGTTTCAGCAAAAATACAAATTACTAACGTTTATCCTAGGTGCATTAGTATTTTAAAAAATCTTGGGGAGATATATGATACAGCCGATAATCACACCAAAAACAGCTGAAAAAAAAACAGCTCCGGCCGAGATGTCCTTAATTAAACCAATTTTCTTATGGTGTTCGGGATGGATGAAGTTTGCCATTTCTTCAATGGCCGTATTTAAACCTTCAATGCTCATTACTAGAGCAATGGTTAAAATTTGAATGACCCACTCCGTAGAAGAAATTTCAAAAAGAAATCCAGCTAGGGTTACCAAAAGGGCAATCACGAACTGGATTTTTATGCTGGCTTCCGTTCTTAAAAGCAATAAGGCACCTTTAAAGGCGTAGCCCACACTTTTAATCCGGTTTTGCAAAAAGGTCTCCTTGTTATTCATCTAAAAGGGCCTCCAGAGCAGCTTTGTAATTAGGTTCTTCACCAGTTTCAGGTACTTGCTCTGAGTAAAGCACTTTACCAGAAGCGTCCGCAACCACAACACTTCGAGATAACAATGCATCAAATGCACCGTTAGTAAACATAACGCCATAGTCCTTGCCGAATTGCCCAGTCTTAAAATCCGAAAGCATTACTACGTTATCAAGTCCTTCTGCAGCGCAAAATTGTTTCTGCGCAAAAGGTAAATCCCTCGAAATACACAACACTACGGTATTGTCCAGTTCACTAGCTTCCGTGTTGAACTGTCTTACAGATGTGGCGCAAACACTGGTGTTAACACTTGGAAAGATATTCAGCACCAATTTTTTACCCTTGAAATCCGCTAGGGACTTGGTGGACATATCCGTCGCCACTAATAAAAAATCTTTAATTTGAGTACCCACTTTAGGTAGCGATCCGCTAGTTTCTACGGGCGTTCCGCCCAAGGTAATATTAGCCATTTTTTTAAATTTTGATTAGGGCAACTAAAATAAGAATATTTAAAATGTTAAAGCATGAAATGGTCAAATCTTTAAGAAATAATTAGTTCGGGGTTTTTCAGATTATCAATAAAAACTATGACTTCAATTTAGATAATAAATTTTTTCAATTTTGTTATAGTTTATTAAAATGTTTTCAGGTTCAACTTATCAAAACAATTACTAATTTTAAGTACTTGAAAAATTTAAAAATTAACTAAAAACTTTACAATAAAATGCACGCAACAGACAGCAATGACATTAGTAAGTGCCCTTTTATGAGCGGGGCGCAAAAACAGCCGGCCGGTGGTGGAACTCGAAACCGTGACTGGTGGCCCAACGAACTTAAATTAAATATTTTGCGTCAACACGGGAAAGGTTCCAATCCTTACGATACCGATTTTGATTATGCCAAAGCATTTAATAATATAGACTTTCCAACCTTGAAACAAGAGGTGATTGATTTGATGACCGATTCTCAAGATTGGTGGCCTGCAGATTATGGGCATTACGGGCCTTTTATGATCCGTATGGCATGGCATAGTGCCGGAACTTATAGAGTTGGCGACGGTCGTGGTGGTGGAGCATCTGGAACACAGCGTTTTGCACCGTTGAACAGTTGGCCTGATAATGGAAATTTGGACAAAGCTAGATTGTTGTTATGGCCAGTAAAAAAGAAATATGGTAAGGCGCTTTCATGGGCAGATTTGATGATTTTAGCAGGAAACTGTGCGTTGGAATCCATGGGCTTTAAAACCTTTGGTTTTGCCGGAGGACGCGAGGACGTTTGGGAGCCTGAGCAGGATGTGTATTGGGGAAGTGAGACTGGTTGGTTGGATAATGATGACAGATACGATACCAGTGATGGCGATTTGGAAGGGCACTTGGGTGCCGTACACATGGGATTGATTTATGTGAACCCGGAAGGGCCTAATGGCGTTCCGGATCCTATGAAGTCAGCGCACGACATTAGAATTACGTTTGGAAGAATGGCGATGAACGACGAGGAAACAGTTGCTTTGGTTGCTGGTGGTCATACTTTTGGAAAGGCTCATGGTGCCGCAGATGCGGATAAATACGTGGGGCCGGAACCGCATGGGGCGTCCATCGAAGAAATGAGCACGGGTTGGAAAAACACCTACAATTCTGGTGTTTTGGATGATGCGATAACCAGCGGATTGGAAGGACCTTGGACACCAAACCCGACACAATGGGATCACGATTATTTTGATGTATTGCTGAACTACGATTGGGAACTTACTAAAAGTCCGGCAGGGGCACATCAATGGACTCCTAAAAATTCGGATGCTAGAAAGGCACCTACGGCAAGTGGGAATGGCTCGCAAGCCTTAATGATGTCCACTGCAGATATAGCCTTGAAGACCGATCCTAAATATTTAGAAATTTCAAAGCGTTTCCATAAAGACCACAAAGCGTTTGAAGAGGCTTTTGCGAGAGCTTGGTATAAACTGACCCATCGTGATATGGGACCAATTGACCGTTATTTGGGGCCTGAAGTGCCACAGGAAGAATTGATTTGGCAAGACCCAATTCCAAAGGTAAGTTATACATTAAGTGATTCTGATATAGCGCAATTGAAGAAAATGGTATTGGCCTCGGGCTTAACCATTTCCCAAATGGTAACCACGGCTTGGGCTTCAGCTTCCACGTATAGAGATTCTGATAAGCGAGGAGGAGCCAATGGAGCACGTATCCGTTTAGAGCCGCAACGTAGTTGGGAAGCCAATAATCCTTCTGAATTGGAAAAGGTACTGAATGTTTTAGAAGGTATTCAAAAAGATTTTAGCGGTGAAGTATCGATGGCTGATTTGATTGTGCTTGCTGGAAATGCAGGAGTAGAAGAAGCTGCAAGAAATGCTGGTTATAGTTTAGAAGTACCATTTTCTCAAGGTAGAGGGGATGCATCTCAAGCTCAAACAGATTTAGAATCGTTTAGTTACTTGGAGCCTTTGGCCGATGGTTTTAGAAATTATATTAAAAGTGGCTTGGATGTGAAGGCCGAGGATCTATTGGTGGATCGCGCTAATTTAATGAACCTGTCCATTCCAGAAATGACGGCTTTAGTCGGTGGTATGAGGGTAATGGGTACTAATTATGATGGCTCTAGCCATGGCGTATTCACGGATAATATTGGACATTTAACCAATGATTTCTTTTCAAATATTCTTGATTTCGCATACACTTGGAGCGCAACGTCTTCTGATGACACCATTTTCGAAGGTAAGGATAGAAGAACTGGTATTGTGAAATTTACAGGAACGCGTGCCGATTTAATTTTTGGTTCGAATACTGAATTAAGGGCCATTGCTGAGGTGTACGGAGCTAATGACGGCGAGGAAAAATTTGTAAACGATTTTGTTGCGGCCTGGGCCAAAGTGATGGATGCTGACAGATTTGATTTAAAGTAAATACAATGAATAACAATTGGGATAGGTGTTTTTTAGTGCCTGTCCCAATATTTTTATGTAAGATGTATGAATGAAAACGATCTGTTTTTTAATATAATAAAGTCTGGGAATGCGGAAACTGTAGATGCCAAACTCAAACAGAACCCAAGTTTGGCAAACATAAAGGATTCCAGGGGGTTTACGCCTTTAATATTTGCCACATATTTTGACCAGAAGGATGTGGTTAAGTTACTGCTAAAACATAATGCCGAAGTGGATGCCACTGATGCCTCTGGCAATACGGCTTTGATAGGCGTGGCCTTTAAAGGGAATGTTGATTTTGCTGAACAACTTTTAAAGAAAGGGGCCAACATCAACGCTCAGAACAATTTAGGCTATACGCCTTTAATTTTTGCTACCCTTTATGGGCAAACAAAAATGGTGAAATTATTACTAAAGCATAATGCCGATAAAACTCTAAAAGACAAGGAAGAGAAAACAGCCTTGGATTATGCCAAGGAAAAGGGGGCTAACGAGATCGTTGTGCTTTTCGAGTGATTTTAGGTATGTGTTTTGTTTAAATATCCTTAAGCGAGGCTACAAAAATTTTTATAGGGTCACGCTCTTGCAAACAAAAAAACCACCTTAATCAAAGGTGGTTTTTATATATCTTCTTCTACTTCAGTTATGTGTCAATAGACCCCATAACACGTCCCATAAAGCTATTTAAAGCTTCTTTTTTCGGCGTACCTTCTTTCGTGATTTTGTACACTTCAATAGCGCCGTACATATTGGAAATTAATTCTCCAATAACATCCAATTCCTCGTCTTTTAAAGAAGGCACTTCGGTTAGGGCTTCCAAAGTTTCTATCGTTTCCACTATGAAATCTTCGTCGTTATCCTCGATAAAATTGGTTAAATGCTTAATTACTGGTAACTTCATTTACTAAGTCTTTTAAAACATCAAACTTGTTGGTTTGTACCTGATTTACAAATGCCCCTTTTTTAAATGTGGCAAATGTTGGCAGGTTATCCACTGTGGCTAATTTTCTTGATTCTGGGAACTTCTCCGCGTCGGCGATTACAAAAGTAACGTCTTCTAATTCAGAAGCTAACTTTTTTACCTTTGGTTTCATGATACGGCAGTTACCGCACCAACTGGCAGAATACTGCACCACAACGGTTTCATTGTCAGTAACTACTTCTTGTAAATTATCTTGCTCTAGTTCTTTTACCATAACTTTTTAATTTTCAATACCGATAGTTATCGGTGCTAAGTCCCAAATTCCAAATGAGTAATTTTGGGATTTGGAACTTAGATTTTTGGAATTTGTATTAAACGTGTGCTGCCAAATACTCAGCAACGCCTGTTCTGTTAGCATTCATTGCGTCTTTGCCTTCTTCCCAATTTGCTGGACAAACCTCACCTTTCTCTTGAACGTGCGTTAACGCATCCACTAAACGCAGATACTCTTGTACGTTTCTGCCCAAAGGCATGTTGTTGATGCTCTCGTGTTGTACAATTCCATCTTCATCTATAATGTAGGTTGCTCTATAAGTCACATTATCACCATCCACAAGAATCACTCCAGTGTCTTCATTATAAGTTTCGCTGGTGATATCTAAAATGCCAAGAGTGGAAGCTAAGTTTCTATTGGAATCAGCTAAAAGGGGATAGGTTACACCTTCAATACCTCCGTTATCCTTTTCTGTGTTTAACCATGCAAAATGTACTTCAGGGGTGTCACAGGATGCTCCAATAATAATGGTGTTTCGTTTTTCAAATTCCCCAAGAGCGGCTTGAAATGCATGAAGTTCTGTAGGACATACAAAGGTGAAATCCTTTGGGTACCAAAACAATACCACTTTTTTCTTGTTCTTGACTGCTTCTTCCAAAACGTTTAACTTAAAAGTGTCGCCCATTTCGTTCATCGCGTCAACATTTAAACTTGGAAATTTTTTCCCTACAAATGCCATAATATTCTATGTTTTAATAAGATTAATAATTTCAATTTGAAGCAAATCTAGTATTTCAAAATACCCTTGAAAATAGAATACAATTATTAAATCTTATATGATAATAGCGAATGCATATCAGATGAAAAAAGAGGTTGTTTTTTTAAGAATTACATAAAAAAACAGCATTGAAATTATGGACTTTTCAACAGTTTTGGATATGGCCTGAAATATGCTTATTTGGAATTTGAAAGTTCTTTTATCTTTATCCTGAAGGCGGCAAAAAGAAGGGTCATGAAAGGACTCAGCCAATTAAAAATGGCATAGAAGAAATAGTCAAAAACACTAACGCCAAGAACGCTACTGTGGTAGGCTCCGCAGGTGTTCCAGGGTATCAATGGTGAGGTTACTGTTCCGGAATCCTCAAGGGTTCTACTCAAATTTTCAGGAGCAAGTCCTCTATCCTCGAAGGCTTTTTTAAACATTTTACCAGGAACAACCAAAGCGAGATATTGATCGGACGCTGTTACATTTATTGCCAAACAGCTCACCACAGTGCTTGCAAATAGGCCAAAAGTCGATGTGGCCAGGTTTAGTAATTCTTTGCTGATTTTTGAAAGTGCGCCAATGGCGTCCATCACACCTCCAAAAACTACTGCGCAGATTATTAACCAAACAGTCCCCAGCATACCGTGCATGCCACCGGATGTAAAAAGGTCGCTTAAGCTTTCGTTTGATGTGTCTATGGCAATATCAACTGTCATCGCATTCATTATGCCCTTATATGCAGATTGAAAATTTAATGAGTCTGCTCCGGTTATGTCCTTAACAATTTCAGGCTGGGCAATAATGGCTACTAAGCCTCCAAGCAGAGTTCCAATAAGAAGTGCAACAAGAGGAGGTGTTTTTTTTACAATTAAAACAACAAGAACAAGGGGAACAAGAAACAACCACCCGCTAATATTGAATGTGGTATCAATGGTTGTTAGAATGGAGGAGGTGTCAGGAACCCCGCTAGTATCTACCGTAAAACCAATAATAATGAAAATAATAAGGGTAACGATTACTGTAGGTACGGTTGTTAAAGTCATGTACTTGATATGCGAGAACAGTTCGCCGCCGGCCATTATTGGAGTCAAGTTAGTGGTGTCACTAAGCGGTGACATTTTATCTCCAAAATAGGCACCCGAAAGTACAGCACCGGCTGTCATACCAAGTGATATGCCCAGAGCTTCCCCGATTCCAATCAATGCAATCCCGACTGTAGCTGCGGTAGTCCAAGAGCTACCTGTGGCTATAGAGGTAATTGAACAAATAATAACACATGCTGCCAAGAATATATTGGGGTTTAAAATCTGTAACCCATAATACATCATGGATGGGATAATACCGCTTATTAACCAAGTTCCGGCCAATGCTCCCACCATTAAAAGAATAAGAATCGCTCCGGTTGCAGATTTAATACTTTCAGAAACTTCGTCCAGCATTATGCTGTAAGAAACCTTGTTATAAAAGCCTACAATCGCAGCAACAGCCGCGCCAAGTAACAGAATAAATTGATTAGAGCCACTCAAAGCATCATCTCCATAAACATAAACATTGTAGGCTAACATTCCCACCAGGGCAAATAATGGGATTAGTGCTTCCCAAATGTTTAATTCGGTATTTTCAATAATATTTTGGTCGTTGGCTTTAAATTTAGAGATATTCTTGTCGTCTTTCATAGTCAATTATTAGGTACGTAATGTTACGACTTTATTGACTGCTTTCAAAATGATGTGACATTTGCCTAGAATGGGGTCTTAAGTAACAAGAAACCTAAAAATCTCGAAAATTCTGTTTTGTGCAATTTCCATATTAATAGCAATGGTCGCATGCTTTTTTCTGTATGTGGTCCTTATTATTATTGTTGTTTTAGAGGCAAAGGACTCAATTATTGGGAATAAAACCCCAAATTTATAGCTGTGTTTTTCGCTTTAGCAATTTCAGGCTTTGTTAGTAAAAATTTAATAATGCTAATGAATTAAGGTTTCCTGCATAAAGAAAGAACACTCAGATAAAAATATATAATAATGTATCCTTTCTTTTTAGGATATTTTAAACATAAAACTGTAAAAACTACTGATTTTCAATACTATTTCAGTAATTTTTCGTTAATATTGTTAGGAATTTGTAAATATTGCTATAACAAAAAAATGAAAAGGATTCTCTCACAATTCCTTTTATTATTGTCGCTTAATGTATTTGCCCAAGTTGGTATTGGTACAACAGCTCCGGTATCAACCTTGGACGTAAATGGCTCTTTTTCTGCAGATGTCTCAACTACTTCTGGGGCTCTTACCTTGGATGACACACATCACACAGTTGTTTTGGGAGGAAATCATAACATTACCTTGCCTGTTGCGAATACCTGTGACGGCAGAATATATGTAATAAAAAATCCAACAACCAATTCACCCGCCATTTCAAGTTACAATGATTTAAATGGTACCGCTACCACTACTTTGCAGAGCCAAACGACAATTTGGGTGCAAAGCGATGGTACAAACTGGGAGCAGATAGGCAAAAATAAAATTGCTTACGAGAAAGTAGTGATCTGGGCAGAAGAAGCGGGTAACATAAGCAATAACAACATGCAATGGTCTTATGGAAATGGAGATGCTGGTTTTATAGGGATTCCTTTGCCAGAAAGCTGGGAAGCCTATGCCGTGAGTTTTCATGCAGACAATACTTCAAATGCTTCAAATACTTTAATCGTTGCTGTAGTGGATATTTCAGGAAATGGCGCCTATACCGAATTTTTTAGGTTCACTGCATCAGGCGCAAATGATAACATGTCTTATACTGAGATTTTAGCAACTCCTGTGGCTATTCCTTCAGGTACTACTTTGGGTTTTCGTTCCATTACGGAGTCGGGGAATATCAACAGCGCGCGCGTTGCCGTTTGGCTTAGGCGCATCCCATAAATTTATAATACCGCAATACAAAATAGTTGGTTAACTTTGCCAACTTAAATGGATTCACTCACTCAAATAGTTTTAGGTGCCGCTTGCGGAGAAGCCGTTCTCGGTAAAAAGATTGGTAATAAGGCATTGCTGTTTGGAGCTATAGGTGGTACCATCCCAGATTTAGACGTTTACGTTGGGAGTTGGATTTACGGCAATGAAATTGATGCCATGCTGTTCCATCGTGGGTTTATGCACTCTATTGTGTTTTCCGTTTTGGCGGCCATTGTTTTAGGCTGGTTGTTGCATAAACTATACAATTGGGGGAAACGATTGGATATGACCACAAGAAACGACTGGATTAGTTTGTTTTTCTGGTCCTTGTTTACCCACCCCATTTTAGATGCATTTACGCCCTATGGGACACAATTGTTTGCACCCTTTAGTAATTACCGTGTGGCATTGAATAATATTGCCGTGGCCGATCCTGCTTATACCTTACCGTTTTTAATCTGTATGATTGTTTTGATGTTTTTCAAAAGGACATCAGTTAAACGGCGTTTGTGGTTAAAATGGGGAGTCGGCATCAGTTCGGCATACCTGATTTTTACTTTAGGAAATAAATTATATGTGGATTCGGTTTTTAGAAAATCGTTGAAGGATGCCGAAATCGAAGCTGTGCGTTTCACTAATCAACCAGCAATTTTCACCAATTTATTGTGGTACGCTATTGCCGAGACCGAAACCGACTACTACGTTGCGGATTATTCGTTGTTTGATAGTAAAAACCGTTTTTTGAATTTTAGAAAGGTACCCAAACAAAGAGATTTGAATCCTGCGGATTATGATGATATCAAAGGGCTGGCATGGTTTAGTAATTGGTATTATAGTATTTATAAATTGAATGAAAACGAATACCGCTACAATGATTTGCGCTATCCCCTTCTAGATGAAGAGGACCCCAATACCTCAGTGTTCAGTTTTGTGCTATACGAAAACGGAAATCGTCTCAACATGCGCCCATTTGCACCAAAATTTGATGGGATGGGGGAAGTTTTGAAATCCATTTGGGAACGTACTAAAGGTATTTAACTCACCTTTAGTTTTTGTGTTGTGGGCAGGATATCTAATTCTTTCATACAGTCCCGCATCATTTGGAAAGTGCGTTCAATATCGGCGTCTAAGCCTATTGAAAAACGAATCAATCCATCGCTTAGGCCCATTTCCTTTTGTTCTTCCTCAGGGATTTCAGAAGAGGTTGAAGTTCCTGGGGCAGAAAATAGGGTTTTGTAAAAGCCTAAACTAACTGCCAAATAGCCTAAGTTTCGGTGTTGCATCAGTTCCATCAACTCGTTGGCTTTATCCAGCGACCCTACATCAATGGTCAACATACCGCCAAAACCGTATTCGGCATTCATCATCGATTTAAATAAATTGTGAGAAGGGTGGGATGACAAACCCGGATAGACTGTTTTTAAACCGTCGTTTTCAAATTTTTGCGCCAAATACAATCCATTTTTGCCGTGCTGTTGCATCCGTATATGAAGTGTTCTAAGGTTTTTCAATATTGAAGATGCCCTAAGGCTGTCCATTGTGGAGCCGAGTAACATGCTGGCACCGTCATTTACATTTCTCAAATGATTAATGAAATCTTGAGTGCCACAAACCACACCACCCACAGTATCGCTCGAACCATTGATAAATTTGGTCAAGCTATGAATCACAACATCTGCTCCAAGAATTGCTGGGGATATTGAAAGCGGGGAAAAAGTATTATCCACTACCAACTTCAAACCATGTTTTTTAGCTATATCGGCCAGACCTTTTATATCCGCAACCTCCAAAAGGGGATTGCTAACCGATTCACAGTAAATTACTTTAGTATTTTTAGTGATTGAAGCCTCAACGGCATCCAAATTTGTAATATCAACAAAAGTGGTGTCAATTTTAAATTTAGGGGTGAAGTTCTTAAAAAACGCATAGGTGCCCCCATAAATGGTCCGGCTGGATACAATATGTTCGCCCGCATTGCACAACTGCAAAATCGTTGAAGTTATAGCGCCCATACCTGAAGCCGTAACGTTAGCCGTTTCGGTATGCTCCATGGCAGCCAAAGCCTCTCCTAAATATAGGTTGGAAGGGGAGGAGTGTCGAGAGTAAAGGTAGCACCCATCAGCATTGCCTTCAAAGGTATCAAACATCGTCTTTGCCGATAAAAAGGTATAGGTGGAGGAATCGGAGATGGATGGGTTTACCCCTCCAAATTCACCGAAATATTGCAAGTCTTGGATATTATTTGCTGGTTTAAAACTCATAGTCATAGGGATTTAATTTCACTAAATTAACCATATGTAGAAATAAAATCAATGATTATGTTTATTTTAAGAAAATAAAACTATTTTTAATGCTATAATTGGAATAATTATCTAAAATTTATAAATTGATGCTGATTTAAATGAAAATTTTTCAAATATGACTTTCGACCAGACCGACAAAAGATTATTGGAGCATCTTCAAATGGATAGTAAACAAACCAACAAAGAGCTCTCCAACAAGCTAGGACTTTCTTTGACTGCGGTTTATGAGCGGATTAAGAAACTAGAAAAAGAAGGTTTTATTGATGGATACACAACTTTGATCAATAAGCAGAAAATTGGAAGAAATTTTGTAGTTTTCTGTCATGTAAAGCTATTGCAACATAGCCAAGAATATGTGGTGAGCTTTGAAAGAGAAGTTAATCGCCTTGATGAGGTTTTGGAATGTTACCATATCAGTGGGGATTATGACTATCTCCTTAAAGTAATTGTTGAAAACATGAATGCCTTTCGGCAATTTATGGTGAAAAAATTGACCACCATTAACCATATCGGTAGCACACATAGTATGTTTGTCATTAGTGAAGTAAAGCAAAATCATGTGATTCTGTTATGATCAAAACATTTTATTATAAGTGTTTAGAGTTTTTCGTTCTCTTTGTGGTATTGCCCATAAGCTTTGTGGTAGGTACTTCACCTATCGTCAAAACAGTAACAGGCCTTGTCGGCTTTCTGTATGTGGTTTATGTGCTTTTGGTGGTGGAAAAAGAAAAATTCAGACTAGCAAAAAACCTTAAATGGATATTGTTTTGGCGGGATACCTTACTCAAGTTTTCAGTAATTGTTGCCTTGACTACTATTTTTGTCAATGTAACTGACAAAGAATCATTATTCAATGTGGTACTCAATAAACCAAAACTATGGGTCTTTATTCTTTTTGTGTATTCACTGCTATCGGTATATCCGCAGGAAATCATTTTCCGTACATTTTTCTTCAAGCGCTATGCTCGATTCTTTAGGGACAAACGGTTACTCATATTGGTTAATGCAGTACTTTTTTCATTGGCCCACCTTTTTTATGGCAATAACTTTGTACTGTTAATTACCTTTTTGGGCGGTTTATTGTTTGCTTGGACTTATGTAGAAACCAAATCCACAATTATGGTTTCCATTGAACATGCCATTTACGGATGCTGGTTATTCACTGTGGGAATGGGGGAAATATTAGGCTTTCCTACCTGATAACTTACAGGAAATCGTACATAGTTAAATCTTTTTGCTATTTTTAGGGAAGCTATTATTAACCAATAACTTAATTAAAGATGAAAAAATTAGGATTACTTATTGTTGGATTTATTATCGGTGCTGTTTTGACGTACTATTTTTGTCCTCGTGAAGCCGAAATGATAACGGAGATGGAGATAGTTAAACCAAAAGGTGTGATTTCGGTCGCCGAGGCTAAAGTGTTAAATGATAACTGGACGAAATCAAGGAAGAGTGTTCTGGATTCTATTACAGAAAGAAGCGTCGGGAAAGAAGACAACCGTTCAACTTGGTGGCCGATTGACGATGTTGAGAAATATATAGGTTATGCAAAAAGTGAGGCCAGTAAAAGCGGAAATACTTTAACTGGTCTGCGTGTTTACCTTGGAGTTTATGGAAGCAGCGCAGGGGAAAGTAAAAAAGATTTAACTACTATGTTTATAGTTCCTACTGGTGAAAAGTCGACTTTGGAGGCGAGTTTCATCAATCTTAGTTTACAAAACAATAACGACTTGCCAATACCTCCACTTAACGAAGGCGGTGGTTCTCCTCCTCCTTATAACCCCTAAAGTCTTAATATTTTTGAAAGAGATTTTTCTTGATAATTATAGTCTCTTAACGCATATTGTAGAATCCCTGGCTGCTGGAATGGGCTTATTGTGCTATAATAGGTATAAGCATTCTGCAACCAGGTATTTTATTATTTTCCTGGTTTATGTGGCAGTATGTGATTTTATAGGAGCATATTCAATATTGATAGATCAAAATAGGGGTTTAAGTTTTTTAAGGGGAACAGTATTCGAGAAAAATTACTGGTGGTATACTTTATTTTGGAAAATTGGGGCAGTTTTATTTTTTGCCTACTACTATCGTAAAGTCATAAAAAGTAAAAGGTTCAAAACTGTTTTGAAGTTCAGTGCTTATGGTTTTCTAACGCTCTCTTTATTTCAGATAATCCTCAAATGGGAATCATTCTTTACTGGTTATTTTGCTATTATCAGTGTTTTAGGAGCAATAATCGTTTTGCTCTGTACCTGTTTTTATTTTATTGAGATTTTAAATACAGATAAGATTTTGAGCTTTTATAAATCCGTTAACTTCTACATCACATCATCCATATTCATTTGGTGGCTAATTTTGACGCCACTGGTTTTCTTTGATATTTATGGTGCTTATGAAGTAAACAGTCCATTTAGGGATAATGAATATCTTGTACTAAGAAGATATATTTACTTATTTGCCAATTTGTTTTTGTATTTAACTTTTACCTTTGCCTTGATATGGTGCAGACCGGAGAAAAATTAACAAGTACGCCCGCAGAGCGTTATTTGCTGGTGTACATGATTTTGGTACTGATAGTGATAACGGCATTAGTTATCGTGTTTTTTGTGGTATTCCAAAGACGGAAAAACAAGTTGCTTCTAGATAAAGTGAAACAGCAACAGGCTTTTGAAGAAGAAATCATTCAGGCGCAGACTGAAGCCCAGGAGCAAACCCTTAAGAATATTGGTTGGGAACTGCATGATAATGTGGGGCAACTGTTGTCCTTTGCAAATATGCAATTAAGTATTTTAAAAATGCAGGTTTCTGATGAGGTTAAGGGAAAATTCAAGGATACCACCGAAGCACTCAGTAATGGGCTAAAAGAGGTGAGGGCATTGTCCCGAACGTTGAATAACGATGTGATTTTAAATATCGGTTTTGAAAAATCGATCACCAACGAATTGGACCGATTAAAACGGATGAAATTCAAATCGGCAGAACTTAATATTCAAGGCGAAAGAGTAGATTTTAAAGACCGCAAACATGAAATTGTGATTTTTAGAATTTTACAGGAGTTTTTGTCCAATTCCGTAAAATACTCAGAGGCAGAAAACATAAATATCAGCATAAAATATCAAGGGGACAACATTCTGATTACCGCCAAAGATGACGGCAAAGGGTTTGATGAGAATAAAGTTGAAAAAGGCTCTGGGCTTATCAACATGAAAAGTCGCGCAGAGTTGATTGGCGCTACTTTGGATTTAAAATCCCAACCTAACGAAGGAGTTGAGTTAAAATTAATTTATTCATTAAAATCCTAATTTAGCCCAAATATTTAAAGACCTTTTTAAGAAAATTCAATTTGCCGGAGTATGGCGGGTAACGGAAAGGCATATCCAGCCAAGTACCCCGTTTCAATATGGATTTTTCATGCGAAAAGGTGTCGAAACCATGCTTCCCGTGGTACTTGCCCATGCCACTGTTGCCAATACCTCCAAAGGGCAAGTTTGGGTTGCCAAAATGTACCATGGTGTCATTAATTGCTCCACCTCCAAAATTGAATTTCTCAATAGTTTCAGCAACAAAATTCTTGTTTTTAGAAAATATATAGAATGCCAAAGGCTTCTCTAAACTCCATATAATTTCTTCGATGTCCTTTTTGGCTTCATAAGTTAAAATTGGTAGTACCGGCCCAAAAATTTCTTCAATCATAATTGGACTTTTTAGGCCAGGATTGTCGATTAGAGTGGGGCCGATATAGCTGTCCGTTGCATCAATCTCTCCTCCAAATATCACGGTCTCTTGTGCTATCAACTCTTTCAGTCGATTTAAGTTTCTTGAATTGATAATTCGCGGGAAATCCTTAGATTTTTGAGGATTATTGCCGTATCGCCTTATAATCTCTTTTTTTAGAACTTCAATTAAATCGTCTTTCGCATTCGATTTTACAATAACAAAATCCGGTGCAATACAAGTCTGCCCGCCGTTTAAAAGTTTGCCCCATACTATACGTCTAGCAACTAATTTTAAGTCGACCGTACCATCAATGATACAAGGCGTTTTTCCTCCCAGTTCTAATGTGGTGGGGGTTAAATGTTGGGCAGCTACTTTTGCCACGATTTTGCCCACCCTAGGGCTTCCTGTAAAGAAGATGTAATCCCATTTTTGTGCTAGCAATTCTGTAGACATTTCCACACCACCTTCAACAGATAAGGCTATTTCGGGAGGGAACACTTTGCCGATAATTTCAGAAATTAATTTGGAGGTGTTAGTTGTAAGTTCGCTGGGTTTTAATACAACGGTGTTTCCAGCTGCAATGGCCATTATAAAGGGTTCTATGGCCAACAAAAAAGGGTAGTTCCAGGGGGCGATGATTAAAACTGTGCCATAAGGGTCTTTGTAAATGTAGTCTCTTGAAGGAAAGGTTAACAACGAAGAGGAGACACGCTTTGGTCTTGCCCATTTTTTAAGGTTTTTAATGGCCAAATCCAATTCAGAAATCACTAGTCCAAGTTCGCTCAGGTGGGTTTCAAATTCAGATTTTTTAAAGTCGGCGTAAAGTGCTTCGTAAATCTGCTTTTCACTATTTAAAAGTTCTATTTTTAGTGCTTTCAAAAGCGACAACCTGTATTGAATGTCCTTAGTTTTTTGGGACCTGAAGTATTGACGTTGCCCGTCAATAATATTTTGAATGGTATCCAATTAAAATGGTTTTTATAAAGATATTCAATTTAAGACAAACAGGCGTTCCAAAGAGGATCACTTGGCAATGGTGCCTCAACGGAAATCGGCTCTTTTCTCACCGGATGGATAAATTCAATATGCCTGGCATGAAGATGAATACTAGCATCTTTATTGCTTCTGTCAAAACCATATTTCAAATCACCTTTAATAGGACAACCAATTTTGGACAGTTGTGAACGGATTTGATGGTGTCTCCCTGTTTCCAATTGGATTTCAAGAAGATAATAATTGTCTAGTTTTTTGATGGTTTTATAATGAAGAATGGCCTTTTTACTGTCTCTTATTTCCTTTAGGTGAGCTGTGGATTTATTGTTTTTAGGGTTCTTTTTTAGCCAATGAATAAGGGTGTCTTTATGTTTTGGGGTTTCTTTTTTTACAACCGCCCAATAAGTTTTTTGAATGTCTTTCGAAAGAAATAGTTTATTGAGTCTTGGCAGTGCTTTACTGGTTTTAGCAAATATTACAAGACCTGTTGTAGGCCTGTCCAAACGGTGAACGGTGCCCAGAAACACATTTCCAGGTTTATTGTACTTGCCTTTTATGTACGCTTTCACTACATCACTCAAAGGTGTATCACCTGTTTTATCTCCTTGTACAATGTCACCAGCCCTTTTGTTTACGATTATGAGATGGTTGTCTTCGTATAAAACTTGAAGATTATCTTTATTTGAAACTATTTTACAGGACACAAATTTTCAAATATTTTTTGCTAAAAGCTAAAAGCTAAAAGCTAAAAGCTAAAAGCTACTAATACGACTCACTTTCATTAGGGAAATCCTGGGATTTAACATCATCCACATACTTCGAAATAGCATTGGTCATATCCTCATATAAACTTAAGTAGCGCCTTAAAAACCTAGGATTGAATTCGTGGGTCATCCCGATCATGTCGTGGAGTACCAGAACTTGGCCGTCCACGTCAGGTCCCGCTCCGATTCCGATAATGGGAATGCTAACGCTTTCTGCAACCTGCTTAGCCAGTTTTGCGGGAATCTTTTCGAGGACAATTGCAAAACAGCCCAAACGTTCTAGCATTTTGGCATCTTCAATAAGTTGCTCGGCTTCTTGTTCTTCTTTTGCACGGACAGTATAAGTGCCAAATTTATAAATGGATTGTGGGGTCAAACCTAAATGTCCCATTACGGGTATACCAGCATTTAAAATACGTTTGATAGATTCCTTTATTTCTTTACCACCTTCTAATTTAACTGAATGCGCACCACTTTCCTTCATAATCCTAATGGCAGAACGCAACGCCTCTTTTGGGTCACTTTGATAACTCCCAAAGGGCAAGTCAACAACAATCAAAGCACGATAAATAGCTCTTACCACCGAAGAAGCATGATAAATCATTTGGTCCAAAGTAATCGGTAAGGTAGTTTCATGCCCGGCCATCACATTACTTGCAGAATCTCCAACCAAAATAACGTCAACCCCGGCACCGTCCACTATTTTTGCCATGGTATAATCGTACGCCGTTAACATAGATATCTTTTCGCCCGCGGCCTTCATGTCAACTAAGGATTTTACGGTAACGCGTTTGTACTCTTTCTTGGCTGTGGACATGTTGCTTCAGTTTTAGTTAGCACGTAAAAATACTAAATAAAGCAGATACTGTTAAACTTTTCTTTAAGCCTGTAATCACGGCTTGGTTATGTGCTACTTTAGTGAAAAGTTATTTTCTATGGTCAGGTTTGTTTTTTATTTAGTGCTTTTAGTTGTTTCAACCGTTCAGTCGCAATCATTCGAAAACACTAGTGCTAAGGCAACAATTGAAACATTTTTTGAAGGTTTTCATAAAGGGGACACAATCTTAATGAAATCAGTAATGGCTGATAAGGTTTTGATGCAGACCGCTTTTAGGAATAAAAAAGGGGAGGATGTTTTGGTGACTGATGACCCGGCCAAATTCATCAATGCGATAGCCAACAGGCCAGTTGACCAAAAATGGGAGGAGTGTCTATTGGATTATAGCATTCAGATTGATGGAAATATGGCCAATGTTTGGACACCTTATGAGTTTTGGTTTAATGGTGAATTCAGTCATTGTGGTGTGAATTCTTTTCAGTTGTTTAATGACGGCGGGCAATGGAAGATTATTTATATGATCGATACCAGGAGATGTTCAACCTGCGATAGAACGTAAGCTCTAATTAGGAAAACCATTGGCTATTATGCCTTTTAAAAAACAACTATTTCCGTTTAATCAACTTAAATGTTTTTTCCTTTCCGTTTTGATTAATTTTTAAAATATAAATGCCTAAGGAAAGCACTCCCGCATTGATAGGCAAACGGTAATTCTGTTGATTTTCAGCTAAATCTATGTTATTGCTGGTGATGGATCTACCCATGATGTCGTATAAATGATAGGACACCGGAGTGTTTTGCTCCAAAGCCACGATTCTCAGATTGATGTCACTTTGAAACGGATTGGGGTAAATTGAGGCGTTGTAGCCATCTTCTTCTTCAACCACGATAAATGGGTCGGTAATGGCAATTTTAATTTCGCTCATTGCCATACAGTCTCCCCCATAGTTTGTATTCGGGGTTATCAGCACATACCTTGCTTTTGTACCTTCAAAATCAGGTCCTTCTGCGCCTTCATAAGTTGATGAGCCTGAAGCTCGGTCCATAGTGAAACTACCAAGATTGTCCCACGTAAAACCGTCTAATGAATAATCAATAGTGTATTCATTTATGCCATAATCCAAATGTTTTACTTCGTTAGCGTTCCATATTTTGGTTTCATTTAATACATAATCATATCCCAAATCATATAAAATCCAATGGGTGCTACCATAGGATGAAATTGGATTAGGGGATGGCTCACAGGATACCCAGCCATCATACCAGTTGGTACTATGCCTGTCTTGGAAGCATTGCCCATGAATAGCCAGGCTACCGGTAATAAAAATTAAAACTGTCAGTATGTGAAATTGTTTTATCATAGCATGCTCATATTCATAAAACCTAAAGGTGGCGTACCGCTGTTGGTATCATAAAATTTTGAAAGGTTCGGCAATATTGTACTGAGTTCAGAGGGTGCTACGCCAAACCATAGTGCCAATTCGGCCATATATAAGTCGGCCGCAGTAGTGGGAATCATTACGCCATCGCGTAAATCTTGCTCGCTATCCAAGGCCAATGTAGGGTAGTCCCCATATATTTCCTTTCCATTTACGGCCCCACCCATCATAAAAGCATTGCCTCCCCAGGCATGGTCCGTTCCATTTCCGTTGGACGTCAATGTTCTTGCAAAGTCCGAAACGCTAAAAGTGGTGACGCAATCGTTGGTGTTCAGCTCAAACATCAAGCTATTGAAATAGTTAAGCGCATCATTCACTAGGGTTAAGTTATCAGCATGATTTATCAAAAGTTCATCGTGATGGTCCCAACCACCCAGTTGCACAAAAAATATTTGTCTCGAAAACCCAAGGGTATTTCTTGAGCCAATGGTTTTCGCCACCATTCGCAGTTGTGCGGCCAAATCGTTTTCCTCAGGAAGCGGTGTAACAAATTCGGGAATACTATCTACGGCCGACTGAAATTCTAAATTAGATTCGTTTGAGGCTTTGATGGTATTTTTATAAGTATTCTTGAAAACATCCTGATAATCCCTCTCGAGCATTGAGTTGAGTGCATCGGTTCTAAGGCTGTTGAATAGGTCATCTTCACCGTACCCTCTAATACCAACACTCCCTTCGTTGCCAATGGCATAGGGGATAATTTGGTCCCCACGTTGAAAAATGTTACTGCCTCTAAGCGAAATGTTCATTGAAATCTTATCGCTGGAGTTCATAGATTGTACCAAATCGGCAATTTTACCTCCCCAGCCGATATTGGTTCGCTCATTGGGTCTTCCGGTTTGCCACTGCTGAATTTGGTCGGCATGTGAAAAAAGTCCCAAAGGTGTTTTGACTACATTATTTTTTATATCAGATTTGGTAGATGGTTCTATTAAAGTACCAACGTTCGCCAAAAACGCCAAGTTGCCACTTTCAAAAATTTGCCTCATATCGGGCATTGAGGGATGTAGTCCAAACGTTCTACCATCACTGGTATTTGGATTGATTTGCAACACTTCATTTTGCCCAATAGCTAAGTTAGAGCGTGTGGTAGCGTATTCGTTATATTCATTATTTCCTTTCGGAATGAGCATATTGAAGGAATCATTACCGCCTCCCAGCATCAGGCACACCAAAGCTTTGTAATTCCCATTAGCCGTGATGACGGCCGAATTGTCCATGGCCGATGCTGCCATCGCTTTCAGATTAATCAACGATGAAAATAGTGTTGTGTATCCCAGTGCTGCACAGGAATCCCCAATGAATTTTCGTCGTGAAATGTTATTTTTATTATGTTTTGTCATGATGTGTCTATTTCAATATGGCATAGTCTGGGCTAACCATGATTAGGTAGAGTGCCATTTTTACTCTTAAATCCGTGTATTCAACATCACCCCAACCTCTAAGAATTGGGTCTACGGCTTCCACGATGGTTTGTTTGGTTTCGTCTGAAAGCAGGCCATGGGTGAACAATTTATCTAATTGATTTACCAAGACTTCACTGTCTTTTGCGTAGTATTTTAATTTCTCAAAATCTAAAGGAGTACCTTCCATGCCTAGATCCCAAGTTCGGAGTACGTCGTACCATCGGTTGTTGGTCCAAGAATCTACTTGATTTAGATAGTTGATGCTGGTAGCGGAATTATGGATTTCAAATTCGGGGCCGACCATTTTAGCATCGGTAAATTCTTGATTTGGGACATATTCGGGTAAAAAGAAGTTGAATACATGAGGCGCGGACAATGGTGCCTGGCCAGTATTTTTATAAAAATCCCAAGCGATGTTCCAGTAAATGCTGTCATTGTTATTCAAATCGATTTGACGCACCACATTAAAGTATCGAACCATCGGCTCAATTAACTTGCCGCTTGATGGGTTTTCAATCCAGCTACAACTTCTGGCTTCGTCATCCAATAGAATGGCTTTAATGACCGCTTTCATGTCACCACGAACGCCTTTCGTATTGTTAAATGCGGCACTTACCCTTGCTACATAGGCAGGAGATGGGTTGGACTTTACCAATTGTTGAATCAATCTGGTAACTATAAACGGGCCAGTATTTGGATGTTTGAACAAATTGTCAATGGCCGAATCAATATCCTGCAGTCCTGATTGTCCGCTAGGCACTACCAAGCCATTTAATAATCGTTTTTCGCCCGGCTGGTGCCACTCGTCGTACATCACCATAGGCTTAGTTTTTATGGCCACCCAATGGCCCACACCAAAATCGGGTGCTGATACCCATTCGTTGGGCCGTATATCAGCTGGGCCGAGTCCCGTAAATATTTTTGCAAATTCTTTGATATCATCATTGTTATAGGTCGGGATTCTATCCCCGTCGCCGTCTAAAACGTAGGTGCCATCCGGATTTAGCTCATAAAGTCCGATGCTAAACAATTGCATAATTTCACGAGCAAAATTTTCGTCGGGATGGATGTTCAGGTTTGGGACACTTTTTGGATTGTTATAATGGCTTAAATAAATGCCCATCATTGGATGAAGCGCTATGCCCTTTAATAAATCTCGAAAGTTGCCAAAGGCGTTATCTTTTAACACATCGTAGTAATCGGCCAAGCCCAGGCCATAACTGGCAAGATTTGAGTCTCGCGAAATCACCAAAATTTCACTCAAGGCCAAAGCCACTTTTTGCCTTAACAAATCTTCATTATTAAT
Source organism: Hyunsoonleella rubra (assembly GCF_042684665.1). Classification (NCBI taxonomy): domain Bacteria; kingdom Pseudomonadati; phylum Bacteroidota; class Flavobacteriia; order Flavobacteriales; family Flavobacteriaceae; genus Hyunsoonleella; species Hyunsoonleella rubra. The sequence continues at coordinate 167,273 of NZ_JBHULY010000016.1, read as the reverse complement.
ATTGGCCTGCCACCAAGCAAACATAAAATGTTGCCAATCAGGGCGCTCATAATTCTCTGCATTACCACCGTTTGCGATGAATCTTGAACGGGCCTGTTCAAAAATGGAATGTGTGAGTTGTTCCATGGCTGGGGAATTGGTAGCGAACTGTTGGTCGATCCAATCTTCGAAAGGGTTTTCGGCTACTTGTTTAATGTATTCCAAATTTGCACCAAAGGAGGCCTGCGCTAAAAACCGGGAGGTTTCCAATAAACGCCCATCCAAACCTGAACCGTTAATTGTGTTTATCCCACTGGCCTGTTCGTTCCAATCAGTTTTGGTTTGTTGGCTACTGGATGTTACTGTAATGCCGTTACTATGGCCTGCACCCAAATAATCGTTGTAGGATTGCGCTAGGATAAAAATAGGCAGGCATAATAGTGCGGACAGTAAAATTCTTTTCATAGCAATTTTCGTGATTTTGATAAAAAATGTAGGTTTTTTATGTCTTAAATCGTTCAAATATAATTAAATGCAGGTTGAAAGTATTATTTTTTCGATGAATGGTAATTTTGAACATGAATTTCTCAACATTATGTGACTTTAAACGATAAAACTTGGTAAGGTATTGTTAATCAACGGGTTTTTGTGGATAGGTTGACGTTTAGAAATGTTGTTTAATGGAGGAACTGAGGTTAGGGCTAGTGCGCAAGGGATTGAACGGCATGTTGGAGCTCCCGACCTTAGAAGGAGCGACTAGTGAAAGCCCGACCCTTGTGGTTGCGCCCAAATAATCCCCCTAACCCCCAAAGGGGGAATAATCATGTTGTACAGAATGCTACGGTTTTTAAAGTACTGCCTACTGTCACTGCCTGCTGCGACTAAAACCTGCCACTGTGTCATGCTTTGTGCATTGGCATAAAGATTGACTTGTGTAAATCGAATTTGAAAACGAACATTCAACAATAAAAAACATATTATGAGTAAAATTATTGGAATTGATTTAGGGACGACCAACTCTTGCGTTTCCGTGATGGAGGGTAACGAGCCGGTGGTGATTCCTAATGCAGAAGGAAAAAGAACGACGCCATCTGTGATTGCCTTTGTTGAAGGCGGCGAAATCAAGGTGGGCGACCCTGCAAAACGTCAAGCCGTAACCAACCCTACTAAAACGGTGTATTCGATTAAGCGTTTTATGGGGAATAAATATTCTGAATCTAAAAAAGAGGCCGAGCGTGTGCCATATAAAGTGGTGAAAGGTGACAACGATACGCCAAGAGTGGATATCGAAGGTCGTTTGTACACACCACAGGAATTGTCAGCAATGATTCTTCAAAAAATGAAGAAAACTGCTGAGGATTACTTGGGTACTGATGTGAGCAGAGCGGTAATTACTGTGCCTGCTTATTTTAACGACAGTCAGCGTCAGGCTACAAAAGAGGCTGGTGAGATTTCAGGCTTGAAAGTAGAGCGTATTATTAACGAGCCTACTGCTGCGGCATTGGCTTACGGATTGGACAAAAAAGGTACGGACCAAAAGATTGTGGTTTTTGACTTTGGTGGTGGTACACATGACGTTTCTATTTTGGAACTAGGTGATGGCGTTTTTGAAGTATTGTCAACAGACGGTGATACGCACCTAGGTGGTGATGATGTTGACGAAAAAATCATCAACTGGTTGGCTGACGAGTTTAAGGCTGAGGAAAGTATGGATTTGAGAGAGGATCCCATGTCTTTGCAGCGCTTGAAAGAAGCGGCTGAAAAGGCGAAGATTGAATTGTCTTCTTCTTCTCAAACAGAAATCAACTTACCTTATATTACGGCTACGGCTAGTGGACCAAAGCACTTAGTACGTACGTTGACACGTTCTAAATTTGAGCAATTGATCGACGATTTAGTAAAGCGTACTATCGAGCCATGTGCTTCGGCGTTGAAGGCGGCCGGATTGAGCAAAAGCGATATTGACGAGATTATTTTGGTTGGTGGTTCTACAAGGATTCCAGCGGTACAAACTGCTGTTGAAAAATTCTTTGGAAAAGCCCCAAGCAAAGGAGTAAACCCAGATGAGGTAGTGTCATTGGGTGCAGCTATCCAAGGTGGTGTATTGACTGGGGATGTTAAAGATGTATTGCTACTTGACGTTACGCCTCTATCTTTAGGTATTGAAACTATGGGTAATGTATTCACTAAATTGATTGATGCGAATACGACTATCCCGACAAAGAAGTCACAAGTATTCTCTACTGCGGCGGATAATCAACCATCTGTGGAAATCCATGTGCTTCAAGGTGAAAGAGCGATGGCAGCGGATAACAAAACCATCGGACGTTTCCACTTGGATGGTATTCCACCAGCACGACGAGGTACGCCACAAATTGAGGTAACTTTTGATATTGATGCCAATGGTATCATCAAAGTATCTGCTGAAGATAAAGCGACTGGTAAGAAACAGGATATTAGAATTGAGGCATCTTCCGGATTGACCGAGGAGGAAATCGAGAAAATGAAAGCTGATGCTGAGGCGAATGCTGAGGCTGATAAAGCTGCTGCTGAACAAGCTCAAAAGCTGAACGAGGCGGATTCTATGATTTTCCAAACGGAAAAGCAATTGGAAGAGTTTGGTGATAAATTATCTGATGATAAGAAAAAGCCAATCGAGGAAGCTTTGGAAGAGTTGAAGAAAGCTTATGAAACTAAAGATTTGGCACAGATTGAGCCAGCTTTGGAGAAGATCAATGAAGCTTGGAAAGTAGCCTCCGAAGAAATGTACAAAGCACAGGCCGAAGCGCAACAGGCGGGAGGCGCACAACCAGGTCCAGATACTGGAGCTGGAGAGCAAGGACAGTCCGAAGGCAATGACGTTGAGGATGTTGATTTTGAGGAAGTAAAGTAATTTATGTCATACTGAACTTGTTTCAGTATCTCATCAAAAGCACTCTGTGCGTCGTGGGTTCGATTCCCACAGTCTCCACAAGTAATTTTTTGATTTGGAGACTTAGCTCAGTTGGTAGGGCGGCAGGTTGATATAGAGAAAAACGCAACCATTTTGGTTGCGTTTTTTTATTTAGTGAATTTATTAGGTAGGATTTTATCCAATTAAACTGTTATATTATAAATTATAAAATTTATTAAAATACCTACTTATGAAAAACTTATTACAGTTAGCCTTAGTATTATGCCTTATTGGTACCAGCAGCACATTAGCTCAAGACAATAAAACCATGTATGTTTTTGGACATAGCCTTATTGTTCATGCCACATCATCCGATGAAACAACCGTACCCCACTGGGTGCATTTATTAGCCCAAGAAGCAGGACACACTATTTCAGTTTCAGGACAATATGGATTTTTACCACAACATTCTAACCTTCCACCTATTGCGCAATGGGGATTTAGTGAAGTACCATCTGCATGGGAATCTGATACCCAAGAGTTTTCAGAAGCAAATTTTAATACCATCTTACTCACAGCTGCTAATTTTATACAATATCAGCCTTCAAATGTAAATTACCATGGAAATCCAACAACATCTCCGCTATCAGCAACATTAGATATTGTAGATTGGATTGACAATCAAGAAGAAAGCGCGGTAACTTACATTTACGAAAACTGGCCAGATATGGCTACTTTCATTTCAGGAGAAGGTTTTCCGCCTTCTGAAGCTGAGTTTGAGAATTACAATAATTACACAACAGGTGATTTTCATAATTGGTGGATTGATTATCAAGACTTTGTTCAAGCTGCACGCCCAAGTGAAAATGTTAGAATGATCCCTGTTGGACCAGTGCTAAGTAAGTTATTAACAGATACGCCTTTAAGCCAGATCCCCATTTTAGAGCTATATGAAGATAATGCGCCACACGGAGAGCCAACACTTTACTTTTTAGCTAGTTTGATAACTTATATGGCCATTTATGAAGAAAAAGCACCAGTAACTTATACAATTCCAAATACCGTTAATGCCCTGGTTCAAAGTAATTTTCAAAGTACAATAGATTTTATTTGGAATGAATTGCTAGCATTCAACTATAGCAATGGAAGCAGTAGAGTTTTCATTAACAATCCATTACATACTGATTCTAAAGATTATAATGAACTATCCATATTTCCAAACCCAACAAAAGATATTATCAAGATAACCAATCATAATTTTCCTTTTACCTTTGAGTTGTTTGACTCAAAAGGGTTAATGGTAAATCAAAAGTTGGATATTGTTGGGGATAGTATCAATATTTCAAATTTATCAGATGGTTTGTACTTCTTAAAAATACAGATAAATGGAAATCAAGTTGTCAAAAAAATAATCAAGCACTAAAAGCCGAATTTCATTGATAAACGTACCTTCATAACCATAATTTATGAAGGTATTTTTTTGGGTTAAGTACGATAATTTTTTAATTGATTTAAAACCGATATTTTTAGGGCATGCAAACATGTTATGTCATTCAAGACTAAAATAAAATCTAATTTTCAATCCAAAAGAATCGCAGTAAAACTGAATACCAAAGGCGAACAGTTCGTCCTTAATGGGCATCCATGGGTGTTTTCAAATAGCATCACCAAAATCAATGCTGACGCCAAAACTGGGGATTTGGCTATTATTTTCAGCAAAAGCAAGAATCGCGTAATGGGTTTGGGTCTATATGATGAGAATTCACCCATCCGAATCAAAATGTTGCATTCCGGATTTGAAAAAGTTGAAATTAATACCATCTTTTTTCAAAGGAAAATAGACGAAGCTTTCGCAAAACGAATCCCATTATTGGAGACAAATACCAACAGTTTCCGATTGGTTTTTGGTGAAAACGATGGTTTTCCTGGATTGATTGCTGATGTTTATGCTCATGTTTTAGTGGTGAAACTATATTCTGAAATTTGGTTGCCCTATTTGGAAGATATCCTCCCAAGTTTGCAACAAATTTCAAAAGCCAAAACTGTCGTCATGCGTTTGAGTCGGGGATTGGAACAATCCAAAGCACACCAATTTAAAAATGGGGAAGTAGTTTATGGTACCTTAGAAAATGAAGTGGTTGAGTTTGTGGAACATGGCGTAAATTTTTCGGCCAATGTGATCAAGGGGCATAAAACAGGCTATTTTTTGGACCATCGTGCCAATAGAAAACAAGTGGGCGAGTGGAGTAGAGGGAAAAGGGTATTGGATGTGTTTTCATATGCTGGTGGGTTTTCGGTACATGCCTTGGCCAACAGTGCAACGGAGGTAACCAGTTTGGATATTAGTAAACAAGCGCTTGAAATTGCAGTTCAAAATGGAAAACTAAATACTTATCAAGGGGTTCATAAAACCATTGCTGGTGATGCCTTTGAGGAGTTAAAACATCTCATAAAAAACAAAACCACTTTTGATGTGGTGGTTATCGACCCACCAAGTTTTGCAAAGCAGGCTTCAGAAATTGAACTCGCTAAAAAAAAATATGCTCAATTGGCGGATTTAGGCGAACAACTCACTGCTAAAAAAGGATTGTTGGTATTGGCGTCATGCTCATCGCGGATAATTGCTCAGACGTTTTATGATATCAATGCCCAAGTTTTGTCTTCAAAATCTAGGCCCTACAAAGTAAAATTGAAAACCCAACACGATATAGATCATCCTATTGGGTTTCCGGAAGGGGCATATTTAAAAAGTGGGTATTACCAATTTTTGGAGTAACACATTTTAAATAAAGACGCCAAGATTATTGGATTTTACCGTAAAAATTTCATCTTCGTTTTTGACTTTAATACGATACTCTTGTTTTAAGTTATCCTCGTCTTTATGATATTTCACGATATATACATCTTCTACAATAGAATAACTGGGATATTTTTCAGCAATTGCCTGCAAAACGGTTTGTGGTAATCGGACGTTGTTATATTTCTCAAAAGTCTTAACAATTTTTCCATCCTTATTGAAAGAAGCGATGATTTGCCCGTTAGGAATTTTAAAGGTTACCCTGTAGATATCGCTTTTTGAGTCATAAAGGGATGATATTTTGGAATGGTCATATTTTAATAACGCCTGCTCCAATTTTTTAACGTAATGACACGAATTTTCGGAATCCAACGAATTCAAATAGTGAGAATTGATGGAGATAACAGTTTCTGGTAGCTCTACAGTTTGCGAATTTACAAATGTGGCAAAGCAAAACCCAAAAAGGCAAAAGATGTAAGTTTTCATGATAAAGGAGTTCTAAAATTTGATATTCAAAATTAATTATGCGTGCATAATAAAAAAATGATAAAAGTCATATTATCAGTTATTTAACACTGTTTTTATTGTTGTGTTTCATAACTGATTGATTTTCAAATACTATGCATGCATAATATTTTGTTATCTTTGAAAAAAAGTTTTTTATGGCAACGGAATTAACCAAACTTCTCAATATCAAGCATCCCATAATTCAAGCACCGATGTTTTTGGTGTCTAATGTAGCCATGGTAAAAGAAGCCATGAAGGGAGGAATTGCTGGCTGTATTCCTGCTTTGAATTATCGGACTTTGGAGGAATTGCGCGAGGCATTAAAAGAACTTAAAGAGGCCAAGGTTGAAGGAGGTTCATTCGGCTTCAACCTGATTGTCAATAAGTCAAACGTTAAGTATAGGGCGCAATTGGAAGTCATTTGTGAAGAAGGATGTGATTTTATCATTACCTCTTTGGGAAGCCCGGAGGAAACTATTAAGGAAGCCCATAAAGTAGGCATTAAGGTGTTTTGTGATGTCGTGGACTTAAAATTTGCAAAAAAAGTGGAAGGGTTGGGTGCAGATGCCATCATAGCTGTTAACGACCAAGCAGGAGGGCACCGTGGTAACTTGTCCCCAAAGGACTTGATTTCAGAATTGGTGTCTCATTGTAATATACCCATTATTTCTGCCGGAGGAGTCGGTCAAAAAGAAGATATTGATAGGATGTTGAGCTATGGTGCGGCTGGAGTTTCTGTTGGAAGCCCTTTTATTGCCTCGGTGGAGGCCAATGTGACGGAGGAGTACAAACAAGCCTGCGTGGAATACGGTGCTGATGATATTGTGATGACCGAGCGTATTTCGGGGACACCTTGCACAGTAATTAACACACCCTACGTTCAAAAAATTGGTACGAAAGCAACGTGGTTGGAAAATCTCCTTAATAAAAACCGAAAACTGAAAAAGTGGGTAAAAATGATTCGATTTTCTATTGGGATGAACGCTACCAAAAATGCCGCCACCAAAGCCACATACAAAACCGTTTGGGTTGCTGGCCCAAGTATTGAGCATACCGATGCTATTTTGCCCACAAAAAGGATTATTCAAAAGTTGACCGGTTAACAAAAATTTACCTTTATAAAATGACCTTTTGCTATTTTAAGGGTTGGATAAATCGAAACATTTTGACAATATATGTTGGGTATTGCAAGTCCTTTATTAGGCCATTATTTATGAAGCGTATCCGAATGTAAGTTCCAAAAAAATACGTAGTATTACTTATTTTCTTACTTTTGTATTTATAATTGCTAGTTAATGGACAAAATTAATGTTGTACTTGCCGATGACCATGTTTTGGTAAGGGACGGTATACGGGCGCTTTTGGAAGACCAGACAGGTATTGAGGTAATTGCTGAGGCCTCAAACGGAAAGGAAGCTCTTGAAGTAATCCAAAGAAGTAAGCCGCACATATTGATAGTGGATATCCGGATGCCCGAAATGAACGGTATTGAAGTGGTTGGTGAAATAAACAAATCAGGTTCTGATGTAAAAACTTTGGTGCTGTCCATGCACGATTCCGAGGAATATGTCGTGCAGGCCATTCAAGCAGGTGCGGACGGCTATTTATTAAAAGGGGCAAGCAAAGAAGAGTTTTTAAAGGCTCTGAATAAAGTAGCCTACGGGGGTAAGTATTTTACAGGCGATGTTTCCGCCATAATTATGAACAATTTTGTTGATGGTAATACAAGTTCTGCCGTAGAACGCAAGACTGCTCCAAAAGGAGATCCATTTAACCTTACCAAACGCGAAAAGCAAATTTTAGGCTTGGTATTGGAGCTTAAAAACAACAAGGATATTGCTGATGAACTTCAAATCAGCAAGCGTACAGCCGAAGTACACCGTTTTAATTTGATGAAAAAATTGGAGGTGTCCAATCTAAAGGAATTGACTGATAAGGCCAGGGAATTTGGGTTGGTTTAGGCTTTAAAATTTGTACGCAACCCTCATGCTATTGTTGCATCTTTAAGGTAAAACAGGTATGATGAAAATCTATTTAAGATATCTTTCCATTATTTTGATATTTGTTTCATGCTCTAAGGATAATGATATCCTATGGTATGATGCGGAGGTTTTAGGAGAAAGCATTGACTGCCCAGGATCTTTTTTGCTTCAATTTGATGAGTCTCCAAATAGTATGATATCAATAGATAATATTTTCGTTGAAACAAATCTTTCAGAAAATTATAAGCTGCCTGGATTAAAACTAAAAGTACAGACCCGGGAATTGAGTGCAGATGGTGATGAATTTAAAGTCTGTACAACGCTTGCTCCTGGCTATTCAGGGGTTTTCATTCTTTCAGCATTGCAAAGAGAATAATTAGTTCTTCAATTTTAAGGTCGTTATCTTCCGGGATCTTACCAAATCCACAAATTCTACACCCCCAAATTATCAACTTCGCATAAATCAAGCAATACGTAAGTTTTCAATATCTAAATTAAGTATTAATACGTAGATTTGTACGTATAAAAGTACTTAATTATGAATACCACAACACACACTAAATCAACGACATTAAAATTGTACAACCTAAAAAGCCTTCCAATACGGACCTTTTGGATAACGGCAATATCATTTTTCATGTGTTTCTTTGCATGGTTTGGTATTGTTCCGTTTATGCCAGATGTAGTTAAGGATTTAGGTTTAACACCTGATCAAAAATGGAACTCTATCATTTTAGCGGTTTCGGGAACCGTTTTCGCTCGTTTATTGATTGGCAAATTATGTGATAAATATGGCCCAAGACTTTGTTATACTTGGCTATTGATTTTAGGAGCTATTCCTGTTATTCTTTGCGGTTTGGTGCAAACCCCATTACAGTTTCTAATCTGTAGATTGTTTATTGGTTTTATCGGAGCCTCGTTTGTGATTACGCAGGTTCACACCTCATTGATGTTTGCCCCTAATATTGTTGGGACAGCAAATGCTACTTCAGCAGGATGGGGAAATCTAGGTGGTGGAGCTAACCGCTTGGGTATGCCGTTAATAGCGGCCGCCGTAGTAGGTTTTGGCGTAGCTGAAGCTGAAGCTTGGAGATATTCCATGGTGATTGCCGGTACGGTCTGTTTTATAATGGGGCTTGTCTATTATTTCTTTACCCAAGATACGCCACAAGGAAACTTTAAGGATTTAAAGGCTTCGGGCGAAACGATAACTACTAAAAAGGACAAAGTTGGATTCCTTACAGTGATTAAAGATTACAGAACTTGGATTCTGTTTTTAGTATACGCTTCTTGTTTCGGTATAGAATTGACTGTGTATGGCACCATGGATGATTACCTTCAAAACACCTTTCAATTGGAAAGGGTAACTGCTGGAAATATCGTATTGTCCTTTGCATTGATGAATATTTTTGCTCGAACACTTGGCGGTTTCTTCGGGGATAAGTTTGGAAAGCTGAAAGGTTTAAGAGGCCGAGTTTTATTTCTATCTGGGATTTTGGCGGTTCAGGGAGCAATGCTGATGACTTTTTCTAGCGCTACAAGTATTGTTGTTGGGATTCTGTTTTTAATCCTATTCAGTTTATCTGTTCAAATGGCAGAAGGGGCAACATTTTCGGTAGTGCCTTTCATTAACAAAAAGGCCATAGGTTCTGTTTCTGGAATCGTTGGTGCTGGGGGTAATGTAGGTGCCTTTTTAGCAGCAATGTTGTTAAAGTCGCAATCCGCCGTTGCGGAAAAGGCGGCCATTGCGGCTAATCAAGGTTTAGGAGAGGAGGCCATAAAGACGGCCCAATCCGTCGCATCTTCCGGAGCTGTTTCGTCTGGGTATTTTATAATTGGAGCAATAGTGGTGATGACCGCTATAGTATCCTTGGCTATCCGTTTTTCAACTGAAGATGAAGAAGTAGCTAATTTAGATAGCGAGAATCTAATTCCTGTTAAGGTGAAAAGTTAATACTTACAAAGCTTACCAAAGGAATAGATATACAGATCGAATAAAAGTGTTTAATAAAATTGACTATTTGTGACATTGATTTTTATGAAATATTAAATATGAAAGCCCTTTTTTAAGGTATTCAGAATAATTAATGTGGCATTTGTTTTATGACATCATATTGTATTATTTAGTATTAAATGTTAAGCTGAAATGATAAAAAGTGAAGTGAAAACAACCTGTTCCTACTGCGGTGTTGGCTGTGGCATTATTGTTAAAAAGGACAGCAATGATAAGGTTTTTGTTGAAGGCGATAAAGATCACCCTGTAAACAAGGGCATGCTGTGTTCCAAGGGCATGAATTTGCATTATGTGGCCAACGATACTTCCGATAGGATTTTGTATCCCGAAATGCGATGGAGCCGATCCCATCCCCGTGAGCGTGTGAGTTGGGATGATGCTCTAGACCGAGCTGCCAGCGTTTTTAAATCTATTATCAAAAAGCATGGTCCTGATAGTGTTGGTTTTTATGTGTCTGGACAAAGTTTAACAGAGGAATACTACATCGCCAATAAATTGACCAAAGGTTTTATTGGCACCAACAATATTGACACAAACTCACGACTGTGCATGAGTTCAGCCGTGGTCGGTTATAAAAAAACATTTGGAGAGGATAGCGTACCCGTTTCCTATGAGGATATTGAATTGGCCGATACCTTTCTCATTACAGGAGCTAATCCTGCTTGGTGTCACCCTATTTTGTTCAGACGACTTGAAAAACATAAAGAAGAAAACCCGGATGTAAAAATAATCGTGGTGGACCCGAGAAAAACGGATACTGCCAACTTTGCAGATTTGCACTTGCAGTTACTTCCAGGAACGGATGTGGTGCTGTACAATGCCATTGGGCGTTGTTTGTACAAACGTGGGCTAATAGATGAGAAGTTCATTAATAATTATACCGAAGGTTTTCAGGATTATAAGAATTTAATTTTTAAAACGTCTCTAAAACAGGCTTCCAAAATTTGTGGTGTTCCAGAAAAGGACATTCAAAAGGCGGCCGATCTGATTGGCCTTTCCAAAGGATTTATCAGTATGTGGGCCATGGGCCTTAACCAAAGTGTGGTTGGTACTGATAAGAATGTATCGCTTCTAAATTTGTCTCTAATTACTGGGCAAGTTGGTAAACCTGGGGCTGGTCCTTTTTCCTTAACCGGACAGCCTAATGCGATGGGAGGTCGCGAAGTAGGAGGCATGGCAAACTTGCTGGCAGTGCACAAGGATTTAATGAACGAAGAGCACCGTCGTGAGGTGGCCCAGTTTTGGGGTGTAGATAAAATCAACCCCAAACCTGGATTGACTGCCACTGAGATGTTTGATGCCCTTGAAAGCGGAAAATTAAAAGCTGTTTGGATAGCCTGTACTAATCCTTTGGTGAGTCTTCCAAATTTGAATCGTGTTGAAAAAGCCATGAAAAATGCCAAATTTGTGGTGGTTCAGGATATTTCACATAAATCGGACACCGTTGCCCATGCGGATTTGGTACTGCCGGCTGCAGCTTGGCTTGAGAAGGAAGGCACAATGACTAATTCTGAAAGGCGCATTTCCTATTTGCCCAAAGAAATAGATCCTCCCGGAGAGGCACGTCCCGATGTTGAAATCTTCTGCGATTTTGCACGACGAATGGGTTTTAGAGGCTTTAATTTTAATAGCTCGAGCGAGGTTTATGACGAGTACGCTTCTATGACCAAAGGCACCAACATTGATGTATCTTTCCTGAATTATGATAGATTGAAGACTGAAGGCACCTTTCAATGGCCTGTGCCGGAACACAGACACCAGGGCACTCCTAGGCTGTTTCAAGATAAAAAGTTTTACACGCCTTCGCGGAAGGCTCAGTTTAATCTACCGAGTACCATTGAAAATACCTCAGTCCAACCCAATCCGGATTACCCACTTATTTTAACTACTGGTAGGGTTCGGGACCAATGGCATACCATGACCAAAACGGGTAAAGTATCGCGATTAAAGACGCATTATCCAAAGCCTGTTTTGGAAATCAACCCCGTTGATGCTTTCCTATACAAGATTAAGGATGGGGATATTACTGAAATTAAAGGTGAAAATGGTACTGTTAGAGTACGCGCTAGCGTTACTGAAAGTATAAAAAAAGGCGTAGTGTTTTTACCAATGCATTGGGGCAAACTGTTACAAAGTAATCTGAACAGGGCCAATAACTTGACCAACACCCATGTGGACCCTACTTCCAAGGAACCGGACTTTAAATTTACTCGAGTTTCGGTGTCGAAATACTCTAAACCTAAAGAGAAAATCATTATTGCCGGGGCAGGAGCGGCGGCTTTTAGATTTGTTCAAAACTATCGAGAGCAGAATGAGTTGGACGAGATGCACGTATTTTCTAAAGAGTCGCATTTATTTTATAACAGAGTGTTGTTGCCTGAATATGTAACGGAGGAATTGACCTGGGAACAACTGCTGAAAATCAAGGAGAAAGAACTCAATAAACTTGATGTCAATTTGTATCCAGAAACCTATATTGTTAACATCGATAGAGAAAATAAGACGGTTACTGATAGTAAGGGGGTTACCCATAGTTTTGATAAATTAATTCTGGCAACGGGGAGTCGTGCCTTTATTCCGAGAGATGTACAAATTGATTTACCAGGTCGTTTCACCATGCGTAATAAATCCGATGCTGATAAATTCAAAGCCTATTTGGATGCTACTGGGTTACCGCCTGAGGAACAGCATGTGGTGATTGTTGGCGGTGGATTGCTTGGTTTGGAACTGGCTGCCGCCATGAAACATAAAAATGCAAGAATCACTATTATCCAACGTGCATCGCGTTTGATGGAGCGTCAATTGGATAAGGTGTCCAGCAAATTGCTGGCTTTGGACGTACAGGAGCGGGGTATTCAGATTTATTTCGATAATGAGGTAAGTACCGTTTTTGATGATGAGGATACGGGAGAATTGAATATCAATTTAAAAAGTGGAAAATCCATAACGGCCAATGCCATCGTTTATGCTATTGGTACGATTCCTAATGTAGAGATTGCCAGGTCCAACGGTATTGCATGTAGCCGAGGTGTAAAAGTAAATCAGCATTTGCAGTCCTCCCATCCGGACATTTTTGCCATTGGCGAAATAGCTGAATTTAATAATCAATTATTTGGTATTACTTCCGCGGCCGAAGAGCAGGCCAATATTTTGGCGAATTTTATTGCAGGAGATATTAGTAGCTCATATAACGGTTCTGTATTGATGAATATATTGAAATTTAACGATTTGAGTCTGTGCAGTATCGGAGATATCAACGTACCGGAGAATGATAATAGTTATGAAGAAATTATATTCACAGATATCAAAAAGCGATATTATAAGAAGTGCATCGTCAAGGACGATTTGCTTTTGGGTGCAGTTTTAATGGGCGATAAAAATGAATTTGCCGAATTTAAGGGTATGATTGAAAGTAAAATCGAAATGGCCGACAAGCGGGATAAATTGCTCAGGGGCTCTTTCAATGATGCCCCTGTATTAGGCAAACTCGTTTGTTCCTGCAGTCAAGTGGGTGCAGGAAATATTGAAGAGGCCATCGCAGGTGGCTGTACCGATTTTACCAAGCTTTGCAACACTACCGGGGCAGGCTTGGGATGTGGCAGTTGTAAAACAGAAGTTCGCGAGATACTTCAAAATTCAAAAGTATTAGCATAATGGAACCATACAGATTGATGATAGGCGGTGGTGTCGTATCACCAGGAGAATTGAAATATATTTGCGAGGCTGCGGAAGGCCTGGGGCTTGATGCCATTTCTTTTGGTTCGAGGCAGGATATCATTTTTCCTGAAGCTATCAATGAAGAAAAATTCCATCAGTTCCCAAAAATAAAGTTTGTAAAACCAAAACGGGATAGTGTCGAAAACATCGCTTCATCCTATGTTTCTGCGGAGATTTTCCCCAGTACGCCATGGCTTACCAGTGATAGATACCTTTATGTTTTGGAGCAGTTTAAATACAGGCCAAAACTTCGTATTAACGTTACCGATCCCAAACAACGCTTGGTACCTTTGTTTACAGGAAATATTAATTTTATCGCTTCAGAGCATGAGGACTATTGGTATTTGTACGTAAGACTTCCGGGTTGGGCTACTACGCAAATGTACCCGGCTTTGATTTACAGTTGGGATATGGACAAGATTGAAAAGGCCATTGAAGACATTCTCATTGAGGAGCCAGAAACCATCGAAACCGTTTTTGAATTGGTAAGCGATTTGGCCGACACCAATAACAGAACCGTGGATAAACCATTAAAAGTCCCCTTTTACCCTTTCCCGTATTATGAAGGTATGAATAGGGTAGGGACTGATCGATATTGGTTAGGACTGTATTGGAGGAGCAATCGTTATGACATTCCATTTTTAAAGGCAATGTGCGATTTGTGTTCGGAAAATAAGATTGGTAAAATATCCATTACGCCTTGGAAGTCGTTTATCGTGAAAGGAATTCCCGAAAAATCCAAATTACAATGGGAAAAACTTCTGGGTAAATTCGGTATCAATGTACGTCACTCCATGTTAGAAATGAACTGGCATGTTCCTGTCAGTGACACCGAAGCTTTGAGCTTAAAAAAGTATTTAGTGACCAATTTTGATCAGAACGATATAAGTACCTATGGCTTAACTTTTGGTATCACCAATTATGATAGTGATACCTATAATTTCACGTCTGTTGTTATTGAAAAGAATAAAACTCCAGAGTCAGTAGGAAACTTTGTGATTAGGGATACTTACAATTTATTGTACGCCAAAAATTTCGATCCCAATACTCGGGAATATATAATGCATGTACAGGATGTGGATAAAGTAGAGTTGCCAGGTTTGTTAATGGAGTTGAGCCAATTATATTTTGAGCAATTAGGAAATATCCCTGAAGAGGGAGCAAAAGCCATTGTTCAGGAAACTTATGAAGAGGAAGTGCATCAATGTTCGGAATGCATGACGGTTTACAATGCGAAATACGGCGATATAACACAAAATATTGAACCAAACACAGCTTTTGAAGATTTGCCTGAAGATTACCAATGTTCGCTTTGCGAGGCCCCGAAAAGTAGCTTTGAGAAGAAAACTTTGAAGAAATCTATATCTTCATAAAAGCCATTCGTCTACACTTAAAGTTCATTCGTCTACACTTTAAACCATATCAACGACGTTGATATGGCTTCAGATTCCTAATTTAATTAACTTCACGGGTTAAATACGAGAGATATCATGAATACTTTAAATGTATTGCTTATAGAAGATGATATGATTGAGGTTATGAAATTGAACAGAACAATTTCAAAGTTAAACCTGCCACATAATATTATTGAAGCCAATAACGGGGAAGAAGCCCTACAAATTTTAAACAAGAAAGTCGAATTACCGGACATTATTTTGTTAGATTTGAATATGCCAAAACTTAATGGTATTGAGTTTTTGACTATTTTGAAAAACGATGATGTCTTAAAATACATCCCTACTATTATTTTAACTACTTCTAATAACCAAAATGATTTGATAGAGTGTTATAAAATTGGAATTGCGGGTTATGTTTTAAAACCTTTGAAGTATGATGAGTATATTTCTAAAATAGAGAAGTTATTGGCATATTGGAGTATTAACGAATTAAAACAAATTTAAATGAAGGGCATCATATTTACAGAGTTTTTAGATTTGGTTGAAGAGAAGTTTGGGTTGGAAATGGTTGATAAAATTATAAATCAATCCGAGTTAGAGTCTGAAGGCATTTATACTTCCGTTGGTACTTATGAGTTTAGTGAAATGCTTCAGCTAATTTCTCATCTAAGTGAAAATACTGACATATCAGTAGATGATTTGCTTATGGTATATGCTGAACACTTGTTTGCTGCTTTGATAAAAACACATCCAAATTTAGTAAGTCATTACCAAGACCCAATGGATTTGGTAGCATCGATAGAAAATCATATTCATGTTGAAGTAAAAAAGATATATCCAGACGCTCAGTTGCCAACATTTGATCTGGAAGAGCGTACTGAAACAAAAATGGTAATGGTATATAAATCTGATAGAGCACTTTACATGCTTGGTAAAGGTAAATTTCTGGTAAGGCATGCATTAACACTGAAATGCCAATAATGCTGGGTAATTGCCCAAATACATGCAATGTCTCTACAAACGAAGAAGACAGTGCGGCTAGAACTGAAGCATAACCAGCTACAGTTCTGTTGGCAGTCATTAATAAGGAAAACCTATAAGCGCCAGTTATAAATAGAACAATACTGATAAGCGCAACAGTAAAAAGCCCAAATTTTAAACCGCCTATAAAAGATAAAGCACCTATGGATTGATGTACCAAAGGCGGATAACTCATTACAGTAAAACCAGTGTACCATTTATAATTCCAAGGCTCAAACCAACTAGAAGCATAGTGTTCCGCAAAAAATAAATGGATTAAAGCATCATAAGTACTTTCTAGGGTAAAGAACATGGTAGTACCATGAAATGCAATGCCAATTAGTAAAGCGGCAATTAAGTGCTTATTTGAATTTGTAGGTTTCAACATTAGTCAATTTTAGACAATGTAAAGATATATAAAGCATTAAATGACTCCAGTTTAACTCGTCTACAGTAAAACGCCATTCGTCTACATAAAATATCATCTTAGGCTAAAATAGAGCTTTTCTTACATCAATCACAATACTTTTGTCCTGTAAATAATCACAAAAACAATTAATTATGAAAATTTTAGCTATCGATGATCAACAACTAGTATTGTTGCCATTACAAAAGAGACTACTGGAATTAGGTTACGAGGTAGAAGTTACTACAAGCTCATTAGAAGCCATTGACATTCTGGATGCCTTTCAGCCGGACCTAGTAATAGTGGATATAAACATGCCTGAAATTCCGGGTCTGGATATCGTACGATACATCAGAACGACCATGGATTCTCAAATACCAATTATGATACTTTCTGGAAATACTCAAGATAAGATAATAACAACAGGATTCGAGTTAGGTATTAATGATTACATGAAAAAACCTTTGAGTTTAAATGAAATTTGCGCTCGGGTTAAACGGTTAATTGGGGTGCCAAAAACAACTGCAAAGGCATCTAATGTGGATGTGATGATACACCAGCGATGTGTTGGTGTTGTAATACCCTGTTATAATGAAGAAGAGAGATTGTTGAGCGATGAATTTCTTGAATTCATTAATAGAAATTCTGGTTATCATTTATGTTTTGTTAACGATGGTAGTAAAGATAACACGTTAGAAGTTTTAAATAATTTGAGTAAGGGGCGTGAAAATTATATTTCAGTATATAATTGCGAAAAAAATGGAGGAAAGGCCGAAGCGGTAAGACTTGGGATGTTGCATATGGCTGAAAAAGAAGATTTAGATTACTTAGGTTTTTTAGATGCCGATTTATCTACAGATCTAAAAGATTTTGATGATTTAGTTACCACTATTGAAAACTCAGACTTTAAAATTGTTAGTGGGTCAAGAATCCAGAGGATGGGGGCAAACATTACCAAAGAATCCGCTAGAAAAATAATCAGTATGACTATAAATTTCATTATCCAGAAAATATTGGGGATGAATTTTAAGGACACGCAATGTGGAGCTAAAATCTTTAGAAAGGATGTTATCCAGCTGGCTTTTGCGGAGGAATTCGTAACACAATGGATCTTTGATGTTGAAATATTTAAAAGAATGTCTGCGCATTTTGGCAATGAAAAAGCAAAGAAATATATCTGTGAGCAACCTTTAAAGCGTTGGATTCATGCTGATGGTTCTAAATTATCAATGAAGGACTCCGTTAAAATAGTGATGCAATTGGCACAAATAGCATGGGTGTACAGAAACAGAAATAAAAACAATTTGGTTGATAGCAATCAGGTAGAACTATCTATGGTTCATAGAAGCTAGTTCATCCTGATTTAGTTTTTTGTGATTAAAAAGGTGGTACAGTGTTGTACCGCCTTTTTTAATTTTATACTAAGAGCGTGGTTTTTCAATCCCCCTGTCGTACATTACGATACTCCCCGCAACTGAAACATTTAAACTGAGTTGGGATTTAAACTTTACTAAAAAATGACTCTTTTCAATAGCCTTTTTAGGAAGGCCGTGATCTTCGGCACCCAATAAATACACACAGCGTCTTGGGTGGTGGAAGGTTTCCAAATCTTCAGCTTCATCAGTAAGTTCAACACCTACTAGTCTAGCACCTTTAGGAAGGTTTTTATAAAATTCCTCAAACGTTTCATAATGAAAATAGGGCATTGCTTTAACAGCATTATGCGTGTCACAAGCTTGTTTTGCATAACGATTTCCAATTGTGAAAATAAAACAGGCGCCTAAGTTTTGGGCAGTACGCCATAAAACACCAAGGTTTTCAGGGGTTTTTCCGTTTTGAATACCTATACCGAAGAACTCATTTTCGAAGTTATCGTTCATAGCTCCAAAAATAAGTAATCTTCGGTAGGATTAGATATATTCTTATATGACTTCTAAAAATGCAACAGAATTCGCATTAAAGTTCTTCAAATAATTTCAAAATTTGCATTGAAAACCAATGGGACTTTACGTTTTTTGTCTTTTATCCAAATCTTATAAAGGATATTTAAGCCGTCATCCTTATCGTATACATATTTTGCTTTGCTACTTTCGATATTATAATTTGGGTATTTTCTTAAAATTTTTATTCTTAATTCTAAAGGTAGATTTACATTGTAATACACTTCCTTGCTGCTTAAAATTTCCGCATTGTTATCATAGGTGACAGATGCTTTGGACTGCTTTCGTTTGAATGAGACACTATAAGTTGCTGCTTCAGAATCATCAAAAACCGATTTTTCTTTTAGCTTGTATGCAACAATATCCTTTTGCAAAGCTCTTATGATTTTTCCTGGATTTATGGAAGCGATAACGTTTTGATATTCATTTTCATATGGAATTTCAGGTACGCTTAGGTTTCTGAATTCTTCAGTTGATTTGATTTCAGGGGAATTCAAATACGCCATTAGGCTTTCTTGGGCGTTAAGTACGTTTATAAATACAATGCTTAACAGTATTAAAATTGAATGTTTCATGATATTAAATTTTATGATTATTTAAATGTGTTTTGGATTCCATGGTTTCACTCCCAGAATTTTTTTTGTCTACGTACCATCCAAACCCAATAATTGAATAGGGTTTGAAGTTTTTTTGCTTTAATCGAGGTTTCATGGTTTTATTCTTTTAGGAAAGGGGATTAGCATGCGTGTTTTTGATTGATAATCGACGTAAGCTTTTCCAAATTCTTTTTTTAAATCACGCTCCTCAAAAAGTGTCCCTATAATAAAATATGCTGTTAAACCAATGGCAAATAGCAGATGCGTAGCTGTCATATTAGGCGTTGCCCAAAGTCCTAGAATACCTCCAAAATATAACGGGTGGCGTACATGTTTGTAAAATGAAAACACCTTGAAGTTTAAAGGGGAGTATGGTTTGTCTTGAAGTTCAAGGTAGGTTTGCCTTAATCCGAATAAATCAAAATGATTAATTAAGAATGTGCTGATAAATAAAATTGACCAACCTGCAAAGAATAAAACATAAATCATATAATAAAGGATGCTTCCCGAATGGATTTTCCAAATGGAACCACCAATAGGTTCCCATTGCCACACTAGAAAGACTAATAGTAATCCTGATATGAGTACGAATGTGCTACGTTCTATAGGTTTTGGAAAAAACTTAGCAAAAGCCTTTTTAAAAGATTGCCTTGCCATAATGCTGTGTTGTACTCCAAAAAGTAAAACCAATCCGAAATTTTTAAGTAATGCTAGATGAAATGGTAAGGTTGGAGATTGGTCTATTGATATTTCTGGGACTAAATCACTAACAGAAATAATCCATAGTAGTAGGGAAGCAAAACCAATGAGGTAAGCTATGATTGAATAAGAAAACATTAATACTTTTTTCATGACATATAGATTTTAAATGATATGCCAAAAGTATTCTCAAACGGGGCTTTGTGATTTTCCTAAAAGTTCAAAAAGTTTTCTAAAAAGTTCACGACAAAAAAAGTAACTTATTGATTTAAAGCTTGTTTGCGGAACTGGTTTGGTGGATAATTGAATTTTTGCTTAAAATTACTATTAAAGTGCGATGTGTTTTTAAAACCACTTTCATAACAGATCTCACTTATGTTCAATTCAGAATTTTCAAGTAAGGTTTTTGCATATTCTAACCTCTTGTTGTTTAACCATTTTCCGGGAGTTTCATTAAAATGGGTTTTAAAATCTCTTTTGAATGTCGATAGGCTTCTTCCAGACAAACGCGCAAATTCTTCAAGTTGTAAGTCGTAATGAAAGTTTTTCATCATCACTTCGTTTATATTAGTCTTTTCAATTTGTTTGAGCGAATTAAAAAAACCTAATAAATCTTTGTTTGATGGGTTAAGGGCTATATTGAATAGTAGTTCGTTAAATTTAATCTCAACGAGTTCTTTTGGTATGTCTCCTCCCATATTAAAATAATTAAACACGGAAAGAAAAAGAGAATTTAGCGAGTTGGTAACATCAATAGGATAAATAAGACGGTCATCATAATCTGAGGTTCGTTTTTGTAATAATGCCTCATTATTCTTTATAAAACGTCTGATAAAATCTTCAGTAATAAAAAAGAGAATGGTACAGTAGTCTTCTTCAAAATATTGTTTGGTATTATAAATGCCCTTTCTGATAAACAACGCTTCGCCAGATTTTAGGCTGTAAGTCTTATTAATTGATGTCCAATCCTTTTTTCCACTGATAACATAGGTGAGAAGCGGAGTGTCAGTCCATAACTTAAACTTTTCTACATCAATAGGACACTTGTATTCTACAAACATATAATCGTTCCCAACAAGTCTGTTGTACTGTGGGCTGTTTTTAAAATATTTGTAAACATCGAGGGTCATGAAACAAATTTAATCAATTATTCTTTAGAGTTTTTACCCCCCAATCGTAATCATACTACGGTTTTTACCGTGTAAATCGGGTTGCTCAAGTTTTTCTAGAGTATCCATGCCGCCACGTATTTTGAATTTAGCTTGAACCGCTTTATGGATAATGGGTTCTATGGATTTGCCCTTTCGAAGCGATGTCAATAAATCAGATTCTGAAGAAGAAAATAAGCAGTTTTTTAGTTGTCCATTGGCGGTTAAACGCAATCTGTTACAGGAATCGCAAAACGGGTTGGTAACAGAACTTATGATAGCAAAACTACCTTGATAACCTTTAATTTTGTAGTTTTTTGAGGTGTCGTTAGGCTCATCTTCTAAGCGTATGATATCATCTTCTTTGAAAGCTTCATTTACATAATTCATCACTTCTGCATAAGACACCATTTTGCTAATGTCCCATTTATTGCCATCAAAAGGCATAAATTCTATAAACCTTATGGAAACAGATAAACCCTTAGTGAAGTTAATAAAGTCAACAATTTCATCTTCATTAAATCCCTTCATTAAAACAGCGTTTACTTTAACCGTAAACCCTTCTTTGACCAGTAAATGAATGTTCTCATAAACCTTTTGAAACCCGTGTCGCCTCGTGATATGTTTAAATTTTGAAGCATCTAAGGAGTCCAAACTCACATTGATTTTGTTGACGCCGTTTGCTTTGAGAACATCAATGAACTTGTCGATAATCACTGCATTCGAAGTGATGGATAATTCTACTGGAAGTGTTGCTAGTTTTTCAAGAATAACTGGAATATCCTTTCTGACCAAAGGTTCGCCACCTGTTAATCTGATTTTGGTAACTCCGTGTTTCACAAAAGTTTTGGCAATATCATGGATTTCCTCGTAAGTCATCAAATGGCTCTTGGGCGATAATTGAACGCCATCGGCAGGCATACAATAAGTACATCTCAAATTGCATCGCTCCGTCAGCGAAATACGCAAGTACGCATGGTCTCTACCGTGCGCATCTCTTAATATGTTTGCATCTTTCTTCATAATCTGTCTCGCGTTTTGAATCTTCGCGACTTAGAGTCTTTGCGAGAGGTTTTTAATCATGTCTAGCGCCTTTCAAAATTCTAAAACTATGTAGCACGGCTGGAAATATCGCATCCATGGATTCTTTGGCACCATTGGTAGAACCTGGCAATGCTAAAACTAAAGTATTTCCAATAGTACCTGCAACACTTCTGGATAGCATGGCAAAAGGCATACGCCCTTGCCCGTAGCTTCTAATAGCTTCTTCAATACCGGGAATTCTTCGGTCTAATATTGGTATTAAAGCTTCAGGTGTAACGTCCCTACCTGAAAGCCCTGTGCCACCAGTATATATTACCATATCAATACCCTGTTCATGATAACTTCTGGCTTTTTCTTGAATAATCTCTTTTTCATCGGGAATTATGACGTATTCTGAAATAGAAACGTCGCACGCCTTTAATTTCTCAATGATGGCTTTGCCAGCTTTATCTTCCTTGTGGCCAGCAGAAATCGTATCAGAACACACCACTACAGTAGCGGTCAAAT
Source organism: Hyunsoonleella rubra (assembly GCF_042684665.1). Classification (NCBI taxonomy): domain Bacteria; kingdom Pseudomonadati; phylum Bacteroidota; class Flavobacteriia; order Flavobacteriales; family Flavobacteriaceae; genus Hyunsoonleella; species Hyunsoonleella rubra. Next base: position 144,627 of record NZ_JBHULY010000016.1, on the reverse strand, counting down.
CCTTTCTAAAAGTATCTTTAAAATCGGATTTCCCACCTTTCTTTTTTAGAAGTTTGATAGCGTGAATTTCAATGCCTTTATCAATAGGCTTTAGCATGTCGTACATATTCAACGCCACGACGCTTGCGCCATGCATCGCCTCAACTTCAACCCCCGTTTTGTAAATGGTTTTTACGGTGAAAAGAACTTTGATTTCAAGCCCTTCAATTTCATATTCAACACCTGTAAACTCAATAGGCAAGGGGTGACAATCTGGTAAAATATCTGGTGTGCGTTTAACGCCCAATAACCCTGCCGCTTTGCTCATAGCAAACACGTTGCCTTTTGGCACTGTATCGTTTTTAATTGCTTCAATCGTTTCAGGTTTGCTTACTGAAACGATGGCTTGCGCTACTGCGGTTCTTAATGTTGTATTTTTAAATGTAATATCAACCATTTCTTAGCTATTTACTTTCCATTGATGACTTTCATCCTCAAACATCTCTTTCCCAAAAACAGGAACATCTGATTTTAAGGCTTCAACTATATATTCCAATGCTTCAAAAACCACCTTTCTTCTCGGTGAAGAAACGAACACAAAAAGACAAATTTCACCTGCTTTTACAGTTCCTAAACTGTGATAAATATGCATACAGGTTAAATCAAATTTTTCAAAGGCCCTTTCACGAATCTCATGAAACTTTTGGTTAGCCATGTCCTCATAGGCCGTGTATTCTATTGCAGTAACCGTTTTGCCATCAATCTCATCGGCTCGTACTTGGCCAAGGAAAATATTATGAGCGCCAATACTAGTTTTAGTCTGATGTTTGTAAATAGAATTTCCTATAAAATCTGATGAAATAGGTCCTTCCTTGAATACGTTTTTTGGTTTTTTATCCTTCATTTGAAATTGTGGTTTGCTGTTCTTTTAAGTAATTATTCAGAGTATTTGCCCCTACTATCAAGCTGAAACAGTTTTTAAAATCTAATTCCGACAATATTTGGGCTGCGCTTTTGCTTCTCTTTCCGGATTGACAGAAGATGACTTTCTTTTTGGTTCTATCTATTTTGTCTAAATTGTTTTTGAGTTGATTCAGTGGGATGCTGTCTATGGAAAGGCCCTCAACTTTTGGCTGTTCATGGGGTTCCCTCACATCAATGAATTGAATGGATTCATTAAAAGTAATTTCGGAAATTGAAATGATTTGAACATCGGAAGCACATTCAATTAAAATTTTATTATCCCGAAAACTGTCTTTTTCCTTTGAAACGGTTTGAATAACAGCTTCATTTTTATTGATTTTTAATGTGGATATTTCAGATTTTAATGCATTGTAGCAAAGCAATTCACCTGAAAGCACATCACCTAAACCTAAAATAAGTTTCAAAACCTCATTGGCTTGCATGCTTCCAATAATTCCTGGAAGTACCCCTAAAACTCCAATTTCCGAGCAATTGGGCACGGCATCCTTTTTTGGTGGATTGGGAAACAGACAGCGGTAACTCGGCCCATCGTTAAAATTGAACACCGATACCTGTCCTTCAAATTTATAAATGGCACCGAACACCAATGGTTTACCAGCTAGGATACAGGCATCGTTTACCAAATAACGGGTTTCGAAATTATCCGAGCCGTCCACAATGATATCATATTGTTGAAATAATTCAATGGCATTTTGATAGGTGAGGGCTTCAGGATATGCATGTATGTTGATGCCATTATTAAGGTCTTCCATGCGTTCTTTGGCAGCCAAAGCTTTATTTTTTCCTAAAGACGAAGTGCCAAACAAAACCTGGCGCTGCAGATTGGAAAGCTCAACCACATCAAAATCAATGATGCCAATTTTACCAACTCCCGCAGCAGCAAGATATTGCAATACCGGGCAACCCAAACCCCCGGCCCCAATGACTAAAACTTTGGCGTTGGAAATTTTATCTTGGCCTTTTTGACCAATTTCCGAAAGGATAATATGTCTGTTGTATCTCATATTACTGCAAAGACAGAAATCTCTTCCTAACCTTTTATAATTAATTTTGTTTTGACATGTCGACGATAGGAGACATCTCTCTAGAATACGATTTCTCCCTTTAGGTCGAAATAACTATCCTCCCGAAAAAGGAGGTAATAATGCGATTTCTTGCCCGGTCAAAACTGTTTCCTTTGTTACTAATTCTTGATTTTGTGCAATTTGAAAATCTTTATGTTTCAGACCGTCGTATTTGGAATTCAAAATATTTAAAAGCTCAGAAATTTTGCCTTTGGAAACTTCCAATTGCTCTGCTTCCTTTTGGGTGACTTCGGCTATTTGACCGAAATATTTAATCGTGATTTGCATCTTCAATTAATTTAAAATCCTCTTTTGTATTTATATTCATTGTTGTTTTCGCATCATTTTTATCTATAACTACATTTTTGTAATTACAGCTTTTTACCGCTAATCGAAGTCGGCGTTCATCGTTTTGCAATAGGTCGTAAAATTTGTTTTTTACTGCACTTCGGTAAATAGCAATTAGTGGCATAGATTTACCATCACTTTCCGCTTGGATAATTTCTGTAGTGCTTTCAATGGCATTGACTAGTAACTTTAAAACTTCGGCTGATATCATTGGAATGTCGCAACTCAGTACTAAATTATAATCAGTTTTTGAGGCTTCTAAGCCCGAATAAATTCCGGAAACCGGGCCAGCATCTTTAATTTCGTCCTCTATGCGTTTCAACCCAAATACATCATAATCCGTATTGTCGGAAACAATTAAAATTTCAGAAACCAATGGCTTTAAGGCATCGATGCTATATTGCACAAATGGCTTTTCGTTCAATTTTAATAGACCTTTATCCGAACCCATCCTGGAGCTCTTTCCTCCGGCCAAAATAATGCCTGTTATGTTGATTTTGTCTGTCATTTAAGTGAAAAATAATTTTGCACAAGCTATCACCAAAACAAAGGCCAGCATATAGCGCAAATGCAGATTGTTAATTTTTTTACTACCATAATAACCGCCAAGAACACCCCCAATTACTGCAATAACAACCAATAAAAACGATGCCATTTCAAGCGTTACGCCACTTGCAAATTGACCCGCTAAGCCAGCAACGGAATTTACCCATATAAACAACGCCGAAACCGCTGCCGCCTCTTTCATTTTGCCCCAATGCAACAGCAATATGACGGGCGTTAAAATTATGCCACCGCCAATACCAATTAAACCTGAAAAGAAACCAATAATACCGCCGACTAACAGTCCTTGCCATAGTTTAATTACTTTAACGTTTCCGTTTTCTTTCCCAAAAACATTCAGCATTTTTAGTATAGCGAATACCAAAAGGATTGCTAATATCTTTTTATAGATAGAAGCATCCACCTCTAAGGTGCCGCCGAGATAAGCCATCGGAATTGAGGCTAAGGCAAATGATAAAAACAATTTTTTATTGAAAAAACCTTCCTTGTAGTAATAATAAAACGAAATACCCGCCACGAAAATGTTGAGCAACAGGGCGGTAGGCTTCATCGTTTCATGGGCAAATGAAAACAAGGCCATCAATGCCAAATACCCACTCGCACCACCATGCCCCACGCTGGAATACAGGAACGACACTATGGGCAGTATGAATAGAAAGAGGTATATATTTTCGTTTTGTAACATTTTAAAGTTATAAGTACTTAGAGTGCCTAAAGTATTTAAAGTTAGAGCTTGTTTGCGATTGAAGTGAAAATCGCGATAAATTCCTTTGCTTCCTTCCTTAATTCCTTGATGCCATCCTTTTTCCAGTTTAATTCTTCAATAATTTCTAACCAATAATCTGTTTCACTTGCTTCGCCAAGGCTTATTTTTATTTTGTTTTTGAAATCTTTTGGACTTCTGGAACGATTAGCTTCTCGATAATTTGCTCCAATGCTTGTGCCTGATTTTGTTAGTTGATTTCGTAACACTAAAGCTTCTGAAGTGTTTTGTAGACTTGCGGATAATTTTATTATTGCTATGGCAAATTTTACCGTACGCTTTTCCAAATTCTGTGCAAATTCTTTATTGGTCATATTTATTTCCAATTTTTTTATAAACTACTCTTTCTTTTAACTTTAAGTACTCCAAGTACTCGAAACTTTAGGCACTTCATTTACTCACAACTTTAGGCACTCATAATTAGCTAATTCCTTATCTAAAAACGCCCAGCAATTTTTGTTGATTTCATCAAAAGCTGTTATTAATGATTTTCCATAATTGGTCAATTCAGCACCACCACCGCCTTTACCGCCTACACTATTTATGGTGACTGGTTTTTTGGCCGCCTTGTTTACAGAGTCCAGCAATTGCCATGCTTTTTTATAAGATATGTTTAACGATTTGGCCGCTTTTGAAAGTGATCCCGTTTCCTGTATGGCTTTTAACAGGTGTACTCGCCCTTCGCCCAACAAAACGTTTTGGTCTGATTCAATCCAAATTCGGCTTTTAATTTTATAGCTCATCTCTTATTTAAATTGGTAATTGAATGACTTCAACTGTATCATTGTTATTTATTTTTGGAACTTCAGCAGGCACAAATATCAAAGCATTTGACAGCGCAAAAGTCTGCAACATCGAAGAATTTTGCCCATCTAAAATTTCAACATTACCGTTGTTATAAATGCCTTTTAAAAATTGAGGTCTATCTCCCTTCTTTTCAAAACTGTTTATAGCTTTAGCTTTAATCCTCGGCAATTCCAAATCCTCGCGACTCATCAAATGTTGCAAGGCGATATACACATACACATAAAAACAAGACAGTGCCGCTGCGGGGTTACCGGGCAAAGCAAAAACTTGGGTGTCATCCTTTTTCCCGAAAAAGAGAGGTTTGCCGGGTTTTTGCTTAACTTTATAAAAAAGCTCGTCTACTTTTAATTCTTTTAATGCGGTGCCAACAAAATCGTAATCGCCGACCGAAATACCACCTGTTATCATCACCAAATCATTATCATCAATAGCCTTTTTTAGGGTTTTAACCGTTTTACCATAATCATCTTCAACGTTATACAAGGTCACATCATAAAACTTCAAATTGTATAGTGCAGCCAACAACATTTTAGAATTACTTTCGTAAATCTTTCCTGGAGAAAGTGGCTGTCCAGGAGCAATCAATTCATTTCCTGTCGTAACGATAGCGATGTTCGGTTTTTTAAAAACTGGAACTTCGGTGATACCCAAAGACAGTAAATACCCGATGGCCGCAGGGGTCAATTTGGTGCCTTTTTTTAAAGCAATACCCCCGGAATTGACCTGTTCGCCCAAAGGACGAATATTATGCTCCAACGGAATTTGATTGGCGATAGTGATGTTTTGTCCGTTTGTCTCCACTTTTTCCTGCATCATCACAGCATTGGCTGTATCAGGTACTGCGGCTCCTGTAAAAATCCTAACGGCTTCACCTTTATTCAGTTCTATCGTATGGCCGTCACCCGCTTTTACCTCCCCAACTAGCTCGTAATCAAGGTCATCATGTAAATGTACCGCATACCCATCCATAGCCGACTGCCTGAATGGAGGCATATTGATAGGGGACAAAATATCTTCAAACAATTGATATCCTCCAGCTTTTTCAACTTTTTTTAAGGTAGCCTGTTGTAAGGGGTGACCATTATTTTTTACAATTGTAATGGCCTCAGAAATTGTAATCATTTAGGTTTTCGTTATATCCCAACAAATATAACGAATTGAAATTTCATCATAATATGATACTTGTCATATTATTTCCTGCCAAAATACAGGACTTTTATGTCCGAAATAAAAAACCAACAACTAAATGCCGATAAAAAGTTATTTGGCACATCCAAAAACAGGGGAGAAGCAAACACTGATTGATGCCTTATCTCTTTTTAATGAATGTGAAATAGTACCCGCTACAAATCAAGACGTTGTGGTTGTGGTAACCGAAACATCAGACGACGCTTCTGATGCAGCTCTCAAAGAAAAGATAGAACAAATAGAAAGCCTAAAACTTTTAGCATTGGTTTCTGGTTTTAACACTCCACAAAATTAACATAGGTATGTACAATTCATTATCCACTAGAAGAAATTTTATTAAAAAGATGGCGCAACTCTCTGCGATGACGGCTGCAGCAGCTATGTTTCCAGGTATTTTATTTGCCGAAGAGCAAGAGGCGGGTATTCCAGATGGTGCCAATTTAGATTGGAAAAAAGGCCCTTGCCGTTTTTGTGGTGTAGGTTGTGGTATTCTTGTAGGTACACAAAATGGAAAAGCGGTAGCCGTAAAAGGGGATCCTAAATGTTCAGTTAATAAAGGCTTACTTTGTGTAAAAGGCTATCATCAAACTATGTGTATTCAATCCAAAGATAGATTGACACATGCATTGGTTAAAAAGAATGGTCGTTATGTAAAAACACCATTAAATGAAGCTTTAGATCTTGTAGCCAGTAAAATGAAATCTACCATTGAAGCTCATGGTAAAGATGCGGTGGCAATGTACACCTCCGGACAGTCTACAATTCCCGAAGGCTATGTGGCATCAAAATTAATGAAAGGGGCTATTGGCACTAATAATTTAGATTGTAATGCCCGTTTGTGTATGGCAAGCGCCGTAGCAGGGTTTTTAACCACGTTTGGTGCAGATGAGCCTATGGGGTGTTATGAAGATATAGATCATGCTGACTATTTTATAACATGGGGCAATAATATGGCAGAAATGCACCCCGTATTATTCTCCAGAATGTTAGAGCAAAAGACAAGGCGTGGTGCTAAAATTATTGATTTTGCTACCCGTACAACTCGCTCAAGTACTGCATCAGATAAATCTATTCTTTTTGAACCCCAAACCGATTTAGCGGTTGCTAATGCTATTTGTTATGAAATTATAAATAACGGTTGGGTTAATACATCTTTTGTTGAAAAGCACTGTAATTTCAGTAAAGGCTTAACCAAAATGGGTTATGGTACTGAAGACAAGTATAATTTTAAGGATAAACCAACAAAAATAGATTTTGAGACTTATAAAGCATTTTTAAACGATTACACTCCTGAGAAAGTTGCCAAATATTCTAAAGTATCAGCTAAGGATATTAAGTATTTGGCTTCTATTTATGGCGACCCTAATAAAAAAGTGGTATCGTATTGGTGTATGGGTATGAATCAGCATACACGCGGTACCTGGATGAATAATTTGGTTTACAATATTCATTTATTGACGGGTAAAATTTCACAACCAGGTAACGGCCCATTTTCATTGACAGGGCAACCTTCGGCATGTGGAACAGCAAGAGAAGTGGGAACATTTACACACAAATTACCAAAAGGTGTAGTGATGAATGAAAAGCACCGACGTTTGGCTGCTAAAATTTGGAAAGTGCCTTACGAGCGCATTCCATCGAAACCAACATACCATACTACAGAAATGTTTAGGGCTGTTGATCGTGGTGATATTAAATTTATATGGACTCAAGTTACAAATCCATTGGTGTCTTTACCAAAAACAAGTCGTTACCGTCCAGCAATGGAAAAAGAGTCTTGTTTTGTGGTGGTTTCAGATGTGTTTCCAACTCCGACATCAGATGTAGCCGATGTGATATTACCTGCATCATGGCATATTGAAAAAAGTGGTTTATACGGAAACTCAGAACGACGGACACAGCACTGGAATAAAATGGTAGAAGGCCCTGGAGAAACCACTCCAGATGCATGGATGACTATTGAGGTGGCTAAACGTATGGGCTACGGCGATTTGTTTCCTTACAGCAAGGAAAATCACGTTGAAGAAATTTATAACGAGTACCGTCAATTTCACGAAGGCGCAAAACACGGTATGGCACCGTTAGAGGTTTTAAAGAAAGAATCTGGTGTAATCTGGCCTTATGTAAACGGTAAATCTACCCAATGGCGTTTTAATTCGAAATACGACCCCGCTTGTAAAGAAGGTTCAGATTTTGATTTCTATGGAAAACCAGATGGGAAAGCTGTGATTTGGCAGCGCCCTTATGAGCCTGCAGCAGAATCACCAGATAATGAATACCCGTTTTGGTTAAATACTGGCCGTGTTATTGAGCATTGGCATACAGGCTCTATGACTAGAAGAATACCTGTGTTGCATAAAGCCATGCCAGAGGCTTATGTAGAATTTCATCCAGAGGATGCCAAAGCACTGGGTATACGAGATGGAGAACGTATAAAAGTGAGTTCTAGACGTGGTAGTTGTGTATTGCCAGCGTCCATTAATAAGCGTGGATTACCGACACGCGGACAGGTGTTTGTGCCGTTTTTTGATGAAAACATGATGATTAATGATGTGACATTGGATGCTTTTTGTCCTATTTCCAAAGAACCAGATTTTAAGAAGTGTGCGGTTAAAGTTGAAAAAGCATAATATATGAAAAAGCGACTCGGAATTATTTCACTTTTTGTACTGCTCTTTATAGCTTTTATTGCCATTTGGAATTTTAGTTATCAGCAAGGTTTGGAAGAAGCCTATATTCCAGTAGAAGAGCGTAGTTCTGATTATTATTTGCCGTCAGAAGCTGGAGTTTTTGAGCGTTCTGAATATGCTACAGAATATGCTAACATGCCTGTTGATGAAAACCATCAACGATTACTGAAAGATTATTATAAAAACAGAGCCTACCATGGTGCACCACCAAGTATTCCGCACCCTGTTGAAGAAATGAATTTAGGCGATAATACATGTTTAAAATGCCATCAAAACGGTGGATTTGTCAATAAATATAAGGCATATGCGTCTGTGACGCCACATCCAGAAATGATTAATTGTAGGCAATGTCATGTAGCACAAAATAGTAATACGCTATTTAAAGCGACTAATATGGCGCAGGTAAATGCTCCAAAAGTGGGTGTAAATAATGCTTTAATTGGCACACCGCCCATGATACCACACCAAATTCAAATGCGGGAGAATTGTTTATCGTGTCATGCAGGACCTGCGGCTCCCAAAGAGATAAGAGTAACACACCCAGAGCGTGTTAATTGTAGACAATGCCATGTGCCAACGGATAAAGTTGTTTCAGAAATAACACCTTTTTCAAGAACTAAAATAGATAGCAATGAATAGAAAGCTCTACAAATATAGTTTAGCATGTGTGTTTTTGGTTGTGCTTTTTTCTTGTAAGCATAGCGAAGGTGAATATCATAATTTGAATGATAAAATTAAAGCCGAAAGTAAAAGTTATCATGGGACTTTATCTTCTGAAGCATTGATTGATGGTATTAAAACTGTTGAAATTACCGAAGGCGAACATACCTTCTTAATTCCTGAACGGAAGGGTCAAATAAAATCATTCGCTTGTATTGAATGCCATAATGTTGGATTGGACAAATTACAAAGTAAGGATATCAAGAAAGCACATTGGGAAATTACCTTGGCGCATGCAGATGAAAGCACAATGAATTGTGCAACCTGTCACAATGGCGAGGATATGAATGCCTTAAATACATTAACAGGAAATAAGGTAGATTTTAATAAAAGTTATAAGCTATGTGCACAGTGTCATTCTTCGCAATTTGAAGATTGGAAAGGTGGTGCGCATGGTAAAAAAGTAGCAGGTTGGGCACCACCTAGAGCATCGTATACATGTGTGAATTGTCATAATCCGCACGATCCAAGTTTTAAATCGAGGTGGCCATCACGCTACAATACAGAACAGGTTGAAGCGCCTACAGCAGAGTCTGGTCATTAAACATTAAGGTATGAGTGAGAATAAAAAATGGTATTCTTTAGATTTAGGGTTGAACGGAAAAAAACCTGATACATCCTGTAGTTGCGGTAAAACCGAAGGCGGATGTGGTAGTCATGAACCAAAGATGACTGATGATGCTTTTTTAGAAGCAGCGGTAAATGCATCTATAGGTGATGAGGTAAAGAAAGATGGGTTTGCGCAGGTGTTTGATGTTCAAATGGATAGACGTACCGCGTTTAAAAAATTAACAGCAAGTTTATTGATTGGTGCTGGCGCTGTAAGTACGTCGTGCAGTGTAATAAGCGGTGATGAGACCAAAGAAAAAGCACAAATAGATTGGGAAGAGCAGTTTAAGGGCAACTATAAACTGATGACAGATGAAGAAAAGGAGGCTACGGTAAATAGATTGATGCGCTCTTATGAACTGCGAACGGGTAAAAATATCAGTATGACCCATGAGAATGCTCAGGATGATGTGTTGTTTGGCTATGCCTTTAACATTTCAAAGTGCCAAGGGTATATGGATTGTGTGAATGCTTGTATTGAAGAAAATAACCAGGATCGAAATTCGCAGATGCAATACATCCGTATTCATGAAATGAAGGATGGCAAGGGCTTTAATTTTAATGACGCCGATGATAATTATTACCACGAAGTGCCTGCAGAAGGTCATTTTTATATGGGAACTCAGTGTTTTCATTGTGATAATCCGCCATGTGTAGAGGTGTGCCCTGTACAGGCTACTTGGAGAGAGGATGATGGTTTAGTAGTGGTTGATTATGATTGGTGCGTTGGGTGCCGTTATTGTATGGCTGCTTGCCCTTATGATGGCCGACGTTTTAACTGGAGCAAGCCTGAAGTTCCTGAAAATGAAATTAATAAGAATCAGCATTATTTAGGGAATAGAATGCGCAAGAAAGGCGTGATGGAAAAATGTACCTTTTGTGTGCAACGTTCTAGAAAAGGACAAAATCCTGCCTGTGTTGAAGCTTGCCCTACAGGTGCGCGTATTTTTGGGAATTTGTTAGATCCTAATAGTACCATTAGATGGGTGTTGGAAAATAAGAAGGTGTTTAGATTGAAAGAGGATTTGGGTACGGAACCTAAGTTTTGGTATTTTATGGACTAGAATGAAAATGTGTATTTGTTGAAGTGTTTAACTGTTGAATCGAAACTAACGATTAAGCAGTAGTGAGTTGATAGGATTGGTGCCGGTATAGAAAAGGTAGATAGCGGACAGACCCGCTTAGGGATTGAAGAGGAAAGCCCACAGCGAGGTACGAGCGAGGACTTGTAACGGAAAGCCCGACCCCGCTTCGAGAGCCTCAGCGACCGAATGGGGTAACGCCCAAATAGAATAAAATTGAAGTGTTTTAATTGACATACAGATGAGACGATTAAAAGTTTTTAAAAGTTTAGTAAAGGATAGTTTGAATACCACTACACATGGTTCAAAAAAATACCATATCTGGATGGCATTTTTAACCTTTATGATGCTGGTTGGGATGTATTGTTATTCGGTTCAGTTGGACCAAGGCCTTAGTGCCACGGGGATGACGGATCGCGTAAGCTGGGGGCTTTACATTTCCAACTTCACATTTTTGGTGGGTGTGGCCGCCGCCGCCGTGATGCTAGTGATGCCAACCTATGTATTAAAGGATATAGATTTTAAACAAGCCGTACTGATAGGAGAAGGGTTGGCCGTAGCCGCATTGATAATGTGCTTGGCTTTCGTCATTGCTGATATGGGAGGTCCGTCGGTATTATGGCATATGATTCCTGGAATTGGCGTGTTCAATTTTCCAAATTCAATGCTCACTTGGGATGTTTTGGTGCTAAATGGCTATTTGTTCTTAAATCTGACCATACCATTTTATATTCTTTTCAGGCATTATCAGGGCAAAAAATCGAAATCAAGTGTTTACGTTCCAGGGGCCATTTTGTCCGTTTTTTGGGCGGTGGCCATACATTTGGTAACGGCATTTCTATATCAAGGTTTGCAAGCCAGACCATTTTGGAATAACGCTTTGTTAGGGCCTAGGTTTCTAGCATCGGCTTTTGCCGCGGGACCTGCATTGATTATTTTGGTTCTAGCGGTTATACGTGCCTTTACTGCTTTTAAAATCGAAGATAAAACCATCAAAAAGATTGCTATGGTGGTTACCGTAGCTGCACAGATCAATTTAATTATGCTGATTTCCGAGCTTTTTAAGGAGTTTTATGCACCCACACATCATAGTGAAAGCGCATATTATTTGTTCTTTGGTCTGAATGGTAAAGATGCATTATTACCATGGATATGGACTGCAATTCCTTTGAATGTTTTGGCTACGGTGTTGCTGACCTTCCATAAATTCAGAAATAATTTTAAGATACTTTTCTTTTCATGTTTTATACTTTTTATAGCCATTTGGATTGAAAAAGGTTTTGGCTTGATTGTGCCCGGGTTTATCCCCGGTCCCTACGGCAAAATAGCTGAATATACGCCAACTGGAATAGAGATTGGTGTAACATTAGGGATTTGGGCATTGGGTGCATTTGTATTCACCATTCTTGCGAAGACTGCTATTAATATTGAATTGGGCAAACTGCGATATAAGAAATAAAATTCTTGCGTTTTCCGTATTTATCCAATATCAAAATTGCTAATTGATTAAATTCAGTTACTCTTTTTTGCAAACATCCCAAAAATCTAACTTCGTTTCTAAAACTAAGTATTATTACGTACTTTTGGGTTGGTTATATATGTTGAATGTCACTTTCCGCTCCAAAACATAGATTTGAAAACAGTACTGTCCTAGACAGCACATGTGATGTGTGCGATAGTTCAGACTGTGTTATGAACAAGCATTATGAAGTTCTTTTCAACTCTAATTTGCCACAGAGCAATACCATCTTAAAATGTAAAAAGGGGCAACAGTTTATTATGGAGGGTGCTCCGGTTAACGGACTCTTTTTTATAAAATCCGGGGTTGTAAAAGTCATCCGAACCGGTATCAACGGACGAGAGCAAATAGTTCGTTTTGCCAAGCCTTGTGAGATTGTCGGACATCGCGGTTTCGGTACCCAGGAATATTATTCGATCGGTGCCATTGCCTTGAAAGATGCGGAGTTGCACTACTTTTCAAAAGAGCATCTACAGGAAGTCCTCTTGGCCAATCCACAGTTTACCTATGACATGATGCTCTTCTATGCCAACGAACTCAACCGTAGTGAAAACAAGGTAAAATCCATTTCGCAAATGACCGTACGCGAGCGCGTCATCGACTCCTTGTTATATATCCACAGAAAATTTGGCAACCTTCGAGGTTTTATAAACTTGCCATTAAGCCGAAAGGAATATGCCGACTACGCGGGTACTACCGAAGAGCAGGTGATTCGTGTGTTTTCTGCTCTTAAAAAGGAAGAATTAATCACCGCCAAGGGGAAGAAAATAGGAATTAACGATATTGATCTACTGAAGAAGGAGATCAGCGACCACAACTACTTCTTGGATAGCTAACAGTTTAAAACCCTTTTGTTTACTTAGTATTATAGCGTTTCCTGCGTTTTGTCAGTTTTTAAGATGTTGCAAAAGACGGTTTTCTACTGCGCAATTTCATAATCCGTTAGCATTTTAGATTCTACATTTGTCAATAGTAAGTATTAATACTTATTTTTTAAGTAAACAAATCAAAAATGTAAGAATCATGGAAGCAAAAACTGTTACACTTGTGCAAGAATCATTCGAGAAAGTAAAGCCAATAGCCCCTCAAGCAGCTGAGATATTTTATGCAAAATTGTTTGAGCTGGATCCACAATTGAAACCCTTGTTTCCAAGTAGTGGTGAAGCAATGAAAGTCCAAGGTAATAAATTGATGTCTATGCTTGCAGCTGCTGTTGCAGGATTGAGCAATCTGGAAGCTCTTATTCCAATACTTCAAGATCTGGGCAAACGTCATGTGGAATATAAAGTGGAGGCCTCCCATTACAATACTGTTGGTGCTGCTTTACTTGGTACTTTGGAAGCCGGTTTAGGTGAAGAGTTTACCATTGATGTAAAAAATGCGTGGGCAGAAGTGTATACATCGATGTCTGACGTGATGATTGAAGCTGCGTATTAATCCATAAAACTACTACTATGAAAATACTATTTAAAATTTACCTGACTGTATTTTGTTTCGCATTTCTAAATTCATGCGGAGGCGTACCAGAGGAAAAATCCGAAAGCGCCGCTACGGCAAATGTTTTTTCCGTTGAAGAAGTTTTGGAAATGGTAGCGAAGGAAAATGACGTAACCAGAACGCTTTACACCAAAGCCATTGTTGGCAAAGGAAAAGCACAAGGGATGAAATTTGACGAAGATTGGCGCAAGGATGATGTGGAGGCCGGGCCATTGCCTGCTTTATTTTTAAGAGGCATTGCTACTAGCATTAAAAAGGGGGCGGTGCCGCTTGGTTTGTATTTGGGATCCGACTTTCCTGTAAATGCGGCGAATAAATTCGAAGGCAAACAAGCCGAACTGTTCAAGCAAATAAAAGAAGATCAAAAACCACAGTTCTTTTATGATGAAGACCAAAAATTACATACTGCCATGTTTGCCGATTTGGCGAGTGCAGGAGCCTGCGTCACCTGTCATAATAAACACCCACAAACGACTAAATCCGATTGGGAATTGGGTGATGTCATGGGTGCAACCACTTGGCAATACCCTAAGGACTCTCTGTCCTATAAAGAAACAGTGGCGGTGTTGAATTCTTATGCCAAAGGAACAGTGGATATCTATATGGAATATCTGGATGAAATAGAAGCTTTTGAGACCAGCGAAAAACCCGAAATAGGGGATAAATGGCCTGCAGAAGGTAATTATTTACCAACAGCAGAGGTGTTTTTGGACAGTGTCAAGAAGCTGTCTTCATACGAAACTATGAAGCATTTAGTAGCTTCAAATTAAGTTTAATTTAGTGTTGTGTTGCAATCTTGCTCATTGCCACCCGTTCTGCGGTAATGGGCAAATTGCAGTATTTCCAAAGGAATAATTGATATGGTTATCAGCATCAATAAATCTACCTTAATCGGTTTGGTTCTGCTCACAGGTTTTTTTCTGCAGTTCTTTTTAAATCTGGAATGGGGCTGGCTTTTTGAAATGCAACGCGGCGAAATGTTCAAGCGCTGGACGGGATTAGTTTTGGCACTATTCATCACATTTCAATGGGTATTAACCCTTACTCGAACCATAAAAAAATGGAGGCTCAAAGCTGTGGTCATGCAAAATATTCATAAATGGCTCGGTGCCCTAAGCCCTATTGTATTCTATATGCATAGCGCTACAATGGGCTACGGGTACCTTTTGATGCTGTCCTATATATTTTTAGCCAATACGTTGCTGGGGTATCTCAATTTAGATGTTATCAAGAGTGGTAATGAAACTTTTTTTAAAGGCTGGATGATTACCCATGTGGCGGCTTCCATGGTGGTGACCATATTGATGATTTTCCATATTACCATGGTGTTTTATTATAAATAGAAACTATATGAAGTTATTGGTAAAAGAAATCATTAAAGAAACAGAAGATGCCATTACCGTATGCTTCAAAAACGGCAATTTTTTTAAGAAGTTAAAATATATACCCGGTCAGTTTTTGACCATTCATGTGCCAATAGACGGAAAAGTTCACAAAAGAGCATATTCCTTCAGTAGTAACCCTTACACCGATAAAGATTTAAAGATTACCATAAAGCGCGTGGAAGGCGGATTGGTATCTAATTATGTGCACGACCATTTGAAGGCGGGTGACAAACTTGAAGTGGACGATCCGGCAGGTTCCTTTTACGTGGTTCCTGATGAAAAAGAATCCAAACAATATGTACTTTTTGCAGGGGGGAGCGGTGTTACGCCCATGTTTTCCATCGTAAAATCAGTGCTTACCGAAGAGCCAAATTCAAAAGTGCTTCTGGTTTATGCCAACCAGCATGAAGCATCTATCATTTTTCATGAAGACATAAAAGCCTTAGAAAGGGAGTATCCTGATAACTTTAAAGTAGAGCATATCGTTTCAGGAAATAAAACCTATAAGGCAAATTATCACCCAGGACTGGCTTCAAAACTTGTTGTTGATCGCATCATGATAAAGCATAAGTTGTCCTACGACGATCATGTTTATATGATTTGCGGGCCTTTCGGTTACATGGAAAAGGTAAAAGAGATTTTAGATGAAAATGGAATCACAAGGGATAAAATAAAGGTAGAAGTATTCAAAATGCCAGTGGTCAAAGTCTCTGGTAAAGACCTTTTAAGTGGTGTTACGATTAAGTATCAAGGCGAAAGTTATGAAGTAAAGGTTCGCGGGGACAAAACCATTTTAAGCCAAGCCATGTCTAGTAATATTGTGATTCCCTATTCCTGTAGGGCTGGAATGTGCTCCACCTGCAAAGGCAAATGCGTTGAGGGTGAAGTGAAAATGATGGACGGACATATCCTTCCGGAAAGCGAAGTAGAAGCCGGGAATATTCTAACGTGTGTTACCTACCCCGTGAGTGAAAAAGTGGTTATTGAGATTTAATTAAAACGAAATTCATGTTTAAAGTAAGTCCTTTAAGAAAGCGTCAAGTGATAGGGGGAGTAATAGGCCTTGTATTGGGCATATCTATATTTTATGCATTAACCTTGGATGCCACTGAGGAATATGTTTCCATTGGCCCGATGAATACTGGGCATGAAGGATTGTCCTGTTTTGCATGCCATGCAGATGCCAAGGGGAATTTAATTCAACAAGTGCAATCCAATATTTCGCATGCGGTTGGGGTTAGGGAAAAAGGGGTGGATTTCGGTACACAAGACGTTACCGTAAAAAACTGTCTGGAATGTCACGACCGCCCCAATGATAGGCACCCAACCTATCGGTTTTCCGAACCAAGATTTAAGGAAGCCATTCAAAATATTGATGCCACAACCTGTATCACCTGCCACACCGAGCATGAGGAGGAGCGCGTTTCTGTAGCTAGCATTAATTATTGTATGAACTGCCACCAAGAGTTGGTAGTAGAAAATGACCCGTTGGACATCTCTCACGAAGCCTTAATTGCCAAGGAGGAGTGGTTTACTTGTATACAATGTCACGACTTCCATGGTAACCATAGGTACGATGTACCGGAAAAACTTGCCGATACCATCCCTATGCAGGTCATCCAAAAGTATTTTGATGGTGGTGAAGACCCCTATGGCACCGATAAAAAGTATATCGCGCTTTCACAAGAAGAGTGGCTCAAAACTTTTGAGAAAAAGTAGTTTAGTTATTTGGGCGCCTGCCTACCTGCGGTATCGCAGGCAGGTTCCCCACAAGGGGTCGGGCTTTCCACTATATCTTTTTAAAATAACGTCATTGCGAGGAGTGGGCGACGTGGCAATCTCAAACATTAAAGCACTTCATAAATTTCACTTTCCAAAGTTTTAAAAAGGATGCCGTTGCAATCCCTAACGCGGGTGTGCTTGCTGGCAGCATTGCTCAATCCGCTGTTTGGTCTTTCTTCGAAGTCAGTAGTCAATTTAATGATATTATAAAGCAAGAGTGTCCCTCCTAATAAGGAGGGAGTAAGGGAGGTGTTTTTGAGGCACAGTAGCAAATATCATTTTTGCACACCCCTTAATCCCCTCTTGCTAGAGGGGAAACTCACATCCTAAAAATACCTGACACTGCCAGTAAAACGAAGCAATCTCATTCATAAGTCACAGAATTGTCTATTTGTTGCCCAAGATTACCGCTCTACTCGGGCATTATTCCTCACAATGCTGTTTTTGTTAAAAAGTACGTGTAAATACGTATTGGTTTTGTCGTAGGAAAAATTGAATTTTGCTTATCGAGCAATATAGTTCATTAAAACGCAGCTACATCTTAATCGATAAGCATAACTGTAAACTGAAAATTTCACTGCTACATTAAAAACAACTCCTATTTAATATTAAAGACATTAATAATCACTAATGTTATGTAAATGACGTAAACTACGTATTCCCAACCCCACAAACCCACAACTTCTTGTTCAAACTTTCGTATTTTAAGTAAAACATACGTAATTACTTATTAACAAAACGATGTTTATACGTAGTGTTTTACGTAAGGCTGTCTGCGTCTATTTCAATTCTTAAAGCCTGTAAAACAGAAATATAACTTAAAAACCTGTTTTAGTGCAGGTTTATTCATGTGCAAAAAGAGGTGTTCTTATGGAGTTTATCAGGAGCAGCAAATAAAACTACTTATATATTTGCCTAAAATAAGTAATAATACTTAGTTAAATTTAAAAATATTAAAATGAAAGCTCTACTTAAAAGAACAACTTGGATTTTACCTGTAGCGATATTATTATTTGCCTGCGGTGGAAAAGAAAAGAAAACCACTTTGGCTGAAAATACACCTGCCGAAGAAACTGCAACATTAGAAATTGAAAAGCCACAATTAACTTTTGGTTTTATCAAATTAACGGATATGGCACCTTTGGCCATTGCAAAGGAAAAAGGATTCTTCGAAGATGAAGGATTATTTGTTTCTGTGGAAGCACAGTCCAACTGGAAAAACGTTTTGGACCGTGTGATTGACGGTCAGTTAGATGGTTCTCATATGTTGGCCGGTCAGCCGATTGCTGCTGGTGCAGGATTTGGTCGTCAAGCGGATTTGGTAACGCCATTCTCCATGGATTTGAATGGTAATGGTATTACCGTTTCTAACGATGTTTGGTCTAAAATGAAACCAAATGTGCCAAAAGGTGCTGATGGAAAACCCATTCACCCTATTAAAGCTGACGCTTTAAAGCCTGTAATCACTGATTATAAAAACTCTGGTAAAGCCTTTAAAATGGGTATGGTATTCCCCGTGTCTACACATAACTACGAAATAAGATATTGGTTGGCTGCCGCTGGTATCCACCCGGGAATGTACACTGCTGAGAACGTTCAAGGACAAATTGATGCTGAGGTATTGTTATCTGTAACACCTCCACCACAAATGCCAGCTACTTTAGAGGCTGGAACCATCTATGGTTACTGTGTGGGTGAGCCTTGGAACCAGCAAGCGGTATTTAAAGGTATCGGTGTCCCAGTAACTACCAATTATGATATCTGGAAAAACAATCCAGAAAAAGTATTCGTAATGACAAAGAAATTTGTTGAAGAAAACCCAAATACTGCGGTTGCTGTCACTAAAGCTTTGATTAGAGCTGGTAAGTGGTTGGATGAGCCAGGAAACAGAGCTGAAGCTGTAAAAATCCTATCGATGTCTCAATATGTTGGTGCTGACGAAGCCGTATTGGCCAACTCTATGACCGGTACTTTCGAATTTGAAAAAGGAGACAAGCGTGAGATGCCAGACTTTAACGTATTCTACAAGTACAACGCTACGTATCCATTTTACTCTGATGGTATCTGGTTCTTGACCCAAATGAGAAGATGGGGACAAATTCCTGAGTCTAAACCAGCAGATTGGTATGCATCAACTATTAAAGATATTTACCGTCCTGACATTTGGACTAAAGCTGCCAAGATTTTGGTAGAGGAAGGCAAAATTCCTGCTAGCGATATTCCAGAAACGGATGGTTACAAGCCTGAAACAGCAGACTTTATTGACGGCACTACTTATGATGCTAAAGACCCAATAGGTTACATCAACAGTTTTGCCATCGGGAATAAGGATGCCGCTGTACAGTAAATAAATATGTCCTTTGTCATTTCGACAGAGTGAGGCACGAACGGTGAGAAGTCTCATGAGATTCCTCACTACGTTCGGAATGACAAAAGGCTTTTATAAAATACACAAGAACACTAAATTAAGAAGAACTCATGAAGCAAAGTATAACATTAGGAAAAGTCACCAAATTTATGGGCTTAGGTTTTTTAGGAACGTTTAAAGACCTATTCACCGGGAAGCTGGAAAAGGAAGATTTTAAAAGCTTTCTACGAAAAATAGTCGTACCGATTGCTTCCGTGCTCTTATTTATTGGGCTGTGGCACATGGGCGCAAAGTCCTTGTACAACACAGAAGCAGAATTTAAAATAGAGAAAGCCCTGAATGATCAGGGGCCTGAGGCTGCCGAAGCAATGCGTGCATGCATCGCTTCGGGAGACATCAGTTGTCAGCCTAATACCTTGCCTTCACCGGCTCAGGTTTGGAAATCTTTTGAATCGCTTTTGCACGACCACCAGATTATCAGTGCGGACAAGGTGGCCTTCGCTGAAAAAACGGCGGCTCTTAACGAGAAGCGTATTGCCGAAGGAAAAGACCCAATTGTATATACAGGTAGGCCTTCATTCGTTGACCAAATTTTTAGAAGTTTGAAAACAGTATTTGCAGGATTCTTTTTGGCCTTTTTGATTGCTGTACCTTTAGGGATTTTTATCGGGTTGAGCCCGACTTTAAAGAGCGCATTCAACTGGTTTATCCAAATTTTTAAGCCGGTATCACCAGTAGTTTGGTACTTGCTAGTGTTTATGATCGTAAAAACGTTGTTGATTGATTCAAGTGAAGATAGCTCGTTTACCATTTCATTTATTAGTGTTGGTCTATGTTCTATGTGGGCCACATTGGTAAATACGTCCATGGGGGTGTCGTCTGTAGATAATGATTACATCAACGTTGCCAAGGTTTTAAAACTGGGGAATTTCCAAAAGGTGTTTAAAGTGGTATTGCCATCGTCTTTGCCTCTCATCTTTACGGGTCTAAAAATTACATTGTCTGTAGCCTGGATGGTATTGATTGCTATTGAATTGTTGGCGCAGAGTCCTGGTTTAGGATTGTTTGTTTGGGAGGAATTCCAAAATGGTGCAAACGACTCGAATGCAAAAATTATAGTTGCCATGTTTGTTATTGGTATCATCGGTTTCCTATTGGACCGTTTGATGTTAGCCATACAAAACTGGGTGTCTTTTGAAAAAACAGATGCGATATAATGATGTGGATTTGTTTATGCGTTGATTCGTTTAGAGTAGCTGAGCGAGTAAGTGTAAACAGTTAAACAGATAAACAAATAAACATTAGGAAAAATGGCATACTTAGAATTAAAAAATATTTACAAAACCTACGGAAAGGACGAGAACGCCACCGAGGTGCTATCTAACATTAATTTGGAGATAGAGGAGGGCGAGTTTGTGGCGATTGTAGGTTTTACTGGGAGTGGGAAAACGACGCTGGTAAACTTGATAAACGGATTATTGGAGCCTACTAAAGGCGAGGTGTTGTTTAAAGGGGAACCAGTCGTAGGTACGAGCCACGAACGTGGCGTGATTTTTCAGAACTATTCGCTGTTACCCTGGTTGACTGTCGGACAGAATGTGTACATGGCGGTGAAGGAAGCTTTCCCAAAGAAAAGCAAAAAAGAACTTAACGCGATTGTTGCCGAATATGTGGATATGGTGGGTTTAACGCCGGCCATCAATAAAAGACCGAAGGAACTTTCTGGAGGAATGCGGCAACGGGTGTCGGTGGCAAGGGCACTATCCATGAATCCTGAAATGATTATTATGGACGAGCCTTTAGGTGCTCTGGATGCCTTGACTCGCGGGACGCTACAGGATGAAATTTTAAACATCTGGAGCAAGCATAAACGTACCGCACTATTGATTACGAATGATGTGGATGAAGGGATTTATATGGCGGACAGGATTATTCCTTTACGACCTGGGCCGAATGCCACTTTGGGGCCTGAATTTAAAATTGATATTGAGCGTCCGCGTGACAAAACCGAAATGAACGATAACGAAAATTACAAGTCCACCAGAAATGCCATTATTGAGTATTTGATGGACATTGGGGCAGAGCGTAAAGCACAAGCTTCGGAAGAATTTGTGCTTCCAGATTTGGCGCCAAAGGATTTTGTAAACCAATTTAAATAAGTACCATGAGCACGATTATAACGGAAACATCAAAGACGGCACACAACGGCATATTTCCTTCAAACGAAGTGATGCTCGATTTAAAGGATTTGAAAAAGGTGTACCCAACGCCAAAAGGAGATTATGTGGTATTGGAGCACTTAAATCTTCAAATTAGAAAAGAAGAATTTGTAACTATTATTGGGCATTCAGGATGTGGAAAAACTACCATGTTGTCTATGATTGCCGGTTTAAACCCAATTTCGGGAGGAAATATTTCCGTATTAGGAAAACATATTAAAGGCCCAGGACCGGATAGAGGGGTGATATTCCAAGCACCGAGTTTGATGCCTTGGATGACGGCTTTGCAGAATGTATTGTTGGGGGTAAATCAGGTATTTCCCCATGCTACCAAAGCACAACGAAACGACATTGCAAAATACTACTTGCAAAAAGTAGGATTGGAAGATGCTTTTAACAAAAAAGCTTCTGATTTGTCACAAGGGATGCAACAGCGTGTGGGGATTGCAAGGGCTTTTGCCATAAAACCAAAAGTTTTATTGCTGGATGAGCCTTTTGGGATGTTGGATTCCTTAACGAGAGGAGAGTTGCAAGATATCCTAATTGAGATTTGGAATAAAGAAAAAATTACTGCGGTGATGATTACCCATGATGTGGACGAGGCGATATTTTTGGCTGATCGGGTAGTAATGATGACCAGTGGCCCTAGAGCAAAAATTGGTGATGTTTTAGAAATTGATTTTGAAAGGCCTCGAACAAGAAAATCCGTTTTGGAACATGACGACTATTATAAATACAGAAAACATTTAATAGACTTCCTAGAACACTAGGGAAAGAAAAATCAAAAAAGACATATTTATCTTAAAAAGGTTATGAAACATGAGAAATATCATAATCTAAGGGAGTGGACAGCCCTAAATTTGCCAACGAAATAGAGTGGCAATATCAAAAGTAATTAATTAAAACCCAAAATAATTCAAACTTAAAAACAAGGAAAAAATGAGAAAACAATATTTAATTTTAGGACTGTTGCTAGCGAGCCTACAATTTGCGCAAGCACAATTTTCGTTGAGTGGCGAGTTTAGGCCACGTTCGGAATACTTTGGAAACGGTGGTAACTTTACCGGAGGAAGCTTCCCGGCTCAAACAGCTATGGATTCTGACGAAGGCTTTCTGAGGACTTCTGTCCGAGCCGCTTTAAATGCAAAATACAAAGCAGAAACTTACACCGTTTATTTAGGCTTTCAAGAAGTGTTTGCTTTTGGAGATAGACCTCAAATTGCAACCAATGGTAATGGAAACTTTAGAGTACAAGAAGCGTGGGCAGATTTGAAATTAGGCGAAAATTCAAGCTTAAAAGTGGGACGTCAACCTTTGTCCTATGACGACCAAAGAATTTTAGGTGGTCTTGGTTGGGCGCAACAGGCAAGAACCCACGATGCAGCCGTGTATCAGCTTAAGAAAAATACTTTTACCTTATTGGTAGGTGGAGCATTAAATACCGCTGTGGATGAAATTTATAATACCGCCAATTTGTTTTCTTACAGGGATATGGTTTTTGTAAGAGCAAACAATAAAGGAGAAAAATTTAATATTTCATTCTTGGGAATGGTAAATACCTTCCAAAATGGTGGAGACAACAACCCTGCAACACCTCCAACTACGGACAGAAAAGCATCTCTAATTACTGCTGGTGTTCATATGGATTATAAAGCTGGTGATTTCTCATTGACTTCAAACCTTTTCTTGCAGGAAGGCGAAAGAGTTGGAGGGACTGACGTTAAAGGTGCTTACTTGGCAAGCTTAGGCGCGGCCTATAAGTTTAATGATGCCAATTCCCTTGGGTTGACTGTGGAACGTATCTCTGGTAGAAATAGCGAATCGGCGGCATTCTTTCCATTGTATGGTACCAATCACGCCTTTAATGGTTTGATAGATAGATTTTACGTTGGAAATCATGCTAATGCTGGAGGTTTAAATGATTTTCAGTTAACATACAAAACTAAGGTAGCCGGAGTTGGTGTTACTTTAGCGGGGCACTACTTCACTGAACAATCCGATGTTGACGGGTTGGCTGGAAATGATTTAGGTTCTGAAATAGATTTGGTATTGGCCAAAAAATTCAAGGAATTTAAGATAGTAGGAGGGTATTCCCACTTCTTTGAGCCAAGTGCTATTGCAGATATGCCTGGTGTAAAAAGTACTCAAAACTGGGCTTGGTTGATGTTGGTTATCAATCCTAAATTACTTTAGAATAGAAAATTATAAACTTATAAAAAATCCCCGATGACTTTCATCGGGGATTTTTTGTATAATATTTTTCGGATTAACTACATTTTCAATTGAATTATTTTTGTTTAATGTTTTTAAGGCCTGTTTCGAATTAGTTTGCAAGAGCTCAAATGTGTTTTTTTTGTATTGCCCTAATTGAATTTTAATATTTTTTTTATACATTTAGTTATGCTTACCTACAAACGTGTTTACAGAAGTTAATTTTCATGCTTGATTGTGTAAACGATTAATTTATAAATACCTTTTAAATGGCTAACTACAATTTTTCTGAAACACTTAAAGAGGCTATTCATATAGCACAATCCATTGCCAAAGAGTACTCTAATCAAAATTATTCCGCCGCTCATCTTCTAAAGGCATTGATGCACAAGAATATAGGGCTTTTGCAATATTTAGAAAGTATTGGTCAAGATGGCTATTATGTCGAAGAATGGGCAGAAGTTAGGTTGGAATCTTTCCCAAAAACCACTCGGATACCTGAAGCTCCCGAAGCTGATGATTCTATTGAAGCTGTTTTTTATGAAGCAGACAATATCAAATTGAAATTAGGTATAGAGGAAA
This sequence comes from Hyunsoonleella rubra, assembly GCF_042684665.1. Classification (NCBI taxonomy): domain Bacteria; kingdom Pseudomonadati; phylum Bacteroidota; class Flavobacteriia; order Flavobacteriales; family Flavobacteriaceae; genus Hyunsoonleella; species Hyunsoonleella rubra. The sequence continues at coordinate 120,266 of NZ_JBHULY010000016.1, read as the reverse complement.
TTAATGAATTTTGTGTGCTTATCGCCCTGTCTACACCTGGAGTTGGTTTTAGTTTTGAAAAACTTAAATCGTTCCCGCTAACACCACAGGAATTAATTGATAATTTGGGGGTTTCGGAAAATGGAACGGCAAAGGTGCCTACAGTTTCAAAGCCAAAGGCTGTAGGAACAACAACCCTATCGCAGTATTGCATCGATAAAACATCAGGGGCAACAAATAATATTCTGACTACCATTTCCGGTCGTGAGTCTGAAATAAAAATGATTGGAGAGATTTTGGGAAGACGGTCAAAACCTAATGTACTTGTTCTTGGAGACCCTGGAGTTGGTAAAACCGTTTTGTTTAATGGATTGGCTTATGCATCGGTCAATGGAAACGTACCCGAGCATTTAAAAAGTGCACGGATTTACGAGTTGGATTTTATTAATTTGGTTTCTGGTGCTGGCTACAAGGGCGAAATTGAAGACCGTCTCAAAAAAGTAATTGCGGAAATTCAACAATTCCCCAAGGCCATTTTATTAATTGATGAAATAAATAACCTTACAGACAAGAACCAGGGAAATCAAGGATTGGCCAATTTACTGAAGTCGGAATTATCAAAAGGAGAACTTACTGTGATAGGCACTGCTACCAATGACACATTCAGAAAACACATAGAATCCGATAAGGGACTTTCGAGGCAGTTTGAAATCGTAAGGTTAATGGAGCCCAACGAGGACGAGGCTTACCGTATGATAAAGGATACAGTTTCGTATTATACCGACCATCACAATTTGACTATTGATTCCGATACCATTCAGGAAGCTATTCGTTTGGCAAAGCGTTATAATAAGGAGCGCAGTTTGCCTGATTCTGCAATTGATTTGATAGATAGAACCATGTCCGCAGCCAAATACATGGCCGAAACTTCCGAGAACGAAATTAATACTATAAAAGAAAACTTAGCACTTTTGAAAGAAGACAAAGAGTTTTCGGAAGAGGAACTTTTAAAAGAACAGGTTTGGGAATATTCCCTAATGAAGAACAGGTTGAGTTATTTGTTATTTGACGAATTGGGGGATGACAATCACTTTGAAAAAGTAACAAGCCCCGAAGAAGGTTTTAAGGCTTTGGATACTATTTTGTCCCAATTATTGGAAATTGCTTCAAAAGAAAAAACGGGCATCAATAAAAATGATGTAGCTTCAACCATAGCGAATAAAACAGGAATTCCAACAGGTAAACTGCAAGCTGACGAAAAGGAACGCCTGCTGAATATGGAATCTGTGCTACAACAGCGCGTGATAGGCCAAGACCATGCCATTGGTGTAATTACGGCTGCCGTTTTAGAGTCAAGATCTGGTTTGAGCAAACCGGGACTCCCAATTGGGTCCTTTTTCTTTTCTGGGCCAACAGGGACTGGTAAAACGGAGTTGGCAAAATCCTTGGCAGAGTTTTTATTTCAGGACGAAAACGCAATTCTTCGTTTTGATATGTCTGAGTTTAAAGAAGAACATTCTGCGGCTTTATTATATGGTGCACCCCCGGGATATGTCGGTTACGAAGAAGGTGGCGTTTTAGTAAATAAAATTCGCCAAAAGCCTTATTCAATCGTATTATTTGATGAAATAGAGAAAGCGCATCCTTCGGTGTTCGATATTTTTCTTCAAATTTTGGATGAAGGAAAATTGCATGATCGTTTGGGCAAAGAAGGCGATTTTTCAAATGCTGTTATTCTGTTTACCTCAAATATTGGAAGTGCCCATATTGTGGAGTCTTTCGATAAAGGTATCATTCCAAAGTCGAATGATTTATTGGAGATAATGGGTAATTATTTCCGACCAGAATTTTTGGGAAGACTAACCGAAATCATTCCATTTGCTCCGATTACAAAGGAAAACATCGTAAAAATATTCAAAATACAACTTAAAGGTTTGTATAAAGCATTGCAAAAACAGGATATCACTTTGAATATATCAGAAGAGGCAATGGTTTATCTTGCGGAAAAAGGATTTACCCCAAAATACGGGGCAAGACCACTTCGTGGGGTAATTCGAAATGACTTGAGGTCGCCATTATCGCGCATGATTATATCGGGAGAGCTCACAAAAGGAGCAAAAGTCAATTTGGATATTGATGCCCAAAAAGAATTACAGTGGCAGTACGAATAATTGCTTGTAAATAAAATTTGCTTATATTTATTAATTAAACTGGATGTTTTCGATTTGAAAGATTCATGTTCAAAGAATTAAAAAACAAAAATTATGGATACTTACGGATTAGGAGGTACAGAAGTAAAAACCGATGCTAACGAAGCGATACAGGAAATACCTCAAAATAGAACGTTATTTGTGGAAAAGCTAACTCAGGACCAGCCCATAAAGCCGGAGGTAGTCACTGGGTTAAAAACTATTGAAGAAGTTTTTGAGCATTACAAGCCCGAAGTAGAAGTGGAGTTTGAAGATGCCGAAGGGGTAGGGCGAAAGGAGAATCTAAGCTTCAGTAACTTGGGTGATTACGGAGGTAAAGGTATTACTCAACAAAGCGCTTTTCTGCAAGGACTGAATACCGAAAAAGATCAATATCTAAAAATAGTAAAACAGCTAAAAACCAATAAAATTTTAAAAACGGCCTTAGAGAGTCCCGAGGCCAAAGAATCTTTATTGGAAGCAATTAGAGCTTTATTAACCGAACTAGAAGAAAACAAATAAGTATGTCAGCATCACCGCAAAAACAAGAGCAATTTTCGCCAGTTGAAAACCCTGCTCAGTATCTTAAAGAGAATAGCGAAAAACTAGCTAAATTCGGAGGTTTTGATTTATTGGAATCCTGTTTGGAGGGTGTACAAAATATGAACCCCGATCGCAAGGCCAGAAAGCGGATTTTCTTAACAGAACAAGCAAAAAAGGGGGAAAGAGATACTTTAAAGAAAGTATTGGAAATATGGTCTTCCGTTTTATCCAGTTCGGATAATATTCCAGAAATGGTCGATGCCTCGGAGAAAAAATCTGAAGAAGCCGCCGAGTTATTGAAGAAAAACCTGAAAAAGGCTTTAGATGAAACCAGTGATTTAGAGCGGTCGTACCGATCCATGGCACTGTTTTACAAAAATAGTGAGTCGGATAAGTTGAAGAATATTTCTATTATGAATGCCGAACTGGAGCAGTTAAAGGATTTGGACAATACGCGATTTATCGATGCCGTTTCTGAAGAACTTAAAGCCACTTATGACAGATTGGATTTAAGGGAAAATTATGGTTTGCTAGTGCTTCCTGGATACTTAGGTTCCAATAAGGTTGTAGAAAAATGGGCTAAAATAGCACACGAAAATAAGGCTATGTTAGTTACTGATTTCGAACATTTGGACGAGCCAGATGACGTTATGGAAATGTTTGAGGCGGCCAATTTAACTAGTGGCGATAAGTACAAATCCAATGTGATTATGGCCTGTAATTGGCTTGTGGGAAGAAGTAAAATTGATGAAGTAGGGGAAGAAGATGATGTATTTGTACCACCTTCCAGTGCCTTGGCCGGGAAAATATACCAAACTTTGATGTCTCAGGTTACTGCTGGTAAAAAGTTTGGTGGTATTAATGAGATTGATGGCGTAAAATTTGACCTTAAGAAAAGTGAAATTGCGCATTTGGAAAAAATGGGCTTGGTGCCTATGGTGAACGAATACGGAAAGGTCATGGCATTTTCGGCAAAAACACTTTTTAACGGAGACAATTTAGGACTGCAAACCTATTCCGTAGTAAGGGTATTTGATTATGTGACCAAGGTGCTTATGGATTTCTTAAACCGGCGTGCGTTTGAGAACTTTAATGCTAAAACCAGAAAAGAATTGATGGGTCAGATTGTCAAATTTCTGGACAGTATTACCGGGCCAGATAAACTAATTGAAGATTTTGCCATTAAAAGATTTGAACAGGATCCAAAACAAAAAGATCGCGTGTTCCTTGATATTCACATGAAGCCTTACTTTCCTGCCAAAAACTTTATGATCAAAATGGATGGACAAAAAGGAGATGACGGTACGGAATGGGATGCGGATTATGAGCAGCAGTAGTTTTAACTGTTCGTAGGCTTTTCGCATAGTTAAGTTCCGCAGGTCTTTATGGGTTGTTATTATTAGGTGCAATGATTAATTTAAGAAATGGAGATACATTGCCGTCTGTGGCATTGATTCAGGCCATGCTGAATGCTACTTCTGACGGAGCCATACTTGATGTTGATGGCATATTTGGGAATAACACCCGTAATCGGGTTAAGGCTTTTCAGGAATTCAACAATATTGTTGGCACCGGAATTTTGGATGAACAAACTTGGAGCTGTTTGAACTCTCGGTTTAGGCAACAGTATCAGATTCGTGATATTGTCGATATGTCGGATGAAGCCATTCTATCCATAGCAAGGGATCGCTTGTCTGAACTTGGGCAAGTGCCGATTACTTTGCAAAATACAAGTGGTGGTGTTTACAGAATCGTGTCGGAACTAAGCCGTGCCGGCATTTCAAATCAAAATCTATATATTCTCAGGTTGCAAGCCCATGGTAATAGTGGGTCTATTGCCGTTTCTTATGGTACTGGTTGCCATGTGTATTATGGTATGATAAATCAGGAGTTTAATAATGATTGGCAAGCCTGTGGCATGGCAAGACAAAATGCATCCCAGGCCCAATTGGATTCTGTAAGTGATGTAATTAGTAGGTCTAGTTTGTCCAGTTCCGCATTGCTTTTGCCGGATGTAAGGAGCGCCTTGGCACCATTGAGAAATATGTTTAGCCCTTACGGTGTTATAGAATTGCACGGATGCCAAGTAGGTCGTGGGCAAAGGGGAGAGCAGTTTTTACAAGATTTGTCTAATTTTTTGGGCGTTCCGGCTGTGGCATCAAAAGCCAAGCAATATGCAGAACGGCCAATTCGATTTAGAGGGCGTAAGGTGGTTAAATATCCCAGCGGCTATTCCGCAAGAAGTTGGGCGGATTCTAGGCCAGTTTTACAAGGTGTTTCTAATCTGATGAGTTAGTCTATTCTATTATATGCTTCTTTTCTTCCAAAACCTTTTAATGCCCAAAAGTAGGGCCAAAGCAATTAAGAGATATAATCCATAATTGGCCAAAAAGGAATCTGCGCTACTTTTTAGAAGATACGGGTTATTGGCCTCATATTTTACTTTTAGGGTGTCGCCCACATTTTTAAACGTGCCAAGAAGCGGTAAATGTAAAATACGCACTTTGCTTGTCAGTTGCTCTCCGTTTTGGGTAGAATACGTAACTGTTGCCATTGCTGAGGAGCGTCTGCCACTAATACTGGTTTCAATATTTGTAATAGTAGCTGTAGTCTCAATTAAATTCGATTCATCTTGGGCAAGCAAGTTTATGGGGCCGAAGATTATGAAAAATAAAAGAAATAGATAGACTTTCATAGGTTTGAAATATCTTATCAAGATATGGAATATATTGTGAATTGTCTTAAAAATTTGTGCTTTTTGATATAATATAAACGAGGGAATACTCAAATAACAAGAGGTACTATAAATACGGGAATAAATATTTTAGTCTACTCTCAAGTCTCTTGTAGCCTATGCCTTAATTATGATTCTCTGCTTTTAAACAGTACATAATTAAAAGAGATGGTCTTTATGCATTGCTCTATTGTTGCTTACTCATGACCGCCACTAGTTGCAAACTAGCGGTAGCAGGGGGTATTATATCAATTCAGGAACATTGTATTTTGGCTTCAGCCTATTATTGTTTTCATTTTTTATAATATCCCACAAATTGCTGTATTTTGGTTTGAAATTAAAACATATCCATCCGTCATTGTTCCTTAGATGTTTTTTGCAATTTTGTACATTTTTATATAATTCTTCATATGGTAAAAATGTTAAGTTATTAGTCTCAAATGCCGATACATAAAAAATTACTAACCATGACCATTCAGGGTTCTTACTTATTTCCAACATAGCCCTGATGATTAAGGAGTAATCAAATTTGGGGTTTTTGCTGATATAATCTGCTAACAGAAAACCTACGCTATCCGTGTCTGTAGGCATGTAAACATATTCAGTTCTAATCTCATACGAATTAGTGCCAATTAACAAATTGACCAATTCGTTTTCTTTGACAGCTTTTTCTACTAATTTTTTTTTAAAGTTATTCATAAAACTTTGGTTATTACAAGCTGATCAGTAGGCACGGGGTCTATTACAGCTTCAGATATTCCACCAGACGTTTTTCCTCCAGGCACAAATAATTCATTTGCTCCTGAGTTATTAGAATCAGGTAATCTCATATTATGGTTTTTAGGATTGTCAATATCTATTTTATACAACCCTCCTTTATTTTGCCAATTACCATCTGGTATTCCAAGGCCTTTTTCTACGATTGATATGTCACCATTGGCTTTTTTTAATAAGTTATTAATTTGGTTAGTAGGAGCGACGAATTGCCCATCGGGTCGACCAACTATAGATGAGTTTTTTATAAATTTCTCATAAACTTCTCCAGTAACAATAAAGGACGCCCCATTATCGAAATCTGAGCTTATTGTACAGTCACTTAGTCCTAATAAATCAACTCTAGAGTTTGTATCTTTTGTATAGGAGTATAAATTCGGATTATTTCCATGTAATCCAATAGGGTCTTTAGAAATATAAATCCCATAATCGGCAGAATAATACCGAAACCGATTATAATACAACCCTGTTTCAACATCCTCATACTGCCCTTGATACCTAAACGGACAATCCCCCAAAGCGCCTTTTGCAAGTTTACGTATTTTGCCGTAAATATCATACTCGGCTTCCCAAGTCTTTTCGCCTTCGGTATTGTACATAGCAACTGGTGTGCCAAGGTAATCCGTAATAATGGAGTAGGTGCCGTTTTTCGTTATTTTGGCGGCTGGTTTAAAGGTGCCTTCGTCAAATACCCAGGTAATAAGGTCGGCAATGGGCTCCGGTTTGTCCTTTTCTACAAAGCCGTCTTCGTTTACTACCAGTTTCGGTCGCTCCTGTAATTGATACTGCCACTCATGTAAGGGTACGTTACCATCCCAAATAAATCGGGTAATACTATCACTTGTTGCCCCCCGAGAGGACTTGGCTATTTTTGCAGTGCGCCTGCCTAGGGCATCATACTCAAAACTAATAGTCTGGTGGTCTGGTTTGGAAACCTGCTTCAACATACCATTGCCATACCATTGGTATTCCCAATTGCCTTTCGGACTTATTTTTGTTATTAAATTGCCTTCAGCGTCATATTTATAGGTATTGCCATTGGCTTTTTGTAACTGCCCTCCCTTGCCATAGGTGCGGTCATTTTGCCCTTTGTTGCGATAAAGGTTGCCCACCTCGTCAGGCAATTTATAGTCCATTTGTTGGTCTTCGTAGCGGGCGGAGGCCAAATTCCCAAAATCGTCATAACCGTAGCTAACCACACTATTTGTTAGTTGATTGACCATTTTATGCAATTGGTCATTAACATTCCAAGCGTAGGTGCGGTGCCTGATGTCTTTATTTCTTCTTTGTATTTTTTGTGAAATGGGTCGGCCAGCAAAATCATAGGAAAAGCTATTGGTAATCCCACCAGGCAACGCACGTTCAATTTCCTGCCCTAAACTATTATAGGCGAATTTTGCAGACCAATTATTTGTTTTACCATTCGTTTCCGCAGTGGCAGAAACGCCATCAACTAGTCCCAATTGGTTATGGGTCAGGTCAATTTTTGCACCTAGTGAACTGCTTATTTGGGTTCGGTTATTTAGGGAGTTGTATGTACTTTCTACTTTATATCCATCTTGAATCTCCTTAATAACACGCCCTGCATCATCCCGCACAAGTTCAACGTGGGTATCTTGATTGATAGCCTCAATCAATTGACCATTCCGGTTGTAACTGTAGGTTTCCCATGTACCGTCATAATGTTCAGCCCTTGTAATATTGCCGTTACTATCATATTCATATTCCGTAAACCGCTCGTTGGGCCGATTTACCCTTAATACCTTACCGGCCAGATCTCTAAAATATTTTCTGTGCAATCCGTCAAACCCTGTTTCATGCACTATGGCCCCATTGGCGTCTCTGCCAAAAAGGTAGGATTCCTTGTGTTCGTTGGTAATGGCCATGAGGTGCTCTTCGGTATTGTACTCAAAAAACACCTTTCTCCCATTTTCCTCGCGCATTTTTAGACTGCCCAATGGTGTATATTCAAAATTGATATGACGCTTTTTGGAGTCAACCGTACTGATGACTTCATCATAAGCGTTATAATTCAGGTTTATAGTATTCTTGTCTGCTTGTTGAATTTTATGAATCCGATCCAATGCATCATAGAAGAAACTTTGTTTATGATTATCTGAATTGATAATGCGTGTGCATCGCCCCCATTCATCGTATTGCCAATTGGATATGGCACCATTCGGCAAAGTCATTTTGCTTAGGTTGAAATCTCTATCGTACTCCAAATAGGTTTCATGACCTGCATCGTTTCTGAGACTTTCAATTAAACCGAGCTTATTATATTCAAAGGACGTTACCGCACCACTGGCTGACATGGTAGCATGTAATTTATTGTCTTTGTAAATGCGGGAGGTAGAGTCACCTTCCGGATATTTGGTGAGGATCAATCTATCGGCTTCATCATAAACAAAACTCGTAATACTGCCATCGGGCTGATGTATTTCGGCTAGATTACCCCTGTCGTCATAACTATACCCTGTAATGTTGCCCTCTTCATCAATATCCCTATAGGGCTCCATGAATTCAGTAAATTCATGGAATATGGTTCCTCCAAGGGGATTGGTTTCTTGGGTGCAAAGGTTGTTTTCGTCAAAGTAATAATGCGTTTCTTGCCCCAATGAATTGGTTACAATATTATGCTGTTTGCCATATTGAATGCTTCCAGAGAGTATCCCGCCATCTCCCCATGTTTTAACACATCTTGCTCCAGTGGTTTTGCCGTCGTATTCCCAATAGAAGGCTTGGCCATTTCTATCGGTTTTTTTGACCATTAAATGGTTGTCGTATTCCATTTTGGTGGTCTGGCCTAGAGCATCTGCTATACCTATCAAGTCTCCTAAGGCATTATACGAATACTTTACCAAGGTTCTCTTTTTCGTGTTGTGGGTGACATTAATTTCCACCACACGGTCGTTATCATCTAAGAGCAAATTTATCTTTCTACCCGCGGTATCAATTATTTGTTCCAATTGATAGGACATATTGTGCCTAAACTCAATTGAGACCCCATCAGAATTACTTAAATATTGTGGTTTATACAGAGTCTCAGAAACCTTTCTAAAAGTATAGGTAAGATTTGAATTGTGGTCTTTTACGGTATAGGTGTTGCGGTCAATAAAGGTTAGGGTCAGTTTTTCAGAGCGATGGTAAAACGTTTCATTTTTCGTAATTATAAGAGGAAAAGCAGCTGCCCTGCCATCGGGTAACATCATAATGATAGCATCTTCCTTTTCTTCAATATGAAGTGCGACATCATAATTATTATGACAACCGTATCCCATCAATCCTTCATATTCCGAATCGGAATACCAACTTCGTTTCCATGTAATCGGGATAATTCCCGGGAGGGTAAAGTCTTCTCCATTGTAAACCATCCTGCCCGTAATTAAATCCACTGGCTCAAATCCCATCTTGCAGAATTTTTCGCTAAGACCTTTTGTACATTTGAATTTTTTGAGCACACCATGGTTTAAAGCCTTAAGCCCTTTTGCCAAACCTTTGCCAACACCTTTCATTATAGCTCCAAAGCCATAGGACATGACCAGCCCCATAACCATACCCATTAAATCTGGCGCATAAGGGCCACCTACCATAACGGGCATGCCACCTGGGACAGGTATAGTAGATGATGATGGCAAATATAAACTTGGCACCGGTTTCATCTTTTTACCAGGTGCCAAGGACAAGGGCATGCCAACATCATTACAGGTCATGGTCATATATCCAGCTGGGGACATATAGGAACCTTCGGCCCTGACTTTTGTACTGCCGAAAAAATTCATGGAGTCGTGGCCAATATTTGGCATCATCACAAAAGGCCCACCCATTGGTATATGTTTTACGGTACCAAGCATTCCAGAGGTACCGCTGTTGCCTCTAGGTGTTCCATTAATATTTATGGTAGAACCTACAAATGGGATATAGTCGGCAGGATCCATTACCATCCCAATAAATGGATGTGGGATAGGTGTAGGAACACCTGGCGGAATAGTGACAATATGAATATCAATTCCAATAACAGGTGTAAAATGTTTGTTTGCCAACATCATAATTTAAAACCAACCAGATATTGAAAATTTCTTTTTCTCCAAGGCCTTACGTTGTGTCTCCACATCAGCCTTCCAATTTTCGCCTTCTAGATCGAACATAAATTGATTTATTTCCAGACAGGTATCGGATTCTTTTGTTCCATCCAAAATATTGTAATAGTCCGCCGCTATAAATCCCATGCTAGTAGATTTCAGAGTATCCTTGTCAAGCTTAATCCCATTCTTGTATGCCTTTTCAACAATCAATTTATAGCGTTCCTTGTCCAGTTTTTTAATGGAGCTGTAGGCCATCCACCAGGCATTTAAGGATTGTTGGGGGTAGCCTATTTCGTTTGCCGTATCTGCTTGCTTACAGAAGAGGTTTGTTGCCTCTTCATATTTTTTCTGTAATTGTTTCGAGCTGGCCTGAAAGCCGTAGTATTGAATAATTAAGGATTTACAAACATCGTCCCCTGCTTTTAGGCCTTGTTTGGCCAATGCTAAGCCTTTCATGAGCAAGGTATCCACTAATTCAAATTCTTTGAAATTGAACAACATTGCAGCATATATAATATGAGCAGTGGAATACATGCTTTTGATACCTGTTTTCTGAGTTATTAACAGCCCTTTTTCTCCCCATTTTTGAAGCTCAGTCATATTCTTGTTTTTCACACATTTTGACATTTTTAGTATGCATTGTCTAAACTGTATTTCGGGGTCATTTGGGTCTCCGGAATTTGCTAGTTTACTTACGGCTCCCTCTAGGTCTAATGGCACTGCCAACGACCTTGAACTTATTTCATATTTATCACATAAATAGTCGAAATAACGTTCGTTAGCATGATCAAAAATCATTAACCTATTATTTGGAGGGATTCCCTGCTTTAAAATGGAGTGCAACCATTTAGAGTAGGCTTTGGTGTCTTCAACGGTATAGGGGAAAAGTGCTAATGTGAATGGTCTGTTTTCTGGTAGGGAATTTTGAAAGGAGGTAATCATCTTGACCAATAACTGATTGTTAGAGTCGCTATTATCGGTCAATTGCTGTTCGAAAGCATCTACATCCCAATTGGATGTGTTTTTTTTTTCGTCGGACTGATTTGTAGTGGCTTGGTATTCACGGTATGCTTTCGCCCATTCTGAAATAATTTGTTTACTATGATGTTCAATAGATGAAAAAGGAGTCAATAAGACCAATAACATATCTGGAATATTGCCATGAGGAGTGGATTCCAACTTTAAAAAACCTTCATATAGTTTAGATTGTTCAGGTTTAATGATCCACCTGACAAGATTGATATCCTGGTGAGGGCTGATTTCACTATTCCATGTTTGCTGGATTTTAGAAACTAATAACGCTATGGGATTATGCTCATTGCTCATCACAAATGTTTAACAATTTAGATTAAGCAGTCCTCCTTTAACATTGGTCGTGGCTTTACCATTAACATCAACAGTAGTGCCTTCCAACTTCAGCCCAATATCTGCTTTTGAAGCTACATTAGGAGCATTTATGTCAATTTTGACACTATCTTTAATGGTTACACCAACGGCTCCTTCAATTAGCACATCTTTGCCAGATACTACAGAAGCCTTGTCAGATGAAGTCATCTCAATTTTCTTGCCTGAGGTAATCAAAGTATCTTCGGAAGAAGACGTACTAACCTCTTTTCCGGCTGTAACCATTAGCGATTCAGCTGCGGTGATAACAATATCTCCACTACCATCCATCACAATAGAACTCCCCGCTTTATCCTGAATGGTAATGCTACCATCTTCATCATTAATCTTAAACAGTGCACCGCTTTTGCCTTGCAAAATTTTCATATAATTATTGCTATTGGAACTGCCTTCAGGGGGCGTGGCATCGGAATTAAATAAGCCACCCATAGCATAAGGGCATTCGGCATTGCCGCCCTCAAAATCTACCATTACCTCGTCATCGATTTCTGGTATAAAAAAGAAACCTTGTCCCGGGGAGGCACTAGGGGCGAGGTACCTGATCCATGGGGTAGTTAAGCCATCCGGTTGTTGCCAAGGCAATTGGACTTTTATACGCCCCATACCTTCTGGATCGTGGTTTTCTATAACTTTGGCCGTCTGGCTATAGGCTATTGGAAATGCATTTACATTGGTTTTTGGGTAAGTATCAATGTTGACCGAAATTGCCTCAAAGTAATTTTCATAATCCCCGGTTCCCGAATAGGCGTGGGTAACCCTTATCACCCGATAAACTTCATTTGATATCTTAATGGTTGAAGCCAACATAACACCTGGATTATCCGAAGTGCCTGAAACCTTTATTTGATTAGACTGCAGGGATTCCTGTTGTAGCTTCATTAAGCTATCTATGCGGTTTTTAGATTCGGAATCGTCGGATATGTTTATCCATACTTGGGTAGGTTTTGTAAAAATCTCTTTGGCCTTATCGTTTACCACCCCAAAGCTTCCTTCTGAACTAGTGGAAGCTGATGATGAATCCGATAGATGGATGTTGTTCGTGAGGTAGTCGTTAGTGTAATAATTAAAATTTTGAGGCATTGGCGTAAGGGAGGTGTTGAAGTCCATTAAATCCCTGCCAAGTACCAAATTGAGTTCATCACTATCTTTGTCAATACCAAAAACCAGTTCTTCGCCATTGTAATAAATCCATTCCCCATTTCTGGCTGCCATTCGCTTTGCAAAATTGAAACAGCTTTCGTTGTATTGAACGGTATAGGATAACGGTTCGGATAATTTAGAGTTACTGGTGTTGATTTCTAGTTTTGACTTGTCATATCCATTGAAGTTCTCTTCCATGATATCGACAAAGCTCATATCTGTATATGAAGTATTGTGAGGCCCGTCATCTGCCAGTATTGTTGGGCTTGTTGCTTTAATAATAACAAAGTCGCCTTCACTGGAATTCAGTCCTTTTCTGTAGCTTAAACCTGTAATTATCCCTTTGAATTTGAGCTCTCCATGAAAATCAATATCTGCATAGGATTTGGTTTCAATGGTTATTACGGCACCTAATAAATCATCTATTTCCTGACTATTGGAATTACAAAAATTTTGAATAGTCTCAAGCATGCAATGGACTTCCATCATATGATGTTCACCAATTTCCTGAAACAGACTACAGTTTGTATAATAATTGAGCCTGCTTCCGTTTATGAGTATATCGGTTTTAGATAAAATAGCCATTGCTAAACAGATTTATATTAGTTGGTTATGCACTTTCTATGGCCGGATTAACGTACACGGTTGAATCCAGTTCAAGTGTTTCAACAGCCAGAACAAGGCTGGTTACCATTGGGCTTGTGTTGCTACTCTCGAAGGTTTCGTTATAATTAATGCAGAAAGCACCTGTAAACTTAAGTGTTCGGGAGCTGGCCATGGCATCTCTTTTATAAAAAACAATTTCGCCATCCTTCTGTTCATAATCCAGAATGCTCCACTCATAAAACCCTGAATTGCCTACGGACTCTAAAGTGATGCTCAAATGGCTAATCACAGGGCGACCGGAGGGCCTTGCAGCGCCGTGGTGGACAGCCTGGGAAACACTAAAAGAAAAAGACAGCACATTATATTCGTTGTCTTCAATGGTAAGTTTTGCTAAAAAGGACATGGCTACATCGTGTATTAATGTTAGTTAACTGCTGGAAAGAGAAATAAAAGGAACGCCAGAGAGAAAAACCGCTCCTTTATATTTTTCTATTCTTAAATATGACTATACCCATTCATTAACATGCTCGCCATTCCCAATTCCAATGGTCTTGGAGGATATTACAAAGCTTTCGGACATTGGGTTGGCTCCAGATGCATCAAAATTTTCCTGATAGTGGATCATGTAAGCTTCGGTAAATTTTAGTTCTTTTGCAGTAGCTTCAGTGTCTCTTTTTAGGAAAACAATTGAACCGTCTTTCCGTTCAAAATTGTTAAACATCCAATCCGATAAAGACGTGTCGGAAGTAGATTCAACGGTTATACTAATTTTTCCTCCTCGAGTTACTGATGACGGTCTGCCGGTAACATCGGTTTCCTGGAACAATTCGTAGCTGCAGTTCAATACATTGTACTCTTCACCGCCTACTTTAAAGATTGCTTTGAATGACATAATAAATAAGAATTTAGTTAATAAATATGATTTTTCGAATAGGTATAATTACCTAAGAAACAGGAATTACAACTGTTTACAATTCCGTTTCGGCACTAATTTTATAAAAGAACAATTTGTTCTTTAAAGGTCAAATTGCCTTAATTTATACTGCGCAACGATGATATAAATAAGAATGAAAACTGTTTAAGGCACCCGTTTACAAACTATAACATCATTTTCTTTAATATTATTATTACTAATGGTCTTTGCATAGTCAATATGCTTGATTTGCGCCAACCAATTTGGTTTAAAAAAGAATATCCATTCATGTGGTTGCATCGTACTTTTGTCCAAAAATTCAATGGTACTTTCAGGATGTCTTTCATTATAATCGTTGATAAAAAAGTAAAATAGCTTACCAAAATCCATGTTTTCCGGAGCCTTTATTCTAAAGTTGACAATGTCCCTGTCTTCCGATGTTTTTTGGAATTCCAAACTTATAACGGCCGGATTGGTCAGCTCATTCTTAGTAGGGTCTTTTATTTTTTTGCCCAATGGGTAAACCCATTTACTATATATGGGTACGGGTATTTTGAAGGCAAACTCATAAAGCTTACTGAATAAAAAAGGAACAAAGAAAAATATACTAGAACCTAAAAACAAAATGCTAAAGGCGGGGCGGAAACGGTCTACAACGTTCATGTAGGCTATCAGGCCAATAAGTAGCACAATAATGGTAAATAAAAACTCATAAAAAAATGAGGTTTTGTCTTTCTTTAAATCTGGGAAATATTTATCCATCACGAACAAATGGAGGACACCCAACATAAAGAACAATATTTGCATGCCGATAAAACTACTTAGAGGTGTATCGTTTAAGACTTTGCTCGAACTTAACAAAGCTGTAAGCGCAAAAGTCACCAAGATAAAAAGGAGGTAAAGGATAGCTTGCTTTTTGTTCTTTGCAAAAATCTGCCGGATTCTTTTTACAACGCCAAAAAGTATTGAGCTAACTAGGAAAAAGCCAAAACTTAGCTTAAATACATTTCCATTTATCATATTTGCTACCAGATTCATAAGCTCTCGAAACGTTAGATTTGAGTGGTTAAACCCATAATTGGTTCACGTTCATTATTCAAGGTGAACCCTGTTTTATTATTAATTAATAAATGTGTCTTTATTTCAAATTCCAACGGCATAAAATAGTCACAAAAGACATTTATAAAATTCAAAATCCCATCCTTCTTCGTATAATCGTCAATAGTATTCTCCTCTATTAAGCCTATCTCTATTTCAAGTAAGGATGCATAAATACTATCTGAAGTTTCAGAAAGCGTGAAATTCTCACCTAAGGTGCTAAACGATTTTTCTTTTCTGTTTTGTCTTGTTTTTTTTAAAACATTTTTTCTCCTAATTGTAACTTTCTTATTTAGAATGTTTTCCAAGCATAATTTGGTCAATTCTAGATCGCCAGCAATTTTGTAACTGAAAGGTAGTAATTTTATTAATTTTATGACGTATTTTGACGGAATATTTTTACCAATATTCCAAAATTTAATCAAAAAGTCGTCAGAAAGGTTTAAAAAATCGTTTATCAGCACCTCTTCGTTAATGGTGTTGTTGAGCTTTTGCAAGAAGAATTCATTCTCAAAAGGGGCAAAAAAGTGCCGAGCTTCCTGTTCTTCCAATTTGTACTTTTTTCTTAACGAGGCATAGTCTCTTTCTCCTTTGCTGGTGTCCTGGGAGTGGAAAAGGCCTTCGGGCAACCTGTCGTACAAACCGTTTCTGCTGAGGTTTAAGTTTAAAATACCGTCATCAGTATTGCCTATATCAATAATATCCCGTCTATGGGGCCGGCTAAATGTACTTTTTGTATGTACCACAAATTCGTCCTTGGCCATACTGGAATTTTTAAGCAATTCTGAAACAATAACCTCAGCCTTAAGGTCATGATACACCGAAACCAATTCTTCAAATATTTCTTCTAGTTCTTTGGTGCTCATACTCTTGGTATAATTTATTTGCCGTTATTGTCCGTTCTTCTTCCAGCCCTTATATATAAATTTTTCCAGTGCCTATGTTTTAAGCTGCTAATTTTAACACCACTATTTCCTGTATCTTTTTTATAGGAGGTGGAATGAACAAATTTGTCATTATTCAGGTAAACACCAACATGTGTAATATTTTGTCTGGAGGAGCCGAAAAATAGTAAATCGCCTTCTTCTAAATAGTTTTTATCCCCAAAGTCATTAGTGTTATCAGACTCATACTGCCTTTGTGCTATTCTCTCTAAGTAAATACCATAAACTTCGTTGAATAGACGTTGGGTAAATGAGGAGCAGTCTATACCTGATTCCGTTTCACCTGACAATGAATAAGGGGTTCCTATCCATTTTTCAATAAACTCGTAAAGTAACAGATTGGTAATCTCTGACGGCTCAACACCCAAAATTTTCCCGTATTTTTCCTGTAAAGCCACATAGTTAGATGCCGTAGTCTTAGCAACAGGGAGGATTTCCTTTTCAGGTTCAACAACGGGTTGCTCCTCAATTTTTGGCTCAGGAGCTTTGTGTTTATCCTTCTTCTTTTTTAACTTTTCAAGTTTTTTTCTTTCTTTGTCGCGGCGCTTTCTTTCTTTTTTGGTGATTTCCATAAAAACGACGCCTAGATCAGTACGTTTATCCTTAACTTCGAACTCATTCCAATCTACATCTTCGTAACCTTCTTTTCTGATGGCAATAAACCATCTGCCTTCGGGAACTATTCCGCCGAATTGAAATTTCCCACTCAGGTCAGTAGTTCTTACAAAGTGATTACCGTTAATGTCAATAGTAACCGTTGCATTTAAAATTGGATTGTTACTGCCTTTTTCACCAATAATACCATCAACCGAGTTTTGCGAAATCAGAGTACCATTAATTGCAAAAAAACAAAGTAACAACAGAATCTTTTTTATGCTTATTTTCATAGATAGACTAAATTTTTTTAATAAAATATTTAATATTTCCCAAAAATATCCAACAAATGGACTTAGGTCATTATTATGCATATTTACGATTTTATCTTCTTTATACCGTAATTTTATTGTTACTAAACCTTTTTTTTCGTTAATTGGAAGTTTAAAAAGGAAGGATGAATATATAAATATTCTTCCAATTGTAAAATTAATTCGTATGTATGGTCAAAGACAACTATAAATTGCCACTGAAACCGTCTTACCTTTTTAAAAAACAAGAGCATCCAAAATGTGGGCTTAAAGAGTCCATTGCGCATTTTATTCATTTATTAAACACTTCCTATTTTGGAGAATGTCGTTTTGATGAGTCCTTTGGTTGTTCAATTTGGGAACTGGATTTTGACAATCTTAAAAGCGGTACAAAGCTTAGGACTTTGATAAAGGCTTCTTTGGAGAGTTCTTTAAAAAAGCACGAAGCTAGGCTTACAAGAATTAGCGTTGATGTAAAAATCAAGCAGGAAGAAATTGAAGGGGCAAAGTCTGTGAACCGAATAAAAAAGCGTATCGACCTATTGATTAAAGGGAAAATAAAAAAGACAAATGAGGACTTTTCGTATATTGAATATTTTTATATCGGCCCATTGTCCTATTAACTAAAGCCTAAATGAAAACAGAATCGTTTGAACAGATAAAAAATAGAATGGTTAAAAAAGCCGCTTCTATTTGGGGAGTAGCACCTAACGAAATTGAAACGTCTTTTGACCCGGTTGTTAGTTTGCTTGTTTCTGCCTGTGCTTCGGAGATTTTGAATATTGAGGCAGAGCTCAACGATTCTCAAAATAGGATTACTGAAAAGTTGGTGAGCTTGATGACGCCCGAAACGGCTATTGGGGTGAAGCCTGCGCACGCCATTCTTTATGCAGAAACTATTGATACTACAGTTACCGTGAAGCCCGAATATTTGTTTTATTACAAAAAGAGGGTGACCCAAAAAAATGCCAGTGTTAGGCGAAAGAATATTTTTTTCTCGCCGGTTCAAGATTTTAAACTAATTAATGCTAAAATTGGTTATTTGGCCACTGGCAACTCTTTTTTTCAAATTAATGATAAGAAGGAAAAAGTATCGTTAATGAAAAGAAATGCAAAAGCAGGTGCGTTGCCTCATTCAACTATTTATTTAGGGCTAATAGGTGGATTTAATAAGATTGATTTAGATAAGGTCTCTTTTTATTTTGAACTCACGGATGTGGACAATAAATCGTTATTCTTTCACTATCTAAAACATTCGGAATGGTTTGTTGGCGACCAAAGAATTACCAGTAAACCAGGGTTTTCAGGTGCAAAACATGGAGATACCATAAATTTAAAATCTATTTTTAAAAACGATTCCAATAAGATTTTCAATATCACCAGCCAAACCTTAAATTTTTACGAACAACACTACATTACCCTTGAAAAGCACAATTCGAAACTAAAGAAAAGTTCGTGCAAGGAAATGGATGAGTTTACGGATTTGCACGGCATTGATCTCCCCGGACCAGTAACGTGGATAAAAGTGGTTTTTCCAAGTGTGATACCCAATAGTACATTGGCAAATCTTTTCTGTTCGCTTAATGCTTTCCCCGTATTAAATAGGGAACTGAATTCGCTTACCTATCAAATGCGACAGTATATCAATATACTCCCGCTAAAAACAGATGATCATTTTTTGGACATTAAGTCCATTGAAAACACCAATGGAGAGACTTATATCAGAAAATCAAAAAGTGTAAAACGTTCTGGGAAAGGTACGTTTTCGATTAGGGACAACAACGTAGGGAAGTTGGATAACAGAACTGCGAGTGAATACCTTACTTATCTTATAGAGCTTTTAAAGGACGAGAGCGCCTCATTTTCGGCAATGAACAATGATTTTTTGCAGACGAATCTTAATAATTTGAACCAGCTTATTTCTTTATTGGAAAAAAGGGTGTCCTCGTCTTCCAAGCATCAAACTGAAACTACATATGTTCTTCTGGACCCATTCAGAAAAAAGGAAAGTTTGCTTGTTGATTATTGGACAACTAACGGAGAAGAGGCTAATAACATTAAATCGGGTAGTAATATAGATGTGTACAGGGCAATAGGGATTAAGCAAAAAGGCAGTTATCTGATGACCACTACTTTTGATGGGAAAGACGATTTGACCATGGACGAAAGGCTCAACGCCTATAGGAGGTCATTATTATCTCGCGACCGAGTGGTTACCAAAGAGGATGTCAAGGCACTATGTTATGAAATCTACAACGATAAAATAAAGAATGTCAATGTTAAAAAAGGTTTTACCAATAGTGTAGACCTTAAAAAGGGATTTGTTCAATGTATAGATATCGAGCTATATCCAAAAGGTAATGTAGATGTAGAGACTAATGAGTGGCAATCCTTGTGTAGCAATTTGCTGATGCATCTTGAAAAAAAATCGTTAAACATCTACCCATATAAAATAAAAGTAGTAAATTAAAATCTTAAATTTCATATAAATAGTATTAAAAGTTTAGAATTATGAATTTTAATGGGAATACGTCTAACCACCTCGACAAGAAGGTAATCTATGTTTTCTTAGCTACTTTTCTGGTTTCTATTACTGTGTTTGCACTTAGGTATGCTAGTTACAGCCCCTGCGTAATTGTTGATTTTGATATTAAAGCAAATGAATACGTTACAGGAGGTCTAATTAAGTTTAAGGATAATACCGAGGGTGCCGACAGTTGGTTATGGGATTTCGGGGATGAATCTATATCCTCAACAGAACAGGATCCAATCCATAATTATAGCGACCCTGGCGAGTACACCATAAAATTGTTGGTGAACAATTCTTGTGAATTCTCGAAACAAATTGTAATTAAGAAAAAGAAGGAGATAAAAAACGAAGCAAAGTTTCCTATATTCAATATTCCAAAGAACATCAGGGTAGGTCAAACCTTGTGGGTGGAAGATGAAAGCGACCATGGTAAAACCTGGGAATGGCATTTTGGGGAAACGCCAAGTGCCGGTGCGTTTACGAAAAAAGCAAAATATGTTTATCAAAAGCCAGGTAAATGGATTGTTTCCCTTGTTGTAAATGGTGATTTGGAACATATCGCTACCAGGGAAATAGAAGTTTTTCCTAAAAAGAGGAGAAGAGAGATAATTGATGAAATTCCCGATAGACCATCGGCACCACCATTAGTGCCTAAGTCAAGTGCAATTGATGATAAGCCTGTGGTAGAAAAAACGGTTCCATTTATCTCACACCCAAAGTTTCGTGAACTAATTATGAAGGTGTCCGAGGAAGGTTTGCCAGCCAATACCTTTAGAGACTATTTTTGTGGGAATCTTGATACACCGGTTATTGTGAATGGAGAGGAGACTACCTTTTTGATCTTGTGCGAAAAGATAAAGGGAAAAAAGATAAAAAAAATAAGGAGCTTAGAACTTTTTAGGAACAAAGGCTCTAATTGCATAGTAAAGCTTACTATAAGTTATAAAAAATCTGGTTGGTTTTAAAAAGCTATTTATTTATGAAGTCAAAGGATAAATTTAGGGTAAATTGGATTGATGGTATGAAAATCAATAAAAATCATTTTATTGATTTTGAGGAGTTTGTGTTAGATGCCATTAAGCACTCAGAACAAAAGCAAATATCTCCAATAAACTATGGTTTGCTACCGGATTTCTCGGAACAGGGTAGCTCGATAGACCTGGTAGTTTCTATAGATGGACAGAGTACCATTACCATTATTTTAAATAAATGTAAGGCCATTACCTTGGGTGGGTTTCAAATTGATATTTCCGAACGTACCAAGCCTCTTTTGGAAGACGCCGGGTATATCTTAAAGCGGCAGTACAATATTGGAAATGAAGATGACGAAATATATTTAGTACTCGCCGTTAATCCATTTGTAAGAGTGCCAGTTGGCAATGCCGACCCGGATGAAGATCCACCAAGGCATCCATATGTATTGCCCGAATATAAATTGGATGTGCTAAATAAATCCGAGGTGACCTCTAATAATGAAATTGGATTGTATCATATTACCATTGGAAAATTGATTAGGAAGGATGGTGTGGTATCTCTTGTTGAAAATTTCATTCCTCCTTGTAAGTCCATCCAAAGCCACTCCGATCTTAAATTTACGTATTCAGAAATTGTTACTTTTTTCAATCTTATGGAGTCCTATGCCATGCATATCATCCAAAAGATTCATCAGAAGAAACAGGATAATGATTTGGCACATATGGTACTTTACATTTCCCAGCGTGTTTTGGAATATCTCAACAGGACCATTTCTGAATTCCGTTTAAAAGATAAGTTCGAGCCTCCAATTGTTATGCTTAACAAATTGTCCGGACTGGCAAGGGCAATTAAAAGCAGTATGGACGTTTATGTGGGTACGGGCAAGGAAGAACTGCTTAATTATCTCACAAATTGGTGCGATTTGAATCAAGGGGCATTTGAAAATGTGCTGGTTGAAATGTTGGAAATAAAGTATGAACATACCGATATCAATGCCTCGTTGATGATTGTCTCCGATTTTTCAAAACTGATGTTGTCCTTATTCAAGAAATTGAGTGAATTGGATTACATTGGTAAAAAATCAGATACCGGTATTTTTGTAAAAGAAGAAGTTGTGGATAATGTTGAGGTGAAAAGCCGAAGAAGCTTTTTATTGGATTGATCAAATGTATAGTTTAAGATAATATCATTTTAGAATATGAAACCTAAAAATAGTAAAGAAAGGAGAGCCTCGTTTTTAAAATTTTTGTTGCTCTTTGTGGTAACCGTAGTGGCTATATTGTTTGCCGTTTATTTCAACTTTAAAGTTCCGGTAAAAGAGAATGCCGTGCTTAAGGAGCAGGTTAGACTAGCGGAAAAAGAAATGAAATTTCAAAATGCCTTTGCGAATGATATGAAGGCAATAAAGAATATGATAGATTCTTTGAGTATTTCGGGACATGATAGCCCATATCATCATCGTAGAATTGCAGATAAATTGGCAGAACTCACCAAGACTATACCTACATCAGATTCGGTTTACCAGCATAGTATGTACACTACAATTATTGATACATATTTGGGTTTACAGGAAGCCAAAAAAAGACTAAGTAATTTGAAAGATGCGGAAAGTAAATTGGAAGAGTACAAAGAAGAACTTGAGAAATCTAGGAGGGATCTTAAGGAAACTGAAGATAAATTATTTCAAGCCCGGGTAATTTCGGGCCAATCCTAATAAACCATTTAAAAAAAAGAATTAAGCCCCGATAAATTTTTATCGGGGCTTTTTTGTCATTGTATAGACTAGAAAGTATAAAACTAACCCAGCCGTTTGTTTAAACTCAACAAAAGCCATAGTTCCCTCATTCATTTCAAGTGTTAAATAAGTGGCTATGGTTTCTAATATTTCTTATTTTTAGATTCGGGATAACAAAAGTCAATATTATGAAATGAGCCATTATCGGATTAGTTTGGTACCGAACATGAAAAATAGTGGCGAATTGCATCTGACAGCATTAAAACATTTAAAATTTAACAGATGAAAACACATTTTAGTATCTCGATCAACAATCCGTGCACAGAACGGTTCAGTCAGTTTAAACAAACCTCAACTGGCGGATTCTGTAACTCATGTCAAAAAGAAGTTATTGATTTTAGGCGAATGAGTGATGAGCAAATCTTGAATTATTTGGAACTAAAACAAGGTAACACTTGTGGGCATTTCAAATCTTCTCAAATAAATAGAGCTATGAAAACTTCAAATACTCCAAAATTTTTAAAAGTAGCAGCGATTGCTATTTTTTCACTATTTAGCTTGAATAGCATTCAGGCGCAGGACAAAAGCAATACAAAAACCGAACAGGTACAACGTGATTTGTTGAGCGGTGTCATTCAAGATGAATCTGGGCCATTAGCAGGTGCAAGTATTGTCCTTAAAGGCACCAAAATTGGAGTAACAGCTGATTTTGAAGGTAAATTCCAATTTCCAAAAGCCCTTAAAAAAGGTGATATTTTAGTGGTAAGTTATATTGGCTACGAACCTCAGAACATTGAAATCACGGAGCATCAAAAGTTTTTGAAAGTACAATTGACAGGTGATGATATTGATCTTTTGGGCGCAGTTCAAACCAATAAAATTTACAACTCTAAAGGGAAATAAGGTGTTATTTTGATGTGGTTAAAACTGTTTGTTCTGTTGTTGTGGCTGAGCTTTCAAAGCCATGCCCAAAGGTCGGATTTTGCCCATATCAATTTTAAAAAGGCGGATAGTATAGCAAAGGTTTATGGTGAGGCCTCTCTACGAAATATGCCATTGCTGGTGCATCAATTGACTAAGGATTTAGACACCCAAGTTGAACAATTTAGAGCGATTCATACTTGGGTGTGCCTAAACATTGAAAGCGACCATTATTTTAGCGAAGCTACCTTAAAAAAAGGAAGAGCCCTGCGCAATAAACCTGAGGCTTTAAAAAAGTGGAATGCGAAAACGCAGGCCAAAGTCTATAAGCGATTGCTTCGCTATAAAAAAACCATTTGTACCGGTTATGCCTATATTCTAAAGGGACTGACCGTTTTAGCCGAAATTGAATGCGAAATTGTGGATGGCTACGCGCGCACAACTGCCCACAATATTGGTACGGTAGATTTCCCAAACCACTCTTGGAACGTGCTAAAATTAGATGGCAAATGGTATTTTGCAGATGCGACCCAGGCTAGTGGCTATTACGATTTGGACGAAAGCAAATTTGTCAAAGATTACAACGACGGTTATTTTTTGGCCGATCCGGAACTGTTTGTAAAAAACCATTTCCCCATCAATAAAAAATGGTTGCTTTTAGGTGATGATGAACTTAGTTTAATAGATTTTGTAAAAGCACCACTTATCTATGGCGACACCTATAAATATGGAGTTATTCCTGAATCGCCAACCGATTTGGTCTCCTCAATAAATGTGGGGGAATCGGTGATTTTTCGATTTAAGCTTTTGGACCCATCATATTTAGAAAGAATTAGTTTGGTGCTTAGCAGTGGATTCAAATTCAAAAAGATAAAACCTACTAAATCCAACTATAAAAATGGTATGTTGGAACTTAAATATCAATTTGATAAAAAAGGGCAATACGATGTGCATGCTAAGGTGGATAAATCTATTGTAACGTCTTATACCGTTAAGGTAGAAAAGACCAAAAATAGAAATCGGAGAAGCTTCTAATTTGTTTTCAATTCCAATAACATTTCTTACATTTAGCGAGTAAAGAATTACTATGCTTAAAAAAGTTTTTGCCAGTGCTGTTTTTGGTGTTGAGGCTTCAACCGTAACTGTTGAGGTAAATACGGATAAGGGTGTTGGTTACCATTTGGTTGGACTTCCCGATAATGCCATTAAAGAGAGCAACTACCGAATTGCCGCCGCACTTCAGAACAACGGTTATAAAATCCCGGGAAAGAAAATAATCATTAACATGTCGCCTGCTGATTTACGTAAGGAGGGAAGTGCTTATGATTTAACCTTGGCCATTGGGATTTTGGCGTCTTCCAGTCAAATAAAAGCGGAAAATTTAGAGCAATATTTAATTATGGGTGAATTGTCTTTGGACGGCAGTTTGCAACCCATAAAAGGAGCATTGCCCATTGCGGTAAAGGCCAGGGAAGAGGGGTTTAAAGGTTTTATTTTGCCTATTCAGAATGCAAAGGAAGCGGCCATAGTAAATAATTTAGAAGTTTATGGTGTTGAGAACATTAAGCAAGTAATTGATTATTTTGACAATGGTGAGCCTTTAGAACAGACTATTATCGATACAAGAAAGGAGTTTGAAAAAAATCTGAATTACCCAGAGTTTGATTTTGCCGATGTAAAAGGTCAGGAAGGCATCAAACGTTGTATGGAAATTGCGGCCGCTGGCGGCCACAATATTATTTTAATTGGCCCTCCGGGTGCAGGGAAAACCATGTTGGCTAAGCGTTTACCGAGTATTTTGCCTCCCATGACCCTCCATGAAGCTTTGGAAACCACAAAAATCCATTCAGTTGTTGGTCGAGTAAAAGATACGGGGTTGATGTCGCAACGCCCATTTCGAAGTCCGCATCACACCATATCGAACGTGGCTCTAACTATTGTATAGGTCGTTAATTATTGCTATATTTATTTAAATTTCTTCAATAATGTTAGCAATTTATACAAGACTTAGCCGAGAAGATGATGATTCACATTCTATTGAAAATCAAATTAGAGAAGGTAAGGACTTTGCTAAATCAAGAGGTTTGTCATTCAAGATATTTGATGAAGGAGAAGGGGTGTCAGGTACACTTCAAATTGAAGATAGACCAGTTCTACTTGACCTAGTTACACAAGTTCAAGACGGTGTAATTTCAATGGTCTGGATGCGTAATCAAAACAGACTATCAAGAGATGAATATACCTATCATGGATTTATTGCCCAAATGATTAAGTATGATATTGAGGTTTATTTTGATAACAAGCTTTTGGATTTTAACGACCCTTCTCAAGCTTTGTTGGGTTCAGTTTTAAATAGCTTGAATACGTACCAAGCAAAACTGCAATCACATCAAACAAAAAAGGTTCTAAGGAAAAATGCATCTGAAGGTAAAGCACATGGAATACTTCCCTATGGATATTCGAGAGATACTGAAGGTAAATTGATAGTAGATGAAGAAGAAAGGAAAATTGTCGAAAGGATTTACGCTTTGTCATTATCTGGTGTCGGTTCACGGACAATTGCTCGTCAGCTAACCGAGGAGGGTATTCCTACTAGGTATAATAAATTAGGTAAGGGTACTATATCCACTAAGAATAAGTTCACAGGTAAGATTAAAACCAAAGATAAAACCGATGTTAAATGGTCGGGTAAAACTGTGATTGATATAATAAAGAATACGACAAATAAGGGTTATAGAACATTTGGCGGAACTCAATATGATACTCCCAGAATAGTTACCCCATCTTATTGGCAGAAAGTAAATGACAATTTAAAAAATAATCGAAATAATACAGGGAAGAAAGTTGAACATAAATACTTATTAAAGGGGCTTTTGCGTTGTGCAAAATGTGGTAGTAATTATTATGGCAGGGCAAAGACAAATGACCCAAAAGGATACATTGTTAGAATAAGTCAATCTGGTAAAAAAAGGATTGATTATAATGTCTATATGTGTTCATCTAAGAGATATTCATATACCAATTGTGGCAGTAAAAGTCTGCGTTTGAAAGATTTTGATTCGTTAATATGGGGGGTCTTCTTTAAGGAAGAAACTTTAATTAAGAAGATTAAAAATTATTTTGAAAACCTTGACATAGATAGTGAACAAGAAAAGGCAAATGAGAAGCTAAAGAAATTGAAATCTAAAATAGGTGATTTAAATAGACAAAAACAAAAAGCAATTGACTTAGCAATTAAGGATATTGTAAGTGAAGCTGACCTTAAAGCAACTATGAATAGTATTAATTCAAATTTGACTTCTTTCAAAGAGCAATTAGAAGCTATTACCACATATCTGGATAATATCCAAAGTTCATCAAAAACATTTGTTAAGAAGATTTATGATTTGGAAAACATAAAATATAAAATTGATTTTAAGGATAAAAGAGAGATTATTCATAAATACATAGATGATATAGTTATTTATACACATTTTGATGACCCAACAAATTCATTTGTTCAAATAGATGTCTATTACAAGGATAATCTTTTGTCACCTGATAAGTTCTTATTTAACCTGAAACAAGGTATAGCAGTAAATTTGTTTAATGAGAAGGTTATTAGTTTACATCACCCAATTGACGAAAGGTATTACCTAGAACTAATTCAGCCAATTATTAATGAAGTACAGAGGCTGAATAAAAATGTTCAAAAATGAATTTAGTGAACATTTTCAATGTTTATAGGTTGTATGAGACCAGTAGTGTAAATAAATATTCTTTTATAGAATAGAAACAATATAAATGAACATTTTAATATGATAGGAAGTGATTATATAGAATTTGACAGAGCTTTGAATACAGGCTTTAAATTGCTCAAATCTAAAAAGGAAAAGTCATTTGGTTTTTTAATCATTTGTGGGATTAATTTAGGTTTACGTGTCCAAGACCTACTTGGGTTAACTTTTGAGGAATTAAGAAGTGGTGAATTAGAAATTATTGAAGGTAAAACTAAAAAGAGGAGAACCCTTATAGTAAATGATAATATTAATAAAGCATTAAAGTCTTTTGATGAACTTGATATGGGCTTTTGTTTCAAATCGCAAAAGCAATCTGTGTTTTCAAAGCAACAGGTTAACAGATTAATGAAAAAGTACTTTAAGGGTAAGGTGAGTTCTCACTCATTAAGAAAAACATTTGGGAGGAGAGTATGGGAGAACGATAATGAAAGTGAACGAAGCTTGGTTTACCTTTCCGAAATCTTTAACCATAGTTCAATTCAAATGACCAGAATATATTTAGGGATTAGGCAAGAAGAACTTAATGAAGTCTATTTAAGTTTATAGATATGCATTCGTGCTATTAAATCACGAGCTATGCGAGTTGAAAAATTCCCGATTAGAATAGCGGTAGACCTTTCGCAGATAAGGTTAGGTCAATAGCTTAGTTTATTCCTGACATAAGGTGTGGTTATTTCTGAATTAATGTACAAGAAACCCTGATTAGCCAAAGGGGTGTCATCCGTATATACTACGTGAATAATAGGGTTAATTTTTATCTCTGAAAAACCATTATTTACTAGAATTTAATCCTTTTGATTGTTTTCATAATTTTTTTTAATTATGCAGAATGCTTAAGAATATTATTTCATATCATAATAATTTGTCAAATGAACTAAGGACTAATTTTCTTAGTGGATATTGCCATAAGAATTATTTAAGTAGCATCTTTACTAGTGAAGATTTTGAATACTTTTGGAATCACACTGAATGGCATGAGTTAGAGAAGAAATACATCAAAGAATCAATTGGTAGAAATAGCTTTGGATTACGATATAATAATATATCAGATTTAATTGAAAAGCACTATAAGGATTTTGATGGAAATCCAAGTATCTATTTTCCAGATGGCTTGAAGGTTGTTGAAGTGAAAATGCCTTATGCCAAATTAAATTTTAATAAATGGACTTCTACCATTAAACAAATCGGAATACAGTTTTACTGGCTTAATCCAACTATAAAAAGACATTTATTATATTATTATTTGCATCAAACTGTTCTGACTTATGTTACGTTTCCAAAGAATGAAGATTTCTTAGATTATAGACTGAGACATATTAAGGGTAGAATAGGAGAATCTATATCATATTATAGTTTGATAACGGATGAGATACATTCTAAAGTAAAGGCTATCACTGACCAAATTCTTGAGACTCCATTTGATAGAATCATCCCCAAAGAAAATAGAAAGGTACACTTCCTTAATAATCCAGATTATGACCTCTCTCCAAAGGAACTCAAGGAATATCAAAACGAAATTCAAGGAAAGGTTAAAGTTGATAAAACATCAGCCAAAATAAAAGAGTTAATTTTAAACTGGGACTTCATTAATCAAGGCATAATTACGAAGGATAAATTAGCGTCAATATTAAATATTAGTTGTTCAACTATAACAAGAAGATGGAAGCCCTATGTTGAGCTTAAGGAAGAACTTAACTCACAGTATTTGCAAAATGCAGCTTAAATTCTCAATTCTTTATAAGTTTATTCAAAAAAACTCTCTGGTTTAAAAAGCTCATTTTTTCGAGGTGGGACACCCAAAAAACCGTAAAAAATGACAGCTTTATATAAGACGGTGGGGTGCCTCCTTTTTTCAAATGATTAATTTCATAATTGAGTCCTTCAAAAAAAATAATTTTCAAAATTTTTTCGAACCTCACTTCTTTAGATTGGACTTGAATAGCTTAATTATCTCCAGTAACTAACCACATATTATCTCTTGTATATGTAAGTATTTTTCACTATTTATGTACAAGTTAAAATATTGTTAGCGTTAGCTATATTACTCTTATTCAGAAAATCGCCAATTTTTATGTACACAGAGAAT
The DNA here is from genome assembly GCF_042684665.1 of Hyunsoonleella rubra. NCBI lineage: Bacteria > Pseudomonadati > Bacteroidota > Flavobacteriia > Flavobacteriales > Flavobacteriaceae > Hyunsoonleella > Hyunsoonleella rubra. The sequence continues at coordinate 90,926 of NZ_JBHULY010000016.1, read as the reverse complement.
ATAGGAACAACGCTCACGCTATGGCGTGGGCTGTCCTATTTGTGTACAAGGTGTTTGGCGATACCTCTGGATAAAGTAGGCTACAGTTCCACGCTTATTTTTTATAAACACTTCACTTTGGGACTGAGTGTATTAAATCTATCAGTCTATGGCAACTAAAGCTTTAAAATTATTGATGTTCTTCCTGCTGTTTTTTTCTCTAACAGTTGGCTATTCCCAATCTGTTGTCCAAAAATATAATTCACTTTACAATAGGTATGAGTACTTCGATGGCTCAGGAAATATGATAGGATACAAAACTTATAATTCCCTAATGAAGCAGTGGGAGTTTTACAGTAGTGATGACAACACCAGAAAGACAGACTTCGGTAAATATGTGTCACCAATAAATCTAAATTTGGCAGCATCAACATTAAGAAATAGGCAAGCGAGATATGATGCAAATCGGGAAATGGTGATTAATTATTTGGTAGACTTAGGTATACAAATAGAAGACTTGTACGAATCTTCTAGAAAGGGGGAATATGTTGCAAAAAAGTTTTACACAAAAGTTACAAATACAGGAATGTTTGTAAATGTTGATTTTAGCAGTTCTGTTCTTACACAAAAAGCGATAACCCTAATAAAGAGGTTGTTCTATAAAACATTAGAGGAAGAATATTACTAAAAATTAAAAAAGAAAATTAGAAATAAAATGGTATCAGCATTGATAAAACTTAAGGTCAAATCAGAATCCAGCTGTAAATACATAAAGGAAACCTTCTTAAAAGCCTGCCAAAACCTCGATGCATCCATATTCGAGCCACTGATTGATGAAGACCAATACTTTGAGGAATTAGATAAATACCGCTTCCTCCATTCCATGAAAGAGCAGTTTGATTACCTAAAAGAAAATGGTTTGGAGAGAGTACATATTGTTATAGGAACTTGTAAAATGTGCTATACTGGAGAAAGGGTTTATGAGTTCTATAAAGAACCCAATAAAGGTAAACCTGCATTCGCCTATAACATCCAAGAGGAAAATGGACACATAAAGGATATATTCAGGTGTAATTATAGTGATGGTTACCAAAGAGATTCAAGAAACAATATGGGTTCTGGAATTAGATTTATTAATGATTAATTCAGCATAAACTCTCAGTTAATCCATTAACTAAAATTTAATGATGATTTGAAAAGGGGCATTTTATACCTGTTCTTGTTTCTCCTGCCATTTATTATCGTAGTTATAGTAAATGAATCTGTCAGACCGACTATTAAGGACAATGGGTTTGAGTTGAGGGGTGTAAAAGCCATTAATACTGATGAAACTTTAAAGAGTAGATGCACATGGTTCTGTTATAAAGAAACCACCAATCATTGCAAAGTAAATCATACCACATTCCTTAAGCCTTATTTTAATTACATCGACCCAATATATTACGGTATAATCAAGTCAATGCACTCTGGGGGTTATTATCAGCTTATGAACATTATTTTCCTAGTAGTGCTGATACCAATATTAATATTTGTCTTATTGGTTCTTAACATAGAAATGCGGTGTAGAATTAAAGCTTTAAAAAAGAACCTATAATGGATGCAGTGAATGAAATCTTTGTGTATCTGACCGATTTTGTCATCAACTTATCAAACCTATTAGGTATATCCTACTATGAAGTGAATGCCATCATTTTTTGCCTAATATACCCACTTGCACTGTCAATTTGTCTGGTGATTTTTATTAGAAATTGGGTTGTTCTCAAGAAGTGTCATTAAAGGGATTCTGTAATAGTATATACTTTAGGGCGGAATTAGGGTTCAAAATAGGCTTGAGAATGGGGTTTAGGGGTAGGCTTTGTTTCCGACACACACTTAAAATTCACAATATAATGATAGCACAATTTTCTATTAAAAGAGCTTTCTTAGACCTTCTTTTTATTAAAAGCCAAATACACAAACTTTTTGGAAATGATGTGAAGTATAAGAGCTTAGTCTCTTTGATGATGTCCAAGGATTTTCTGGAATCCGATGAACCATTACCGACCATGAAATCCATGGGACAAATACTAGGATTGACATCTCACAAGTTGAGAAAACTTATTCATAATTTGTATGAAGAAATGTTTGGAAATGAATTGAATCATGCTCTGAAATTTAACAAGCTGGAAATCTATTTCGACCTGCATTACTTTGAAGGTCAATATGGTTATTTCAGATGCAGTGATTTAGCATTTATCCCTAGAGTTGGAGAAAATATGACTATCCCATTTTTAAAAGCCAAAGTCGGAACAGATTATTTCTATGTGGATAGCATTAGGCACTCGCTTGAAAATGATGACCAGAGAATCGATATTAGATTAAATTCTGGTTTTTATAACAAGTACTTCCATTATGAAAAACACAGAGCTTATGAGCATAGAAAGATTAGCTTAAGTGATATATACCGTAAGCATGATTTGAATTTAAAAGACAAAATGGATTTAAGATAAACTTGTGAAGACTGGTTCTAAATAATATTAAATAGAACTTAATAAATTGTATGATTAAACTTATTACTTTATTTTTGACTATTACTATTTCAGATTTCCGAAAACCTCTCTCTAAGGCTCTTTAATATAATGATTATATGATGACTTTAGTCATCTAATGAGAGTAATTTGGGCTGAGCAAATTTTTAACCCATACATACATCTTATTACTCTGCGTGGTCAATAACGCTATCAAATAATAAATAATTTTCTAAAAATGATATTTTGATATATCGAAAACAGTCTAATAAATCTTAACTCAAGTATATGAAGTTCACATTTTATATTTCAATAGTATTCCTTTTGGTGTCATGTGTAAATCCAATAGAAAAATCTAATGAAAAAGTTAAATCCTCCATTTATAAATTAGGTACTGAAATTAAACAAAACTATTCCCAATATGAAAAGGGTATTCAAAGTTCAGGATATCTTACCTTATTAAGCTTAGATAGGCTAGAAAAAGACAAGAACCAGATTGAATCAAAAAATATTCTACGAAAAGCTGAAAATATATTTAAGAAATTTACAGAGAAAAATCAATCTTTAGTGACCGAGTTGAAAAGTCAATTGGATTCTTTACAACCCACAAAGAGTTTTAATGAAAAGGAGATAGAGGAAGTTAAGAGTATTTTTAAGGAATCTATTGATGTTACTAAATCTAATTTTAAAATTGACTCTACAACAATCTCAATTAGTAAAAAAATTATCAACTTGATTGATGGAGATTGCAATTATGTAATTCAAGAAAACCAAGTAAGATTTTATACTGAAGACTGTATTCGGAGATATAATTTTTTAAATACACAGCTTGAATCAGCAATAGTCTTTGCAAATTTTGAAATTTCAAAAAGAAAACTAAATAAATTAAATAATAATTAATAGAAATTATGAGTAATAGAACAGGATATATAATGGGGATATGCTGTGCCCTAGTTTATAATATTTTTATTTATGGAATTGATTCAAACTATATATTAGATTTTTTTGCCTCATTCCTTGGCTCTTTATTAATTCCTGTGATAATTTCGGGATTGATTAGTCTATTTGTAAAAAAGAGTTTTGGTAAAATATTTGGAATCACTTGTTTAATTGTATTTGCACTTGGTGCAATAGGTTCTAATTATTAATGAAAATGATTTCTCACAAAGCCATATCAGTTCGAATGCGCATTTTTTCTATTTTAGTCTTATTTGTCAATATATGCAATGCCCAAATTGCAAGACAGGATATTAAGTCATTTTTAGATTCGGCACTCCATCAAACAGGTTATACTATTGAGAAATTTGAACAATTATTGACTCCAAATAATTATGACCATAATTTATTATTAAATAAGGCGGTTCGGTTTAAAATGTTCATGGATGGACAAGAGTATTCTTCAAAACTTTTTTCAGCAAATTGCAATACCAATTCAACTCAAATCGGTATTACAAACCTAAAGGTTAAAAATAAATTTGATAAAGGATGGCAAAATGCCAATTATCTATTTAATGTTGCTGCCAAGAAAGATGCTTCTTTTCTGAATAAATATTCTCAAATTTTAAATACACAATCAAAAAATATAAAGTCGTTGTTCAATTATTCTGATTCTAATTGTTCTTCGATGCTTTACGAATTGCAACTCAGAGAGGAAGGCATTTTTCTAGATAAGGAAAATGGCAGAAATATCCTTTCTTTCAATTATTTGCTTAGACCAGAAAAGGAATTGCTTGATGGGCATTTTCAAGAGTTTTCCACACTAAATACTTTACCATATGAAGATTTCTTTCTAAAAATTAATATTCCTTCAAGTTGGAATTATAAAGAAAAAGAAGAATTTTCCAAACCTTCAACTATTGGTTTTTTTCAACCTTATGAAAAATTTCTTAATGGGGCAATAGTCATTTCTGTTATACCAACTAATTTATTTAGTAAGGAACAAATGAAGTCGGAAAATTTTTCGGATAATGATATTGTAGAATTTGTTTTTAATGATGACGAAACCTTGACAAATTTACTTAGGTATTTTGATTCTAATATAGCTTCTGGAGGCATAAAGTGTTCAATATATTCAACTGGTAGCGAAAAAAAGATTTTTTATAGCTCACAATATGATTTAGGAGAAATTACTGGGAATAATATTTTAAGTGGTCAAAAGGTGAAATTTTTCGGAGTACTTATAATAAAAAATGGAAAGGTTTTTAATGTCATTGGTAGCGGAATGAACAATAATTTCGACTCCTATGATTATTATTCTAAATTATTTTTTAAGGTGTTTACTTCAATAAAATTTAAAGAAGTTAAAAGAAATGTTTTGTATCTAACAGAAAAGCATAATATGAAATATTTACACTTATATTTTGGTGACAACCAATATGAATTCTTGGTAGACACAGGTGCTTCAAATATTGTTATTAATAAAACAATCCTTTCTGAGTTAATGGCAAAAGGTATAATTACAAAAAGTAATTATTTAGGTGAATCTAAGGTGGAAATTGCCAATGGGAGTATAATTGTTTGTCAAAATTGGCTAATTCCGAAGATTAGAATTGGTAATACTTCTATCGTAAATGTGAAAGTAGGCGTTACTGAATCAGAAAACAGCATGCCTCTTTTCGGAATGGATGGATTGAACAAATTAAATGTGTTTCAATTGAATTTGAACGAAAATGAAATAATTCTTAGGAGTGAATGAAGTTATTGCTTAAGGAAAATAAGTACCGTTTTATTAATTAAAATATTAGCTAATAAATATGGCGGAATGCATAAACTGCGGAGGCTTTACTAAATTTCAAGGAGGTCTTTGTTATACATGTTACAAAAAAGAAAATAAAGATTCAACTCCAGATGTTGAAGTAGCAGAAGTAGAACCTGAAACAATTGAAGATACTCAAGAAAATGGATTGACTGACCAACAACGCAACTACCGTTATAATATGATAAAAGGCAGGATTGCCGAAACCTTGATACAAGAGCTATTTCTGTCTTTAGGTTATAATGTTTTTCATTATGGAATGGAGAAAACCATCCCTGGGATTATTGAACTACTAAAGGGTGTGAAAACCGAGGTTGCTAATGAAATTAGACGTATGCCTGATTTTGTCGTTCAAAACCCAAAAACTAATGAAGTATTCTTCATTGAAGTAAAATTTAGAAAGAGCGGTGAATATCTTCCCAAAGATTTACCAAAAGATTATCCATACAGCAATGCCTTTATTATCTTAGTCAGCAAAAAACACATCAAATGTATTTCGGTTAGGGAACTTGAGGAGGGTAAAGAAATAACACCTACATCAAGAAACTATTTAGGAAGTCGAAAAGAATTTGAGTTGGATAAAAATGTAATTATTGATTTCTGCAATTTTGCAGTACAATTTTTTGAAGGAGTAGAATAATAAATGACAAACAACAAACTAACACTAGACACACTTGAATCTTGGTTATGGGATTCAGCTAACATATTAAGAGGGAGTATTGATTCCTCAGATTTTAAAAACTACATATTTGGACTCTTATTTCTAAAGCGGTCTAACGATGTATTTGAGGAAGAGGTTGAAAACATAATGGGACGAGATAATGTCTCTAGAGAAGACGCTGAAGATGAAACCTACTTCTATTTACCAGAAGAATCTCGATGGGAAAACATAAAGAAGCATACTGAGAACATTGGTATAGCCTTAGATAAAGCCTTTGCAGCCATAGAGCGAGAAAACACCAGTTTAGAAGGTGTTATGACTGCTACAAAGTTCGGAGATAAAGAGAAGCTTTCTGACGAGCTTTTACAGCGTTTATTAAGACATTTTAACCAACATTCCTTACGCAATGACCATCTTGAATCTAACGACCTCTTGGGGGATGCCTATGAATATCTTATTAAAATGTTTGCCGATGATGCTGGTAAAAAAGGAGGCGAGTTTTACACCCCTAGTGGTGTGGTTAAGTTGATAGTCCAATTAATAAAACCACAACCAAAGCAAAAGGTTTACGACCCTACTTGTGGCTCAAGTGGCATGCTCATTGAATCTGCCAAATATATTGCACAGCAACCTAATGGTAAAGTAGGCAACAATATAAACGTCTCTTTATTTGGGCAAGAAAAGAATCTAGGCACTTGGGCTATTGGCAAGCTTAATATGCTCCTTCATAACTTCATGGATGCCGATATTAGAAAAGGCGATACACTTGTAAATCCACAACATAAAAATGATAATAATGAGTTAACCCTTTTTGATAGAGTCATTGCCAACCCACCGTTTTCTATGGATGGGTGGTGGACACCAGCAGAGAACTCTATTGAGGTTAAACTAGATAAGAACGGTAAGGAGAAGAAAGTATCTCCAAACTATAACAAGGTAGTGAGCGACCCCTATGGACGTTTTCAGTATGGGATACCACCAAGAGGCTATGCTGATTTAGCCTTCTTGCAGCACATGATAGCCGTATTAAAGCAAGATGGTAAGGCTGGTGTAGTATTGCCACATGGTACATTGTTTAGAAGTGGTACAGAAGGTAAAATAAGAAAAGCGTTGCTAGAAGCTGATTTGGTTGAGGGTATCGTGGGCTTACCAAGTGCTTTGTTTTATAACACAGGCATACCTGCTTCTGTCTGGATTATCAATAAAAACAAAACCGAAGCACAAAAAGGAAAGGTTATTATTATTGATGCTAGTAGTGATTATAAAGATGGCAAAAACCAAAATGAATTATTAGAAGAACATGTTGCCAAAATTGTAAAGGCTTATGATGGAGCAACAGATGTAGATAAATACATGCGAGTAGTTGATGTTGCTGAAATAAAAGAGAACGATTACAACCTAAATATTTCTCGATTTATAGACACTAGCGAACCAGAGCCAGAAGTGGATATTAAGCTAGTACACCAAAAGTTAGCTGCATTAGAAGAAAAAGAAGCCGAGATTGATGAAAAATTGGCTGGATTTTTAAAGGAGTTGGGGATATGATGGAAGGTTTTCAGAAAACACCCATTGGTGATATACCATGTGATTGGAAGGTTTCAGATTTATCGGAGTTTACAGATGAAGTAACTGATTATGTTGCCGCTGGAAGTTTTGCTGCCTTACGAGAGAATGTAAATGTTTTTAGTGAACCAAATCATGCTATTTACGTAAGATTAACTGATTTAAGAAAGGGCTTAGGTCATTCAGAACAAAAATACGTAGATAAAGAAAGTTATGATTTCCTGTCAAAATCAAATCTTTATGGTAGGGAAATATTATTTGCAAATATAGGAGCAAATGTTGGAGAAGTATGGATGATGCCAGAGATTGAAAAAGAGGCTACAGTAGCACCAAACATGATAGTAATTCGAGCAAATAATGAAAGTGTTGTTCCAGAATACTTGCATGCATATTTATGCTCTTCAATCGGTTTAAGGCAAATAGATAAAATTATTGCTGGTAGTGGACATCCAAAGATTAACAAAACTGAATTGAGACGATTATCAGCTATTCTTCCTCCACCCCAAGAACAACAAAAAATAGCAGAGATATTAAGCACAGTAGATGCTAAAATTGAGGTGATAGACCAACAAATAAGTGAAACCCAAGAACTCAAAAAAGGCTTGATGCAACGCTTGTTAACCAAAGGTATTGGGCATACCGAGTTTAAAGATTCTTCTTTGGGTAAGATTCCTAAGAGTTGGGAGGTATCCAATCTAGCCAATCATTCTGCATTTATAACAAAGGGCTCCACACCAACCACTTACGGATTTGACTGGGTAGAGTCGGGTATTCAATTTTTACGGAGTGAATGTGTAAGTTCTACTGGTTTTAATTTGAAAGGGGCTATGTTTATCTCTGAGGAAGCGAATAATGCAATGGAGCGTTCTAAGATTATAGGGGGAGATATTTTAATGACAATTACAGGGAATGTTGGTAGAGTCTGTATTTATCCATATGAATATAAATTAGGTAATATCAATCAGCATATTGCTCGAATAAGAATTGAGGATTTATCATTATCGAGTCAATTTATTTTTCAATATTTAAGTCAGTCCACAATAATCCATGAATATTTAAAGATTACAACAGGACAAGCTTACCCTCAGTTAAGCTTAAAACAAGTAAGAGAGACTAAAATACCTTTGCCACCTATTGAAGAGCAACAAAAAATAGCAGAGATATTAAGTTCAGTAGATGAAAAACTAGAGGTATTAGAAGGTAAGAAGGCTTACTACCAAGAGTTAAAACAAGGCTTAATGCAACAGTTGTTAACTGGTAAGGTTCGGGTTAAAACAGGTGTAGCTGTATGAGTGTAACAACCCAAGATTTAAACAGGTTTGTTGAAAACTGCAAGCCAGAATTTGCTGCTATTAAAGAAGAGTTAAATGCGTTTAACATCTTTAATGTATTGGGTGTACAATACAGAGAAATTCGCCATAGCAATTTTTTAGGTTGGTTGTTTGACCCTAACGATTCACACGGTCTAAACGATACTATTTTAAAAACATTATTACAACATCTTAATAAATTAGATGCTTTAAGAGGTTCTGATTTAGGTAGTTTTTTGCTTAAAGATGTATCAACTACGCAAGTTTATAGAGAAAGTGTACATAATATAGATATTTTAATTGTTAATGAGCAATTAGGATTTGTTATTACTATAGAGAATAAAATTTATGCTGAGTTTTCAGAACATCAGTTAGCAAAATATTATGATTATATAGAACAAAATTATAATCACTTAAATACAAGAGTGTATTTAACATTAACGCCTCTTGAAAATAACAGTCATTTAGGCTTTGATTTGGGTGAGATGTACACTAATATTAACTATACAGCTATTGTAACTATTCTTGAAGAAAATCAGGAATTAATAGATGCAGCAAAACCAACAGTAAAAGAAAGTATTAGCCAATATATATCTATGGTACAAAAAGACATAACAAAGACCAGTAAAGAAGTTGCCTTAGCTAAGGAGATTTACAAGAACTATAAAAAGGAAATTGACTTTATTATAAGTAACCAAGAGGATTTTTCTGTTTACAAAAGGGATATCCTTAATTATATAAATGGAGGTAGTTTCGAAGGGTTTATAATTAGTCATAATTCAGACAGCAGGAATGTCATTTTTCTATTGCCAGACAATGAAGATTTATTAGAGTTTTTTCGTTATCCAGAAGCGGAATCTCGTGGTGGTGATTATATTTTTAGTTTGGTCATTAATTTTGAAAAAGATGCCGTATGGATGAAGTTTGGTTTCGGAAATATTATTGAATCTGAACACAAAGAAGCTTTGCAAGGAAAAAAGGATAAGCTATTCAATACAATGAAAGGCTTTGAGTGTTTTAAAAATAGAACATTATCGATAGACTTTCATAATGACCACTCTAAAATGGAATATGCAGGAATTTGCGGTGTGCCATTATTTAATGATGATGTGTATTATGCTGAAAACAAATCGGTTTTAGAAGTGTTTAAATTAAAATTTGAAGAAATAAACAGCGAGCTTATTCAACCATGGGTAGAAGAGTGTCTGGAAAAATTAAGCTAATATGAGCCAATCACCAGAATACATACACTGCGAGTTGCCAGCAATCAAGTTGTTTCAGCAATTAGGATATCAGTATTTTGATGCTAGTATTCAAGATGAAAGAACAGACATCACAGAGGTATTATTAAAAGACAGGTTGTTAACTTCAATAAAAAAGCTAAACCCATGGATTAACGATAATAACCTAAACAAAGCTTATACAGCATTAACTACTGTTAACGGGGCTTCGTTAATGGAAATCAACCAAAAGATTTGGGAACTTATAAGAGGTGGAACATTTTCAGTAAAACAAGTGGTTGAGGGTGTTGAGGAATTTAAAGTAGTTCATTTTATAGATTACAGTAACCCAGAGAGCAATGACTTTCTGGTGGTGAATCAGATGAAGTATCATGGTAAATACCAGAACTCCATTCCAGATTTGGTGGTGTATATTAATGGTTTACCTATTGGTGTGATAGAATGTAAATCGCCTACTGCTCAAAACGCATGGGATAAAGCTTATGGAGACCTCGATTATTACCAAAAGAACTCCGAGAAATTATTCCACTTTAATCAGATTTGTGCTGGTATTTGGGATGTGGGTGCCAAATATGGAGCTATCAATGCACCACAAGCATTTTATTCGGTATTTAAAACCAGTAAAGAAGATACGGAGATAATTAACCAGTCTAAAAAAGAACAAGACAAACTTATTATAGCCCTATTTAAAAAGGAACGTCTATTGGACATTATTCGTCATTTTGTGCTGTTTGAGTTAGATGAAGGTATGACCATCAAAAAGCTCCCAAGGTATCAACAGTTAAGGGCTACCAATAAAACTATAGCCCGATTACAAGCTGGTGAGGGCGGTGTAGTTTGGCACACGCAAGGAAGTGGGAAATCTATAACCATGGCTTATGTGACTAGAAAGCTTCAAGCTTCTGAATTTGGTTTTGATAACCCTACGGTTATGATTATGACCGATAGAAAGGATTTGGATAGGCAGATAACCACCACTCTACAAAATGTAGGTTTTAAGAATGTGAATCAAGCTTCATCGGTGGTGCATTTAGATAAGTTGCTAAGGAACGATTATGGAGGTATCATTACAACCACTTTGCAGAAGTTTCAGGAAACTGATAAAGAAGCTACAGCATCCACCGACCAAACTGAAATGGAAGAGCGAGGTAACTTGATGATTGAGAAGCATCTGAAAGACAAGACCCTCATAAAGATTACCAAGGAACTTATAAAAGGGAAATGGGTTGAGATAGAACGCCAAGAAATAGAACTGGAAGAACTTTCTAAAAAAGAAAATTTATATATTCTAGTGGATGAGGCTCACAGGTCTCATTATGGATTTCTAGCATCCTTTATGCGTACCGTATTACCCAATGCAAAGTTTGTAGCCTTTACAGGGACACCCATATCTAAAGAAGACAAATCGACCCTTGGCGAATTTTACGGTGGGGATTACATTGATGTTTATACCATTAAGGAGGCTGTTGCTGATGGTGCAACCGTTGAGTTGTTATATGATGAGGGCATAGCTAAACTGGATGTTAAGAAGGAAGCGCTTGATAAAGAATTTGAAGAGAAGTTTGGGCATTATTCCGAAGAGAAAAAAGACAAGCTTAAAAATGAAGCTCTAAAAAAGTATCAACTTTCAAAAGAGCGGATTAATGATATAGGAAAGCACATCATAGACCATTTTAGAGATAAGATATATCCAGATGGTCATAAAGCCATGATAGTTTGTAGTGGCAGACCACATGCTCTTAGATACCAACAAGCATTGCAGGAGCTAAGAGACCAAGGGTATCATGATTTTGACTCTAAAGTAGTGATGAGCATTGGGTCTCCAAAGTCCGATGCCATTGCCAAAGAGTATTATGAATCCTTAGAGTGGAACAAGAATAATCCTAACGATAAGAAACCCATTTATGTAGTTCCACCAGAAGACATAAAAGATGCCACAGATAATTTTAAACTACCGTTTGGTAATGAAGCTGAAACCGAGAAATCTGGTAAGAAGAAGTATGACAATACAGCCTTTATGATTGTGTCGGATATGCTCTTAACAGGTTGGGATGCTCCTATTGCCTCCTGTTTGTATCTGGATAAACCTTTAAAGGAACATAACTTGTTACAGGCTATTGCAAGAGTAAACCGTTCCAGAAAAGGAAAGGCTGCTGGTTTTATAGTAGATTATAATGGCATAACAGCTTATTTGATACAGGCTTTAGAGATATTCTCTGGTGATATAAGACCAGATGATATTTTAAAGAATATCAATGAAGAGCTGCCTAAGCTAGAGATGAATCACACGAAGCTAGTAGATTTCTTTAAGCCTTTGAAAATTGACAGAAATTATAATCGTACAGAATACATTGATGCAGCAGTTAGGTATATAGAACCCATCAATAATCGTGATGATTTTAAAGTATTACTAAAGGAGTTTAATAAGTCCATCAATATTGTGTTACCCAACACAAAAGCCATGAAGTACCAAGGCGATTTTAAGCTTTATAATGAGATTAAGTTAAGAGCTAGAAACGCATTTCCAGATGATGAGGAGCTAAAGATTACTAAAGACGAGAGTAAGATGCTACAAGCCTTGATTGATGACCATTTGAAGGCAGAAGGTGTCGAGAATTTACTTGCCGAACCCATCTCCATAATTGATAAGGACAAATTCAAAGAAGAAATAATGAACGCCTCACCAGCCACAAAAGAGTTGAAGATGCGAAACAATCTAAAGCACACTATAAAGGTTGGTCTGGATAAAAACCCCGATTTCTACAAACCATTAGCGCAACGATTGGATGAATTATTGAAGCTAAAAGCAGAGGAGCGTATTACACAATTAGAACTTCTTAAAGCTTATACAGAGATACAAGATGACATTATTGCTCAGCAGAAAGAAGGCGAGCAAAAAGGCTTTAAAACAGAGCGAGAGAGAGCTGTTTATGACTCTATGAAGGTTTTGTTTGATGGCACTGCGAAAGACGCTACAAAGACCTTATTTGACCTTATAAAAGGCGAGTTGAACATTGTTGGTTGGCAAGCTAAAGGACAGGTGAAAAAGGATATTGAGAATAAGCTTATGCGTTTTTTAAAGACTAAGTTAGAACGAAGAGAAGCTAAGGTAAAAGCTAAAGAATTGGTAGACGTTTTAATAAAGAATAAGGATGCCTAAAGTACTTTATGGGACTAAAACTATTGAGTATACTTTCTTAGCAAAAGAAGGTCTTAAATCGCATTATATTAGCGTTCAGAAGGACACTGGTGTTGTGTTGAAAGGAAGCCCTGTTCCAGATGAAAAAGAACAGGCACTTATACTAAAAAAAGCAAGATGGATTCTTGATAAACTGGAATTAGTAGAAGCTATTGGCTATGATGATATTGTTACTGGGGCTAGGATACCATATCTCGGTAGGAAGTATTATGTTGAGGTGTTTATTAATAATGCTTTAGAAGGTATTGCTATTAATTTTACGGAGTCTAAATTTAAAGTATCGTTACCAGCAGCATTAAACAATCAAGACCAATTAAAACAGGCTTTTGAAAGCTTCTTTCGAGATAAAGCTCACGAGAAGATAACACCAAGAGTTAAGAAATGGTCTAAAGAATCGGGATTAGCTTTCAATGAATTAAAAATTAGAAAATTAGAGAAGCGTTGGGGGAGCTGTACACCATCTAATAACATTTTGATAAACATTGATGCCGTTAAGTTGCCATTTAGTCTAATTGACTACTTGATAGTTCATGAACTTGTGCATACTAAGATTAAGAATCATTCGAAAGAGTATTGGTCTGAAGTTTCAAAGCATATTCCTAACTGGAAAGAGCTAGATGGGAAGATGTATGGGATGAAGTTGTAGTTTGAAGTTTCTATTTATTTAGAGAATAAAATTAAAAGAGAAAATAAATGGCAATATTTGATATTAAGGAAATAAGAGTTAAGCGCATTAAGCCAACTCAATTTCGACTTGAAAAGGACTTGCAAAATTTGATTGAGTTGAATTTAGAGACTATTTTCAATTGTAGATTAATTGCATCAGAGTTTTCTACTGGAAATTTACATTCAGGAAGAATTGATACACTTGGAATTTCTGAAGACAATAACCCCGTAATAATTGAATACAAAAAAGTAGCATCTTCAGAATTGATTAATCAGAGTTTATACTACTTGCACTGGATTACAGACCACAAAGGAGATTTTCAAATAGCGGTAAACAAGTCTATCAAAGAACAAATTGAAGTTGATTGGTCAGACATAAGAGTGATTTGCATTGCGCCAGAATTTAAAAAATATGACTTACACGCTGTTCAAACTATGGGGTCAAATATTGAGTTGTGGCAATACAAATTATACGAAAATGGTATTTTAAGCATTGAAGAAGTTTATCGGAAATCTACCAACACAAATACTGCTATTGATACCAATGGCAAAAACCCAGTAATGGTAGCTGCTGGGAAAAAAGCAGCTGAAACTAGAAGAACAGGAACATACACCATTGAAGAGCATTTTAATAAACTCAATCCAGAATTGACTGAATTATTCAATCAAATTCGTGAATATATAGTTGGGTTAGACAATGCAATTGAAGAAAGCCCCAAGAGATACTACATTGCATATAAAACAAGTCAGAATTTCGTATGCATAGAAGCTCAAAAAAGAAAATTATTGCTTTATCTAAAATTAGGCTTAGAAGATGTTGAACCAATGCCAAGACAAGGAAGAGATGTCAGTAACATTGGTCATTTTGGAACTGGTGATTTTGAACTTACAATAAAGAACAAAAAGGATTTTGAAGACACGAAGTATTTAATTGAAAAATCACTAGCAAACATCGGAGGGTAATAAAAAAAAGAATCCTAATTTTAATGTAGTCTTTTAGTTCGGTTTACAAATAAGCATTTAACAATTATGCATCATATTACTTTCATTAGTACAATCCATAAGGAAATTGGAAAATGTAATGCCAATGAGTTATTTAAGATTATGGATAAATTAAATCCAGAAGTAATTTTTTTGGAAGCAATTGATGAAACTTATTCGGAATATGACAAATTTTTGCATTCAAATTATGGAGTATATCATAAGAAATTGGAAATTGCAGCAATTCAGAAATATAATCACAATAGCTCCTTTCAATATGTCCCAGTATGTGCAATTGGACTCTCAGATGCATTCCAGAAAAAAATCCAATTAGTTACTAAACATAGAGAATTGCAAATTTTGATTGACAATTTTAATTATCGGGCAGCCGAGAAAGGATTTTATTTTCTTAACAGTTCTGAATGCATTAGGCTACAAGAAGAGATGCGAGTATTGGAGAGCCAGATTTTAAATAATAATGAAATGGATAAAATGGTTAAAGAAGACATTGAAGCTTATGAAAAACCAATGATTGAGAATATCCATTCTTATTGCAAGAATAATCATTTCAGTGCAGCTATTTTTATGTGTGGTTCTGCACATCGAAAGTCAATTATCGAAAAAGTTAATCAGATGAAATCCGATATTAAATGGTCTTTTGAATTGCCATAATTGCAGGAATATTCTGTAAATTTACAAACTAGGAACGGATGCAATAAAAAGACAATTACATGGTTCCCTTAAAATTGATAAACATATTTTATGGAGTTAAAATTTCAGGAAAAAATTAACAAAATAGATGATTGTCCAGCGAATAATGAAAGTGGAGACAAAAATTTATATAGATTCATCCTATCAGTACCTATGAATTCTGATTCCTTTAAACCGCATTCTTTAATTTATAAGCCCAAATTTGATAACATATGTATTGCTTGGGGCTTATCAACTTATGACAGCTTAAAAAGTGCGAATGAAGCTCTTCAGAACCTTCCAAAAAAAACGAGAGAAAAATTTACTGCAATTGCTGTGAGTAAAATAACAGATGAAGATGGTATAAAATATTCAACTAAAAATAAAAAACACTATACTTTCTTCCCAAAAAAGGAAGTTAATTTATTAACTAAATTTGTACTTGTCAACCAAGATGGAGAATAACAAAAAAATATTCGACCTTAATCAATTTGAAAAAATTGAAGATATCATTTTTATAGATGAGCCAATCCTAACTCATTATAAAAGAAACGACAAACACTTTCTCCTCTATTTAGTCGACACATTGAGTAATTCAGATAAATATTTAATGCTTGAAGTCGAAAAAGACTCTATTTATCAATATCTCACTAAAAACTTATCACTTCGTAATTTAATTTTACAAAACAAGAATATTGGTTTTTTTATTGAACAAGATTTTGAAGGTAATATTTTGAATTTAGATATAACTCAAGCTAACCTTATAGATAATAATTATCTTCCATTAGAAGACTCATTTCTTGAATATCAACCTTCAGAGAATTCATATTACTTTGAATTCATAAGAGATTATGAATCAAAATTCTATTTAACCAAATTAAGACAAGAGGCTTTTTATGTGAAGTTTGCACCGAATAATTTGAAATATTCTGATACTATTGGACTAAACGAACTAGCAACAGACTTACTCTCAAACTTATCGAAATCCTTTAAGAATTTTCTAAAGGCAGATTTTTTTGTTGCATTTAAAGCACTCAAATCAGACACAAGTAAACTTCAAAAAATATTCAAAAGAATCCTTCCTGATTTAGACCTTAGAATGGTTGATTTAAAGTATGGAAGTTTTGAAGTTGGTTTAGCAGTTGATAAAGTAATGAAAAATGCAATAGAAGATAAAGAAATAAAGAATTGGGCTTTAGGTGTTGGATATAAATATAAGGATATCGTTCTGGATGAGGATTATGATGAAGAAACAGTTAATTTCATATTAGATGAATATGAAGAAGAGGATAGAAAGAAAATTTTTGACCCTATTTTCAAAATAACTCAAAATCCGAATTATAGTCTTCAAATTAGAGACTCAAAAAGCGTAAAGTATTCTACCATTAGAGTTAAAAATAAATCTGTAATTGAAAGGATTATTCCGCCAGCCAAATTTGTTGCAAAATTGGAAGATAAAAAAGATTATGAAATTGTTCAATTCACAACATTAGTTGACAAGAATAATATTAGCCAAACAGTAAAATTAGAAAACACATTATTCAATTCTACCGACAATACGGATGTTCTGCTAACTAACAAGGAATTTGAAAAATATGGTTATGATGTGAAGTTCGAAATTTCAGTTCCTTTAAATATTCGAGCAGAAAAGGACACAATTTATCTAACTGCACAATACGATGATTTAGAATTTAAAGTTACCTATCATTCAGATAAAATTGCTGAAGGAATGGAAAAAATTACATCTAATATATTTGAATATATTTTAAACAAATCGAGTTAAAATTTTTTAGCTCAATGATTCTATTATTAAGTGTAATACCAGTTCTTTAAAGAATACTATATTGTTTAAATAGAAAAAAACAAAGCTTATATCCCGTCTTTCTGTTATAAATAGGAATACTACAAGGCAGGAAAGGCAACTCAAATCTGTAAATTTAGTGTAGTAAGTAGTAAAGTTATTTACTAATTTAAGTTACCCTCCTAGCTTATGGCATGAACATTAGGCTGAATATTTCCTATTAAATTCATCAATACTCAATACTGTGTAATTAGTACCGTGAACAATATTATAGCGATTGGTTCTTTCTGGATATAAGCGCATAGTATCGATAATCTCTGCTTTATTATATCCCATTTTCTTTAGTTTCAGTTCTTCTGTTGTATTAATCATGTCCAACATATTGGCATCAATATCATGCAAATGTTCAATATATTTAGCTTCAATTAACCCTTGTTTAATAATTAATTGATTCACAGAACCAAAATCAGCCACATTATCCGACTCTATCGTACCTGTAATGCCCTTTGATGAAATTTCAAACATTGTAAATTGAGCTATCCCTAATTGATTTGTGGCTATAAATATTGATTGAATTGGGTCTGTAAAGACAAATATCTCATGTTTATCATTGGATTTTAAACCTGAGGACATAATACTTAATTTGTTTCTAGTTGGGGTAATGTGATAATACTTCATACTTATATATTTAAAAAATTCAACTTATGTTCAGGGTTGTTTATACCTGAATCGTTTAAAGAATAAGTTGACTGCGCATTCAATTTATCTAATACAATGATAAGCAAAATACAGACTCAAAAAACATGTGTTAAAATGCTGTTTTCGAATCAGTTAATATAAATTTGAGATTAGCTAATCTAAAGTTAAACAACTGAATATCAGTCATGTAATAAATTGATTTTTTTATCTTAGTTTATCTGAAAAATTTTTAACATTTTTATATGAAATTTTTAACATTTGAGTCCTCAAAAACATGCCGTCTTTGATGATTTTTTGCCTTAAAAAATGCCTCATTTTTACCTAATTCTTCTAATTATCCCTCTCAGGTTGAAAAAAGTGATGAAAAAAAGGGATTTATATATTTAAAGAAAAGGAATCAAGAAGATAGTTAATGAAAGTTTCTATATTTAAACTTTATACTAATAATGACAGAAAAGAAGCCATCTAATTTAACTGTAGCAACTCTGCAAAGACTATATACTAATAGTTTATCATCCACTTTAGACGGGCAAATATTGACAATACAAGGCTTCTATTTCCAAAAGAATGGTAAGTTATATGGCAAGTATTATTATGAAGAGATTGTTGGTAAAGAAAAAAAGCACAGGATTACGGCTCTGTTTAGTTCTGACTTAAGAGAACAGGTCGAAGAGGGTAAATATTATCTATATGAAGGATTCATTGGTAAGGCTCAAAGTATTTCAAATGATTCCAAGCTAAATATATTCTTTACAGTTACTAGGATTATAAAACATGAGAAAAAAGTTCAGCTAATATCAAAGGCTGAATACGATATAATACAAGCTAGATTTGAACGTGACTTTCCATTAATTGATGATATCCTATTAACCGAAATAGGAAAAGGAAACAAGCCTATATTAGATATCGTTACAGGAGTGCAATCAACTTCTCAGGATGATTATATGAGTCAACTGGTCGATTCAGAGTACTACCGAATTAGACATCATAGATGTAATCTTTCCAGTAAGGTCGAACTGATTGAGTTTTTAGATAAATATGATTTCAGTAATACTGATTTACTTATAATCATAAGGGGGGGAGGAAGCGGATTAGAAGTATTTAATGAAATGGAGCTATGCAAGAAGGCAATTGAGCTTTCTATTCCATTTATTACAGGGATTGGTCATGATGCCGATAAAACGCTTTTAGAGAAGGTTTCTGACAGAGGGTTTTCTACACCTACAGCAGTCGGAGCATTTTTGCAGGGAATAGTAAAAACTTACATGGATAGAACTAATGCATTAAAAGCTAAAGATGAAGAATTAGTAAAATTAAAAAAACAAACTGAGAATGAAACTAAACTCTTATCAAATCAGATTTTAACACAGAAAAGAACTTTGAATAAGATTTGGATTGTATTAGTTGTCCTAATTGCTATAATAGGAATACTTGCTTTTAAAATGATTAATTAATGACCTTAGAAGAATTCAATACATTAACACATGACAAAAGACTTTTTGCAGTTGTTGACAAAGGATTTTTTCTCGATAATTATTTAACTCAACAAACAAGGATAAATTTATATTCGTTAGATAGGTTTTACGTTGAATTGGTCTATGGAATTGATGCGGACAAAATAATCAAAGTTAGGAGTTTTAAATCTGGTATTGATTTGGATAAGTACATAGATAATGTCAAGTTAGATAAAATTTAATAATTTTTTTGGAAGAACATATTTTTTTATATCGCAGTAAATCAGTGTTTTATGTTGTTATTTTTTACGCCTACACATTAATTACAACCACAGACGTGGCGCTTGTCGGCGGCGGGAGCTATCCACAACCTGGGGAGATTTCACTGTCTCACAATGGTGTGCTGTTTTTAGATGAATTGCCAGAGTTTAAGCGTGAAGTGTTAGAAGTGATGCGGCAACCTTTGGAAGATAGGGAAGTCACTATTTCTAGAGCAAAATTTACGGTAACTTATCCATCATCCTTTATGTTGGTGGCCAGTATGAATCCGAGTCCAGGAGGGTACTTTAACGATCCCGATGCACCTGTAACTTCAAGTCCTGCTGAGATGCAACGCTATTTGGGTAAAATTTCGGGGCCATTGTTGGACAGAATTGATATTCATATTGAAGTGACGCCAGTGCCTTTTGAAAAACTATCGGATGATAGGAAAGGCGAATCTTCTGTAGAGATAAGAAAGCGCGTTACCCAAGCCAGGGAGGTACAGTCCCAACGTTTTGCAGATTCCGATAGTGTGCATTATAACGCGCAAATGAATGTAAAACAAATTAGAAAACATTGTGTGTTAGACAATACTTCGAAAGAATTATTAAAAACGGCTATGGAACGTTTAAACCTTTCCGCTAGGGCCTATGACAGAATTTTGAAAGTTTCCAGAACGATCGCAGATTTAGAAGGTTCTAAAGATGTTAATGGTTCTCATATTAGTGAGGCTATCCAGTATAGAAGCTTGGATCGTGAAGGGTGGTTGGGGTAGTATATATTCATCTTTCTAAACATTCATTATTAATGTAATCTTTATTACACTTGTTATTAATTTCATTTCCTAATTTTAACAGATGAAAAAATATTTAGTAGTATTGATATTTTCAATTGTTATATTTCTATTTAACTGTAACAATACACAGAAAGAAGAGAAAACAATATCTAATAGCGAAATAGAGCATGTTGAATTGGTAGAGGCGCCAGTTCTAAATCTTGAGCAAGCCAACAAGTTAGCCAATTTACCTTTACATTGCATAAATACAGAATATCCAAACCGCTTATCACAAACTTTGGGAGGAGATGAAGATTTAAAATCACCCACTGAATTACATCCGGCATTTTATGGCTGTTTTGATTGGCACTCATCTGTTCATGGCCATTGGAGTTTAGTAAGCTTATTAAAATCGTTTCCAAATATTGATAATGCTGATGCCATCAAACAAAAATTACTCAATAACATTTCAAAACAAAACATTGAAGCGGAAGTTGCTTATTTTTATGGAAAACATAATAAATCTTACGAGCGCACTTACGGTTGGGCGTGGTTACTAAAACTTGCAGAAGAATTGTACACTTGGGATGATGAAATTGCGAGACAATTAGAAAGTAATTTACAGCCATTAACCGATTTAATAGTGGGAAAGTATATAGAGTTTTTACCAAAACTAAATTACCCACAGCGTGTAGGAACCCATAGCAATACTGCTTTTGGGTTATCTTTTGCTTATGATTATGCTGAGACTTTAAAAGATGATGAACTAAAAAATGCAATTAGAGCCCGTGCATTGTTTTTTTATAAAAATGATAAAGACTGTCCGATTATTTGGGAGCCAAGTGGAAGTGATTTTTTATCACCATGTTTGGAAGAAGCCGCTTTAATGAAAAGGTTATTGTCGCTAGAAGATTATAAACTTTGGTTGAATGATTTTTTACCGCAACTTAAAGACAAAAACTTTACCATTGAAGTTGGTTTAGTGTCAGACAGAACAGATGGTTACTTAGTACATTTAGATGGGGTTAATTTTTCTAGAGCTTGGAGTTTAAACAAAATAGCCGAAGATTTACCCGAATATAATCATTTAAAAAATATATCAATTACGCATATTAATTACTCGTTGCCAAGTATTTTTGGCGATAGTTATGAAGGTGGACATTGGTTAGGTAGTTTTGCAATTTATGCATTAAACTCAATGACTCAATGATTAAAAAATGGTTCAAAATATAGGACCTAGGCCTTTGGTAGCGTGGGGCTTTATTTTACTGACCACTTGGATTCTTTGGGCCTAGGTAAAGAATAATTGATAAATAAAGCCAATAAAAAGAATGATGTCAATAGTAAAGCTAATAATTAACAGCCGATTTTTCGATTTTTTGTTCATTATAGATAAGGGTTTTAATGAATTAATTATGTTATTAAAATTAGTTTAAAAAATTACATTATCGGTGTGTGGTTTTATTTTTTCGATGTTCTACATAAATTACGTAATCTTTTTTCGATGAAATGAATATTTTTGAAAAATTTTACCGATTAAATGCTTTATTTTTCGATTATCTAAAAATTGAAATTTATAAATTGGGTTCGTTTTTTTAGAAAATGAACGATTTTGTTCGATGAACAACAATTGTAAAACTTGTTTTAACTTTTCTTTAAGGAATTTGATTTAGGTTTTGGGAATTAGTTTCCACATCGCTTTTTCAGTACTTGGAATTTGCCTCGCTACCGCTAGTTTTCAACTAGTGGCCATAAGAGTAATATAAAGAGTAAGAAAATTAAAACTTTTACAATAATGTAGAGGCTTTTGTTTTAAAGAAACCACTAGCTGCAAGCTAGCGGTAGCGTATCGAGGTTTTTTATTTTGATTACTTCTAGTTTCTAACTAGTGGCGGTAAGAGTAAGAAAAGAAAAATAAAGTTTTTGCTTTTAACGAAACTAGTAGTTGCAACCTAACGGTAGCATATAATGGTTTTTGCTATATTGGCACTATGAGCAGAAATTATAAATTCCAAAACAAGGATGGCCTATACTTTGTAAGCTTTGCCACTGTAAATTGGATTGATGTATTTACAAGACAAGTCTATTTTGATGTGTTGGCGGATAGCGTAAACTATTGCAGAGCAGAAAAAGGAATGGAATTGTATTGTTATTGTTTTATGCCAAGCCATGTGCATTTTATATTTCGGTCGGCCAATAGCCAGCCATCGGATTTGTTGAGGGATTTTAAGCGACACACGGCTAAAAAAGTAATTGAAGCCATTGCAAACAATCCACAGGAAAGCAGAAAGGAGTGGATGTTATGGATGTTTGAAAGAGCAGGTAAAAAGAACGCAACCACTAGCAAATACCAATTCTGGCAGCAACATAATAAGCCTATCGAGTTATGGAGCCAAAAGGTGATTAAACAGAAAATAAATTACATACACAATAATCCAGTAGTGAGTGGTTTTGTAAAAAATGCCGAGGATTGGAAGTACTCAAGTGCTAGAAACTTCCAGGAGGACCATACCGTTTTAGAGATGGACGTTACAGGATTTTTGGGATAGGATAAACATAATCCGTCCCATTAAATTGAGCTTCTTTTGTTTTAGAGGCGCATTTAAAAACGTTTTCCCGTGTTAAAAACTAAAAAGCCGGAACTTAAAATAGTTTTAAGCCCCAGCTTCTTTCGATATAAAAAATCTAGTGGATTAACGACGTAAGGACGGCATTTCTTCTACAATTTTCTGGTCAAAATCTTCGGTTATTGCCTTGCCTCTAGGTGATGCACTCGATGCCACTGCATCGGCATTGGATGTGTAATATTTATACTCTCCAAAGGCGTCCAAAGACGGCATTTCTCTCATAATATTTTTGTAGTAATCCATAAGGTTTTTTTGGTTGTCTTCTGCACTTTCACGAAAAGTGGAAGCTTCACTTTTTAATACAGTATATTTATGTTCGCCAAACGCATCCAGTGATGGCATTTCCTTCAGGATTTTCACATAAAACTCAGGCTGATCTGCGCTGATTTCACTTTGGGCAGTAATAGAGTCAGTGCTCAAAAACAGCACCGCAATTACGAATAATTTAATTATCTCTTTCATTTTTTTTAAATTTTCACCTCTAAAATTACGAAATTATAGTTTATGATTTTTTAAAAATACATTAATATTTTTTATAAATAACATAATTGGATGTTATTGTTTTGGTGTGCTTTCAGAAGGATTGCTTTTTTCTAAAAACTATGATTAATGAACTGCTTTACCCTATACACCTCCCATACATACCCAAAACCCTTCGTATAATTGTCCTGTAAATTGTATTTTAAGGTTTTAAATCAAAATCTATGAAGCCGATATCATACCGCAACCGATTCCGCTATTTATGTAGTTTCATGATATTCACATTTTGTTTAGTATCCTCAGTTCTTGCTCAAAATGAAACTGAGGATGCCATGGTGTCCAAAATCAGAACCGAAGTGGATTCCAACTATGTGTATGACTATGAAAAAACAAAGTTTGTACCACCTGCAGGCAAAACTTTGTTGATTATGGGGCAAACCGAGCAGCGCATTAAAGAATATAAACGCAAGTTTCCTGAACAGCCCAATCCGGGAGGCTGGTCTGCTTATTGGGCTATTACCGAGTTTGTTGGCGTTACAAAAAAACATACCAACAGCACTGGTACCAGTCAAAATCATCAAATGTTGGTGAGCCAATTTCCAAATTCGGCGTTGCACAGTGCTATGTGGATGGTGGGCAAATGGAGCGTGACCGAAAACACCATACTCGGCATTTACGATCCGGTCATCAAACGCTACGCCAATTGGGTTAAAACGATAAACCGTCCGGTATATCTCCGTATTGGCTACGAATTTGACGGCCCGCATAATGTATTGGAACCCAAGGACTATGTTAGGGCCTATCGGCATATTGTGGATGTGTTGCGTGCCGAAGGCGTGGACAATATTGCTTATGTGTGGCATTCCTATGCTGCAGCGCCCTATAAAAATTATCCGCTATCCGATTGGTATCCCGGAGATGACTATGTGGACTGGGTGGGCATTTCCATTTTTGGCCATGCCTATTCCAAAACAGGACTGAACAAGGAAGGCGAAGCGGTTTTGGATTTTGCCAAAGCACATAAAAAACCTGTGATGATTGCCGAGTCCAACCCCATTTTTGGTATTGAGGCGGACAACCCGAAAGTTTGGGACGACTGGTTTGTCAACTACTTTTCACTGGTCTATGAAAAAAACATCAAGGCGATTTGCTTTATTAATGAGGATTGGACTTTGGTTAATATAGAAGGGCTCTCCAAATGGAAAGATGCCAAGCTTTACAATAACGAGCTGGTGTCCAAAGCATGGTTTAAGGAAACGGACAAGGATAAATATTTAAAGGCATCATCCAAGCTTTTTGAGCAACTGGGGTATGAGTAAAATGCTAAGATTTAGTATTTTATTCCTTTCAAGAACTTTCTAAAGCCATGGATGAGGTTTTGGGGTTCTTTGCCGATTTGATTTGAATTTCTATTGGTCCTCACTGGCATCAAAAGTCTTCATTTCCAAAGTGGGCTCTAAAATATCTTCATTCCCCCAAATGGTCTCTTCAAAAGAAGACAATAGCGTATAAGGTACCGTGTCGTCCTGTTTTATGAGTTTAAACCCTTCAAGCGTCAACTTTTCGTTTGCCGTAAAAAGAAGCTCTTCTTTGTTCAGGTTTTGGCCTTCAATTTTAAAGTTGATGTTCGTTTTATTTCTGGCCCTGCTGTTTTCAATAAATTTCAAATCTCTATTCACATAAAAATACGCCCCGGTGGTTTGCTTTAAGTACTTGGGATGGTATTTGCCGTTTTGGTTTTTTTCAAATAGCAAGGTGCCTTCGTCAACGTTGGCTATAAATTTAACACCCAGTACCAGTTTTAGGTTCACTTTTTGTCCGTGCCTGTTTTTGTAATATCCATAATCCATTCTTGTGATGGCGTAATCGGCTTCGCTGATGTACAGTTTGCCCCCATACTTTGATTTTCCCCTTCGGGGCTCAAAGTCGATCAAATAAAAGAGCTTGCCGTCTTTTAAGGCAGCCCCATCATAGGTGTAATCATATAATTTGGGATTGATCACGTTGGACAAAAAGGATTCTTCAAAAAATTGGGCCTTTCTGAGCAGGTTTCGCGATTCGTTATTCAAATAGGGCATATTGTATACCTGCTTTTCAAAATCCTTAAACTGCTCGTCGGTAAGAGAAAGGGTGTCTTCAATCTTAAAAAGCCCAGATTTCAATTTATAAGTGATGGTAGTGTCTAAGTATTTAAGGACAATATTTTGAGTCTTCTTCTGAACGTCGTCTATCGAAAAATTGTTTTTAGAGTCAAGCAATTTTGTGGCTTTGCTGACTTTAATTTTGCTACTGTCCGTATTCAAATTGAAAAATTCACCTTTAAAATCCTTGAAATGCACCATGTCGCTCGCAATAATTTCCGAGGCCATTTTTTCTAAGGAGGCGTTGGCATCATTGATGTTTTTTTTCTTGACGTGCGATGCCTTTTCTATTTCAAACCCTAAATTCCTGAAATCAACACGGTCCGTATTCCTATGGAAAATACTGTAGGCATTGAGTTCGTTATCGTAATTTTCCGAAATTTTGGAGCGTACTTTTTCAATGATGGCATCGGCATTAGGCCTTTTGTTGGTGATTAAAACTTCGTTTAATTGATTCATAGCATCTTTCAACGCAATGATGAAATTCAATTTCTTGATTTCCGAAATGCTTAGGGTTTTGCTTTCAAATCCCATGCAAGTGATTTCGATGGTTTTGGAATTGTCATTTTGGGAATGTATGGTGAAATAGCCTTCATCGTTGGAAATTACCCCGCTATATTTGCCTGTTTTAATATTGGCATAGGGGATGGGTTTGCCATTGCTTTTCGCAACGAGTTTAGCCGTTAGGTTTTGGGAAAAACCAAGGCTGACGAAAGCAAAAAAACTAAGAAGGACTAAAATTTGTTTCATTAAGACATTTTTATGTAAACATAACGATTAATGCTGGATTTTGTTACAAAAATTAATTCTGAAATTAATTACATTTGCAATCGCAAAAATCAAAGTCTTGGTTCTTGAGTCTTTAATCTAATTCCTAAGGAAAATGAAAGCAGGTATTGTAGGATTGCCAAATGTGGGGAAGTCAACATTGTTCAATTGTTTGTCCAACGCGAAGGCGCAGAGTGCCAATTTTCCGTTTTGTACGATTGAGCCTAATATAGGTGTGGTAAACGTGCCAGACCCAAGGTTGGAAAAATTGGAGTCCTTGGTAAATCCAGAGCGTGTGATTCCTGCTACTGTTGAAATTGTGGACATTGCCGGATTGGTAAAAGGAGCGAGCAAAGGCGAAGGATTGGGCAACCAGTTTTTGGCAAACATTCGAGAAACGGATGCCATTTTGCATGTATTGCGGTGTTTTGACAATGACAATATTGTACATGTTGATGGCAGTATCGACCCCATCCGCGATAAGGAAACTATTGATATGGAACTCCAACTGAAGGATCTGGAAACTGCTGAAAAAAAGCTAGATAAAGTAAAACGTGCGGCCAAAACCGGTAATAAAGAAGCTCAAAAAGAAGAAGCTGTTTTGCTGAAAATCAAAGAAGGGCTGGAATCGGGGAGCTCCATCAGAGCTCTTGATTTTAGTGAAGACGATTACAATGACTACGTCAAGCCATTGCAATTTATTACAGACAAACCAGTGATGTACGTATGCAATGTTGATGAAGGTGCAGCGGTTTCGGGGAATGCGTATGTGGAGCAAGTGAAAGAAACCGTTAAGGGTGAAAATGCTGAGGTTTTGGTTTTGGCTGTGGGCACAGAAGCAGATATCAACGAATTAGATGATTACGATGAGCGCCAAATGTTTTTGGAAGATATAGGTTTGGAGGAACCGGGGTCTTCTAAATTAATTAGAGGTGCTTACAAGTTATTGAATCAACAAACCTATTTTACTGCTGGGGTGAAAGAAGTGCGGGCATGGACGGTGGATATTGGGGCCACTGCGCCACAGGCGGCCGGTGTGATCCATACTGATTTTGAAAAAGGGTTCATCCGTGCCGAAGTGATTTCTTATGACGACTATGTCAGCTACGGTAGCGAAGCCAAAGTAAAAGAAGCCGGAAAAATGCGTGTAGAAGGTAAAAACTATGTGGTTAAGGATGGGGATGTAATGCACTTTCTTTTTAACGTGTAGTTAAAAATTTTCTTATTTTTCTTTAGTAAGGTAAGATTTTGTATATATTTGAAGTCTTATTTACTCATAGACTATATAGGATGTCCCATATAACCATACGGACTGAAATCATTGCAGATATTAAGATCTGCTTCAATTTAGCACGAAGCATAGACTTTCACAAGGAATCACTCAAGCACACTGGCGAAATACCCGTTGCGGGAAAAACTACCGGCATGGTGGAGCTTGGGGAGTGGGTAAGTTGGGAGGCTAAGCATTTAGGTTTTGTACAGCATTTCACAACCAAGGTTACAGCTTTTGAGTCTCCGAATTTATTTATAGTAGAGATGGTTTTTGGTGCTTTTAAATCTTATTTGCACGAGCATAGATTTTATAAGGAAGGCCAGAAAACAATAATGGTTCAAAAGATGTTTTTTGAAACCCCCTATGGTATATTGGGCAAATTGTTTAATAGCATCTTCCTAAAGGGGTATATGTCTAGGTTGATCAAAACTAGGAATGCAGCTCTAAAAGTACGTGCGGAAAGTATGCACATGGAAAATGTATTGGGTGCTAAAAGTAGGGACTTTCAAAAACATATTTTGCAATTTTGACATTCGCGCATTTTTTTGAAACAGTTTAAGGCCCTACGCAGATTAGAAGCATTACAATAGTTTATATCAGCTTTTCAAGGGATTTAGGTTAAGGTTTAACTTGCGTGGTTTAGGATGCTGCCGTAATGCTATTCCTGTTTAGCGTACTCGCACATTAATTTTTACACTCGCATTACGAAGTTGGCCAAATGGGCAGTTTGGGCATCGTAATCTCAATTGTTTTCAGATACTCGCCTAGAATTACCTTTCTACTTTCGCTATATGCAACAATCCAATCGATTTTGGTACGGTATAGGAATTGGAATTCTAGGCATTATCCTGTTTTCCTCAAAGGCCGTTATGGTAAAATTGGCTTATGTCTACGGGATCGATCCCATTGAAATTTTATTACTTCGAATGGTATTTTCCTTTCCGTTTTATATAGTTTTGGCCGTTATTTCCGCCAGACGAACAGAGCGAACAATGCTAAATAAAAAAGATTGGCTATGGTTGGCCTTCTTCGGTTTTTTGGGGTATTATTTAGCAAGTTATTTTGATTTTTTGGGTTTGGTGCATATTAAGGCTAGTTTGGAGCGCATCATCTTGTTTGTGTACCCCACGATAGTCCTTTTGCTAAACCGGTTCTTTTTGAGACAGCCAATTTCAAAGGTGCAAATGGCCGCTATTGGTATAACCTATTTGGGAATTGTCCTCGCATTTGGAGATGAAGTCCAAATATCTGGGGATAATACCTTATTGGGCGGTGCTTTTATCCTATTAAGTGCGTTGACCTATGCGTCTTATTTGGTCGGAAGTGGCTGGCTAATTCCAAAATTTGGTGTGATGCAATTTACATCCTATGCCATGATTGTGTCTTGTTTATGCGTGTTTCTGCATTATGGAATTAGCCAAGGGTTCAGTCTGTTTCATTATCCTTGGAAAGTTTATGGGCTTGGATTTTTAATCGCCATTTTTGCCACGGTAATTCCCTCGTATTTGGTCTCCGCTTCGATAAAAATGATAAGCTCATCGAATTTTGCCATCATAGCTGGAATTGGGCCAATTTCTACAATCGTTTTGGCAGCAATTTTTCTGAATGAACAGTTTAGCTTGCTCCAAATGTTTGGGGCATTGATAGTTATCATTGGCATCCTTTTGATTTCCCTAAAAACCTCAAGCAGGGCTTAGGGTGACGTTCTCAACAATATTCCACTTTTATTGTTAATTACTTTGTTCCAAGCCTGTTTTATAATTTGATATGTTATGCTATATTAGCGTGCTATCTCACAATTTTACACCGTTTTTATGGCCGAACCAACCAAATATACCGAAGACAATATACGTTCCTTAGATTGGAAGGAGCATATCCGAATGCGTCCGGGAATGTATATAGGTAAACTCGGTGATGGCTCTTCTCCCGACGATGGGATTTATATTCTTTTAAAAGAGGTGCTGGATAACTCCATCGACGAGTTTGTCATGGGTGCGGGAAAGACCATTGAAATCTCCATTCAGGGCAACAAAGTGATTGTTCGCGATTATGGACGTGGAATTCCATTGGGTAAGGTGGTGGACGTGGTATCCAAAATGAATACTGGTGGCAAATACGATTCCAAAGCCTTTAAAAAATCAGTTGGATTAAATGGTGTGGGTACTAAGGCCGTTAATGCGCTGTCCAATTATTTCAGGGTGGAATCTACTCGGGACGGTAAGTCCGCTTCTGCGGAATTTGAGCAGGGTACATTAACCAATCAGGAATTATTAGAAGATACCAGCCGAAGAAAGGGCACAAAAGTGTCTTTTGTTCCCGATGATACCATCTTCAAAAATTACAAGTATCGGAGCGAATATGTAGTGAAGATGCTCAAAAACTATGTGTATCTCAACCCCGGTTTGACAGTTGTGTTCAATGGTGAGAAATATTATAGTGAAAATGGGTTGAAGGATTTGTTGTCTGAGAATATCAACGAATCCGATTTGTTATATCCCATTATCCATTTACGGGGCAATGATATCGAAGTAGCACTAACGCACAGTAAAACCCAATATAGTGAGGAATACCACAGTTTTGTAAACGGACAGAATACCACTCAGGGCGGTACACATTTGAACGCTTTTAGGGAAGCTTTGGTAAAGACCATTCGTGAGTTTTATGGAAAGAATTATGATGCTTCGGACGTCAGAAAGTCGGTAGTGAGCGCCATCGCCATTAAGGTGATGGAACCTGTTTTTGAAAGTCAGACAAAAACCAAATTGGGCTCTACCGATATGGGCGGGGATTATCCAACGGTCAGAACTTATATCAATGATTTTGTAAAGACCAATCTCGATAATTATCTTCATAAAAATCCAGATACGGCCGAGAAAATCCAACGCAAAATTCTTCAGGCCGAACGCGAACGAAAGGAACTTTCCGGTATTCGAAAATTGGCTAGAGACCGCGCTAAAAAAGCCAGTCTGCACAATAAGAAATTAAGGGATTGTCGTGTGCATTTTGGGGATACCAAAAACGAAAGAAATCTTGAAACTACTTTGTTTATTACTGAGGGGGATTCGGCTTCGGGGAGTATCACCAAATCCAGAGACGTGAACACACAGGCAGTATTCAGTTTAAAAGGAAAGCCTCTGAACTGCTATGGTTTGAGTAAAAAAATCGTTTACGAAAACGAGGAGTTCAATTTATT
The DNA here is from genome assembly GCF_042684665.1 of Hyunsoonleella rubra. Classification (NCBI taxonomy): domain Bacteria; kingdom Pseudomonadati; phylum Bacteroidota; class Flavobacteriia; order Flavobacteriales; family Flavobacteriaceae; genus Hyunsoonleella; species Hyunsoonleella rubra. Next base: position 59,902 of record NZ_JBHULY010000016.1, on the reverse strand, counting down.
GCAGGCCGCATTAAATATTGAGGAGTCGCTCGAAGATTTAAGATATAATAATGTTGTGATAGCCACAGATGCTGATGTGGACGGGATGCATATTCGTTTGTTATTGATTACCTTCTTTTTGCAATTTTTCCCAGAGGTCATCAAAGAAGGCCATTTGTACATTTTGCAAACCCCCTTATTCAGGGTTCGAAACAAAAAGGAAACCATTTATTGCTATTCGGAAGAGGAGCGCATAAACGCCATAGAAAAACTAAAACCTAAGCCCGAGATTACCCGATTTAAAGGGTTGGGGGAAATATCCCCGGATGAGTTCAAACATTTTATTGGAGAGGACATGCGACTCGACCCTGTGATGTTGGATGATAATATGTCTATTGATGAATTACTGGCCTTTTATATGGGTAAAAACACCCCCTCGAGGCAGGAATTTATTATTGATAATTTGAAGGTGGAATTGGATGTGGTTGAGTAAGAGAATATTAATAATTTTAAGCTTAACTACCCTTGAAAACATTTGTTTTTAAGGGTTCTGATGATTAACTTTAGATGGTCAAATCAAACTGAATTTAAGATGTTATATTCCAAAGAAAAAGAATATGGAAAGCGGTCTTATGCACACCTTTATATCCATACCACAAGCGAACAAGTGCATAGATTACAAAGAAAAGGCAAAGTAAAGCTTAACGGAACGCCAAAAAAATAAAATTGCTGGATGATTGAAGAAGGTGACGAATTAACAAACGAACATAACGAAGAGCCCCAAGAAACCATTACCCGTGTGACGGGTATGTACAAGGATTGGTTTTTAGATTATGCCTCGTACGTTATTTTGGAGCGTGCCGTACCGGCTATTGAGGATGGATTTAAGCCTGTGCAGCGTCGTATCATGCACTCCATGAAGGATCTGGATGATGGACGCTATAATAAGGTGGCAAATATTGTGGGCCATACCATGCAGTACCATCCACATGGTGATGCAAGTATTGCCGATGCCATGGTCCAGATTGGGCAAAAGGACCTTCTGATTGATACCCAAGGAAACTGGGGAAATATTTTAACTGGTGATAGTGCGGCGGCGTCCAGGTATATTGAGGCACGACTTTCAAAGTTTGCATTAGATGTAGTTTACAATCCGAAAATTACGGAATGGCAAGCGAGTTACGACGGCCGTCGGAAAGAGCCCATAAATCTTCCCGTAATGTTTCCTTTGCTTTTGGCACAAGGAGGCGAGGGTATTGCCGTTGGGTTGTCTACAAAAATTTTACCGCACAATTTTATTGAACTTATTGATGCTTCTATAAAGCATTTACAGGGGAAACGCTTCACCATTTTACCGGATTTCCCAACTGGGGGTATTGCCGACTTCTCAAATTACAATGATGGCAATCGTGGTGGAAAGGTTCGTGTTCGTGCTAAAATTTCCCAGTTGGACAAAAACACTTTGGTCATTACCGAATTGCCTTTTGGAACTACCACGTCCTCATTAATCGATTCGATTTTAAAGGCCAACGATAAGGGAAAAATAAAGATTAAGAAAATAGAGGACAATACCGCCGCCGAGGTTGAAATTTTAGTGCATCTGCCATCAGGATTATCGCCTGATAAAACCATTGATGCCTTATATGCTTTTACCAGTTGTGAATCGTCTATTTCACCATTGGGCTGTGTTATTGAAGAGAATAAGCCTTTGTTTATTGGCGTTTCAGAAATGTTGCGCCGCTCTACGGATAATACCGTTCAGCTTCTAAAACAGGAATTGGAAATCAAACTCGGAGAGTTTGAGGAACAGTGGCACTTTGCTTCATTGGAACGCATATTTATTGAAAACCGAATTTACCGCGATATTGAAGAAGAAGAAACTTGGGAAGGTGTTATTTCGGCTATTGATAAAGGGTTGAAACCACATATTAAGCATTTAAAACGAGCGGTTACCGAAGACGATATTGTGCGCCTAACCGAAATTCGTATCAAGCGTATTTCTAAATTTGATATTGATAAGGCACAACAGAAAATTGATGCGCTTGAAGAGCAAATTGCTGAGGTAAAACATCATTTGGAGCATTTGATTGAGTATGCCATTGCCTATTTCCAACGATTGAAAAAGGACTATGGTGAAGGTCGCCAACGCAAAACTGAAATTAAGATATTTGATGATGTTGATGCTACAAAAGTTGTGATCCGAAATACCAAACTTTATGTCAACAGGGAAGAAGGTTTTGTGGGGACATCTTTGAGAAGGGATGAGTATGTGGGAGATTGCAGTGACATTGACGACATCATTGTGTTCACTAAAGAAGGTAAAATGATGGTGACCAAAGTAGATTCCAAAACCTTTGTGGGCAAGGATATCATTCATGTTGCGGTATTCAAAAAGAAAGACAAGCGCACCATCTACAATATGATTTATCGGGATGGGAGGAAAGGGCCATCTTATATCAAGCGTTTTGCGGTCACCAGTATCACCAGGGACAGGGATTATGATTTGACCAATGGCAATAAAGGTTCGTTGGTATTATATTTTTCAGCTAACCCCAACGGTGAGGCCGAAGTGGTTGCCATAAATTTACGCCAAGCCGGAAGTATCAAAAAGCTAAAATGGGATATTGATTTTGCAGATATCTTGATTAAAGGCCGTGCGTCCAAAGGGAATTTGGTCACAAAATACCCCGTAAAACGAGTGGAATTGAAAGAAAAAGGTGTGTCCACTTTAAAACCCAGAAAGATTTGGTTTGATGATACCGTGCAACGCATAAATGTGGATGGAAGAGGAGAGTTGATAGGTGAATTCAGGGGAGAGGATAAGTTACTGATTATTAATCAGTCAGGAGTTGCGAAAACTGTTACTCCCGAGGTTACTATGCATTTTGGTAGTGATATGATAGTACTTGAAAAATGGGTGCCTAAAAAGCCCATTTCGGCTATATATTTCAACGGTGAAAAAGAATTGTATTATGTAAAGCGGTTCTTGATTGAGAACGAAGGCAGAGAGGAATCCTTTATTTCTGACCATCCGAATTCGCAATTAGAAATCGTTTCTACGGATTGGAAACCTATGGCGGAAGTCGTTTTTGCCAAAGAAAGAGGCAAAGATAGAAAGGATAATCTCGAGGTTAACCTTGAAGAGTTCATCGATATCAAGGGTATTTCGGCCATGGGGAATCAGCTCACTAAGGATAAAATCAATCAAATCAATCTATTGGAGCCTTTGCCCTATGAAGCTCCCGAGGAAGTGCATGCAGATGATTTAGAAGTGGTCGATGAAATGGAGGTTTCCAGTGAATCTCCAACAGAGACGACCGATAATACATCCGGAACACCTCGGAAAGGTGAATCCGACCATGAAATTGATGATGAAGGGCAGATTACCTTATTTTAAGTGAAGTTTCGATGTCGTTTCTAACACCTATGAAGACTTCTGTTCAAGGATTTGGTAGGAGCAAGATCTGTAAAAGGGCTTCGATGGTATTAGCCTTGCTTCTTATTTTAGCCATTATTTTTTCATATTTTACGTTGAGTACGTTTTCTTTTTTGCTCTCCTTGTCATTACCAGTTTTATTCCTATTGAATATACTCATAGGGTTATTTTGGTTGATGAAAAGAGGCAAGTATGCCTTGATGCATCTTTTTGCCATATCCCTATTTTTTTTGTTTTTCAAATCCCCTTTGCAATTGAATTATTTTGACGAAACGGAGGAGAGTGGTGCTATTAGTTTTATGTGTTTTAACGCTAATAATTTTTCCTCTACTGAAGATTTTAGAAACGTGCCCGAGGCTCAAAAGTTAATTGATTTCGTTAAAAGTGAAAATCCGGACATTGTTTGTTTTCAAGAATTTTCAAAATTTGAATTTGAAGGGTTTTCGCATTATCCTCATTATTTCGTGGGTTACAGGCCGAATTATGAAAAAACCTTACAGGTGATTTATTCGAAATATCCTATTATAGACAAAGGCTATATTGACTTTCCTGATACACGTAACCAAACAATTTATGCTGATGTGGATATTGATGGAACCATCGTTCGTATTTACAATATCCATTTGCAATCCTACCAGCTTATTTTTGATGAAACGATGGATATCGGCAAATTTTTCGGGCAAATCAAAGATGGCCAGATAAAACAAAAGGAACAGGTCAAAATCGTTTTAGAGCATGCCGTTAAATTTGATGGTAGGGTAATCATTGCGGGAGATTTCAATAGTAATCCCTATTCACAAAACTATCGAAAGTTGAGAGGTGATAAAAAAGATACTTTTACTGAAGCTGGGTGCGGTATCGGGACGACTTACAGATTTGCAAATTACCCTTTTAGAATTGATTTTGTTTTGGTGGATCCTTCGATTGATGTCGTTTCTCACAAAAATTTTAAGGTAAATTTATCTGACCATGAGCCGATTTTGACCCATCTCAAATTGGATTGATGTATGATTTGAGAGTTCGATGAATTTTAAAACTCTAAGATGGTTTCAGAGGAAAACAAAGAAATTAACCTCTCGAGCAGTGCTACATAATTTTCCAATTCCGATTTGGCAATAAACTCATTTTGTCGATGTGCCTGCTTAATGGACCCAGGGCCACAAATTATACTTTGCAATCCAGCCAGATTGTACTGACCCGCTTCAGAAGCGTAGGCCACGGTATCAAAATTGGTATTGCTATTTATTTTGCCAAACAACTTTACAATGTCGCTATCGGTTTTACTATCAAAACTGGCCACAGGCGGATGCACTTCTTCAGTTTCAATTTTAAAATCTGGAAAAACGTGTTTGAGTTCAGCCATGCGCTTGTCGCAATGCGAATAAAATGCTTCCACGATTTCAGTTAAATTATCGTTAGGAATCACCCTTGCATCCCAGGAAAAATAGGCTTTATCGGCAATCACATTTGGGGCAATACCGCCATGGATTACTCCCGTATGCAAGGAGGAGTGGGGTGGTGTAAAACGTTCGTCGGTATTTCCAGAAGCCACCAATTCGTTCATTTTGTCCTCCAACCATAAAATGAGTCTTGCCGCTTCATGCACGGCACTTACTTCTTGAAGGATACGGCTACTATGCCCAGCCGATCCATTCACTTTTGTGGTGTATAGGCAAATGCCCTTGTGTCCGATAATGGGCTGCAACAAAGAAGGTTCCCCAATGATGGCGTACTTCGGGGTTTCGGGATAGTGCCGTTTTAAATGTTCAATTAGTTCAGGCGCGGAAAGACAGCCAATTTCCTCATCGTAGGACAAGGCGAAATAAATAGGCTTTTTTAAATCAGCTTTAACCATTTTTGGCAAAACGCTTAGACAACAAGCAATAAAACCTTTCATATCGCAAGCGCCCCGCCCATAAAGTTTGCCATCACCTTTATCCGTTAATGCAAAAGGATCCGTATCCCAATCCTGGCCTTCAACGGGTACAACATCTGTATGTCCAGAAAGGATGATCCCGCCTTCTACCGAAGGCCCAATTCTGCAATGTAATGAAGCTTTGGTGCCTTCTGGATTTGGCACTAAAGTACAGTCCACACCGAAGGATTCTATATAGTCTTTTATCCAATGGATGATGGATAAATTGCTCTGCCCGCCTAACACTGGGAATGCTACTAATTTTGAAAGAATCCGTTCTGTTGTCATTTTATTTGGGCTTCAATACCTTTAATAATTTGGGATAGGTCGGCGGTATAGTCAAACCAACAGGTGTTTTCGTTCTTTTTGAACCATGTTAGCTGTCGTTTTGCAAAACGTCTGGTATTCTTTTTTATTTCCGAAATGGCAAAATCCAGCGTCCACTCCCCATCCAAGTAGTTGAACAATTCTTTGTAGCCTACCGTGTTTAGTGCGTTCAAATCCTTATAAGGTAAAAGTTGTTTCACCTCTTCCAACAGACCATCTTTTATCATTAAGTCCACCCGTTGGTTAATGCGGTCATAAATAACCTGTCTTTCTGCCATTAGGCCAATACTAATGGTTTCGAATGGCCTATCATTTTTCGCCCTATTCAAAAACGAAGAGTAGGTTTTCCCAGTACCAATACTAACTTCCAATGCCCGAATGACCCGATGGGGGTTGTCAATGGCAATGGTGTCATAGCTTTTACGATCTAAATCCTTTAGTCGGTCCTGTAAGTAGGGTAGCCCTTTTTCCTGAAATTCTTTATTTAAAGTATCCCTAATAGAGGCGTCCACATTTGGAAAATCGTCCAAACCTTTGGTGACGGCATCAACATACAAACCTGACCCGCCAACCATTATTACCACATCGTAGTTCTGAAAAAGTTGATTTAGCCGGTCGATGGCATCCCTTTCAAAAGCCCCGACATTGTAATCTTCCATGATGGATTTATGATGGACAAAATGATGTTTGGCTTGTTGTAACTCTTCTGGGGTTGGCGCGGCCGTGCCGATATGCATTTCCTTAAAAAACTGCCGGGAATCCGCAGAAATGATTTCAGTACCAAAATGTTGCGCCAGTTTAATACTTAGCGCGGTTTTGCCGATGGCAGTTGGGCCGATAACAGAGATGAGGTGCTTTTTCATTTTAAGAACCATACAACCGCTCCCCGCAATTATAACAATAATCTGCTTTGTCGTGATGATTTTCGGCCAAGCAGTTTTCACAGGATTTGGAATTTAGGGCTACTTTTGGATCTGGGCCAGGGTTAATTTTTTTCCCCTGGGCGGTATATTCGGCGGAGACAATTCCCGTGGGAACGGCAATAATACCATAACCCAATATCATTATCAATGCAGCAATAAACTGACCTAAAGGAGTAACGGGTGCAATGTCTCCAAAACCAACTGTTGTAAGCGTTACAATACACCAATACACACTAACGGGAATACTGCTAAACCCACTTTCCTCGCCTTCGATAAGGTACATTAGCGTACCAAAAATGATGCATAAAATAAGTACCGCGAAAAGGAATACAGATATTTTTGCCCTACTTGAACGAATGGCCGACATCAGCAAATTAGAAGCACCTAAATATCTGGCCAATTTTAATATCCTGAAGATACGCAATAACCGTAACGCCCTAAGCGCTGCCAAAGCATGTATGCCCCCGAACAGCAAGGAAATATATTTTGGGATGGTGGACAGCAAATCTACAATGCCATAAAAACTAAATACATAGCGCCAAGGCTTTTTTACGGTGATGATCCTTGCAATGTATTCGATACTGAATAATATGGTGATGACCCACTCCGATATGTTTAAAAAGTCGTGATATTTTTCATCAAAGCTTTTAATACTCTCCAGCATCACCAAAATGATACTGGCGATGATGGCGATAAAAAGAATCACATCAAAAAGCTTCCCTGAAGGAGTATCGGCTTCATAAATAATGTCATGAAGTTTCGTGCGCCAATTATTTTTAGAGTTGGTTTTGACCATCACTTCAAATGTAATAAAGATTTATGATTTCTTTTTGAGTACTATTAATGAGTTTGTTTGTGTATTCACGACGCTACTCATCAATTCCTTAAGATAGGGGTAATAATCGGGAGGATAAATGGCCTCGTTAAAACTTAGGTTAAATATCAGATTGATTTTATTGCCAATTAAACGTGCAGAGAAGTTTAAATCTCCTGTTTTATTGGGTAAAGCCAATCTTGTTTTTTTTGGCATCTCAATAACTTCATAAACATCACCCAGGTCTAAATTTAACATATACACATATTTATCTTTATACCCAAAATCTATCGGATAAGTTCGCTCTTGTAATTTGAATGGGTTTTCCTTAAAAAATGGAAATAAAAATGGGTTTAAGTATATGGTTTCGGAAATATCTTCAGCTTGGTAGTTAATCCTATATGTTTCGGAAAATTGAGGGCTTGTTTTTGTGGAGTTTTTAATAGAAAAATCGGAAATAACAATATCCTCGTTACTTTCATCCAATTCGGATACGTAATTGTCCGGATTTGGAAAATAGGCTTTTCTTGAACCCAGTGCGTGGTAACCTGTTGTTCTGGTATTTACAGTGCCTGTCAGATTTTCTTCATCATCAAAGTGAAGTTTAAGACTATAAAGTGTTGATGATTGAGTTCTGGGTTTAATATCTATCCAAGTACTACCATTTTTAAAATCAACCAAACGGCCAAATTGATTAAGGCACCTAAAGGGAATTTGGCCAAAGGATAAAAATTTGTCTGTGGCATCCAATAAATAAGTATCGTTATCAATTGTTGCCTGAACAATTAGGTAGTTAAAGTCAGTAAGTACCGGATATAATTTTGTAGCTCGCCCGTGGCCGCGAGTTGATAAAAATACGGGTTTAACATCAATGCCACTCTCCCTAAGTAAGTTGTGAAGTAAAATATTAATTGCGCCAACATTACCAGATCTATCTTTTATGATATTTCGTATAGATACGTCTTTGAAAATATGAAAAGATTCATCCCATGTGTAGTTGTTCTGCACGTAATTGTAAATGCCTTTGGCTTTTTTTAACTGGTCTGTTTCATTTAATATATCTAAATTCAGCAATTCTTCAATATCGACCGATTTTTTTATTTGCCTTCCGATATCTTTTTCTGAACGTAGTTCTTTATCAACATCTTTCCATGTTTTAGTGTAGTGTGTTATCGTGCCATCCATTCCTCTAAAGGTCTCCAGTTCGTAATCAATTCTTGCGAGATAATCCTGTTTTACGGTCATGTAGTCTTCTTCAATAAAAGCAGGTATATCTTTCATCACATACTTTCCAATGCTACAATCTGCAAAGGCACCATTATACATTTCTAAGCACCTTTTTTCTATATTCATATCGTTGGTGCTTAACTTTTTTCCTCCTGAGAGTTTAATATGGTACAGCCAATTGCCAGGTATGCTTGTATTGTATTCGCTATATTGCTTTGGGATGTCACCTTGAAACTCCCAACCATGATATTTTCGCATATACGGCGAGCGTAATGTGTAACGGTATGTAATTACAGAACCCTCCTGAATATTAGGTAATGTAAATTTTACTATTGTATAATTCTCATTGTATTCTTCACGATAAACATCCTTGGGGTCTAATTCAGTTGTTTTTACTGTACCATCTACCAAAGTATAGGTGGTGCCAAAAATATCATCCACTCTTTCATAATTACCATTATTGCCTTTGTATAAATAAATAGTAACATTAGCTTTATCAAAACCCTCTTTATTAAAAATTTTAATCTTGCGCATTATGTTAGTTCTTAGATCGTAATCCTGTCTATCAACATAGCTTTTTCCATATTCATAGAGTACTAAAGCGTTGGCCGTTGAATCCTTTTCATATGATTTCAGCTTGATATCGGGCAATGAAACCTTAAAAACGGGATCTTTTTCTAATGGTTGAGAATTTAAAATGGAACTACAGGCAATGGAGAGGAGCAGTAGGATTTGTTTTAACATTTTTGTCAAAAAATTAATTGTTTTATTTTTTTATTGCGCCTTAAGTAACTTTGGATAATGTGTTGGGTATCCCGATTGTTTTGCATGGGGGTAATGATGGATTCGAGAATCTCAAGGTTATTAATTTGATAGTTTAAATTGAAGAAGCCTAGACCTTGGAATACGCCGTCTTTAATTAATATAGCACTGCGCTCGTCAATATCGCGCCCCTTGTCAATAAGTACCACATTTTTATTGTCATAACTGCTTTTCTCTATTAAGGAAAGCACACGTTTGTTGTAATCATCGGGAGGCTCTATACCCAAACAAGCACCTTCACAGGCTTTTATTTCGTAATTAAAACAACTTGATTGGCTATTGTAAAGTCCAATAAGTTTCTGGCATAAGTTATAATCCTCCAAGGCTCGAGTCATAAAGCTTTTGCCACTTTGCCTATTACTAAAGGTAGTAATTGGTTTGCTTTTGCCGTTTACCACTTCAATCTTTAAATTAATGTAATTATTATTATCTGTGTAGCTGAACAAACCATGGGTGAAACTCGTGCGCCTTAGTGCCCTGTTTAAAATCGGTTTATTTTTCTTGATTTCCTCGCTTTCCTTAAGAAGAGCCACCAATTCACTTCCTGTTGCTTCATACGTTACAGCCGTTACCAGAGCTTGAAGTTTTTTGGATTTTGGACTCGTACTTGTAAAATGCTGGTTGATACGGTTTTTGATATTCTTGCTCTTGCCGATATAGATAATTTCGCCGTCTTCCTTGTGGATGTAGTATACTCCCGTTATGGTTGGTAGTTCAGCAATAATATCAATATGCTTTGGTTCCAATTGACGTTTTGGATTAAGGCTGACACTGTTTTGGACAATATTTTTTTTTGTGTCCTTATCCAGAAGCATTTTGAATAGTTTAACAGTAGCCTGGGCATCGCCGGATGCACGATGTCGGTCTGCGACGGGGATCCCGAGGGAACGCACCAATTTGCCTAAACTATAAGAAGGTTGCCCTGGAATTAAATGTTTCGCCAGTTGCACGGTACAAAGGGATTTTCGCTCATACTCAAACCCCAATCGGCTAAATTCAGTACGGAGAATTCTATAATCGAATTGGGCATTATGCGCCACTAAGATGCAGTCTGACGTAATTTCTACGATGCGTTTTGCTACCTCATAAAACTTTGGAGCATTGCGCAACATACTGCTATTGATGCCTGTAAGATTCACTACAAACGGTTGAATTTCCCTTTCAGGATTGATAAGGCTGATAAATTGATCCACCACCTGATGGCCGTCATATTTGTAGATGGCAATTTCGGTTATGCCCTCCTCATTATACTTGCCTCCAGTGGTTTCTATGTCTAATATTGCGTAAATGGTGTTAAGCTGTTTGTTGTTAAGGTGTTAAGCTGTAAACTGAACACTGCGACTGCCTACTGATAATTCCTCGCCCCAAATATACTACTTCCAACCCGAATCATTGTGCTACCACATGCAATGGCTAATTGGTAATCCCCGCTCATACCCATACTAATGGTTTCAGGTTTGAAATTTCTGGTTTCTAGCCGCTTTAGGTCCTCAAAAGTTTGTTTTAAAACATTGAATTCCTGTTTGATTTGAGTCTCATCATTCGTAAAAGTTGCCATGCCCATTACGCCTGTTATTCTTATGTTTTCTAGTTCTGAAAACGCATCAGAAGCAATAATTGCTTTGGCATCCTTGGCTGACATACCAAATTTTGAATCCTCTTCTGCAATCTTGATTTGAAACAAACAATCAATTACTCGATCGTGTTTTTTTGCCTGCTTATTGATTTCTTTCAACAATTTAAAATTATCAACGCCATGGATTAAACGCACAAAGCTGGCCATATATTTTACTTTATTCCGTTGCAAATGTCCAATCATATGCCAATCAATATCTTTAGGCATTTGCTCGTATTTTTCAACCATTTCCTGCACCTTATTTTCACCAAAGATTTTATGTCCAGCATCATAGGCTTCCATAATGGTCTCGACAGGTTTAGTTTTGGAAACGGCTACCAAAGTAACGTGCGATGGAAGTTTTGAAGATATGCTATCAAGATTTGTTTTTATACTCATTTCTTTTTTTAAAATTCATAAATAGTGACACCACTTCTCAATTTGGGTTCAATATAGGTGCTTTTAGGTGGCATTGTGAGGCCCTCATCGGCAATGGCCTTCAATTCTGAAACTGTTATCGGAACTAAACCGAAGCCCACAGCAAATTCACCACTATCTATCTTTTGTTTTATGGTCACCAAATCATTTTGCCCATGGGAGTAGGATATTCGCTTGTCGTTGCGCAAATCCGAAATCCCTATAATCGGTTCCAAAATCGTTTTATAGAGAATTTGGGTGTCCAAGGCATCCAAGGACGAATTGATTTTATAATTACCTTTTCTAAGATAAAGCGAATAAAACTCACCATCCAAATACATACTGAAATGATGCTTTTTGTTGGGTTTGTATAGTTGGGCTCCTCGGTTTTCAATACGGAACATGGCGTCCAGTTTAATTAAAAAACGCTCTTTGGAAAACCCATTCAAATCTTTTACCAGACGATTAAATTCATAAATTTTAAGTTCTGTTTCAGGAATCAAATACACCATAAAGTTGTTGTAAGCTTCATTTCCCGTATGCGCTTCGTTTTCTGATTTAAGTTGCTCAGCTAGTAAGTTTGAAGATGCTGAACGGTGATGGCCATCAGCAATATAAATGGTACCAATATCCTGAAATATTCCTATGATGGTTTCTATATGCTTGGTGCTATTCAAAAGCCACATATAGTGGGTATCCCTAAAATGTGTGGTGAATTCAAATTCTGCCCGCTCTTTCTCCACCTCGGTAATGATTTTGGTGATTTCAGCATTATCTGGATACGTCAACAAAACAGGTTCCGCGTTAAATCCGACCGTTTTTAAATAATCTTTAAAAATTTCTTCCCGATAGGCGATGGTGTCTTCGTGCTTTTTTATCACATCGTTTTTATAATCTTCGGCACTCGCGCCAGCTACAATACCACAAAATGTGTCGCCATTTCTATTGACTATTTTATAAATATAAAAACACGGCTGGTCGTCCTGCATAAAGATGCCATCTTCCTTAAACTCTAGATATCGGTTTCTAACCAAAGCATAGCGTTCCACGCCTTTAATGTCTTGCTGGTATCTGTAACCAGGATTGATGACATGCAAAAACGAAAAAGGGTTATAATCCAATCGGGCTTCAAGCTCTGGCTGGGTGTAGCTTTGATAGGAGCGCGAGGCCACCAACCCTACTTTGTCTCTTGTAGGGCGTACTGCTCTAAAGGGGAGTATTTTTGCCATTGTTGTTCAGTGTTCAGTGAGACTGCTTGCTGTAATTGCTAGTTGCCTCCTGCAAATTGTTTAGACACTTTCTGGGCCTTTTTGCTTTCCGAATAATCATAAAATCCTTCACCTGATTTTACTCCCAGTTTACCAGCACGAACCATATTTACCAAAAGAGGACAGGGCGCATATTTAGGGTTTTTAAATCCCTCGTACATCACATTCAAGATAGACAAACAGACATCCAAACCTATAAAATCAGCCAATTGCAAAGGCCCCATTGGGTGTGCCATGCCTAGTTTCATAACGTTATCAATTTCTTCTACGCCGGCAACTCCGTTATAAAGCGTTTCAATGGACTCGTTAAGCATTGGCATTAAAATACGATTGGCCACAAATCCAGGATAATCGTTCACTTCAACAGGAACTTTACCCAAGGTTTTAGACAAATCCATTATGGTTTTCGTTACCTCTTTGTTGGTATTATAGCCATTGATGATTTCGACTAGAGGCATAATCGGCACTGGATTCATAAAATGCATGCCAATAACGCGTTCTGGTTTTGAAGTCACCGACGCAATTTGGGTAATCGAAATAGAGGACGTATTGGTTGCAAGAATTGTTGTTCCGGAACAAGCCTCGTCCAATTTCTTGAAAATCTTCAGTTTTAAATCCAAGTTTTCAGTGGCCGCCTCAATCACCAAGGTAGCATTATCAACTCCTTTTTCAATATTAGTAAAAGGTGCAACATTATCCAGCGTATCCTGCTTTTGTTGAACCGTGATTTTTTCTTTGGCCACCATGCGGTCCAAATTGTTTGCAATGGTTTGCAAGCCTTTTTTTAGGGCCTCTTTATTGATATCTATTAATTGAACTTTAAATCCGTTTTGGGCAAAAGTATGAGCAATACCATTTCCCATGGTTCCAGCTCCAATTACGGCAACGTTTTTCATATTTTAATGTTTAATTACTCAAAGTAATGGTTCCAATGCATTTAATCCATAACATTTAAAGGGCAAGAGTAAAATTCCTCCCCTTTGGAGAGGCTGGGAGGGGCCTAAAACTGATTAATAATCATATTGGCCACACGAAGGGCTTCCGTACCATCATGCAAGGTCACCACTGGGGTGTTGTCATTGTTGATAGCATCCGCAAAGGTTTCCAGTTCGTCCAAAATGGAATTGTTGTCGGGTATTTTAGGATTATCAAAATAGATTTGCTTCCTTACCCCTTCAGCATTTTGTAGAATCATATCGAAATCCCCAGGATTTTCTGGGGCATCCTTCATTTTAACTACCTCGCATTTTTTGGTCAGAAAATCCACAGAGATATAGGCATCCTTTTGGAAAAATCGTGCTTTACGCATTTTCTTTAAAGATATTCTACTGGCCGTTAGATTGGCAACACATCCATTTTTAAACTCGATACGGGCATTGGCGATGTCCGGCGTATCGCTGATAACTGCCACGCCACTTGCTGAAATATGTTTCACCTCTGATTTTACCACGCTCAGGATAACATCGATATCGTGAATCATCAAATCTAAAACAACCGGTACATCCGTACCCCTTGGATTAAATTCCGCCAAGCGATGCGTCTCAATAAACATGGGCGATTTGATATCATCTTTCACGGCAATGAAGGCTGGGTTAAAACGCTCCACATGGCCCACTTGGCCTTTTACCTTGTGAAGGGCTACCAAAGCTCTAATATCCTCGGCCTCGGCCAGTGTATTTGTAATCGGCTTTTCAATGAAAATATGCTTTCCTTTGGTGATGGCTTTTATAGCACATTCGTGGTGCGACAAGGTGGGGGTCACAATATCCACAACATCCACGGCATCTATTAAATCTTCAATAGAATCAAAAGGTTTATAACCGAATTCGTCCGCTACTTTTTTCGCATTGGAGGCATCCGGGTCGTAAAACCCGACCAATTCATATTTTTCAGATTGATTGAGCAGTCTCAGATGAATTTTTCCAAGGTGACCTGCACCTAAAACACCAGCTTTTAGCATAGTTTTATATTTAAATCGAAGGTATGATTATTAAAATATTAATGTAAAAATCGACGAAAATTCAAGAAAAATACGCCATGATTTCATCGCTTAAAGATACTAAATTTAAATTCCGAAAAAATTGTTTTTAGCTTAAAAATGTTTGAGTATTTCAAAGAAGAACTCCTCGACATTAGTGTGGAGGTTTCCGTTGAAATTGTCATTCCCGAAACATCGGGAATCTGATTAAAAGAATTTCGTTTCCTTAAAAATTTTGGACTGAAGTATTGCATTTTTAAGCGCTCAATTCGGTAGTTCTTTTGAAGAAATTCTTTTATTTTTGGCATAAATAACCTCCCGAAACTAGTGAAAGATACTTTTAAACATCAAGGACTAAGACAACAATTGGTTAACACCATAGCCGCCAAAGGTATAACGGATGAAAAGGTGCTAAAAGCCATTGGCGATATTCCAAGACATTTGTTTATGGACTCTGGATTTTTGGATCATGCCTATCAGGACAAAGCCTTTCCGATTGCTGCAGACCAGACCATTTCGCAACCCTATACCGTGGCTTTTCAAACGGAGCTGTTAAAAGTTTCGCCGGGGGATAAAGTGTTGGAAATTGGTACGGGAAGTGGGTACCAAACTGCCGTACTGTGCAAATTGGGTGCAAAGGTTTACAGTATTGAACGCCAGCAGGAATTGTTTAAAAAAACGAGCAAGTTTTTGCCCAAAATAGGCTATCGGGCTAAAAAACTCATTTTCGGTGACGGTTATAAAGGACTGCCCGAAGAAGCACCTTTTGATAGCATTATTGTGACCGCCGGAGCACCTTTTGTACCAAAACCGTTGTTAAGTCAGCTTAAAGAAGATGGCGGGCGTTTGGTTATTCCGGTGGGTGATGATGTGCAGGTGATGACCCTATTTATCCGAAAAGGCCCAAAGGAATTTGAAAAGCACGAGTTTGGAGAGTTTCGTTTTGTGCCTTTGTTGGAGGATAGGAATTAGTTTTGTTAGCTGTTAGCTGTTAGCTGTTAGCTGTTCGGGATGACTTGTATTTTAATCTCCCAGAATCTTCGTTTCCAGCCCATCAATGCTCTTCGTATTCTTTTCCTTCCAATAATTTTCAATGCGTTCCCTGCCTTGTTTTTCTGCCCAAGAGTTGAGTTGTTTGCGTTCTTCCTTAAAATCCATAAAAGGAACGGCATAGCCACAGGAAGTTTGCACACTGTCGATAGTCATATCTACAATCTGTCTCGTTCCCGGAATTTTTGGAAATAGATGTTTGTTTTCTTGAAATTCAGTATCACGTTCGTGATAAACTTTAGCGGTTCCGTATAATCTTAAAATCAATGGCTTGCCTTCAAAGGAGCAAAACATTACGGTCATCCGATTGTTTTCCAATAAGTGCGCTGCTGTTTCATTGCCACTTCCAGTTAAATTCAACCAAAGCACACTTTTATTATCCATTACTTTAAAGGTGTCGGCCAAGCCTTTTGGTGATAGATTGATTCTGCCATCGGCCGCAGCCGTGGCCACAAAAAATATCTTTTGGGCCTCTATAAACTCTTTTAATTCAGGGGTAATTTCATCAAAAAATTTCGCCATAGCTTTATCATTTTCTGGGTAAATACGCCTTCGGAATAGGGTTGTCTTCCGTTTCTTGAGACCAATAAATATTCATAATCCACCAGCGTTTGCCATCATTCAATAATTGAATGCTGTTAATGCCTCGCATAAAAGGTTTTTCATCATCCTTGCTATGATAGCACTCATAGGTACTAAATACGTGTGCGATATTGCCATAAGCATTTACCTTTCGGTGGATTTCCTTCTCGATAAAGCCATTCAATTTTAGCCACTTATCCGAGCTTTTGATATACTCCGAGGGGCTCATAAATTTAGCTTTGTAAATGTCTTCGCTGTTTTTTCCTGTGGGAATCAATTTGGCACCCGGGTAAAACAAAAACTTAAATTGCTTCCAATTCCGCTCTGCATCTTTTTCACCTGAAATTACTTTGTATAGGCCTTTTATCGTTTTGTCTAGCGTTTTAACTTTGGAGCTGTCAATCTTAAATTTTTCTTCGACTTCCTTCTTTTTTTGAAAAATATTCTGTGAAGTTGAAGGTAGCGAGAATGCGCACAAACAAAGTAGGAGGACTAGTTTTTTCATTATAAAAATTTATGGTAGCAAATTACTAAATCGAAACCCTATAACGGTTAATATCCTCTTAAATTATTCCAAAATGTCAGTTCGAGTGTCCCAACAGGTTTCGTTGGGATGTATAGAGAACTTCTTACTCTGATTTGTCATTCCGCACTTGATGCGGAATCCACCACAGCCATTCCTAGTGGATTCCTGCTTTCGCAGGAATGACAGCTGCACTCAGTTAAAGTTCGGGTTTTGTCTTTTGGAATTTGATATTATTTGTAGATTTTCTTAATCCGATCTAAGTTCCTTTTATTATCGCGGTCTTTGATGGTTTCGCGTTTATCGTAGAGTTTTTTACCTCTGGCAAGGGCAATGTCCAATTTTGCAAAGCCCTTATCGTTGATAAATAAGCGCAATGGAATAATGGTCAGCCCTGTATTTTGGACCTCCTTCTGTAATTTTTTAAGCTCCTTTTTATTGAGCAATAGTTTTCTTGTGGCCTTGGGCTTGTGGTTGTAATGGGTGCCAAAAGCATATTCCTCAATGGTCATGTTTACCACAAACAATTCCATGCGGTCATTAAACTCACAAAAACTCTCGGCAATGGAAGCCTTGCCACTGCGGATGGATTTTATTTCGGTACCGGTCAACACAATGCCAGCCGTGTATTTGTCCAATATCTCGTATTGGAAACGGGCTTTTCTGTTTTGTATGTTTACCGATTTTTGCATGACGGCAAAACTACATAAAATTATGAAGTTTGAATTTTTATTTCATCGTAAATCCGAGTTTGACGGTGACTTGCCAATGCTCTACTTTTCCGTTTTTTATATTACCCCGAGATTCTATAACTTCAAACCAACGGAGGTTATCAATTGTTTTTGAGGCTTTTGCAATGGCATTTTGTACGGCGTCATCACTTGAAACTGCTGATGTGCCGACGATTTCGATTTTTTTGTAAATGTGATCTTCCATGATTCTAATATTTTAGTTGATTTATAACTTTAAAAGATACGAAAAATAGGATTTGGGAAAATCAAATTTGTATTTTTGTATCTGCTTTTTAGAAACCGGAAGTGATTTAAATCGTTTCCAAAAACAAATCAATTTTATGAAGTCATTTGACGTAGCCGTTATTGGTTCTGGTCCTGGAGGATATGTTGCAGCCATTCGCTGTGCACAACTGGGCATGAAAACCGCAATTATCGAAAAATATAATACGCTTGGGGGCACCTGTTTGAATGTAGGCTGTATTCCAAGTAAGGCGCTTTTGGATTCGTCTCATCATTATGAAGATGCCATAAAACATTTTGAGGAGCATGGCATTGAAATTCCTGGAGATGTAAAGGTAAATCTTGAAAAAATGATTGCCCGGAAACAGGCTGTTGTTGACCAGACTACCGGAGGTATCGATTTCTTAATGAAGAAGAATAATATCGAAGTGTTTCATGGCATGGGAAGTTTTAAGGATGATACCCATATTACAGTTTCTGGAGAAGAAACTGTTGAAATTGAAGCTAAAAAGACCATAATTGCCACAGGAAGTAAACCTTCAACTTTACCGTTCATTGAAATTGACAAAGAACGTATTATTACTTCAACTGAAGCCTTAAAATTGAAAGAGATTCCCAAGCATTTGATTATTATCGGTGGGGGAGTTATCGGTTTAGAATTAGGCCAGGTCTATAGAAGACTGGGTTCTGAAGTAACTGTTATCGAATACATGGATCGCATTATCCCAACAATGGATGGTGGATTATCCAAGGAATTGAACAAGGTATTTAAAAAGGCAAAATTCTCGATGCAGGTATCACATAAAGTAAAATCTGTGGAAAGAAAAGGCGATGAGGTCATTGTAAAGGCCGACAATAAAAAAGGTGAGGAAGTAGGATTTAAAGGTGATTATTGTTTGGTATCCGTTGGTCGTCGCCCATACACTGATGGCTTAAATGCAGAAGCAGCTGGCGTAAAATTGGATGACAGAGGCAGGGTAGAAGTGAATGGCCATTTGCAAACTTCAGCCTCAAATATTTATGCGATTGGAGATGTGGTAAAAGGAGCGATGTTGGCTCACAAAGCCGAGGAAGAAGGCGTGTTTGTTGCCGAAACCATGGCAGGGCAGAAACCGCATATCGACTATAATTTAATACCAGGTGTAGTATATACTTGGCCAGAAGTAGCTGCTGTTGGTAAAACTGAAGAGGAGTTAAAAGAAGCAGGAGTGGATTATAAATCGGGACAGTTCCCAATGAGAGCTTTAGGTAGAGCTAGAGCAAGTATGGATATTGACGGTTTTGTGAAAATCCTAGCGGATAAAACTACAGATGAAATTTTGGGCGTACATATGATTGGAGCTAGAGCTGCCGATATGATTGCCGAGGCTGTAGTGGCGATGGAGTATCGTGCTTCGGCTGAGGATATTTCAAGAATGTCGCATGCACACCCAACATTTACGGAGGCTATAAAAGAGGCGGCATTGGCGGCTACTGACGATAGGGCATTGCATATTTAGTGAAACCCAAAACCTAAAAGCGAAGCGCATTAGGTTTTGATGGCTGAACTAAATCCCGCCATTATCGGCGGGATATAAATGGACTTAAAAGAATATTAAAAGCGAATCAAAGGTTAATTTGGTTCGCTTTTTTATGCAAGGTTTTCTTTAGTATCTTTAGAGGTGAATAAGCTATTATCCTAATTATTAATCCTTTCCTCATGAAAAAACTATTCTTATTCCTCATTGCCTTGTGCATTTCTTTTCAAATTAACGCCCAACAAAAAGAGTTGTCCCCCATTCTTTTTATTTATGATGCCAGTGGCTCTATGTGGGGTCAGCTTCAGAATAGCACTAAAAAACAGATTGCTTCTGAGGTATTGACTACCACCGTTAACAATTTGCCAGAAAATCAAAATATAGGTTTATTGGTGTATGGCCATAACCGAAAAGGCGATTGTAACGATATTGAATATTTAGTGGATTTGTCCAACAATTCAAAAGAAAAGGTGACAAGTACCGTAAAAGGCCTTAATGCTCTAGGGAAAACGCTTTTGGCGCGCTCTGCAAACATGGCCATAAATTCCCTTAGGAAATCCAAAACCAAGGCCACTATCATTTTGATAACCGATGGGATTGAATCCTGTGATGGCGATATTTGCGATATCGTTTCTAAGGCCAAATTAGAGGGTATCGATTTCAAATTGCATATTGTCGGATTTGGACTGAAAGAAGGCGAAAAGGAACAGCTAAAGTGCGCTGCCACTGCCGGCGACGGAAATTATTATGATGCCAATAACGCCAATGGTTTGGGAGATGTGCTGATTGAAGCCACATCAGAAACCGTGGATGACCCCGAAGGGAATTTTTCAGTATACGCCACTAAAAATGGTGAGCCGGTGGATGCTTGGGTTAAGGCTATTGAGGCAGGTACTGAAAAAGAAATTGATGCGGTAAGAACGTATCGTGATACGGCATTTTTGTATTTACCTCCTGGAAAATATACATTAAATGCCCGTCCATTGGAAAACTCAAAAATTAAAGGGACTACCATCAATGTAGAAAGTAAAGAAGGTGAAATGGGGCATCAAACCATAAGTTTTGACGGTGGGAAAGTTAGCGTTACTACGACTAACAATGGTGAAGGCTGGGACAGCACCTGTAGGGTATATGTCCAAGATGGTGCGTTTGTTACAGGAAGTAGGACTTATGGAAAAGCAAGGGTTTTGGAAGTAAATGCTGATGTATATAATATTGAGGTTCAAGCGTTGCAGATCAAAGGTCTCGAAACCAAATATATCATCGAAAATGTTAAAGTTGAGCCGGGCAAAACCATTGATGTGGTGCACAATTTCGAATCGGGAATAGCAATGATTGGTGCAAAAAGTGGTGGTGAACTTGTGGATGCCGTGGTAAAGGTCATAGAAAAAACTTCTAATAAGAATGTAGCAAGTAGTAGGACTTACACTTCTGAAAATTAAAAATGACTACTCTGGGAAAACATAAAGGGCATAATATAACCTTTACCATTGAAGTGAAGGCTAGGGAAACCATAACTGAAATCATAAACTTTTAATCATGGCACATCACGTATTTAAAGGCTATAGTATTCTGTTTTACTTTTTGATGAGCATTTTCTCATTTTTTATCGGGCTGTACTATGCCGGGATGGTAGAAGCTGGGAAAAATCAAGGTTTGGCCGGTGGGGCTATTGTGTTGAGTTATGGTGTGGTTGCTGGGCTAATCGGTCTGGTTTTGGCGATATTAATCGTTTATAAATCCAAAAGAAAACTTATTTTTTGGGGCAATATTGTTTTGGGGATTTGCATTTTAGGATTTTGGGTAAATGCCCATTTAAAATATAAAGAAAAACAAAAGGCGAAGGAATTGGAACGGGAGCAATTCGAAAAAAGAAAACCAAAGCCCACGACACCAACCTCACCTGTGGATTCTAATGTAAAATCGAAACCTATGGCGATGTTGGTTAATGGGTCTGAACAAGATAAAAAAGATGCAGGTTTGGGTATGTTTGCTCCAAATATTTCAGAAAGTAAAGCTTTGTATTTCTACGGCAACCCTAATTTTCAAAAATCCAGATTGGAACATGCACCTATTGACAGCATCACCTTTAAAAAAAGGGAATACGGCGGTTTTGAAATTGCTACTGCCCCGCCGTGGTTAGTGCCCGATCATCTTAAGTTAGATTACGATATGCTGTATTTTAAGGTGAAATCGGTTTCTCAGGATTTTGTTGAAGTTCGTGTAAACAACGTCACCAACAAAACGTCTTTTGTTGATAAATATCAAGGCAAGATTGCCTATTGGCCCGAGTTTTTGCTGGGTGTGCATAGCGTGGAATTTAGAAATCCCCAAACACAGACTGTTTATGTAAAGCCCTTGGAACATGCTGGAAAAGTGTCCATACCGCATAGTTTTATGAAGCCGGTTAGGATAACCAGAAACTGGATGCATGTTGAGCTAATTAACGATGGTTTTGATACTGTTGGTAAAGGGTGGATACAATGGACAAAAGATGGGGGGGTTCTAATTAGGTATAACTTGTTGAGTTAGAATTGTTTAATAATTTAACATTTTGTTTAAACAAAGCAATCTAAATTCATTATTTTTGCAGTTCTGAAACTTGGTTTATGAATTGCCCAAAACTATTGTGTTTTCTAACATTATTATGCACATCTATTTTTGTTTCCGCTCAGGAAAAATTTACAATTAGCGGTACGGTTACCGACGCGTCTAACGGGGAAACAGTTTTTGGGGCTTCAGTGTTTTTTGAAGGCACTACTGTTGGAGCTATTACCAATGAATACGGATTTTATTCTATTACCGCTGATGAAGGCGACTATAAGTTGGTGGTGTCATATGTGGGATACTCCACTTCTGTAAAACAGGTGAACCTAAATTCTAATCAAAAAATAGACTTTGAAATAGCCGAAGCTTCTACAGAGTTGGATGAGGTTGTAGTGATTGCCGAGGAATCGGACAGACTAAATATCAAAAGTCCGCAAATGAGTGTTACCAAGCTAAAAATGGGCACCATTGAAAAGATGCCGGTGGTATTGGGCGAAACGGATATTATCAAATCCATTCAATTGTTACCGGGGGTTACTAGCGTTGCCGAGGCCTCAACGGGGTTTAATGTGCGCGGAGGGGCAGCCGATCAAAATTTGGTGTTGCTCGATGAAGCTATTATCTACAACACGTCTCATTTGTTTGGATTGTTCTCGGTTTTTAATACCGATGCTATCAAAGATATCAAGTTGTATCGTGGAGGAATCCCAGCGAGGTTTGGAGGACGGGTGTCTTCGGTGTTGGATGTGCGCCAAAAGGATGGTAACAGCAAGAGATTTGAACTGAACGGAGGACTGGGGCTCATTTCAAGCCGATTGTCTGCCGAAGGGCCTTTATTCAACCAAAAGGGTTCATTTTTGGTGGCTGGACGGGGCTCATATGCCCACTTGTTTTTGGAGGCTTCGGATTTGGAGAACAGCGCCAAATTTTATGACTTAAATCTGAAAACCAATTATAATATAGATGGGAATAACAAGTTGTATTTGTCGGGTTACTTCGGCAGGGACGACTTCAATTTCGGCACAAATTTCGATAGTGGTTACGGAAATGCCTCGGGCAACTTAAGATGGAACCACGTTTTTAACGACCGTTTGTTTTCAAATTTATCCCTAATTTATAGCAAATATGATTATCTCTTGGATTTTAAATCCTTTGAATTTGATTGGATTTCTGAAATAGAAAACTATAACATCAAATATGATTTGAGTTATTTCAAAAATGAAAAATTGCAGATAGATTTTGGACTGAATGCCATTTTGTATGATTTCAATCCAGGTGAAATCAATCCCACATCCGATACTTCGCCGATTAACCCATTGTTGCTAGATCAAAAAAGGGCATTTGAAAACGGATTATACATTAGTGCAGAGCATAAAATCAGCGATAAATTGACGGCAGCTTATGGATTACGCTACAGCTATTTCATCAGAAGAGGAGGTCAACCTTTAAATGAGTATCAAAATGGCCTGGCTGTGGTCTATAATCCTACTTTGGGCATCTATGAAGAAGGTAATATCTTGGGAGAACGGGTTTACGATAAGGATGAAACTATCAAAACCTACGGTAATTTGGAGCCCCGATTGGCAGTTTCTTACCAATTAAATGATAATACCTCCATAAAGGCGGGCTACAGCCACACGGCGCAGTATATTCATTTATTGTCCAATACGCTTTCGGTGACCCCATTGGACGTTTGGACGCCCAGTGGTAAATTCATCAAACCGCAATTGTCTGACCAGTATTCTCTCGGCTATTTTAAAAACTTTAAGGATGAAGCATATTCCTTGGAAGTGGAAGCTTACTACAAAACCGTGGACAATCGTATCGATTATGTAGATGGCTCAGATTTAATTGGTCAGAATACCATTGAAACTGAAATTTTAAATGGCGAATTAAGGGCTTACGGTTTGGAGTTTTTACTGAGAAAGAATAAAGGGGATTTCACGGGATGGCTGGCTTACACGATTTCTAAGGCAGAACAGCGTACACCGGGAGGTGCCTCAGGTGGCCCGGGTATTAATAACGGCAATTGGTATTATGCACCGCATGACCGCACCCATGATGTGTCCGTCACCGCAAGCTATAAGTTGAATGATAAATGGACTTTTGGAGCCAATGCAATTTATCAAACCGGAAGGCCGGTAACTTATCCCGATGGGCAGTACACCTATGAAGGCTTGAACATTGCAAATTTTTCCGATAGAAACTCCAGTCGACTTCCAAATTACCATCGTATTGATGTTTCGGCGACTTGGGTGCCCAACCGAAAGCCGGATAGGCGTTGGAAAGGAGAGTGGGTATTCGGTATTTATAATATTTACAATCGCAAAAATGCAGCCTCCATTGCCTTTGGGCAAAACAGGGAAACGGGAGCCAAAGAAGCCACAAGGACAGCTATTTTTGGGATTGTGCCTGCACTATCCTATAATTTTAAGTTTTAAGTTATGAAGCATCACATTTTAAAATATATCGTTGCTAGTTTTCTATTTACCGCATGTACGGATGTGATTGATGTGGATGTACCTGAAGCACCGCCAAGATTGGTGGTGGAAGCTTCTATAGATTGGGAGAAAAGTACCTCAGGGGCCGTTCAAACTGTAAAACTAAGTATGTCTACTCCTTTTTTCGAGAATTTGACTGATACAGCCGTTACCGACGCTAGTGTCAAGATTACCAATGACACTTCCAATCAGGAATTTATTTTATCCCATCAAGGTGATGGAATCTATAGCACATTTGAATTTGTGCCACAATTGAATCAGTCCTACACGCTTGAGATTATTCATAATGGCGAAACCTATACGGCACAGGAGACCATGACACCAGTGGTAGATATTGATGAAGTAAGCCAAGCGAGGGAAGGCGGATTTGATGGAGATGCATTGGAAGTAGATATCTATTTTAATGACCCGCCAAATGAAGAAAATTTCTATTTGTTTCGATTTGAGGAGCAAGGAGATTTGCTTCCCGAATTATTAGCGATTCCTGATGAATTTACCGATGGTAATAGAATGAAGGTCTTTTTTGAAAAAGAGGACGATGAGGACTCGGGAGAAGAAGAATTTGAACCCGGGGATACCGCGTTCATTAGTTTTTATGGAGTATCTAAACAATATTTCAACTACATTGATTTGCTGATTGACCAGTATGAAAACGCCGAAAATCCCTTTGGTACCGTTCCTGCTCGTTTAAAAGGGAATGTGATTAATACCACAAACCCCGATAATTATGCTTTTGGGTATTTCAGATTGGTACAAGTGGTGTATGCCAGCTATACGTTTCAATAAATAAGTTAGAGCTTAAAATCAGCATGTTGCCAGCTTTCATCAAATAGTTTTTGATATTTCGCAGTGTTGGTTCCATCCTTCAAGTTTTCATACGCCATTTTAATACCGTGGTATGCCCAACCGTTTTTCGGTAACCGCTTCAAATCCTCAAGATAGGTTTCAATAGCCAATCGGTGTTGCCCATTCAGCATTAAAACTTTTCCTAGGTGGTGTCGGATGGAGAAAAACCAATCTGGTGGTTCGTTGTAATTTAAGGCATCCTCCATTGCCACTGCCTTTTTTAATAAAACAATGCTGGCCTTATAATCTTTTTCGTGTGCGAGAATTTCAGCCGTTAAAACCTTTTCGGCTATTTGCACTAACTCATATACAGAATTAATGTCCCAAACCGTTATTTCACTGATGGATTCATCTTTGGCCAAAGTTCCCAAAGCCGAAAGCTCTAATTTTGCCCTTTCAATTTCACCCTTCCCTAAATAGGCCATGCCTTCTGCATAATGTCGAATAGCCTTGGGGTATTTAAGGTTGTATGTTTCCAACTTCATATTTAGAATGTCATCCCATTTTTCGAATTTCACGGCTACGTAATACGGAATAGTATAGTAATGTTGCAAGGTGCCCCAACCAGGTGCTGCCATAATTTCGGGGTGCACATGTTCTGATACTTTATTGGCTCCAATCATGGCCCAATGGCTATTGCCCTCCAATGTTGCCGTAGCAGCCATAAAATGATAATTATGGGGATAATAAGCTAAAGGGTAGGCGCCTTGGGCGTGACAGGTTGTAACATAAGCACTATCTGCTTTTACGGCCGCGATATTGGATAGCGTACCTTTGTGGTAGTCCCCAGTTCGAATATAGGTATGGGAGGGCATGTGCAAAAGATGTCCAGACCCAGAAACTAAACCATCATCAAAAGCCTTTGCAGATGGGTAAGAGCGCTCAGGCGTATTTGACGCTTCAACAGCATGGATATAAAAATGATGAGCCCCTGGATGCCCCGGATTTTGTGCTATCAGTTTTTCTAAAAGGGTTACGATTTCTGGGGTCCAAGGTTTTGGTTTGCCTATTTCATCATACAAATCCCATGGGTGCAAATTCATAATGGATTCGGCATATAACGAACTGATTTCGGTATCATTGGGATATTTTTCGAATAGTTTTTTCATGGCCATGGAATAATCAATATCCAATTGGCTTCTGTCCTCAGGAGCTTCGGGGGCATAGCGCAACGCCATGGCTTCAATAAATGCTTTTTCTTTTTCCGTTGCGTTGGATGAAAGGGCTTTTGCTTTTTGAATCGCCTCATAAGCGCGTTCATAATTATCGGGTTCCATGCCCGCGTTGTAATTTGGCCCCAAAACATATGCAAAACCCCATTGGGCCATAGCGCACTCTGGATCCAATTTTGAGGCGTAATAAAACGATCGTGCCGCTTCGGCATGGTTAAAGGCATAGGCCAAAGCCATACCTTGATTAAAATATTGCTGTACCAAATTGTTTTTTGTACTAATAGGGTAGTCAATCACATCATACCCATCCAATAAAGGAGCAACATTGTTCCCCTTATACCATTCAGCATCCGTAATTTGAGGCACGCATGCGTATCTGGAACTGATGGTTGTTTTCGGTTCAGTAATTTCTTGGTTTTCTTTGTTCTTTTTACATGAACAAATTAGAATTAGTGTGGCTAAAACTAAGGTTAGATGTTTCACTTGTGTAAGGATTTGATTGTTAAGCTTTTAATGAGTTGTAAGTTACTAAAATTTTAGGATTCTGCACTTATGATAAAAATGTAAAAGCTGAAATTTGAGTATGGAATGCGTATCATATTAGCAGTTTTTTATTACATAATCATATAATTTTACTTTTTTTGCAGTTTGGAAGTGACTTTTTCAAAACCACTGTGTCTTAAAACTAATCAACTAGCGAAACGCTATAATTGGAAACCCTAAACGACATTAATAAACAATCGGACGAGGATCTGGTAAAGGCAATTGTACAGACGAATGACACATTGCTTTTCGAGGTGTTGTATGATAGATATGCCTCGTTGGTTTACAATAAATGTTATGGGTTTGCAAAGGATGCCGACGAGGCCAAGGATTTGACCCAAGACGTATTTTTGAAGCTCTTTGTCAAGCTGGCCAGTTTTAAAGGGAAATCTAAATTTTCAACATGGTTATATGCGTTTACGTATAATCATTGTGTAAATTACGTTACCCGAAATACAGCTAAAAAGTTTGAAAAGCAGTCGGTGGACTACAAGGACATCGAAAACCTTTCAGAAGAGGAAGATGACAATAGTTTTGTGGATATGAGGGTGGATCAATTGAAAGTCGCTTTGGAACTGATTTCTCCAGAAGAGAAAATGATTTTGTTGTTGAAATACCAAGATTTCCTTACAATAAAGGAAATTGAAAGTGTTTTAGGTATTGGAGAAAGTGCCGTTAAAATGAGAATTAAACGCGCAAAGGATAAGCTAGTAACAGTATATAACGAGAGCTTTAATTAATGGAGAATCCATTTAAACATATAAACCAACCCATCAAGGAAGTTCCGCCAGAACTGAAGTCCAAGGTAATGAGCGATATTGCTATGGCTAAGTTGATCATGGAGCTTGCCGCATTGTTCTCATATAATATCGGTGATATTATTGAAACTGTTGTAAAAAACAGGAATAAAAAAAATAACCAAAACCTAACTTAAATTTTTTTTAAACATCATGGATAAAATTACATCATGGAAAGATAAAGCCTTAGAATCATTGACCACCTTGTGGCCCGATGTGGCTCAGGTATTGCTAAATCTTTTGGCAGTCTTTGTATTACTATTTGTGGGCTGGCTTTTAACAAAGTTTATCGTTCGCATTGTTAAAAAGGCACTAAAACTGGCGAAAGCCGATAAACTGGACGATAAGATAAACGAAATAGAAATTGTCGAAGGCAAAAAATTACAGTTTGATACGGTAAAAATTGTCTCAAAATTTGTGAAATGGGTCATGTATATCATGTTGCTGATTATGGCCTTGGACGTTATGGATCTTACCATGATTTCTGAAAGAATAAGTGAACTACTTGGGTATTTACCGCAGTTGTTCACAGCCCTTGTGATTTTTACGGTCGGTCTGATATTAGCGAATTTGATAAAAAAAGGCATCCGTTCATTTTTTGAATCCATGGATTTATCGGGGGCAAAAATCATCAGCCAAGTGGTGTTCTTTATCATATTGACTTTTGTGTCCATAACTGCGCTTAACCAAGCGGGTGTGGATACTGAAATCATCACGAGCAACATTACCATGATTTTGGCGGCCTTTTTATTGGCCTTTGCATTGGCCTTTGGTTTTGGGGCGCAAAAAGTGGTAGCTGATTTGCTAAAAACCTTTTATGCCCGGAAAACTTATGAAATCGGTCAAAAAATAGAGTTCAATGATATAAAAGGTGAAGTGGAATCCATCGATGGAATAAGCGTCACCTTAAAAACAAGACAGGGCAAATTAGTCGTGCCCATTAAAGATATTGTAGAGAGTCAAGTAAGTATTCAGGATTAACTTTAAGTTAGGGTTAAAATTTGGTTGGTTACTTTTCTGGGTGCCGAAACGGCTCTCTACATCTTATCATCCCTTTCCAATAATTTGGAAAGGGATTTTTTTTATGATAATTTCGAGATTCTAAATATGTTTCCATGAGGTCGTTTTTCTTTTATATTTTCACATTAGGCGTAGGTATAGGGGTACAATCCCAGGCTGATATTCCAGATAATTACAAATTGGTTTATGCTCAGAATTTTGATCAACCACAGGCCGTTTCTGATCTTGAAATGACAGATGATAGCGTGTGGCGCATTTCAAAAGGAGATTTTGGGGAATGTGTAGAACTTTTTGGTAAAAGTAGCTATCAACCGGAAGTGAGGTCGCCCTTTAATATTGCTGTTATAAAGAAAGTATTGGTTGGTGATTTTATTTTTGAAATCAAACTAAATCAAAATGGGCGAGAGTATGGGCATCGGGACATGTGTTTGTTTTTTGGGCTAAATAATGCATCTAATTTTTATTACACGCACATTGCTACAAAGGCGGATGCCTATGCCAATTCTATTTTTATAGTAAATGATGAACCCAGAAAAAGCATTGCTCTTGAACGCACAGAGGGTACATCATGGGGAACGCAAGATTCGTGGCATACGGCCAGAGTAGTTAGAAAAGTAAAACAGGGAATCATTGAAGTTTATTTTGATGATATGAGTGTACCCATCATGATAGCTAATGACACTCATTTTAAATCAGGTTATTTAGGTTTTGGCTCTTTTGATGACACAGGGAAATTTGATGATATTAAAGTTTGGGCACCTGAGGTTTTAAAGGAAAAGAGTGGATTTTTTAACTAGGATTAATCGTATTGATGCGCAAGGAGTTATTCGAGTTTGAAGACCAAAATAGGTTTCCTAAACCTATCCGACCTCTAATGACTAATTTTAAAATTTTTCCAGAACTTGCAGAACATGTTTTTTATAGCTTCGGCTAATGGTTAATGCCGTTTTGTGTATCGTGATTTCTTCGTGGGTAAATGACGAAATATGTTTCAGGGCAATGATATAAGAACGGTGGATTCTCAAAAAAGCTTTATTTGGTAATTTGGCTTCCATGGTACTTATGGTCTCTCGGGTAACGATGGTTTCTTTGGCCAAATGAATCTTGATATAATCACTGTAACTTTCAACATAAATAATATCATCAAAATCCACCTTTATCATTCGTCTGTCCGCCCTTACGAACATAAAATCATTCATATTTGATTCCTGAGAAACATCTGAATTGGACTCACTGTAAATGTCAAAATAATTGTTCACTGCTTTCAATAACCTTTCAAAGGATATGGGTTTTAAAAGATAATCAACAGCCTGAAGTTCAAAACCCTCCACAGCGTAATCCCTATAGGCTGTAGTAAAAATTATTTTAATGTCTTTACTTATGGATTTGGCAAAGGAAATCCCTGATATTTCAGGCATATTGATGTCCAAGAAAACCAAATCCACAGGGTTGTCCCTTAAGTAGCTAAAACCTTCAATAGCATTGTTGCAACTTTCAACCGTTTTTATGTTGGGAATTTTAGAAAGGTGCGAAGCAATGATTTCTTGTGCAATGGCTTCGTCATCAATAATTAAACACGATATGTTTTTATTTTGTCTCAAATATTAGATGTTTTGAAGTATGAGATTCACCTTAAAAATACCATTTTTGTGAACAATTTTTAGGTCGTAATTATCTTTATATAGCAAGTCTAAGCGTTTTTTAATGTTGGTCAATCCAATACCTTTTTTTACTATTTCCTCTTCAGAAGTTGTGTTTTCGATGCAAAAATGAATAGCTCCATTTTTGCAATTAATATTAGAAGTGATATCAAGGGTTCCATTTTTAATGGCGCCGTGCTTAAAACTATTTTCAATAAAAGGGAGGAGTAGCATAGGCGCTATTTTGATGTCTTCAGAAATATTGTTCGTCGTAAAATTAATATTCAAGGTTTTATTGAACCGCATTTTTTCCAGCTCAATGTAGTCCTTAATATGCTCTATGTCTTCGGTTAACAATACAAAAGGTTTATCCACTTTGTACAATAAATAATCTAACAAGTTAGAAAGTTTCAGAATCATTTCTGGGGTTTCGTTGGCCTTTTTTAGTGCGAAACCATACATGGTGTTCAACGTATTGAACAGGAAATGAGGATGGATTTGCATCTTTAAATAGTTCAATTCCTGTTCTTTGAGTTTTAGTTGGGCCTCTAAAATCTTCTTTTCCAGTTTACTGGTTGTTTGTGAGTGCTTTATGTTCAGTTTCAGAAGTTTATAGCCACTGGCAATAATAACGACCATATAAACTGCTATGGCCACAAAAAGCAAACTACGGCTTATTGGAGCCATCTCTGAAGACTCAAAATTTGATAGGTATACTAACCCATAAATAACTGAAATAACAATGAGATAAGCAGAAATTATGAATGTACTGAAACTGTAAAATGCAAAGCGAATATATTGTTTAGTGAAAAGATAATCGGGAATTAATTTGTATATCGACACGTATGTGGTAGCAATAGTTATGGGCATTAAAAAAAGTGAAAAGGAGAGGATATAGCTGAAGTCCTCACTGTCAAACCCAAAAAAATAGGTATAGAACAGGAGCACACCAGACCAAAAAAGTATGTGCAAAACAATCTGAGCTATTTTTTTTAAAGCGAGTTTAACGTGTTTCATGACTTATATGAAGCTACAATAATACCATATTTTGTTAAGTCACTATCATTTTTGTAGACGAGTAACGGGTTTAGAACGGGTTTCTGCATTAGGCTATTTAGTGCCTTAAATCTGTAATCTATCGCATTTCTGTTTTTAAAGTTAGCATGTGTGCTAAGTTTGTTTCACATCTAACATAAAATATAAACAAATGAAAAAATTCTTAATCCTTTTGCTTGTTTTGAGTACGGCATGCTTTTCTCAACAAGAAAAGTATAACCAGTTAGATTCTCTTTTTAGCATATTAGAATCTAAAAATAAGACTATGGGAAGTATTGCAGTAATGGAAAACGGAAAAATGGAGTATACAAATGCTATAGGTTTTCAGTTTAAAACTGAAAATGGGCAAAAAGAAGCTACCGAAACATCAAAGTATAGAATAGGGTCTGTTACAAAAATTTTTACGGCAACCATGATTTTTCAATTGATTGATGAAAATAAATTATTTTTAAATGATAAGTTGTCTAAATTTTATCCTGAAATTCCAAATGCTTCTAAAATATCAATAGCGAATCTTCTAAATCATAGCAGTGGGTTGTTTAATGTAGCAGAAGAGCCTGATTTTCATGAATGGATGGTTAGGCCATCATCACAAGAAAAAATGTTAGATAGAATAAAAAGTCATAAAGTGAATTTTGAATCAGGTGAAAAAAATGCTTATAGCAATACTAATTATATACTTTTGGGATATATTCTTGAAAGCATTGAAGGTAAATTATATGGGGATATTCTAAAAGATAAAATAGCGGATAAGTTAAATTTAGAAAACACTTATTATGGAGGCGCGATAGATATTGAAAGTGGAGAATGTCAGTCTTATTATATTAAAAAGGGAAAACTAAAACAGGCAAGGGAAACACATATAAGTAATCCAGCAGGAGCAGGAGCCATTGTTTCCAATACAACCGATATGGTAATTTTTATAAATGCACTTTTTAATGATGAATTAATAAGCCCAAATAGTTTTGAGGCTATGACAGGATTGTCTAAAGATCCTTATTGTAGTGGTATAATGTTCATGAAAAAAGGAGAACAGACCATTTATGGACATGGAGGGGCTATTGATGGTTTTCAGGCCTTTTTACTTTATGCTCCTGAGACTAAGACTGCGGTAGCAGTCACCTCGAATGCCACTAAATATGCTACTCAAGCTATGGTTTTTCATGCTTTAGATGCTTCCGAAGGTAAGACTTTTCAAATGCCCAATTTTAATAGAATTGAATTGTCAGAAGAAGAGGTAAAACGCTACGAAGGTATTTATGAAAATAGTGAATTTCCTTTCGATTTATTTTTTGTGGCTAAAGGAAAAACTTTACGAGCAGGGCCGAATGCTGAACAGTTGAATAACTTGGTTGCAACAAAGAAGGATGAATTTTCATTTGAATCAATGGGAGTGACTTTAAAGTTTGATCTAGAAAATAATACGGTGCTCTTCAATGATCAAACTTCGGCTCCCAAGGTTTTCACAAAAAAACAATAAATGTATAAGTATGATTAATACTATTTCACCATTAGTTCAAAGTTTGTCCTCAGAGTTGTCAAAACGATTCCAAGAAGGCGGTCCCTTCTTTATGTTTCTGATTTTAATTAGCTTATTACTGGCACTGTTCTTTCTGTGTTTGGGATTCCTAAACTTAAAAAAGAACATCAATAGGTCTAAAAAAATGACACTTTTGGCTTCAGATGCTAGCTTACTTGGCTTAGTATTGGGATTTATGGGATCCATAATTGGCATGATTGAAGCTTTTGATGCTATAGAGGCTTTGGGCAATATAAGTCAACAGATGATGGCAGGTGGACTTAAGGTAGCATTTTTAACATCCCTCTTTGGTTGCATTACCTTTGTTCTTCCAAGAATTGGGATTATCATATTAAAGAGTTTGCAAAAGGGGTGATGCTTTAATTTATTGGTGCAAGGATGGATAACAACAAATTTCGATTGAAGTCAAAAAAATGAAAGCGCCTTAACTTGAAGCTCTTTTCCATTCGGAATTCAACAAAGGCTACTTCCTTTTCCGTTTCCGATTAGCATTTTTATCTCCTCGGGTTTTTGGCTTTTTATATTTTTTAGCTATTTCCCGACGATAGGAACCCCCAAGATTCACCTTCTTGTTTTTGTCCTTCTTTTCATGGAAGGCAGGACCGGGGGCTTCTTCGTCCCGTCGTTTTGTTGGGTTGTTGCGCTCTTTGAGTTGTGGACGTTCTTCGTCGATTAATTCGGTGGAAATTTCAACGGCTTCTGGTATTTCCAAAACTGAAATTTCCATTTGCATCAACCCCTCAATCTTCTCAATCGCTTCCTGTTCTTTTTCAGTAGAGAATACCAATGCTTCACCTTTACGTTCGGCTCGGCCGGTTCTTCCAATACGGTGCATGTAATTTTCAGGGTACTCCGGTGTGTCAAAATTGATGACATGCGAAATGTTACCGATATCCAAACCTCTCGCCATCACATCCGTAGCAATTAAAATACGATGCTCACCTGAACCAAAAGCTTCAATGCTTCGCAAGCGGTAATTTTGTGTTTTATTGGAATGAATCACACAGATGTCGTTCTTAAAATGTGTCTCCAGTTTTTCAAATAAGCGATCCGCCATCCTTTTATAAGCTACAAAAATCAACACTTTGTTGAATTCATCTTCATTATTTAACAAATGAACCAGCAAATTCATCTTAGTATAAAAGTTGGGCACTTTGTAGCGATGTTGGGAAATATTTTCCAAGGGTGTTCCAGAAACTGCAATGGAAATGCGAATAGGGCTTTTAAAAAAATCAGAAATTAAGGTATCTACGTCTTGGGTCATTGTAGCCGAAAACATGATGTTTTGTCTGCGTTCGGGCAGGATGTCAAAAATATTGACCAACTGATGCCGAAACCCCAGATCCAGCATCACATCCACCTCGTCAATCACCAATTTTTGAATGGATTTCAACTGTAAAACTCGACTTACGGCCAGGTCATACAATCGTCCAGGAGTAGCCACAATAATATCCAAACCTTGGGCAACTGCCTGTTTTTGGGTATTGATATTTGTGCCACCGTACACCCCTAAAACACGGTTATTAATATATTTTGAAAGTTTTTGAATTTCCTCAACTACTTGCACCACCAATTCCCGTGTCGGAACCAAAACCAAAACCCTTGGATTATGCTGGGTTGAATATTTTAGGTGCCTCAAAATAGGCAACATGTAGGCGAAAGTTTTACCCGTGCCCGTTTGAGCAATGCCCACGACATCCCTGCCCGAGGCTACAACATTAAAGGCTTCTGCCTGAATAGGGGTAGGTTTGGCAAAGCCCAAATCATCCAAGGCGTTGTAAAGCGGTGTGTTTAGATTGAGGTCTTGAAAGTTCAAATCAAACTGTTTAGCCAACAAAGTTAAGGGTAATAAACGGGTTAGACCAAAAGGGCTTCATTAATTTCGATATGGTACGTAGCCCCAAAAGTATCATCCGCGTTCAATTGAAGGATGCCTTCCTTGGTGGTAAAGTTTTGATCGGTGTTTTCTGAATCGGCAATGCCCAGCCAAGGTTCAATGCAAACATAATCCCCATTGGGTTTTGCCCATATCCCCAAATAATCAAAATCGTGATAGCTCACCGATAATATTTCGCCTTGATTTTGACTCTTTAAAGCCACTTTTTTAGATTTCAAATCCTTAAAAATCAGGGCATCGTCATTAAACAAGTTGTGGGTTAAAGGTAATTTCTTGGTGTTTTCCAGCATCGGTCTGGTTTCCGATGAAAACAGTCCGGCACTGTTCAAAAGATGTATTTTTGAGGTTTCGGAATGTTCAAACTCTAAATAATAATCCTCATAATCTTCATTTTGAAAAACGAGACATTTAAAGGCGGGATGCCCGCCCAAGGAGAAGTAAAGGGGTTTGTCATCTAAATTTTTGATGGTATGTAATAACTTAACGGTATTGTCCTTCAATGTGAATGTAATCTGAAATTCAAACTTAAACGGATAAACTTTTAGGGTATCGTCGTTATAGGTCAATCCAAAGGTCAAACTATTTTCAGTTTGTTCCAATAGTTTAACCGCTTCGCTATGCCTAAAAAAACCATGTCGTGGCAGTTGATACGTTTTGCCCTCAAATAGATAGGTATTGTCCTTTAGTCTACCAACAATAGGAAACAGATTGGGCGCATAGCTTCCCCAAACTGCGGGGTCTGCATTCCACATAAATTTGGTACTGTGTTTTGCAGAAGATATGTCGCAAAGCTCTGCCCCGCACTCCTTCACGGCAATTGTTAGTAAGTCGTTCTTTAAAGTGTGCATCCTTTTCGTTTGAAGCAAAATACAAAAATCTTAAATATTTGAGTATTCTAAGTACCTTTGCCTTTTTATTTTCGGAATTGAGAACAACCCGTATTCATCATATTGAGGATATCGAAAACTTTAAAAATCGACTGCTGGTCTGGGCACAGCAATTTGATGATGTGGTTTGGCTGGATTCCAATTCCGGGAGGAACATGGCCCAAAACTATGGAAGCTACGATGCTATTTTGGCGGTGGATGCTTTTACAAGTATTCAAACCGATTTTTCGGATGGTTTTGAAAAGCTAAAGGAGTATCAAAGCACCACTATGGATTGGCTTTTCGGGTATCTTACCTATGATTTAAAAAATGATGTGGAGGACTTAGTTTCAAAAAACGACGATAGTTTAGGTTTCCCGGATTTGTATTTTTTTCAACCTAAAAAATTATTTCTTCTAAAAGGCAATCAGCTTGAAATTCAATATTTAAAAGGAGTAGATGATGAGCTTAATGGTGATTTCGAAGCCATTTGTCATTGCGAGGAGGCACGACGTGGCAATCTCTGTAGTGATATAAAAATCAAACTCAAAATCCACAAGGATGAGTATTTCAACAAAGTGAATAGAATACTCGAACACATCCACCGTGGTGATATTTACGAGGTCAATTTTTGTCAAGAATTTTATGCTGAAGATACCTGCATCTATCCTTTAGAAACCTATCAACATTTGAATACCATTTCTAATCCGCCCTTTGCTTCCTTCGTTAAGGTTTATGATAAATATGCATTATGCGCTTCGCCTGAACGATATATTAAAAGAGAAAATGATACCATCATTTCTCAACCGATAAAAGGTACTGCAAAACGTGCCGAAAATCCAGAGGAAGATTTGCAATTAAGGACCGCTTTGCAAATGGATGAAAAAGAGCAAAGCGAGAATATTATGATTACCGATTTGGTGCGCAACGACCTTTCAAAAACAGCATTAAAGGGAACAGTAAAAGTCGAAGAATTATGCAAGGTTTACACTTTTGACCAGGTTCACCAGATGATATCCACGGTAACCTCGAAAGTGCATAGCAAAACGCATCCGGTTGATGTTATCAAAAGTACCTTCCCCATGGGTAGTATGACTGGAGCACCAAAAATTTCGGCCATGAAAATTATCGAATCCCTAGAGGAGACCAAGCGTGGCTTGTATTCAGGGGCTATTGGTTATTTTGATCCTGAAGGCAATTTTGATTTTAATGTGGTAATTCGTAGCATTCTTTATAATGAATCAAAAGAATACATTTCGTATTCCGTTGGAGGAGCCATTACCGCGAAAAGTGATCCATTGAAAGAATACGAAGAGTGCCTGATTAAAGCTAAAGCGATGCGTGAGGTTTTGGAAAACTAATTTAGGTGCTCCTTAAAGTCTTCTATCGCCAGTTCTAAAATACGTTCTACCCGCTTTATTTCTATATTTTTGATTTTAGAGATCTCCTCAAAACTCAATTTTCCGAATACAAATAAATCTACGATATCCGACACCCTCAATGGAAGCCAAGTATAGAATTTTCCCAAAAGATGTTTGGTGCGCCTAGTGGAAATATCAGAGATATCGAACGCATTTTGAATTTGTACATTATTATCATCATAAACAAAAACATGTTTTTCCCTGTCGTTCTGATGATAGGAAATATCACTAAGTTCTTCGTGCATCACGAAATCAAAATCCTCATCAACAGTAAATTGCTCATCCAAACCGTCCAACTCGTCTTCCAAAATACCAGTAGTGCTCATCGTATTTTGGTGAAAAGCTTCCTTCTGAAACAGTTCATCCAAATCGGCATCTACGATTTTAAAAAGTTCAATTTTTATTTCAGGTGTTTCTGCATCAATATTATAGCCTTTTTCATAAAATTTTGCAATGCCTTCATCTATGATATCGTTGGATCTGTACATGTTCCTAGGAACAATTTTGGTCGATTCAGCAACATACAACCGGTGTTTCACATAAGCCTGTAAATGATGGGTAACCGAAACCACTTTTTTGTCGAATTCAATTTTAGTGGATCTATCGTTTAATTGGTCTATTGTGCACATAATTTCAATGTTTTTAATTGCCTGTTTAAAGGTACGAAAGCACCAAAACGAGCGTATGATTTTTGTCATATGAAAATCGATTTATAATACTTATATCCTATGCAAAGTCGTATATTTGAAGCTATGCTGGAACGGTTTAAGAAGCACATAAAGTCTCAATTGAATTTTCTAAAGGAAGCTAAGATTTTGGTCGCTATTTCCGGAGGTGTGGACAGCGTAGTTTTAACTCATTTATGCCACAAATCGAATTTAAATATTGCCTTGGCCCATTGCAATTTCAATTTACGTGGAAAGGACAGCGATGCCGATGAAGACTTTGTTTTAGAGTTGGGCGAAGATTTCGATTTAGAGGTGTTTGTACAGCGATTTGATACTCAGGCATATGCTGAAGATAATAAACGGTCCATTCAAATGGCGGCGCGCGAGTTGCGGTATCAATGGTTTACGGAATTGGCCGAACAAATGCAGTTCGATTATATTTTGACGGCTCATCATGCCGATGATAACCTAGAAACATTTTTAATCAATTTTACCCGAGGTACGGGACTTGAGGGCTTAACAGGAATCCCTGAAGTAAATAACAAATTTGTGCGTCCGTTGTTACCTTTTTCAAGTGAAGCTATTTTAAAGTATGCCAAAGAGAATAACATCAAGTGGCGAGAGGATTGTAGTAACGCTTCAGTAAAATACCTTCGAAATAAATTGCGCCATGAAGTGGTACCAATTTTAAAGGAGATCAACCCAAGTTTGTTGCAGAGTTTTCAAACTACTTTAGGTAATTTAAATGATTCCTCAGCAATAATAAAAGAAAGCATAGATGTTTTTTTAAATAAAGCCATCGAAAACATAAGCGATAACCAAGTGAGATTTAAAATTGCTGAATTTAAAAATTTGGCAAACCCTAAGCCGTATTTATTTGAATCACTAAAAGAATTTGGTTTTACTGAATGGAATGATGTGTTGAATTTATTAGATGCTGAAACTGGAAAGCAAGTGTTTTCAAATACCCATCGATTGATAAAAAACCGCGAGTACTTATTGCTAAGTGCGATCCAATCTGAAGATCATGAGGATATTATAATTTCAGAAGAAGAAAGAAAAAAAGAAACACCTATTGGTATTTTATTTTTCGATGAAGCTGATGCTATTTTAAAGCATGAATCCAATACTATTTATGTTGATAAAGACAAGCTGGAATACCCGTTAAAGCTCAGAAAAAAACAGCAAGGCGATATATTTTATCCGATAGGAATGAAAGGCAAAAAAAAATTGAGCAAATATTTTAAGGATGAAAAATTTTCGCTTTTGGATAAGGAGAACACCTGGTTATTGTGCTCGGGAGACGAGATCGTTTGGGTGGTAAATTATCGAGCGGACGAGCGGTTTAAAGTGTCAAATAATACAAAGCATATTCTTAAAATCACTTTAAAGAAGTAATGTCATGCTGAGCGCAGTCGAAGCATCTTAAAAATGAAATTACAAGGCCACATAGTTGACATCCAAAACAATCGCATCTTCAAAGGTGAAATCACTTTTGAAGATGGTATAATCGTTTCTATTGTTGAAAAAGAGCACGATGCCAACCATTATATTCTCCCTGGTTTTATCGATGCCCACATCCACATTGAGAGCTCCATGTTGGTACCATCGGAATTTGCGAGAATTGCGGTGAAACATGGCACAGTAGCCACCGCTTCCGACCCACATGAAATTGCTAATGTACTCGGCATAAAAGGGGTGCAGTTTATGATAGACAATGGAAAACAAGTGCCGTTCAAATTTAACTTTGGTGCGCCGTCCTGCGTGCCTGCTACTAATTATGAATCGGCGGGAGCCAGTATTGATTCCGAAGGGATTAAACAATTGCTTCAAGACCCTGATATCAAGTATTTGGCAGAAATGATGAACTATCCCGGAGTCTTATTTGATGATGATGAGGTAATGAAAAAAATCGCCTGGGCCAAACATTTTGGGAAGCCAATTGATGGCCATGCCCCCGGTGTGAAAGGCGAGGATATCACAAAATATATCAATACAGGGATTTCTACTGACCATGAATGCTTTGCTTATGATGAAGCGCTTGAAAAGCTTCAAAAGGGGATGAAGATTTTGATTCGGGAGGGGA
Organism: Hyunsoonleella rubra; assembly: GCF_042684665.1. NCBI lineage: Bacteria > Pseudomonadati > Bacteroidota > Flavobacteriia > Flavobacteriales > Flavobacteriaceae > Hyunsoonleella > Hyunsoonleella rubra. The sequence goes on along the minus strand of NZ_JBHULY010000016.1, from coordinate 19,935 downwards.
GTGCAGCCAAAAATTTTGAAGCCTTAATCGATTTGCTACCAGAGCATTTTGAAAACATGATGTTTTGTAGCGATGATAAGCATCCTGACGATTTACTAGAGGGGCATATCAATCAATTGTGCGAAAGGGCGGTTTCAAAAGGGATGGATGTGTTTAAAGTGTTGCAAGTGGCGTGCATCAATCCAGTTAAACATTATAAATTGGATGTTGGATTGTTGCAAGTTGGGGATGTGGCAGATTTTATAATTGTTGAGGATTTAAAAGAATTCAAAACACTTCAAACGTACATAAATGGAACTTTGGTTTTTGATAAGGGCATATCGTTAATTCCTAAAGCTTCTTTTGAAACCCTAAACAATTTTAACTGTAAAAAGAAAACGGTTTCAGATTTTGGATTGGAATCTTCCACCAAAAAAATCCGTGTCATCGAAGCGTTGGAAGGGCAGTTGGTTACTAACGAAATTTATCAAGATGCTTTGATTTCCAAAGGAAATTTGATTTCCGATATTGAAAATGATGTTCTGAAAATTGTGGTCGTCAATCGTTATCAGGATCAAAAACTGGCAATAGCATTCATAAAAAACTTTGGGCTAAAGGAAGGGGCTATTGCTTCCTCCGTCGGTCACGATTCCCATAACATTATTGCTGTTGGCGTTTCGGATGAAGCAATTTGTAGAGCTGTGAATCTCATTATCGAAAACAAAGGTGGTATTTGCGCCATTTCAGATTCAGAAGAAAAAGTGATTTCACTTCCTGTGGCAGGAATTATGAGCGATATGGATGCCGAAACCATTGGGAAGGCTTATGCCGAGTTGGATGCATTTGCAAAGGCATTAGGGAGCAAATTGAACGCGCCATTCATGACGTTGTCCTTTATGGCACTGTTGGTAATACCAGCATTAAAATTAAGCGATAAAGGCCTTTTCAATGGAAATAGATTTGAATTCACCTCAGTTGAATGTTGATGCTTTTTGTCATATCGACTGAAGAGGGACATCACAGAGGGCTTAGTCCAAAACTTACATCAAACCAGATTGGGATGCGATTTCTCCTTTCAGTCGAAATGACTGCAATTAATTATTGAAGCTTTAGTTATGTTGAACCCAAGGCATTGTGAGAGCTATCACATTTCCCTGACTCATAGCTATTCTGTTCTATTTTTTCAACGCTTCAGGAAATTGTTCAATCACAATACCCCATAATTCTGGAAGCACAAACACAACAAAAAGCGTTAAAATGATAATCGAAATCACATTCATCACTATACCCTTGCTTACCATATCCGGAATTCTTAAATAACCTGAACCAAAAACTACGGCATTTGGCGGTGTGGCAACGGGAAGCATAAATGCACAGGAAGCTGCCACTGCTGCACCGACCATTAAAACGAAAGGATGCATATCAATAGTTAAGGCCATTGGGGCTAATACGGGTAATAGCATGGCAGTAGTTGCTAAATTAGAGGTGATTTCCGTTAAAAAGTTAACCGAGGCAATCAACAATAAAATCAAAACAATAGTGCTTACGCCAACCAAGGTGGTCATTTGATTACCGATCCAAAGGGCGAGGCCACTAGTTTCAAAACCCTTGGCCAATGCCATACCGCCACCGAATAAAAGGATAATGCCCCAAGGTAAATCGCGGGTATCTTTCCAGGACATGATATTTTTGTGTTTCGTTTTCGATGGAATTAAAAATAGTACCAGCGCAAATACAATAGCAATGATCGTGTCATCCATATTGGGCAATATCTTTTTCAGTAAAAAGGAACGCGTTATCCAACAAAAGGCGGTGGTGGCAAAAACTATGGCGACTATTTTTTCCTCATAAGCCATTTTTCCTAATGACTGCAATAGTCGCTTTATTTCCTGTTTGCCTCCGGGAAATTCATTTTGATTAAAAGTGAAGGCAAACGATGTTAAATATTTCCAGCAAATTGCTAAAAGAATTACCGAAATAGGAAATCCAAAAATAAACCATTGCGAAAATGTAATTTCATAACCGTAGGTTTCGGAAACCACGCCGGCTAAAACTAAATTGGGCGGTGTGCCAATTAAGGTAGCAATTCCTCCAATGGACGCACTATAGGCAATGGCAAGCATCAGGGCTTTTCCAAAAATCAAATTTTCGTCTTCGTCTGTTTTAGGATTGTCCTTTAATTGTTTAATGATGGCAATGCCAATGGGAAGCATCATCACGGATGTTGCCGTATTTGAAATCCACATCGAAAGAAATGCCGTGGCTACCATAAACCCCAAAATGATTTTTTGAACGTTGGAGCCAATAATATTGATAATATTGAGGGCGATGCGTTTGTGCAAATTCCACTTTTCAATAGCAATAGCAATAATAAAACCGCCCAAATATAAAAACACAAATTTATGTCCAAATGAAGCAGTGGTGGTGCCAATGTCTAAGCTACCAGATAAAGGAAACAGGGCAATAGGCAACAGAGCGGTAGCCGCAATTGGAATGGCTTCTGTGATCCACCAAACGGCAATCCAAGCGGTGGAAGCCAAAACGCCATTGGCCTCGTCCGATAGGCCTTCGGGAGCAAAAAACAACCGAATCAATATAAATAGAAGAGGTCCTAAAACCAAGCCGATACGCTTTGAGGTTTTCATGGATTCGTTTTGAAAATTTAATGCTTAAAAATAGTTTATTTTTTTACAGCATAAATGTGGATAACAAAATGTATTAAAAATCTGTTAAGGGTAAAATTAGAAAACGGTAAGGTAATTTTTTACAATATAAGCCTATGTTAAAATGATATTTTAGGGCCTTTTTAATAGCAATTTTTAATACCTTATTACCAAATTAAACCATTATGCCAAAATTCACTTTAAAGATTAATAATGAATCGCATACTTTCGAGGCCGATTCTGATACGCCATTACTTTGGGTATTAAGGGACAAACTGAACCTGGTAGGAACAAAATATGGCTGTGGCATTGCTCAGTGCGGTGCTTGTACAGTTCATGTTAACGGAATAGCTACCCGTAGCTGTTCTCGTCCGGTTTCCAGTTTACAAGGAATGAATATTATAACCATAGAAGGGCTTTCTGCAAATGGAGACCATCCCGTGCAGCAAGCATGGATAGAATTGGATGTAGCACAATGCGGTTATTGTCAAGCAGGGCAAATAATGACGGCGGCGGCTTTGCTTGAGAGAAACCCAAACCCAACAGATGAAGAAATTAGTGCAGAAATGTATGGTAATATTTGCAGATGTGGTACATATATTAGAATTAAAGAAGCTATAAAAAAAGCATCTAAACTTTAAAAAGTAGAATTATGACAAAAATTAAAACACAATATAATCGTCGTTCATTTTTGAAGATATCTGCAGCAGCTGGTGGAGGGATGCTTGTTGGATTTAGTTGGTTTACGGGCTGTACTTCCGATAAAAAAATCCAGGAACAAATAGCTATTCCAAATGAGTGGTATGACATAAATGGTTACATTAAAATTGGGGACACAGGTTTAGTTACTATATATTCTCCAAATCCTGAAATTGGGCAAAACGTTAAAACTTCTATGCCCATGATAGTTGCTGAAGAATTGGATGTGGATTGGAGTAGTGTTGTGGTGGAGCAAGCCCCATTAAACACGGGGTTTTACACAGATCAGTACGCTGGAGGAAGTCAATCTATTCGGAGAGGTTGGGATCCGTTACGTATGGCTGGTGCTACCGCAAGAAGAATGCTTTTGGAAGCTGCCGCTAAAGAATGGGGTATTTTGGTTTCAGAGGTAACTGTGAGCAAGGGGATAATTTCAGAGAAAAATGGAGAAAGAACTATAGGTTACGGGGAGATCGCATCTAAGGCAGTAGGTATTGAAGTTCCGGAAGAGGTAGAACTTAAATCTATTGACGATTTTCAAATTATCGGTAAAAGCAAAAAGAATGTTGAGGGTAAAAACATTGTTACCGGAAAGCCCTTGTTTGGTTTGGATTTCAAAGCAGAAGGAATGCAATTGGCCATGATTCAACATCCACCTGCTTTTGGTATGAAGGTTAAAGATTTTAATGCCGAAGAAATAAAAGCCATGGATGGGGTATCTGATGCATTTATAGTAGATATAACACTAGAAGAGCCGGCCTGGGGTTATAAGAAGAATGGATTTAATCATCTTATAGCTATTGTAGGCAATTCAACATGGCAGCTAATGAAGGCGAAAAAAGCCATAAGAGCCAATTGGGATGTTGTATCACCTCCAGAAAATTCTAAAATGCATATAGGTCAACTACATGAAGCATTGGTTTCAGGTACAGCCAAAGAAAGTAGAAAGGATGGAAACCCGGACGTAGCTTTTAAAAATGCTACAAAAGTAATTGAGCGGACTTACAGCTCTCCTTTTTTACCTCATAATACACTAGAGCCAATGAATTTCTTTGCTAATGTAAAGGAAAACTCTGTAGAATTAACAGGACCGACTCAAACACCAAAAGCATTGGAAAATTGTGTTTCAAAACTTTTGAAAATGCCTATAGAAAATATTACTGTAAATATGACAAGGATTGGAGGTGGTTTTGGTAGAAGATTATACACTCATTATGGAATGGAAGCCGCCGCAATTTCAAAAAAAATAGGTAAACCGGTAAAACTCATTTATTCAAGGGAAGACGATATGAGTCAAGGAACTTATAGGCCGGCCTATATGTCAACTTATAAAGCTGGACTGGATGCAGATAACAATTTAGTTGCATTTTCGGTTAAAGGTGCTGGATTATCTGAGGGTCCCGTTTTCCCAAATCGTTTTCCAGCTGGAACTGTAGATAACTATTTAGCGAAGAAGATTTCTGGTAAAACGAATATTACAACTGGGGCTTGGAGAGCACCACGCTCACATTTTACAGCAGCTGCAGAACAGGCTTTTTTAGATGAAGTAGCAGAAGTTGCTGGAAAGGATCCAATAGATTTTAGATTGGAATTATTTGATCGTGCCATTAATAACCCTGTTGGAGAAAAGAATGATTACGACCCTCAACGTTATGCGGGAGTACTAAAATTGGTCAAAGAAAAATCAAACTGGGGAAAGTCTGAACCTGGAGTTTATAGAGGTGTAGCCGCCTATTATTGTCATTTTTCGTATGTAGCCGAAGTTGTTGATATTGTTTTAGAAAACAATGAACCTAAGATTAAAAAAGTATGGTGTGCAGTCGATTGTGGGATTGTTGTAAACCCCGATGCGGCTAAAAACATGATTCAAGGAGGTGTTATTGATGGCATCGGTCATGCTATGTACGGCAGACTCACCTTTAGTGGTGGGGCACCTAACCAAATGAATTTCGATCTTTATCAACTTATTCGTCATTCTCAAGCACCAGAAGCAATTGAAGTGTTTTTTGTTGAAAATGAAATTGCACCCACGGGATTAGGAGAACCGGGTCTACCTCCTGCAGTGGGAGCTCTGGCCAATGCACTATATAAGGCTACTGGTAAAAGGTATTATCATCAGCCCTTCACGTATGAACAAGAATTCTTGGCTTGAAAACTAAATAATTGGGGTACTTACAATTGAATGACACACGAATTTAAACAAATTATTGAGGAGGCCATTAAAGCAAAGAAAAACGGATTAAAGTCTGTTTTGGCTTCGGTGGTAGATTTAGACGGTTCCTCCTATCGCAGGCCCGGTGTTCGAATGCTAATTCTGGAAGACGACACTATGATTGGTGCGGTAAGTGGCGGTTGTGTTGAAAAGGAAGTCTTGTTGCAAGCACAATCGGTTTTTAAAACGGGGCAATCCAAAATGATGACTTATGACGGCAGATACCGTTTGGGATGTGAAGGCGTTCTGTATATTTTATTGGAGGAAATTCAAACAGATACTAGATTTGAGCAGGCTTTTTTCAGATGTTTAAATGATAGAGAAGCATTTGAAGTCATATCACAATATAAAAAGGAAGCAGGGGTTTTTGATGGCATTGGTTCAGATGTCAAAATCGAAAAGGATTATTTTCCCCTTTCAACTAAAAGTGAAAAATATTCGGAGGGATTGGTATTTCGCCAAGAGATGCCGCCATGTTTCAAATTGATGATTATCGGTGCGGAACATGATGCGGTTCAATTATGCCAATATGCGTCTTTAACGGGGTGGGAGGTTACCATTGTTGCAGGTGTTTCAGAAGCAAAGACGATGCAGAATTTTCCTGGATCAAAGGCTTTAATCACTACGACACCAGAGAATTTGGATGTCAATAACATCGATAACCAAACCACGGTGGTTTTGATGACACATAATTTTGCTTACGATTTACGGTATTTGGTAGCATTAAAAAACACCAATCCAAATTACATTGGGCTTTTGGGCCCCACAAAACGGCGCGAGGATTTATTATCCCAATTTATGGAGTATTGCCCTGAAGTTTCTGATGCCTTTTTAGAAGCTATTCATGGGCCAGCAGGTTTGAATATCGGTTCTGAAACACCTCAAGAAATTGCAATTTCAATAATTTCTGAGATTTTGGCTGTAACAAGAAAACGAAACCCAATATCGCTAAGTAAAACAACTGGAAGCATTCATTCCAAGCATTAATCTTGTCTCAATCTTCACATATTGCCATTGCCATTTTGGCGGCGGGTGCTTCAACAAGAATGGGAAGCCCGAAACAGCTTTTAAAATGGTGCGAAAAATCATTGATTCAACATGCAATTCATACATCAAAAAATACACTGGCTATGGAAGTCATTGTGGTTTTGGGTGCAAATTCAGAGGCTATAACTTCTGAAATCAATAATGAAGCAGTTACCCTTATTGTAAATAATGAATGGCAACAAGGTCTTGGGAAGTCAATTGCCAGTGCGGCTCATTTCGTTTTAAATTCAAAAGAAAACGTTGATGGTCTTTTGTTTGTTTTAGCAGATCAGCCTTTTGTAACTTCGGATTACTTGGATGATATCATCAAAACATTCAATCCAAATAAAAAAGAAATCATTGCGACTTCATATTCTAAAGAAAAAATTGGGGTTCCTACATTATTTGACCAAGCATATTTTGCGGAATTATCGCTGCTATCTGGCGACGATGGCGCAAAATCCATTATCAACAAACATAAAGATTCAGTAAAGGTAATTGCCCCAAATTTTAAGAACATGGATATCGACACCCAAGCCGACTATAAAATGCTTCATAAATCAAGTGATAATTAATCTTCTTTTCTTTATTTGCTATATTTAGAGCATGAGCAAATCATCCATCGATAAAGCCTTAACACCTGAAGCATTTCAAAATTTAAAAGTAAAAACCCCGCCATCCAATACTGCGGGGTTTAGGGGTTTAAAGGCGGCAACATCCCATGCGGTAAAGTACATCAAGCCCGGCAATATTCTAAAAATCACACAGAATATTAACCAAAAAGGCGGTTTTGATTGCCCCGGATGCGCTTGGCCTGACCCAGACGATGACCGCTCGGCTCTCGGCGAGTATTGTGAAAATGGGTTGAAAGCCATGGCGGAGGAAATGCAAAAAACAGTAATTGGCAGGGAATTTTTTGCAGAGAACTCGGTGGACGAATTATCCGAATGGTCTGATTTTGAAATCGGCAAATCCGGACGCTTGGCAGAACCCATGTATTTGCCAAAGGGCGCAACGCACTATCAACCCATTTCGTGGGAAGGTGCATTTGCTAAAGTTGGGAATCATTTAAATAGCCTATCGCACCCTGATGAAGCGGTGTTCTACACATCTGGCAGAACCACTAATGAGGCCGCTTTTTTATACCAACTATTTGTTAGGGAATTCGGGACCTCAAATTTACCGGATTGCTCCAATATGTGCCATGAAGCCAGTGGAAGTGCCTTGTCCGAAACTTTAGGGATCGGTAAGGGCTCTGTGACTTTAGAGGATTTGTACAAAGCTGAACTGGTAATGGTCATTGGGCAAAATCCAGCTACCAACCACCCCAGGATGCTTTCTGCACTGGAAAAAACAAAGAAAAACGGCGGTAAGATTGTGGCTATAAATCCTTTGCCCGAGGCTGGGTTAATGAAGTTTACGGATCCTCAAAACCCAGTAAAAATGCTTACTGGTGGTACAAAATTATCGGATGTGTTTGTGCCGATAACCATCAATGGGGATGTTGCCTTTTTTAAAGCTTTATTATTGAAATTACTGGAGAGGGAAGAAGAAAAGGGAGGTGTTTTTGATAAAACATTTATTAAAGAATATACTAACGGATATGATGATTTTATTGCAGATTTAAAAACCTTTGATTTTCAAGACTGTTTGGAAGTATCGGGAGTTTCAAAAGAAATTTTTGAGAAAGTGTTTGAACTGGTTTTCAACAAAAAAAAGATCATTATTTGTTGGGCTATGGGGTTGACCCAACACGAGAATGCCGTGGATAATATCCGAGAGTTGGTCAATTTGTTGCTTTTAAAAGGAAGTATCGGAAAAGAAGGTGCTGGGACCTGCCCAGTGCGAGGCCATTCCAATGTGCAAGGTGATAGGACGGTTGGTATTTGGGAGTCCGCACCACAGGCTTTTTTGGATAAAATAGAGGCAAAATATGGTTTTAAACCTTCCACTAAACACGGTTACAGCGTTATCGATGCCATAAAAGCGATGTATGAAAAGAAGGCAAAAGTGTTTTTTGGTTTAGGAGGCAATTTTATTTCGGCGGTTCCTGATACCGCCTATTCTGCACAGGCTTTGGCCAACTGCAATTTAACCGTCCACGTAAGTACAAAACTCAACCGGTCTCATTTGGTCACGGGAAAAGAAGCATTGATTTTGCCCTGTTTGGGTAGAGCTGAAAAAGACTTTCAGAAAACAGGAGTGCAAACCCAAAGTGTTGAGAATTCTATGGGAGTGGTGTCCTCCACAACAGGTGTTTTAGAACCCTGTTCCGATGCTTTAATGAGTGAGGTAGCTGTGGTTTGTGAAATCGCCAATGCCACTTTAAAAGCGCAATCAAAAATAAATTGGTTGGCTTATAAAGATGATTATAATTTGGTTCGTGATGATATTGCCGAGGTGGTTAACGGTTTTGAAAACTATAATACCAAACTGCAACAACCCTCAGGGTTTTATTTGCCGAATGGCGCTCGGATCCGCAAGTTTAAAACAAAAACGGGAAAGGCAAATTTCACAATTAACAAACTCCCGAATTGGAAATTGAAGGAGGCCGAATTAATCATGATGACCATCCGTAGTCATGATCAGTTTAATACCACCATTTACGGAATGGACGATCGCTATCGCGGTGTTTTTAATGAACGACGCGTCATCTTTATGAACCGTGAGGATATGAAACTACGTAGTTTGAAAGAATACGATGTGGTCAACCTTAAATCCGAATATAATGGCGTAATTCGAGAGGCCAATAATTTTAAAGTAGTTGGCTATGACATTCCAAAAAATTGTTGTGCCACGTATTTCCCTGAAACTAACGTATTGGTGCCATTGGATAGTTTCGCGCATACTGCAAAAACGCCCGCATCAAAAAGTGTGAGGGTAACGGTTGAAAAGGTCTAGAGATTATTTGAGAGGCTTTCTACTTGTGTGCCAAATAGCATGAACAAACATGGTGTCGTTTTCAAAGGTGTAGTGAATGCCAAAATTAAATGTTCGGGTGAATCTAACCCTTATGTCTCGGTATCTTTTTTGGAAATGTTCAGGTCGTGTAGCAATATCTTCAAAAATGGTATCAAACTCTAAATAAAGCTTACGCCCCAATCCAGTTTGTTTCTTTTCGTACCATTCCAAAGCTTCTATTAATTCAATTTCGGCTTCAGGTTTTATAATAAGTTTATGAGGCATATTTATCAGACAAACCTATTTTGATATCCTCCCAACTTTTCCCTGATTTAGGCGCAGATTTATGGGAATCCATACGTTTATCTAAAATATCTTTTTCGTTTTGGGATAAAACAAAATTATCATTGGATGCCTCCGATTCAAGAATTTCTTCAATTCTGTATAAGGTATCTTCGTCCGACACTTTCATCAGTTTCTCTATTATCTTGTATTTTTTGGATTTCATACCCATCGTGTAACAAATATAGCGAAATTAGGATTTAATAGGTGTTTTTGGTAAAAACGAAGTAGTATTTGTTTTTAAGATTTCAATAAAAAGCAATCCGTTAATTTTCTCATTAAACAATTATTCATATCCCAATTTGAGAAATTGACAATAATGTGTTTTCTACGTAAATTTTAGGCATTGTGATGTTTAAAAATACGTATAAATACTTAGTTTTGTATACAAATACGTAATTATGAAGCGCATTATTGTTGTTGGAAATGGTATGGTTGGCTATAAGTTTTGCGAGAAATTTGTAGAGAAAGCCGAAAGTGGAGATTATAAAATCACTGTGTTTGGAGAGGAACCCAGACCAGCTTATGATCGAGTGCATTTAAGTGAATTTTTCGAAAATCAAGATGCCAAGGCTTTGGAAATGGCACCTGCCGAATGGTATGCAGAGCATGATATTGACTTGGTTGTAGATGAGCGTGTTGCGGATATCAACCGAACTTCAAAAACAATTACAACGGCAAAGGATCGGGAGTTTTCCTATGACTATTTGGTATTGGCAACGGGATCTTCTCCGTTCGTGCCACCAATCAAGGGCGTAGAAAAGGAAGGCGTATTTGTTTACAGAACCATAGAGGATTTAGAAGGTATGCTGCAGTATGCAGCTAAACTTAAGGCGGAAAAACCTAATGCCAGGGCAGCTGTTCTGGGTGGGGGATTGTTAGGTTTGGAAGCCGGTAAAGCCGTTATGGATATGGGCTTGGAACCACATATTGTGGAGTTCGCACCTAAATTGATGCCAAGACAGTTGGATTCTAGAAGTAGCCAGGTTTTAAAACTGAAACTAGAGTCCATGGGGCTTAATATACATTTGAGCAAGGCGACCAATCAAATTTTAGGAAATGGTTCAATTACAGGTATGGAGTTTGGCGAGGATGATATGCTGGATGTAGATATGCTCGTAGTTTCTGCGGGAATTAGACCAAGGGATGAATTAGCGAGAGCCTGCGGTTTGGAGGTCGGCGTCCGCGGTGGAGTAGTGGTGGACAATACCATGAAAACTTCGGATGATAGCATTTATGCCATCGGTGAGATTGCCTTGTACAACCAAATGATTTACGGTTTGGTGGCCCCAGGTTATGACATGGCGGCTATTGCTGTAGAGCAGATTTTAGGTAAAACCGATGCAATGATGCCTCAGGATATCGATATGTCTACAAAATTGAAATTGATTGGTGTGGACGTAGCTAGTTTTGGGGAGCCCTTTATGCCTGCTTCAAAAGGACATTCCATAATTTTTGAAAATAAAACGCAACATCTGTATAAAAGGATTAATGTAAGTCTTGACGGTAAAAAACTATTGGGAGGTATCTTGGTGGGAGATGCCAATGACTATAGTATGTTGCATCAAATCTATTTAAACGGGATGGCCATTCCAGAAGATCCTTCTCAGTTGATATTGCCGGCCAGCGAGGGTGGTGCAATACTTGGGGATGTTATGGACCTACCGGATGAAGCACAAGTGTGTTCTTGCGAAAGCGTGACCAAAGGGCAAATTTGTGGCGTGATTGAAAGTGGGGAGGCCACTGATGTGGGAGACGTTGTAAGCTGTACAAAAGCAGGTACAGGTTGCGGTGGTTGTAAGCCAATGGTGGCAGATTTGACCAATGCTACACTAAAGTCTTTAGGAATTGAAGTTAAGGATTCAATTTGTGAACACTTCGATTTTAATAGACAAGATTTGTATAAAATCATTCAAGTAAAAGGTTATACCAAATTTAATGAAGTGTTGGACAATCACGGTAATGGAGGACACGGCTGTGAAATATGTAAGCCCGTAGTTGCATCATTGATGGCAACGATTCATGCGGATACTGCGAATAAAGAATATGCCATTCAAGATTCTAACGACAGGTTTTTGGCCAATATTCAACGCAATGGAACCTATTCAGTAGTGCCTCGTGTTCCCGGAGGGGAAATTACTCCAGATAAATTAATTGCTCTTGGTGAAATTGCGAAGAAATACGATCTCTATACGAAGATTACCGGTGGTGTCCGTATTGATTTATTTGGTGCCACGCTAAACCAGCTTCCACTAATTTGGAAAGAGTTGATAAGCCATGGTTTTGAAAGCGGGCATGCCTATGGCAAATCTTTAAGAACCGTAAAAACCTGTGTAGGTTCCACATGGTGCCGTTACGGCATGGATGAAAGCGTAAGCTTTGGTATCGAATTGGAAAATCGTTACCGTGGTATTCGTGCGCCCCATAAAATCAAAGGAGGTGTATCTGGATGTATTCGTGAATGCGCAGAAGCTCGCGGTAAAGATTTTGGTCTAATTGCTGTGGAAGGTGGATGGAATTTATATGTTGGTGGTAACGGTGGTGCAAACCCCCGTCATGCTGAGCTATTTGCCGAGCAAATTGACAATGAAACGGTAATCAAATATTTGGATAGGTATCTAATGTTCTACATGAGGACAGCTAAGCCTTTACAGCGTACTGCAGCATGGCAAGAAAAACTGGAAGGTGGATTGGAGTATCTAAAAGAAGTGATTATTGACGATAAATTAGGTATTGCTGAAGATTTGGAAAAAGAGATGCAGACTTTGGTGAACAGGTTTGAATGCGAATGGACCCAAGCGGTGAACGACCCCGAAATGATGAAGCGTTTTAATCACTTCGTGAATAGTGAGGAAGAAGATGATAACATTGTTTTTGTGCCTATGCGGGACCAAAAAATGCCTGAGCCTTGGGTGTAGCGAGTTATGAGTTACGAGTAACGAATTTCGATTTGAAGCCAACGATCTAAAGCACAGATATTGCGATGTTGGTTTTGGATATAAGTTAGCGGATAGACCCGCGTTAGGGATTGAAGCGGCATCCTTTTTAGCGAAGCCATTGATGACAAAATTTTCGGCTAAAAGGGATTGGTATTTGGAGGTTGTGATCCCGAAACAAGTTCGGGACTGCTTCGTAGAAAGATATAGCGGAAAGCCCGACCCACTTGCCCTGAGGAACTCGAAGGGTGTGGGTAACGCCCAAATTATTGAAAACTAATAAATTGAACTGAACTTGTTTCGGTTTTTTATAATACATCAAAAATGATTGAAATTCTGGATAAATACAGTGGTACTAAACTGGAAGATGTGAAGGTTTGGTTTAAAGCGGCAAAAGTTGCGGATTTTCCCAAGGATGGCGGTGCCTGCGTTAAATATAAAAACAAGCAAATTGCTGTGTTTAATTTTGAACGGCTCAATAAGTGGTATGCTTGCCAAAACTTGTGTCCGCACAAAATGGAAATGGTATTAAGCCGGGGAATGATAGGGGATGATAAAGGCATACCAAAGGTGGCCTGTCCATTGCACAAAAAGACGTTTTCGCTGGAAAACGGGGAAAATCTCAATGGGGATTTGGATGCTATTGCTACCTACCCCGTAAAGATAGAGGAAGGTTTTGTTTATGTAGGGTTTCAGGAATGAAAGCTATTGGATTAGTTCATGGATAGATGCATATGATGGCTATAGTTAATGGTAAAGCCAAAGCATGCGGTAATTTAAGAACTGGAACTTAAAAGGTTATTAAAATTTACTTAGACAATTGTAAATGTTCTATAAGTTGCCGCAAAGGCTTTGGTGATTGAGGCCTTTAATATGATGAGGTACAAACTTTTGCTAGACAGGTAAAATTCTCGCATATATTATCAAAGTAAAAAGAGTAATTCTGTATCTTGGCTCTTAAAGAACGTAATCTCTGAAAACCATATGAAGCCAACCAGATTTGAAACCGCAATTGCATTAATTGATAAAGCCAACTCCGAAGATATTAATACCTATCAGGTTGCGGGGATGGAATACCCAAAGGAATTGCTGTATGCGCAACGTATGACGCGAAAGTTGTTGCAGTTTGAGCCCAATGCTTCAAAAGCACTTCAAATCGCGGCAAGAGCCCAACATATTTGCCGTTGGAAAATACCAAGGGATGAATACCCAATGGATCGTGTGGGATACCTAAAATGGCGCGAAACCCTGAAAAGAATGCATGCTGATTTAACTGGCGATATTTTAAAACAAGTGGGTTACGACGATCAGTTTACGGATAGAGTGAAAGCCATTATTTCAAAAAAATTGATTAAGAAAAACGAAGAATCCCAAACCTTGGAAGATACGATCTGTTTAGTGTTTTTGGATTATTATTTTGAGGAATTTGCTGAAAAACACCCTGATGAAAAGATTATAGATATTCTTCAAAAAACATGGAAAAAGATGTCAAATAAAGGACATGAAGCAGCACTTAAGTTGCCCTTTTCAGAAAAAGGTTTAGCGCTTGTAAAGCAGGCTATAGCTTAAAAACTTCAGTACGATGGTATCAAACGGTAATTCATTAGATCAAAGGACTTTTGATAAACTACGCCGTTTATACATTATTGGGTTTAGCACCATTGCACTTTCGGTAATTCTTAGCCAGATTTTGATTCGTAATCATTTGCGAGGTCAGGAAAGCGATTCTACCGTGATTAATATTGCGGGACGACAGCGTATGTTGAGCCAGAAACTGGCAAAGGATGTTGTGTCGCTTTCTGCAACTTCAAGCCAGGAGGAAAAGGTATTTATCAAAAACGATTTAAAACAAACCTTATCGCTTTGGGAGTTTTCGCATCATTCGCTTCAAAATGGGAGCGACAGTCTAGGTTTGCCCAAGAAAAACAGTAAGGAAATTGTACTTAAGTTTTCAAAATTAAATCCCATTTTTGATACTATTGCCGAGGCCTCAAAATCGATTATTTCCAAAATTGAGAACATTCCGTCACTCCCCTTAAGTACTTATTCTAAGGATATTGAAACAGTTCAGGCCTACGAAGGTGATTTTTTGACACAAATGGACGCTATTGTAAACCAATATGATGCTGAAGCAGAAGAAAAAGTAGAATGGCTCGGACAATTGGAATTGTGGCTTATGGCCCTGACGCTGCTGATACTTTTGGGAGAGTTTATTTATATATTTTGGCCGGCAGCCAAATCTGTGAGAGTGACTTTGGCAGAATTGCTGAGTGCTGAACGGCAGGCAAAAAAAATGGCGCGGGATGCCGGTGAATTGAGCAAAGCTAAAGAAAGCTATATCCAGGAGCTTAGTGCCCTGACAAGAGCCATGGATAGCACCCTGCTTTTTGCAAGGATTTTGCCCAATGGCAAATTGGTT
Organism: Hyunsoonleella rubra; assembly: GCF_042684665.1. Taxonomy (NCBI): domain Bacteria; kingdom Pseudomonadati; phylum Bacteroidota; class Flavobacteriia; order Flavobacteriales; family Flavobacteriaceae; genus Hyunsoonleella; species Hyunsoonleella rubra. Next base: position 4,758 of record NZ_JBHULY010000016.1, on the reverse strand, counting down.
CATATGGGAAGCAAGTTTTCCAAATTATTTCAATTTTCAAAATTCAATGATAATGTGCTGTTTTGGAATTTGTTGTCTTCCATAGAAGGCGAACAGGAAACCATTGAAACTATCATAACCAATCATAAAAAGAAGGGCTGGCAAGGGGAGGTAAAGGCCACTTCCAAAGATGGTACTGATATTTGGCTAGAGATGGCTGTAATTCCCTTTAGCCCCTATGAAGAAAAATCAGAGCTATTGATTATTGCTTCAGAAATTACGGAACGCAAGGTAGCACAGTTGGAAATTGATAGGTTGACCACCAGGAGCTTTGAGGAAAAAATGAGCCAGCAGAAAATCATTTCCAGCAAAATTATCGAGAATCAAGAAAAAGAGCAGAACCGCATTGCCAAGGATGTACACGATGGTATCGGACAGATGCTTACTGGTTTAAAGTTCAATTTAGAAAGTATAGATACCAAAGATGTCAAAAAGGCTTCGGCCAAAGTAGAGCACTTAAAAGAACTCACATCAAACATTATTAAAGGGGTACGAACGGCAACGTTCAATTTAACCCCTCCTGAACTTGCCGACCATGGAATTGTGCCTGCCCTGACCAAATTGACGCAAGAATTGGCACGATTAACAGGCAAGGAAATAGTGCTATTCAATAAATCGGATTTTAACCAACGGATGGATTCATTGGCTGAAATCAATATTTACCGCATCACGCAGGAGGCTATCAATAATGCTATTAAGTATGCAGAGTCCACGCATATTTTAGTGTCGCTTTCACATAGCAAGAAAATGCTAAGTATTGTGATTGACGATAACGGTAAAGGTTTCGACCCCAGTAAAATAAAGCGTGTAAAAACAGGTGATGGAGGCATGGGGATGACTTTTATGAAAGAGCGCATAAAGTATATCGACGGCCGTATGTTTTTGACTTCGGAAGAGGGCAAGGGTACGCGGGTGACTTTGAATATTCCTTTAAATAATAATTAACAATGAAGAGAGAACTTATCAGTACAGGCTCATCCTTTGAAGAGGAAATTGGTTATTCAAGAGCAGTGGTTCAAGGCGATTGGATATTCGTTTCAGGAACCACAGGTTACGATTACGATACTATGACGATTAGTGATGATATTGTAGTACAAACCGAGCAATGCTTAATAAACATTGAAAATACATTGGAGAAAGCTAATGCAAGCCTATCCGATGTTGTTCGAGTTACCTATATTTTGCCAGATGCCAGTAAATTTAAAAGGTGTTGGCCTATATTAAGAAAATACTTTGGAGATATTAAACCTGCGGCCACCATGTTTTCAGCGGTACTTGCAGATGAAAAGATGAAAATTGAGATTCAGGTAACGGCTCTAAAAGGTAAATAGAAAAGAGGTTATTAAACAAAAAGGCTTAATCCACTTTTAAAACCTGCAACTCCAGATCCTCCTTTTGAACTTCATTGCGTTTTGAGATACAGGTATAGGCGCGTTCTGAAGTTTCGGTAATGTTTATCTGAAATATTTTACCAACCGCATGCTGTAAATGCTTTTGTGATACTTTGAGGCATGTTAGCGTAAAGGAGCAATCCGAAAGCCATCGGACCCGACTGTGAATCACCAATCCAGTTCTGCTGTTAGTTTCGATTTGCGTAGAATCAGTTCTTGAGATACTCCAATCTGCGTACAAAGGGCTCGTATACTTAAAACTTCCAGTTTTAAAGTTGGAGCACTGTGCCTCTTGACCAAAAGTAGTTAGGGAGAATGAGTAAAACAGTATGATGAACAGTTTTCTCATGATATTATGGTTTTGGTTGGCTATTATAAAGATAAGGATTTTTAATATTCAAAATCAGAAATAATGTTTTTCTGCTTTAGAAAAGCATAAAAAAGACTTAATTTTATGGAACTAAAGTCTTTAAAAGTCAATTTTTTTGTGCCTTATGGTATAAAAAAACTAGTCGTTTACAATTTTACCATCGTTTACTTCAAAAAATGTAGTTTCCCCATATGCTTTCTGCTTCCGTTTTTAAAGGTAGCATTAAAGCTTATTTTGCTCAGTAAATGGTTGTCGGCAATAGCGGGAACGCCAATATCCCGTTATGATAATCCGCCAAATCAACCAACTTTGAGGTAAATAACGAATGCAATTCAAATAAAAATATTTCTGTAGTCTATAATTCTAAATATAATGAAGTTATAAACTACCCGAATTACAATTGGACCGCCAAGAATATGAGATAAAAAGTATTAAAAATCATGTAGTCTTTATTAATTCATGCTAACGGTTAGACTATGCCTAGTTGCCTGTTTCAGCAATCATGTCAGCAAATACAAATAGAAAATTCCTGAGGAATTTTGTGCAATTAGGCAAGCAATAGCAATGAATTATGTGCGTTGTTGGTAACTTGCATTAATTGATTTATGGTAAAAATGACTTGTGAAATTGTTACTCGTAAGGTATTCCAGGGGTGTCTGTTGAGTCAAAGATTTAAATTCCCTTATGAAATGACTTTGGTCAAAATATCCATTTTCCAGAACAGTATCTAAATAGTCTGGATTTTTGTTGAGAAGTAAACTTTTAATTACTTCTTGAAATCGAGTTATTTTTTGAAATTCTTTGGCCGTTATCCCAAATTGTTTTTTAAATCCTCTTTCAAACTGTCGAAGACTTAAACAAGAACTCTTGGAAATTTTTTGGATCGTATTACTCTTAAAATTATAATATAATTCTTCAATTATAGAATCCCATTTATCATTGTCTTCTTCGTGATGTTCTTTAAACGTACTTCTTAAAAACAAATCAACCTCCTTAATTTTAAGCTCAATATTTGGGTTTTTATCAAGCTTATTTAATAATTCCCTGCCTTTTTCTTGCCATAAATTCTGAACAGAATAATATGTGTCATTAAGTTCGGAAAACGGGACTGAACAGAAGTGTCTAAAAGCACCACTTTTAAAACGCACAGACAAGAATGATACGCTTTTATCTTTGTCAAATTTGAACATTTTCCTAGGACAAACAGTATGTGCCCTTGGAAGTCTATCATTATTTATAGAAAGCGGTTTATCCAGATGAAATAAGAGTTCTAGTCCTGTTCCCGGTAAAACAGCAGGAAGTTCAAAATAAGCAGAACTTTGTTTTTCAAAAGTATAGAACCTGTCTACGTACTTTGACAGAAAGGGCGTTGGCTTATAAGACTTATTTTTAAGCATCAAATTTCTCTATAATGGGTTCCTGGGTTAACATCGGTGTTATGGAATTTATAAATTTTTTAAAATGTACTGAGGAATTATGTTTTTCTAGAGCTTCTGCGTTTTCGTATTTTTCATAGAAAAGGAATTCATTTTCCTCAAGCAAACTTTTAGATATTTTATAAGTTAAACATCCTTTTTCAGAAAAACTTTCATCAGCCATAGATTTTGCTAATTTCGAAAAATTTTCAGTTTCCACTTTTTTTATACTTACTTGAATTACTACTACTATTTTCATTTCGATATGTTTTATACGGCAAAAATGAAAAAGAAGAATCTACCAGAATTGTAAAAAAACGACTTTAACAAATTAGGTGTTCAGTTTTTATCAGCTTGATGTTAACGGTGAGTATAGGGGAGGTTTCGTGAGTTGGTACTCGGCTCAGCAAGCGGGTAAATCAATACTAAATCGGAAATCCAAGAATATTTTTAGAAGCAGGCAAGAACCAGCAATTACTTAAAGCCACCGGTGAGTATTCGTTTTTTTTAAACCCACTATTTTTCTTCTGTTAAATTGTTTTTTATGAACTCTAATGCATCTGGAATTGAACTATCAACGCATGTTTTGTTGTGTTTTCCGTTTGTAACTCTAAATTCATGTTCAATATTCTTTTGATGAAATAATATATGCAATGCGGCATTCGGAAGCGAATGGAAATCGTCATCACAGGTTTGGATATACCACTTTTTACTTTTAAGAATTTCTACATCTACCTTTTCGGCAATATACAGAGCGTTATTATTGACATAAACTTCATTCGTTCTTTCTTTTGGACTTAAGTTTTCTCCGTATAAATGCGCATGAAAGCGTTGATAATATTTTTCTAAGTCTTCTACCATTTGCTTTTTGGTGCTTATTGCTCCCATGAAACTTACGCAAATTCCAAACTCTTCAGGATTTAACATGGTAAATCGTAATGCTCCAAAACCTCCCATTGACGTCCCCATAACAACGGTTTTTTGTGAAGATTTTGTCAAGGCGTATCGCTTTTTCAATTCCGGCATAAACTCGGAAATAAACATTGTTGCGTATTTCTCTTTACCTGCATAGTCATCGATATACCAAGATTTTCCTGCATTTGGGCAAATAATAATTGTTTCTGGAAAACTACCATTTATAATTAAAGAATCAATTTGTTTGATGATAGCTTTGGTACGAGGACTATTATTATTTCCACCAAATCCATGCAAGAAATAAATTGTAGGATATGCTTTTATAGTGTCATAGTTGGGAGGTAAGTATATATTGTATTTAACTTCTTTATTTAAAACTTTACTTTGAAGAATTTGATTTTCAAGAACTTCTCCATTTTGTCCAAAAATTGAGATATTTATAAAAAGGGTGAAAACTATCAAAAGGTATTTTTGATTCATATCGAGATTTAATAATGTACAGCGTTTAGTATATGAAGCGTAGCCTGCCGATAGGCGGCTATGATTTCATATACCTTGTTGTGCTTTCGTTGTGTGTCCTGCGCTGTTCAAGGATACAATATAAGAATTCGTTCTTTGATAAAGAACA